>NZ_JBVIRO010000001.1:655858-906258 GCF_055575975.1 Amycolatopsis sp. NPDC033938
TGCGGGGGCCCCCCCCCGGGGTGGGGGGGGGGGGGGGGGGGGGGGGTTGGGGGGGTTGGGGGCCAACACCCCCCCCCCCACCCCCCCACCCCCCACCCGCAACCGTGCAAACCACCCAAGTCGGACAGCCTTCTTCGGGAAGGTGTCCCTTGAGGACACTGGGGCGCGGCCCGGCTTCCGTCAGTCGGCCCGGTCCCGCGCGTACGCCGTGATCACCGAAGCACCCCGAACAGCGACACCCCGATCTTGCGGCCACGCACCATTCGCTGACTGCTCGTCCGTGTCATCGGAATGTCATGTGCCCCGCGCGAAGCTTTCGGTACACAGGAACGAAAGCGAGGGATTTCATGCTCGGCAACAAGGTGTACATGATCGCCGGGGCCGTGTTCAGCGTCCTCTTCGTCGCGCTCGCGATGATCGAGTTCTCGACCGGTTACCCCGAGGACGGTCTGCAGGACCTGTTCTTCGCCGCCCTGAGCGCCGGCGCCGGCACGCTGCTGTACGTCCTCGACCGTCGTCAGCGTGAGCGCCGCGCGGCCGCCGAAGCGCAGCGTGATGCCCGATGAGGAACATCGACGGCGGTTTTCTCGCCGCCCCGGACCAGGCCGCGCTCGAACAGCGGGAGCGCGACATCCGCAAGGGCAAGCTCGCACTGGCCTTGACCGTCGTCGGCGGCTTCGTCACGCTGATCGCCGGTTACCAGCTCTTCGTGGACTTCTCCCCGGGTGCGCTGGTGGTGACGATGCTCGCGCTTGCCGTCGCCGTCGGCGGCGGGATGCTCACCAAACAGCTGAACCGCAACGTGCGGTTCCGGGTGCACAAGCCGAACGCGGGGCTGGTCGCCGCCGCGAAGCTCACCGGGATCCTGGTGGTCTTCTTCGCGATCGCCGCCCTGCTCGGCTCGATCGACGCCCCTGGTCCGCTGCGCGTCATCCTGATCGCCGGTGTCTGCGGTGTCCTCGCCTACGTGCGGTCGCTGCACGACCAGCAGTGGGTGCTCTTCGAACTGGACGCGGTGGGCGTCCGGGTCGAGCGGACGGTCGTGCCGTGGCGTGACGTCACCCGGCTCACCATCGATCCGGTCGGCCCCGGCATGACCCGGCTCGGCGCCGTCCCGGTCAACGCGGAGCCGCTGTACGTCGCGGTGCAGGACAGTGAGCTGGACTCACGGTTCCTGACCGAGGCCGTCGCCCGGTTCGCGCCGACGGGTGTCCTGCTGACCGGCGTTCAAAATCCCGCCAGTTGAGCGGCGTTTCGCAGGCCGAGTCCCCGGCGGTAGGCCCGGTCGAAGTCGGCACCGAGCCGCTCCCGAACGGTCGTCCGGAGCAGGGCGGCGTCCAGATCGACGGCGAACGGGGTGCCCCTGACGGTCACCGCGGCGCCGATCAGGACCGCCGCCTGCTCGGGATCGTCCCGGAGCAGCGCGACCCCGGCGAGGCCTTCGACGGCGCAGGCAAGGGCGGTGCTGTCGTGCCACCGGTCCGCCGAGACGAGCGCCGCCCGGTGCAGTTCCTCGGCACCGTCCGCGTCGCCCTCGGCGGCCATGACCCAGCCCAGCGAGATCCTCGCCGCGGTGCGGACCCCTTCGGCAGCGAACGAGCCGCCAGGGCACTCCGAAAGAGCGAGTTCACTCAGCGCGCGAGCCGTCGCCAGGTCGCCTTCGTGCCGGGCGAGGAACGCGAGCCCGATGTACCCGGCCGCCCGGCTTTCCGGCATCCCGGAGCGACGCGCGATTTCGATGGCGAGTTCGAAATCCGCCCGCGCCCCCGCCGCGTCGCCGTACCGCAGTTTGCTGCCGCCGCGGCGGCACAGCAGATCCGCGTTGTCGTCCGCGGCCCCGAGTTCCCGCATCAGCCGGAGCGCTTCGTTCATCGTTTCGAGTGCTTCCGCCTGCCTGTCCGTCCAGATCAGGATCTGTGACAGGTGATCGAGCGCCATCGAGAGACCCCAGCGTTCCCCGAGCCGTCGGAACGCCGCGGCCCCTTGGCGCAGGAACTCTTCCGCCGGTTCGAGATCGCCCCGCATCAGCGCGCGGAGGCCGTATCCCGTCGGCGCGAGGGCGAGACTCCAGGCGTCGCTGTGCGCCAGCAGGGCCTGGCCGCGTTTGATCAGCGAGTCGTCGTCACCGGGCGGACCGGTCACGACCCCCATCAACAGCAGCAGCGCCGGATTCCTGGGCGCCTTGGCCATGGTGTGCACGAGGCCGTCCACCGCCGCTAAATGGTGGTCGAGGGCTTCGTGACCGCGGAGACCGGCGGCGGCGTTGAGCACGCACAGCTGGTACTCCTCTTCGAGCCCCTCCGGCGGTCGTGTGCCGAGCCGTTTGACCACTTCCAGGCACAGCGTCGAGCCTTCGAACCGGCGCCCGCGCATCCACCAGTACGTCACCATCGAGGCCGAAAGCCGCAGCGCGATCCGCGTGTCCGCCTCGGCCGACCACCGCAACGCGGCCAAGAGGTCGTCGTAGGCGTCGTCGAGGCGCTCCAGCCAGATCAGCTGATCACCGGTGCGGAGGAGCGGATCGGCCTTTTCGGCAAGGGCGAGGAAGTGCTCGGCGTGTGCGCGTCGCATCCGCTCGGTCTCGCCGGATTCGGTGAGCTTCTCCGCGAAAAAGGCTCGGATGGTTTCGAGCATCCGGTACCGGTTCCCGGCGCGCTCGACGAGTGATCTGTCCACAAGGGACGGAAGCAGCTCCTCGACGTCCGGCACCGCGCAGACCGCCTCGGCGTCGGCGAGGGTGGTGCCGCCCGCGAAAACGGTCAGCCGCCTGCCGAGCCGCCGTTCGTCCTCGCCGAGCAGATCCCAGCTCCACTCGACGACGCCGCGCAGCGTGCGATGCCGGGTCTCGGCGACGCGGCTCCCGCGGGAGAGCAGGGCGAAGCGGTCATCCAACCGGGTGGCGATCTCGCCGACCGGCAGGGCCCGGACGCGAGCCGCGGCGAGTTCGATGGCCAGTGGCAGCCCGTCGAGGGCGGCGCAGACGCGCTGGACATCGCCCGCGGTGGTGTCGTCGACGGCGAAGCCCGGGTCGCCGGCCCGCGCGCGATCGGCGAACAACCGGACGGCGGCGAACCCCAGCGAGCGCGCGGGTGGCGTCCCCGGCGGCGGTACGGCGAGCCGGGGCACGGGGGAGACGACTTCGCCGGTGATCCCGAGCGGTTCGCGGCTGGTGGCGAGCACGCGCAGTGCCGCGGCCGCGCCGAGCAGCCGCGCGATCAGTTTCGCGGCCGCGTCGACCAGATGCTCGCAGTTGTCGAACACCACCAGCAGTGCCCGGTCGGCCAAGGCGTCGATCAGCCGCTCGACGGGGTCGTTGTCCACCGGGGTGGTCGCCGCGCCGAGCGGGGTGGTCCGCAGGCCGAGCGCGGTCAGCACGGCATGGGCGACGTCGGCGTCCTCGGTGTAGGGAGCGAGCCCGACGAACACCACGGGCAGGTCCGCGACGGCCGCGACCTCGACGGCCAGCCGGGTTTTGCCGGTTCCGCCAGGGCCCGTCAGCGTCACCAGCCGGGAGCGGTCCAGCCGGCCGAGTACCTGCCGGAGGTCGTCTTCGCGTCCGATGAAGCTGGTGAGCTGTGCCGGGAGCGTCGTCGTGGCTTCTTTGACGGGAGGCGCCTCGCCACGCAGCACGGCCAGATGCGCGGCCGCGAGGTCCGGCCCCGGATCCGTGCCGAGTTCGTCGGCGAGGACACGGCGGGCGTCCTCGAACGCGGTGAGTGCGTCGGCATGGCGTCCGGCGGCGTGCAGCGCGCGGATCAGCAGCGCGCGTGGCCGTTCACGCAGCGGCTGGGCGGTGACGAGTTCGCGAAGGCCGGTGAGGACGTCTTCGTGTCGTCCCAGCTTCAGATCCGCTTCGGCGCGGTCCTCGATCGCCGACGTCTTCAGCTCGTCGAGCCGCGTGACCTGCGGCTCCCGGAACGGCGCGTCGGTGATGTCTGCGAAGGCCGGGCCACGCCAGAGACCGAGAGCGTCGCGAAGCAGTTCGGCCGCCTTCGTGGCGTCTCCCGCCGCGAGAGCGCGACGTCCTTCCGTGGCGAGCCGTTCGAAGCGGTGGACGTCGACGTCGGCGGGGTCCACGGCCAGCCGGTAACCCGCCGGAGTGAATTCGACCGGCGCGAGATCCTTCAGCGCGCCGCGCAGCCGGGAGACCTGCGATTGCAGTGCGTTCGCCACCCCTTCGGGTGGCTGTTCGCCGTAGAGACCGTCGATGAGCCGCTCGGCCGGGACGACCCGCCCGGCCTCCAGCGCGAGCAACGCGAACAACGTCCGCACCCGGGGGCCACCGACCGGGACGGCGGTGCCGTCGTCGCGGCGCACCTCCGTCGCCCCCAGAACGCCGAATCGCATGGTGTGCAGAGTAGGACGTCGTTGACCTGGGCGGATCCAGCCCGCCCGAACTACGCCGATCGGCGTCTATACACTTCGCCGGGTCCCCACGCAATGGGAGAGATATGTCTACGCAGGAACCTGTGGTCCTCGGTCAGCCGACCGTCGGCGACGAAGAGCTCGCCGCGGTGGCGGAGGTGTTCCGGTCCGGCTGGCTGGCCGGCGCCGGTCCCGCGTGCCGCCGTTTCGAGGAACGCTTCGCGAAGACCGTCGGCACCGCGCACGCACTGACCACCAGTAACTGTGGCTCGGCACTCTTCCTCGGGTTGCGTGTGCTCGGCGTGAAGCCGGGCGACGAGGTCATCGTCGGCGACTACACGTTCCCCGCCACCGGCCACGCCGTGCTCCAGGCGGGCGCGACGCCGGTGTTCGCGGACATCCGCCCGGACGTCTGGAGCGCCGACCCGGCGTCGATCGAAGCCCTGATCACCCCGCGCACCGTCGGCATCCTCGCCGTCGACGTCGCCGGGCAGCCGGGTGATTTCGACGAGTACCGCGCGATCGCCGACAAGCACGGCCTGTGGCTCTTCGAAGACGCCGCCTGTGCCGCGGGCGCGACCTACAAGACCCGTCCGGCCGGCAGCCTCGCCGACCTGGCCGCGTTCTCCTTCCACGGCCGCAAAGGCATCACCGCGGGCGAGGGCGGCGCGCTGGTCTCGGACCGCGAAGACCTCATCGCGCACGCGCGCAAGCTGCACACTTACGGCATCGAGCCCGCCATCACCCGCGAGGGTTCCGGCGCGCTGCCGATTCCGGAGTTCCACGAACTGGGCTACAACTTCCGGCTTTCCGACGTGCAGGCCGCGATCATGAACGTCCAGCTCGACCGGCTCCCGGAGCTGCTCTCGGCCCGCCGATCGGTGGCCAAGCGGTACCACGAGGCCTTCGAGAACCTGCCCGGCCTGGCCGTCCCGGTGGAACTGCCGGATCGCGAACACCCGTGGCAGGCCTACATCCTCACCGTGGCCCCGGAGATCGACCGCGACGCGCTCGCGCTGCGGATCCGCGAACAGGGCGTGCAGTGCAACTTCGGCACCTACGCCTCGCACCTCCAGCCCATCTACGGCAAGAAGCAGACCTTGCCGGTCTCTGCGGACCTCTTCGCCCGTCATCTCGCCATCCCGATGCACGCCAACCTCACCGATGACCAGGTCGACCGGGTCATCGGGACCGTCAGCGCCGCACTGCCGAGCTAGGAGAGAAATGCCCGACAAGAAGGTCCTCTTCACCGGGGGCGGCGGTTTCATCGCCGCGCACGTGATCCCGATGCTGATCGAAGGCGGCTACACCGTCCGCATCTTCGACAACATGACGCGCGGCGACCGCGCCAGGGTGAACGAGTTCATCGCCACCGGCAAGGTCGAACTCGTCGAGAAGGACGTGCGTTACGGCGGCGCCGTGCGCGAGGCCATGCGCGGCTGCACGCACGTGATCCACTTCGCCACCGTGTCGATCAACAAGTCGGTCGCGGACCCGCACGAGTCCATCGACATCAACATGGTCGGCAACCACAACGTCTTCGCGGCCGCGGCGGACGAAGGCGTCGAGCGTGTGGTGTTCGCTTCGACCGCGTCCGTCTACGGCGACCCGAAGCGGCTGCCGATGCACGAGGACGACGAGCTCAAGCCGCTCACGCCGTACTGCATCTCCAAGCGCGCGGGCGAAGACATGCTCGGCTTCTACGAGCGCACCAAGGGCCTGTCCTGGAACGCGCTGCGGTTCTTCAACGTGTACGGCCCCGGCCAGAAGATCGAGGCCTACTACACGTCGGTGATCAACCACTTCATCCAGCGCCTGCGCGCCGGTCAGCCGCCGGTCATCGACGGCCGCGGCGACCAGTCGATGGACTTCGTGCACGTCACCGACCTCGCCCGCGCCGTCGTCGCCGCGCTCGAATCGGAGCAGGCCAACCTGCCGATCAACATCGGCACCGGGATCGACACCTCGATCGCGACGCTGGCGAAGATCCTCATCGACGCCGTCGGCGTCAACGTCGAGCCGCTGTTCAACGAGCGCGACGTGCTGGTTTCGCGGCGTGCCGCCGACATCACGCGTGCCCGCGAAGTCCTCGGCTGGGAGCCGAAGATCTCGGTGGAAGAGGGCATGCACGAACTGGTGAAGGCTTCGGAGTGAGCGCCGGGCCAGGGGAGAGCCGTGCCATGCGCATCGCTGTCGTCAACAACTTCTTCCCGCCGAGGGTGGGCGGAAGCGCGCACATGGCGGCGTCCCTGGCCGAGCAGTACGCGGCACGCGGGCACGAGGTGCTCGCGATCACCGCGGCCTACGCCGACGCCCCGGCCGACGAGACGAAGGACGGCTACCGCGTCGTCCGCCTGCCCGCGGTGAAGATGCCGCAGCTGGGCCTGTCGATCGACTTCGACATGAGCTTCGCCTCGTTGCGGCCGGGGAACTGGCGGCGGCTGTGGAAGCTGCTGGACGAGTTCAAACCGGACGCGATCCACCTGCACGGGCAGTTCTTCGACCTGTCGTGGCTGGCCGGGTTGTACGCGCGGCGGCACAAGCTGCCGATGCTGCTGACCATCCACACCCTGCTGATCAGCGACAACAAGCTGTACGGCGGCGTGTTCCGGTTCCTGGACACCGTGCTGGTGAACCCGATCCTGCGTTACCTCAAGCCGCGGTACGTCATCCTCGACAAGCTCGGGGTCGACTACTGCGTCGAGCGCTACGGAACCAGCGACGCGAACTCGGACTACTTCCCGATCGCCGTCGACACCGGGAACTTCGAGAAGCCGCTCACACTCGACGTGCGTGCGGAGCACAAGCTGGGCGACGGTCCGGTGATCGTTTCGCTCGGGCACGTGATCCCGCTGCGGAACCGCCTGCCGCTCGTCGAGGCGCTTCCGTCCATTTTGGACAAGCACCCCGACGTGAAGGTCGTCGTCGTCGGCCGGGTCTACCACGACGTCTTCCTGAAGCGGGCCGAAGAACTCGGCGTCGCCGACGCCATCATCGTCACCGGTGCCGTGCCGAAGGCGGACGTGCCCGCGTACTTCGCCGCCGCCGACATCGTCACGCACGACCTCAACGGCGGCTGCGGCACCGCGTCGCTGGAGGCGATGCTTTCGGGCACCGCGACCATCGCGTCGGTCACCGAGGACAACTACCCCGGCATCGAGCTGCGCAACGGCGAGAACATCCTGCTGGTGCGGCCGGACGACAGCGAGGCGGTCGCGAACACCGTCATCGAACTGCTCGACGACCCGGAGAAGCGGGCTTTGGTGGCACAGCGGGAAAGCGCGATGGTGCGGGCCAACTTCGGCCTCGACGTCGTCGCCGAGGAACACCTGCGCACCTTCGAGAAACTGGTGACCGAGGCCGATGTTCTTCGATGACGAGCGCAGCAACCGGCTGCGTCCGCAGATCCTGACCGAACTCGTTTCGCAGTACATGAACGACGCCGAGCGCGCGAAGTTCTATGGGCTGCCCGAGACGACCCGGGTGCGTGAGCGGGTCAAGATCATCAGCCCGGAGAACCTGAAGATCGGCGAACACTGCTGGATCGGCGAAGGCGCCGCGCTCGACGCGAGCGGCGGGCTGGAGATCGGCGAGCACACCAGCATCGGCCTGAACACGCTGATCTTCACGCATTCCAGCTGGCTCGCGAACATGACGCTGCAGAACCACTCCGGCAGCGACCTCATCGAACGCAAGCCGGTGAAGATCGGCAAAGGCTGTTTCATCGGCGGCCTTGTCGTGATCATGGCGGGCGTCACGATCGGCGACTTCGCCACCGTGCAGCCGAATTCCGTGGTCGCCAAGGACGTCCCGCCGCGGACGCTCGTCGCGGGCAACCCCGCGCGCGTGTTCCAGAAGTACGACGACGAGTACATCCAGTCCGAAGTGGAGCGTGTGCGCGGCGAGAACGCGCGGCGGCGGGCGCTGGCGGAGGAACGCGGTGACACGCCGGGGTCTTGGGGCGCCCCGGCAGGCGACTTCACGGAGTGATCAGAGGCGCTGCGCGAGGAGTTTCGCGATCGTTTCGTAGGCGTCGGGCCGGATCTTGACGATGTCGAGGACGGCGAGCCGGACTTCTCCTCGACTGAGCTTGCCGACGAGCAGGACGGCCTTGGCCGGGTCCTTGCCCGATTCGCAGTACATCGTCTTGTCTCCGACACCGCCGACAAGGGTGACCGGTTCGCGGCAGCTCGCCTTCGCCGTTTCGTCCACGAACGCGACGCTGGTCGAATCGGGCTTCAGCGGAATGACGATCTGCAGATGTGGTGCGAGGGCGGCCGATTGATCGGCGTTTTCGTACAGGCAGCCGTACCGCTTCTCCACACGCCCACCCACGTGGGCCTCTTGTTCCAGCGGCTTGATCTCGGCGGAGATGCCAGTGAGCTGAGCGACCTCGGCGGCCGCTAGGAACGGGCAGGCGTCGAGAACGAGGGCGGGCGACGCGGGCAGCGGGGTCGTGGGAACGGTGGTCTCGTACGGGGCCGGCGACGGTGAACGGGCGGGCAACCTGATCGTGACGGTGCAGGCGGTGACCGAAAAGAGCAGGCCGATGGCCAGGAACCCCCAGGTTCTCTTCATCGCCACAATGTATCCGACCTGCGAAAACTTGCGTAGCCGCAACTTGACCCGACGGCCTTTCACTACCGTGTGTAGCGCTACCGTTTCGACGAAACCGTGGGAAGATGGTCTGGTGATCACCGGCGAAGGAGGAGTTCGATGAGTGTCGTGCAGTGGCCTCACCGCCTCCTGACCCTCGACGACTGGGCCGCGTTGCCGGAAGACCCGGAACACCGCGCAGAAGTCGTCGAAGGAGTCTTGGTCGTGGCCCCTCGGCCGATGTCGTTCCATCAGCTCGCGGTCACCCGCTTGGGATACCTGCTCAACGAGCAACTGCCTGAGTCGCTCATGGCTCTCTCGGAAGCCGAGCTCGTCGTCGCAGAACTCCCGTTGACGGTTCGCGTCCCGGATGTCCTCGTCGCGGCGACCGAGCTCGTGGAAGAGAATCCGGCTCGTTACGCCGCTCAAGATGTGCGGCTGGTGGTCGAGGTCCTTTCCGAGGGCACGGTTCGCACCGACCGGGTCACGAAATTCTCCGAGTACGCCGAAGCCGGAATCGAGCACTACTGGATCGTCGACCTCGACGACCCGCCGAGCATGATCACCTACCGTTTGGTCGACGGCGAGTACGAGAACTTCGGCGAGCACACCGGCAAGGTGTCACTCGACTTCGACGGCACCCCGATCACCCTCGACCTCGACGCCCTCACCACCCGCCACGCGCAGCGCCCCTGAGCACAGCCGTTCGCGCGGGGCGACTGAGAGCAAGGAAGGTCATCGCCCGTTCTTCAACAGAGAACGGGCCGGTGCCGCTGTGGTGCGTGTGGCCACATGTCCACTTGGCTCGCTGATGTTCGATTTCGTCAAGCCGTGAAGGACTTCTTCCCTACTCTCACGGCAGGGTCCAGGCAAAGTCGCGATCTTGCAGGTCAGTCGACTATTCCTGCACTGCGGCGGGGCCGCATGCACCGGTGGCGGAGCTTCAGTGTCCACAAGAACCTCATCGAGCGATTGAGCGCCCGATTGATGTCGCTATGTGCGGTTCTGCGTGGGGTCGTGAGTGGCAATGAGGGTTCTAACCCTATTCGCCACTCACGACCCCTTCGCGAAACCGTGCAACTTGCCCAAACCGGGCACATGTGTCCCGCAAAGTGTCCCTTATGGACAGTCAAGAGCCGGGTGAGGCCCCTTGCGCGAGCCCACTTCCTCCGGGGCCACACGACACGTTCGCCTTGTCCCGCTCTAGCGGCGGAGTCGACCAGCAGTTATACGACATTGCCGGGCCCCTGACTCTCACGGTAGGGAACCGCGAAGCGCGGGTGGCCGACTACTGTCGTGCCAGGCGACAGTAGAAGGGTGTCTGATGAGGTTCAAGCGGTTCGGCGCGTCCCTGCTGGTCGCCGGGGTGGCCCTGCTGGGTGCCGCGGCACCGGCGATGGCCCACTCGGAGCTGAAGAGCAGTGATCCGGAGAGGGGCGCTTCGCTCGCGACGCCGCCGACGCAGATCAAGCTGACGTTCTCCGGCCCGGTCACCCTCGCCGAGAACCCGATCCAGATCACCGGACCCGAGAACGCGTCATGGACGGTCGGCCGGGCGGAGGTCGCCGGAACCGTCGTCACCGCGCCGGTGCAGGCCGTCGGGCCCGCGGGCGAGTACACCTTGCGCTACAAGGTGACCTTCGAGGACACGCACGCCGCGAGCGGTTCGGTGAAGTTCAACCTCAGTGCCCCGGTCACGCCGCCGTCCTCCAGCAGTGCGGCGGCTCCGGCGAGCAGCGCGGCCCCCGCCACCAGCGCCACTCCGGCCCCGCAGGCGGATGAGACCACTCCCGAAGGCCTGTTGCCGGTCTGGGTGTGGATCGTGCTCGCGGCCGCCGTGGTGGTCGCCGGTCTCGTCGTCGCGTTGCGCCTCACCCGCCGCAAGAACTGAGATCAGCCGTGGCCGACGTCGGGGTTGCCCACGGGCAGCTTCTTGCCGGAGGCGTCGAAGGCCGCCAGCTTCAGCGGGTCGGTGGCGGAGTCGAACCAGAACACGACGATGTTCGGGTCCACGCTCCAGGCGGCTTGGTGTGCGGTGACGGTCTTGCCGTTCACCTTTGCGGTGATCTTCGCGGCCGGGCCCGCGTAGTAGCCGAAGGCCGGGATGCCGTTCAATCCGCCGGACACCGCGTGGAAACCAGGGGATTTGTCGGGGCCGGAGAACTCGTTGGTGACGGTGCCGGCGGTCACCTTGCCGTCGGCCGACCGGTGCCCGGCCATGATCCCGAAGGTCGTCTGCGGAAGCTGTTCGAGGTCGATCTTCACACCGTAGAACACCAGCTCACCGCCATCGCCCTGGACGCCGGTGCCGATGACGTCGCCCCATGGCGTGTTGTCCGGCTCTTCGGCCGTCCGCACCGGGGCGGCCACCTGCACGGCCTCCGCCGCGACGGGCGCGGGTGCCGGAGCGGGGGTCGCGTTCGCGGTCAAGGTGCTCGAAAGGACGACAGCGAGACCGGCGGCCGCGATCCCGCCGCCTGCGAGCATCGTCCGCTTCCCGGGTGATTTCATGTGCAGTGCCTCCCAGTGGTCGAAGATCGTGCGAAGACCTCTACGGGGGAGCGGCCGAAAAGGTTGAGGCAACCTTTCGGGTGGCCAACCGTCGAACGGAGATGAGGACCAGCGTGGCTCGCGGCGATGACGAGTTCGTCGAGTTCGTGCGGAACTCGTCGACGCGTCTGCAGCATGCCGCCTACCTGCTGACCAGCGATCGGCATCAGGCCGAGGACGCCGCGCAGACGGCGCTCGCCAAGACGTACGCGGCCTGGTCACGGGTACGCCGCAAGGACGCCTACGCCTACGCGAGGCAGGTCCTGGTCAACCACATCATCGACGGCTGGCGGCGCCCGATGCGCGAGAACGCCACCGAGGAGGTCCCCGAACGGCCGAGCGGCGCGGACGTCGCCGGGGCCGTTGTCCAGCGGAAATGGCTGCTTGACGCGTTGCGTACGCTCACAGATCGGGAAAGAGCGGTTGTGGTGCTCCGGCACTTCTTCGATTTGAAGGAGTCCGACGTGGCCGGCGAGCTGGGGGTCTCGGTGGGCACGGTGAAGAGCACCAACTCCCGCGCACTGACGAAGCTGCGGATCACCGCGGAGGACGGCACGGAACTGATCGGGGGGCTGGGACGATGACCGACCTCGAGACGCTGCGTTCGGCTCTTCGGGAACCGCCGGACGAGGAGTTCGCCGCACCCGACCTCGCCGCCATCATGACCAAGGGCAGGCGTATCCGCCGCCGTCGCCGTCTCGCGACCGGCGCGGGCGGGGTCGCCGCCGCCATGGTGACGGTGCTGGTCATCGTCGGCGCGGTGGCGCTGAAGGAACCGCCGTCCGACCGGCGGCCGATCCCACCCGCCGCGAGCGCGCCCGCCCCGCCGTCGCCGCAGCCGATTCCGGCGCCGATGTCACCGGCACCGTCGGCCCCCACCTCCACGGCGGCGGCGGACCTGCCCATGGGTGACGTGATCCCGCTCGGCATCCGCGGTGAGGGCGGCCGGGAGCTGGTGATCTACGCGGCCGCGCTCGACGAGCCGGTCCTGGGGGACATCCACTTCAGTCTCCAGGTCGCCTACCGGAACGACAACGGCACCTTCGAGACGCTCCAGAGCACCAACGAGTACAAGGGATCCGACCGGTCCTTCGGTTTCCACGCCACGGACGGCGGCGAGCTGGTCCAGAACACGTTCGTCCCGGTGTTCGGCTACTTCTCCGGTCCGGCGGCGCGGATCACCGGCACCGTGCGGGGAACGCCCGTCGAAGCGAAGACGGCCGTCTGGTCCGAAGACCCGGCGGTGGTGATCTTCTGGTTCGACCCGGCCGACGTGGAGTCGGCGAGCGTCCTGAGCCCGCTCGTCGCCTACAACGCGAAGGGCCAGCGCCTCACCAAATAACGCGAGAGAATCAGGCGGCGGCCTGGGTGAGCACCTGGTCGACGACGGCGTGCGACGGCAGGATCAGGTCACGCTCGGTGTCGGCGTCGACCTTGCCTTCGAGCAGTTCGAGGAAGCGGTCCAGCTGGGTCGCCAGCGGCTCGCGCGCGGTGACCAGCTCCGGGATCTCGATGACGGTCTGCTGCCGGTAGCCGAGGCCGTCCGGGGTGACCGAGTCGTGCGAGACGTGCCGGTAGATGGTGACGTCGCGGCGGAGCAGGTCGATCTCGATCATGCGGTCCAGTTCGGACACCCAGAGCGAGCGGACCTTGCGCTGGCCGAGGCGGGACGCGGAAACCGTGGCCAGCCCGGACTCGAACGACAGCACCGTCTCGATGGTGTCCTCGGCGCCCTCGACCGAATTCGGGTGGAAGTAGCCGGCACCGGAGGCGACCCGCGCCGGGGTCGCGCCGCCGAAGAACTGGATCGCCAGGTCGACGTCGTGCACCAGCAGATCCCACGCGACACCGGTCTTGATCCGCGGCGCGTACGGGCCGTGGCGGCGGGCCATCAGGTGGATCGGCTCGTTGATCAGCGCCCGCGCGGTCATCACGGCGGGGTTGTAGCGCTCCAGGAGCCCGCACATCAGCGGGACGTCCTTCTTCGCCGACAGCGCGACGATCTCCTGGGAGAATTCGAGGCTGTTGCAGACCGGCTTCTCGACCAGCAGCGGCTTGCCCTGGCCCAGGATCTCCTGCGCCAGCTCGTAATGCGCCTCGGTCGCGGAAGCGAGCACCACGGCGTCCACATCGGACAGTGAGCCGATTTCGGGCGTCCACTGGGTTTCGTAGCGTTCGGCGACCTTGCGGCCGGCCTCTTCGCGCGGGTCGATCACGCGGACGAGGTCCACGCGTTCGTTCGCGGCGAGCACACGGGCGTGCAGCGAACCCATGTTCCCGGTGCCGATGAGGGCGATCTTGTGGGTGGTCATGCGCCGAGTACCTCGCGAACCGTTTCGATGATGGTGTCCAGGTCGGACTCGGAAAGGTGCGGGTGCACCGGCAGGGAAAGCGCCTGCGCGGCGACGGAGGCGGCCACCGGGAAGTCCTCGACCTTGGCATCGGGGATCAGCGGGTTGTTCCGGTAGCAGTCGTAGTCGAAGACGATCTTCGGGTAGTAGATCCCGTTGCCGATGCCCCGCTCGGTGAGCGCGGCGGCGAGTTCGTCGCGGGAGAGGAAGGCGTGCGGGCCGACCAGCACGGTGTACTGGTGCCACACGTGTTCGCGGCCCGCCAGGACCTGCGGGAGGTCGAGCCCCGGGGTGCCGGCGAGGCCTTCGGTGAGGCGCTTCGCGTTGGCCTGCCGGGCGGCGGTGAGCTGGTCCAGCTTCTCCAGCTGCGGGATGCCGACCGCGGCGTGCAGATCGGTCATCCGGTAGTTGTGCCCGGCGACCTCGTACTGGTACCGGGCGCGCATGCCCTGGTTGCGCAGCACACGGAGCGCGTCCGCCAGCTTGTCGTCGTCCGTGGTGATGACGCCGCCCTCGGCGGTGGTGACGTTCTTGGTGGCGTACAAGGAGAAGCAGCCGATCCCGAAGGATCCCGACGGCTTGCCCTCGAACGACGCGCCGACGGCCTGCGCGGAGTCCTCGATGACCTGGAGACCGTGCTCGGCGGCCAGCGGCGCGAGCTTGCCCATGTCCGCGGTCTGCCCGTACAGGTGCACCGGCATGAGGACCTTGGTGCGGTCGGTGATCGCGGCGCCGACGGCGTCCGGGTCGATCGCGAAGTCGTCGCGCCGGATGTCGGCGAAGCGGACGGTCGCGCCGGCCTCCAGGATCGCGTTCAGCGTCGCCACGAAGGTGAACGGCGAGGTGATGACCTCGTCACCCGGCTGGAGGTCGAGCGCCTGGATGGCGGCGACCAGCGCGGTGGTGCCGTTGTTGACGGCGATCGCGTGCTTCGTGCCGGAAACGTTCGCGAACGCGTCCTCGAAGCGCTTGACCATCGGTCCCTGTGCGATGGCGCCGGATCGCAGCACCTCGACGACGAGGTCCTCCGCGTCACGGACGTCGACCACGGTAATGGGGATCATCAGCAAGTCTCTCTCGACTGGGCGTTCTGGTGCGTCCGGTACAGTGAGCCGCCGGTTCTGCGTCCGGCCGCCCTCTCTGGCGCGGGCCACACGTTACCGGGACCGCCGAAGCGCCCAATACCCCAGGCTGCCTCCCAGCCACAACGAACGGATCTCACGTGGTGAACCGCATCCACCCGACAGCAGTCATCGGCGAGGGTGTCGAGCTCGGTGACGACAACGTCATCGGACCGTTCACCGTCATCGTGGGCCCCACGCGGATCGGCGACGGCAACTGGATCGGCCCGCACGTGACCATCGGCACCCCGGGTGAGGATCGCGGCCGCGAGCACCCCGCCGCCTGGGAATCCGCGCCGAACGGTGATCCCGATCACGACGGTCATGGGGTCGTCATCGGCAGCCGCAACCGGATCCGCGAGTACGTCAGCGTCCACCAGGGCACCTGGCGCACGACCACCATCGGCGACGGCGGCTATTTCCTGCGCGGCTCCCACATCGCGCACGACTGCCTGGTCGAGGACGCCGTCACGGTCGCGTCGAACGTCATCACCGGTGGCCACTGCCACATCTGGTCCGGCGCGAATCTCGGCATGGGTGCGATCCTGCACCAGCGGGTCGTGGTCGGCCCCGGCGCGATGGTCGGGATGAGCTCCGCGGTCCGCAAGGAGGTGGGCGCGTTCACCATCGCGGTCGGCAACCCCGCCCGGGTGACCGGCGTCAACACCGTGGGCCTGTCGCGCCGAGGGCTGGACGAGGCCACCATCGAGGCGCTGGGGCCGTGGCTGAAGGGTAAGGCCGGTCTCCCTGAGGACGGGCTGGCCGACCGGCTGCCCGGCGACCTCTCTACCTTGGTGAAGGCGTGGGACGCCCGTCCGCGCGAGTGAGTACTAGGAGTCGAACGATGGCGGATGTCGCCGGCAAGCTGCGTGAGGTCTTCGTCGAGGCGCTGGACCTCGACGGCGAGGTCGACGTCGAAAACCTGAAGTACCGCGACATCGAGGCGTGGGACTCGGTCGGTCACATGGCGCTGGTCGCGGCCATCGAGGACGAGTTCGACGTCGAGTTCGACACCGACCAGGTGATCGACATGTCCAGCTTCAAGGTCGCCGTCGACATGGTCACGGACCTTCAGAACAAGTGATGCTCGAAGGCAGGATCGCCCTGGTCACCGGCGGAACGCGCGGGATCGGGCTCGCCACCGCGCGGGCGCTCGCCGAGGCGGGTGCCACCGTCGTGCTGACCGGCCGTGACGAGGCCAAGGCCAAGGAAGCGGCGGCCGCGGCGGGGGCCGCGAACGGGCTCGCGCTGGACGTCACCGACGCCAAGGCCGTGTCGACGCTGGTCCGCGGCGTGGCCAAGGAGCACGGCAAGCTCGACATCGTGGTCGCCAACGCCGGCATCATGGAGGACGCGCTCCTCGGCATGATCCGCGAGGAACTGGTCGACACCACGCTGAGCACGAACGTCGCCGGCACGCTGCACACCGTCCAGGCCGCGGCCAGGGCGATGATGCGCAAGAAGACTGGCGCCATCGTGGTGCTGGCTTCGATCGTCGGCGAGCACGGAAGCGCCGGTCAGACGGTGTACGCGGCCTCGAAGGCGGCGGTGGCGAACATCGCGCGTTCGGCCGCGAAGGAACTCGGCCGGTCCGGGATCCGGGTCAACGCGGTGGCGCCCGGCGTCATCGACACCGACCTGACCTCGGGCCTGAGCGAGGACGCGAAGGCCGAGAACATCGGCAAGACCCCGCTCGGGCGGCTCGGAACGCCCGAAGACGTGGCGAACGCGATCCGGTTCCTCGTCAGTGATGACGCTTCGTTCATCACCGGGCAGGTGCTGGGCATCGACGGAGGCTTGGTTCTCTGATGACCCTCTTGGGTGTGGGTGCACGACTCATCGACGTCACGAGCGGCAAGACGCTCGCGGGCGAGGAACTCGACGCCGAAGTCACCCGCGTGGGGACCGCGTTGTCGCTGCTGCCGCCGGGCGCGCTGTTCGCCCGGATGTCGGTGGACCTCGGCAGCGTGCTGAACTACCTCGGCGCCTTCGAGGCGGGCCGCGCGATCGCGCTGATCGACCCGGCGCTGGACGCCGACGTCCTGGCGGGGCTCATCGAGCGTTTCCGCCCGGCGGCCGTGCTGTCCGCGCCGGACGCGCCCGCACCCGAGGGTTACGGCGTCTCCGACGGACACTGGGTCCGCGAGGCAGGCGAGGGGGTCGAGCCGCATCCGCATCTCGCGGTCCTGCTGCCGACCAGCGGTTCCACCGGGAATCCCAAGCTGGTCCGGCTTTCGCGCGGCGCGGTGCTGTCCAACGCCGACGCGATCGCGCAGGTACTCGGCATCGACCGCGACGAGGTCGCGCCGACCAGTCTCCCGCTGCACTACAGCTACGGCCTGTCCGTGCTGAACTCCCACCTCGTCCGCGGGGCGACCGTGGTCATCGAACCGTCCGGCGTACTCGGGCGCGGGTTCTGGGACGCGGTCAACGAGCACAAGGTCACCTCGCTCGCGGGGGTCCCGTACCACTACGAGATGCTGCGGCGCCTCAAATTCGACCCGGCGAAATACCCGACGCTGCGCACGCTGACCCAGGCGGGCGGCAAGCTCCGCGACGATCTCGTCGCCCAGTTCAACGACAAGATCCGCGCGGTCGGCGGCCGGATGTTCGTGATGTACGGGCAGACCGAGGCCGCGCCGCGGATGACCACCGTCCCGGCGGAGCGGCTCGCGGAGAAGCTCGGTTCCGCCGGGCCCGCGCTGCCCGGCGGCTCGTTCGCCGTCCGGCGCGAGGACGGCTCCGAGACCCAGCATCCGAAGATCGTCGGCGAGGTCGTCTACCGGGGGCCCAACGTGATGATGGGCTACGCCGACGACGAGGCCGGGCTGGCCGCGGGCGACGAATGCGGCGGCGTGCTGCCCACCGGCGACCTCGGCTACCTCGACGAGGACGGGTTCCTCTACATCACCGGACGGCTCAAGCGGATCGGCAAGGTCTTCGGCAACCGGGTCAGCCTGGATGATCTCGAGCACGCCGTGCGTTCAGCCTCGGTGGGGATCGACGTCGTGGCCGCCGTCGCGGCCGGGGACAAGGTCGTCCTGTTCGCCGAGGCGGCCGACAAGGAGATCTGCAAGGACGCCGCCAAGGCGCTGTCCGAGCGGCTGCACCTGCACACCAGCGGGTTCGACGTCCGCCCCATCGACACCGTGCCGCTGCTGGCCAGCGGCAAGATCGACTACCGGTCGCTGGAGGCCCAGGTATGAGCGTCTTTACGTTGTCTCAGGCCGAGCGTGAGGCTTCTTTGTTGCCTCAGCTCGCCGAGCTGACCGCGCACCACCGCGAGAACTCCGAGGGCTACGAGCGCATCCTCTCCTCGCTCGGCATCGCGCGGGACGCGGAGTTCGCCTCGATCGCGGACCTGCCGTGGCTGCCGGTGCGGATGTTCAAGACCCACGACCTGCGCAGCATCCCCGAGTCCGAGATCTTCAAAACGCTGACGTCCTCGGGCACCACCGGCGCGGGCGCGTCGCGGATCTACCTGGACAAGGCCGCCGCGGGCGCGCAGACGAAGCAGCTTGGCGCGACGCTGCAGGAGGTCCTCGGCGGTGAGCGGCTGCCGATGCTGATGGTCGACACCATCGGCATCATCAAGAACCGCCGGTCCTTCTCCGCGCGCGGCGCGGGTGTGCTGGGTATGGCGAACTTCGGCCGCAAACACACCTACGTGCTCGACGAGAACGACCAGCCGGACGTCGAGGCGGTCAAGACCTTCCTCGCCACCTACGGCGACAAGCCGTTCCTGATCTTCGGCTTCACCTTCATGGTGTGGCAGTACCTCTACGAAGTCGCGCGTGAGCACAAGCTGGACCTGTCCAACGGGATCCTCATCCACTCCGGCGGCTGGAAGAAGCTGATCGACCGCGCGGTGGACAACACCGAGTTCCGCCGCCGGTTCAAAGAGGACACCGGCCTCACCCGGATCCACAACTACTACGGGATGATCGAGCAGATCGGCACCGTGTTCCTCGAAGGACCCTCCGGGAACTCCTTGTACTGCCCTGACTTCGCGGACGTCGTGATCCGGGACCCGGAGACCTGGGAAGAGCAGCCGGTCGGTGTCCCCGGGGTGATCGAGGTCGTGAGCACGCTGCCGCATTCGTATCCGGGTCACGTCCTGCTCACCGAGGATCTGGGCGTCTACAACGGGATCGACGACGGCGACTGGCCGGGCAAGCACTTCTCCGTGCACGGCAGGCTGCCCAAGGCCGAGGCCCGCGGCTGCTCGGACACCTTCCAGGGGGCGGCGGCATGAGCACACTGAACCAGCGTTTCCCGCTCGGCGACGGCATCGAGGTCTCCTCGTTGGTCGAAGAGCTGCGGGCCGAGCCCGTCGGCGGACGGCTTCGCGTCGGCGACCCGCGTGTCGTCGAGTTCCTGACGAAGTTCGCGCGCAAGCTCCTCTCGCCGGCCACCGCGCGCCGGTTCCCGGAACTGGCGTCACTCGGTTTCTTCTTGCGCAAGGGAGAGATCGCCAAAGCTCTGTCCACTTTGGATACCTCCGGGGAGACGCTGCGCTTCCCGCGCGGGCTGGTCTTCCACGTCCCGCCCGCCAACGTCGACACGATCTTCGTGTACTCGTGGGCGCTTTCCGCGCTGGCGGGCAACCACAACGTCGTCCGCGTGTCGTCGCGTTCGGCCGGTGCCGCGGAAACGGTGCTGGAGGCGCTGAACGCCGCACTGTCCGAAGTGGACGCCGACACGGCTGCCGCGATCACCGCGACGCAGCGTATGGTCACCTATGACCGCAGCGACGAGATCAGCGGCGCGCTTTCGGTCGCCGCCGACCTGCGGGTCATCTGGGGCGGCGACGCCTCGGTGGCGGCGCTGCGCAAGTACCCGCTGGCGCCGCACGCGCGCGACCTGACCTTCCCGGACCGGTCGTCGTTCGCGGTCGCGTCGGTGCGCGGCTGGCAGAACGCCTCCGAAGCCGAACGCCGCGGCGCGGCCGAAGGCTTCTACAACGACTCGTACTGGTTCGACCAGGCCGCCTGCTCGTCACCGCGCGCGGTGTTCTGGGTCGGCGACGAGGACGGCGCCCGCGAAGCAGGGCAGGAGTTCCGGAAGCTGCTCGCCGAGGTCCTGGCGACGAAACAGCACGTCACCGAGCCCGCCATGGCCGTCCAGAAGCGGGTTTCGGCCTACGGCGCGGCCGTCGACGGGCTCGTCAACGGCATCGAGTTCCAGGGCAACGGCATCGCGACGCTGGAGCTGGCCGATCCCGCGATCCTGCCACGCGAGTGGCTCGGCGCGGGCACCTTCGCCAACGCGCGGGTCGACACGCTTTCCGACCTCGTCCCGATCGTCCTCCGCAAAGATCAAACCGTCGGTCAATTCGGCTTCAGCAAAGAAGAATTGACGGAATTCGTGACGGAATTGGCGGGCCGCGGTGTCGACCGGGTCGTTCCCTTCGGATCGGCCCTGACGTTCTCCGCGATTTGGGACGGCTACGATCTGCTGACCGAGTTCAGCCGCTTGGTGACCGTACAGGTCTGACCTGCGGTGACGAGGTAGCAGCAGAGGAGGTTCAGTGACGACCGTCGAAACGCCCGAAGAGGAGTCTTCGGTTGCTGTAAAACAACCGAAATCCACGAAGGCGAAGATCCTCGACGTCGTCCGCTGGATCGCCATCCTCCTGGTCGTCACTTTCGCGGCGAAGACACTTGTCACCAATTGGGGTGAATTCTGGCGGACCTTGTCCGAGGTCGCCTGGGAATCCTCCACGTTGAGTCTGCTCGCGCTCGTCGCCGCCATCATGGTGTCGACCTACGGCTGGCAGGTCATGGTCGACGACCTCGGCAAGCCGATCGGCTACGCCCGCGGCGCGCAGATCTGCCTCGTCGGCTCGCTCGGCAAGTACGTGCCGGGGTCGGTGTGGGCGTACCTGCTGCAGATGGAACTGGGCCGCAAGGCCGGGCTCGCCAGGGCCCGGATCTTCACCGGTTCGCTGATCCAGCTCGGCGTCGGCGTGGTGTCGGCGCTGGTCGTCTCGCTGCTCGCGGCCCCCGCGGTGTTCAGCAACAGCCCGCGGGCGCTGTGGCTGTTCGTGCTGATCCCGGTCGGGCTGGCGATGCTGCATCCGCGCGTGCTCACCTGGGGCACGTCGCTCGTGCTGCGGATCCTGCGCCGCCCGCCGCTGGACCACCGGCTGAGCTGGTCGGTCGTCGGCAAGGTCTTCGGCTCGTCGACAGCGGCATGGGCGCTGCAAGGTGTGCACCTGTGGCTGCTGGCGAACTCGGTCGGCACGCCCGGCTTCAGCGGCTTCGTGTTGTGCGTCGGCGCGATGGCCGTCGCGATGACCGTGGGGACGTTCGCGTTCATCCTGCCCAGCGGGGTCGGCGTCCGCGAGGTCGCCCAGGTCGCCGTGCTCACCGCGTCGGGTCTCACCGTCGGCCAGGCGACGGCGTTCGCCATCGCTTCGCGCGTGATGTTCACCGTCGCCGACTTGATCACCGCCGGCGCCGCCGCGCTCTCCGCCCGCCTCGCCTCAGCCCGCGTTTAGTCCGCTGAATGCGGTACTTGCACGCGCAACTACCGCATTCCCGAGGGGTAAGGCGAACATGGCGTGCCCCGGCGCGGGACTGGGCTGACTGACGGACGCCGGGCCGCGTCCCAGTGTCCACAAGGGACATTTTTGGTCAAGCAAGTGTCCGACTTGGGCAGTATGCGCGTTTTCTCAAGGGGGTCGTGAGTGGCAATGAGGGTTCTAACCCTATTCGCCACTCACGACCCCCTGCGAAACCGTGCATAGCGTCATCAATCGGACACCGAGTCCCGAAAAGTATCCCTTGTGGACAGTCTCACGGCAACGAGCCGATCACGCCATATTTGCCTTACCCCTCAACACCTCTCAAGAGAGGACTAAACGCGTCAGGGGGTCAGGCGGTAGATGACGGCGTCGGCGTTGCGGTAGACCTCGGTCAGGAAGTTCAGGCCGTCCAGATCGCGCAGCCCGGCCTGGCGTGGAGCGCCCGGCGGGTAGCCGTACTGCCCGAGGATCACCCAGCGCACGTTCAGCCGCTGGACGGCCGCCCGCACGTCCGGGTTCGCCGGGTACTCGCGGAAGTGCCACTCCAGCAGCCGCGCGTCCGACGGCGACAGCGTCTCGTCGAAATGCCCGGAAGTGGTGCGGACGCCTGACAGCGCGTAGGTCCACACCGTCCCGTCCAGCCGGTCGTTCAACGCGCGCTCGCCGGGCTTCACGAACTCGGCGAGCTTCTCCATCGCCACGACCTCGTCCGGGCTCACCGGCAGCTTGTGCTGGTTGATGCCGGGGGTGTTCGCGTAGCCGGGGGCGACCATCGCCGCGTTTGACCGCGCGTAAAAGCCGTTGCTCAAGAACGCGAAGCCGGCGAAGACCACCACCGCGACGACGAACGCGGGCACCTTCCGGTGCACCACGGTGTCCCGCAGCCACGCCTGTGTCTCGGCGAGCCCGTGCGCCGCGATGATGGACAAGGGGATCGCCGCCATCGCCATGAACCGGTACGGGTCGTTCCACCATGGCCGGGACAGCGTCAGCACGATCGGCTGCTCCGACGACGTCACCACGATGTAGGCGAACCCGGTGAGCAACGCCGTCACGCCGATCCAGCGCAGCGCGCCCGCCCGCGCGAAGAAGATGAAGCCCAGCAGCAGGGCCGCCGAAAGCCAGATCTGCGGGTAAGGCGCTTGGTGCTGGAAGCCCAGCAACGCGCCGAGCGCCGTCGTCGCCCGCCATTCGACCGGCCAGCTGCGGTAGGGCACCTCCCCGTTCGCCAGCCCGAGCGCCCCGAACAGCTGCAGCCAGGCCACGACGATCGCGAGGACACCGACGATCGCCAGTGCGCGCAGGTCCCGCCCGATCCGCCGCCACCGCTCACCGGGCGCGATCCAGCGTTGCAGCAGCAGCGGACCGGCGAACAGGATCGCGCCGAACAGCGTCGACGAGTGCACGCACAGCAGCCCGACCGCGCCGGCCACCAGCACGAAACCGGTGTCGGGCGCGGGACGGTCGAGGTACCGCTTCACCGCGACGGCGGCCAACGGGGTCAGCGCGAGCCCGAGCAGGAACGGCAGCAGCGGTCCCCGGTTCATCGATTCGTACAGCCCCATCGACGGCGCGATGGAGACGAGCGCGACCGCGCCGGCGAAGACCGCCCGCCCTCGGAACATCCGCACCATCGTGACCAGCGACAACGCCAGCAACGCCGGGAGCAGCGCGGTGTTCACGTCCAGCGTCAGCGGGATGGTCGCCGGGCTGAGCAGGTACACCACGGACGCGAGCAGGTGGTAGGCGTTGGGGTAGAACACCGGCGCCGCGTCGCCGTACCAGTTGACCTCGCCGGTGCCGAACAGGCTGCCGTCCCCGGTTTCGGCGATCTCCCGGACGCCGTTCGCGTGATAGACCGCGTCGAAGCCCTGCGGAATGGCGTCCAACCTGCCCATCCCGCGTACCACCGCGTACATCCCGATGGCGGCCGCGAGCAGCAGGCAAGCCCCGACGGCGAGGTGTCCCGCCCGCCCCCACAGCGGCTCCTCCGGCGTGGGCGGCCATCGGCGCAGGGTGAGCCGTCGCAGACCGTAGGCGACGCCGGCGAACAAGGCCGTCGCCACCGCGTACGTCACCGGGTTGAACGGGATCCCGAGTGCGGCCGCCCACGGTCCGGCGAGACCACCGACGGCGTAGCTCAGCAGGGGCGCCATCCCGGCCAGCACCCAGCCGCGCAGTCCGGCGGCGAGGCCGGTGAGCACGCCGGGAAGGCCGATGACGAGCAAGGCGACGCAGATCGTGACGACGTCGGTCAGCGCGGAGGTCTGGGTGGGCACGAGCTTCCTCGGGGCTGGGGGGAATCCGCACAGAACCCCCGAGGTGCGGAACGGAATGGACAGCCAGATTAACCCGCGGGGACCGTTACTCGAACGGGTCACATCACCACGGGGAAATCGCCGCGCCAATCCCTACTCTTGGCAAACTCCGCTCGCCCATTCGTGTCAACTCACTGCGCCGAAAGAAACACCTTGGCGCGGTGATCGATACTTGACCGTAGTCTTTTCGTCAGGGGAGAGGCTCGGCCCGGGAGGGTGGGGATCAAGTGGTGGTCGCGGTCGTCGGCGCGTGGCTCGTGGTCGCCGCCTTCGTCCTCGTGGCCTGGCCCAAGATCAGTACCGACGAGAACTGGCGAGCCGCCGCGCTCGCGTTGACGCTCGGTTTCTCACTGGTGCACCAGCTGGCCTACTCGACCATCGGGGAAGACGCGTACATCACCTTCCGTTACGCGCAGAACATCGCCGACGGCAACGGTCCGGTGTTCAACACCGGCGAACGGATCGAGGGTTACGCGAATTTCCTCTGGATGATCGCGATCGCGTTGCCGAAGGCCGCTTTCGGGGCCGATATCGAGACGTCGGCGATCGTGCTCGGAATCCTCGCCACGCTCGGCGCCGTCCTGCTGGCGTACGTGACGGTGAACCGGGTGGTCGCGCGGGCGGCGGGCGAGCCGCGTCCGGCCTGTGGCGTGGCCGCCGCGGTGCTCGTCGCGGCCGCCGGAGGGCTCGCCGCGTACGGCGGATCCGGCACCGAGACGCCGTTGTTCGTCCTGCTCGTGCTCGGCGTCTTCGCGTCGCTCGCGGCACGGCGCCCGGTAGTCGCGGGCGTGCTCGTCGCCTTCGCGATGATGACGCGTCCGTCGGGAACGCTGCTCGCGGTGCTCGTCGGCTGCTGGCTGGTCATCGCCGCACTGCGCGGCCGGTACACCTGGTGGTCTCCGGTGGGCTGGCTGCTCGGCGGACTCGTCTTCGTCGCGCCGTGGACGGCGTGGCGGGCCACCTACTACGACCACGTCCTGCCGACCTCGATCCTCATCCCCTTCGACCTCGAAATCCCGGCGCGAATCGACAGCGGCTGGCAGTACCTGTCGGGATTCTCGGTGGTCCACCAGGGATTCCTGTTGCTCGGCCTGGTCGCGGCGGTGGCGCTGCCGCTGCGTCGCAACGGTCGTACGCCCCACGAAGCCGAGGCCAGAGCACTGATCTGGCTGATGCTCGCCACCGCCGTCGTGCTCACCGGGTTCGTGGTCTTCTTCGGCGGTGACGCCGCCCCGGCGTGGCGCCTGCTGGCGCCGATCCCGCCGCTGCTGGCGGTGGCCGCGGTGTCGGTCTACGGCGTGCTCACCGCGGCCCCGAAACCGAGCCCTCGGCCGAGGACGGCCGGCAGGCGGCTGCTGCCCGCCGCCGCGGTGACGTTGTCCGGGCTCGCGGTACTGGCTTCGGTGTTCAGCCCGGACATGCTGGCCGGCGTGCGCGCCTGGCACGACCACGGCGCGCAGATGGAGGAGATCGGCCGCTGGCTCGGCGTCTACCTGCCACCCGGTTCGGTCGTGAGCACGTCCGCGCCGGGGGCGCTGTCGTATCACGCCGGGACGCAGCTGCAGATCGTCGGTGTCCGCGGGCAGACCGAGGAAGCGGGCGAGGCCGTCGTCTCCCGGCGGCATCCGACGGTCGCCGTCATCACCGACAGCGGCTATTCGGCGACGCAGTCCTGCGCGATCGACCCGGCGTACGCGGCTAGGTACCGCGTCGTGACCTTCGTGCGTGAAGGCACCTCGTCGTGGATCGCCGTGTTCTTGCGGGCCGATGTCGAGCGGTCGGTCACGCCCGCCCTCGACTTCTCGCCCGAATTCCGCCACGTACCGTGCCCTTCGTGAGTGTCGACGAACGCGTTTCCCCCGGCCGTCCAGCAGCGCTCGAAGCGTCCTCGCGGCTGTTCGGCTTCGGCGTGTTCGCCGCGGCGCTCACCGTGCTGCTCGTCCGTTTCCTCGTGCCGAGGCCGGTCGCGATGTCCGACAACGGTGACGGTTTCCGTGTGCTGTGCGGCGCGGGCATCCCGTGGAAGGGGAAACCGGAGCCGTTCGTGCGGCTCGAGTACACCGTTCCGGCGGGCGAATGCGACGCGACGTACCTGCTGAGCCAAAGCTGGTTCGCGAGGATCGCCCGTTCACTCGGTGGCCTGCTCGGGCTGGATTCGACGCTCAGCCTGGTCGTGCTCGGCGTGCTCATGAGTGTCCTCGCCGCGGCGGCGGTCGCGCTGATCGTCGTCGGCCTGCCGTATTCGCGGCGCGTCCGCGTCTTCGCGACCGTGGGACTTCTGCTGGTCGTCGCGGACTCCGCGTTCTTCGGCTACTTCGCTTCCGTACTGGGCGAAGGCGCCGCGTTCCTCGGCCTTTTGCTCGCCGTCGGTGGCTTGCTGGTGGCCGCGCGGCCGGGTTGGTGGCGCTACGCGGGACTGGCCGTACTGCTGTTCGGCGGCGTCATCGCGGTCAACGCCAAGGTGCAGACGCTGATGATCCTGCCGTTGCTGGCGCTCGCCGTCCTGCTCGTCCGCCCGGCGGGCGTACGAGGTTTGAAGCGGTGGCTGCCCGTGGTCTTCGTCATCGGCGCGCTCGCCGGAGGAACGGCCTACGCGCAGCAGACCGTCGAACCGGCGAAGCTGCCCGACGGCTCGATCGCCGAACGCCCCGGCGACGATTCCCGCGAGATCAACATGTTCAACACGATCTTTCTGACCATTGTGGACGGTCAGCACGACACCGAGGCCGACCTCGCCGCGTTGGGGCTGCCCGCTTCGTTCGGTCAGTACGCGGGCAATGGCTGGTGGCATCCGCGGCCGGCCACGCTCGATCCCGAGTATCCGAAATACCGCGAGCAGATCAGCAGGCGCAACGTCGTCGAGTACTTCGCGACGCATCCCCTGCGCACCATCGGCGTCCTGCACCGTGCGGCGGGTGACCTGCTCACCGCGCGACCGCCCTACCTCGGCAGCTTCGACCGCTCGGCCGGATTCGCCCCCGAAGCACAGGAATACCGGGTCCCGGTGGCGTCGACCCTCACGAAACTCTTGGCGCCCTTGGGTTTCTTCGCGCTACTGCCGATCTGGTTCCTGCTCGCCGCGCGCGGCTGGAAGACCCGGCGCGACGCGGTGGGCGTCGCGCTCGGGTTCCTGCTCGCCGTCGCCGCCGGGCAGTTCGCGCTGGCGGCGCTGGCCGACGGCCTGGAGAACGTCAAGCACCAGGTGATCGCGCTGTACTGCACGCTGCTCGGCGTCGTCCTGGCACTGGTGACTTTCGCGCGTCAGACGGACTTGCCGTCCCCGACGTCCAAAGTCCCTTGATGCGGCCGGAAGCCGGTGAAGCCCTTGCCTCCCGCCCAGCGCGGCGTTGCCGGGAACGACACCAGCGCGGCGAAGATCAGTAGTGCGACGGCGTCGACCCAGAACACCGCGGCACCCGTGACGAGCCGCAGGTTCACCGCGACGTAGAGGAAGAACAGCGCGCCGACCCAGAGCCGCCGTCCTTCACCGCGCTGCTGGTCGAGCACGAGGGCGGTGAGCGCGACGATCAAGGGCGCCATCATCACGAACACCCGCGGGGTATCGGTCGCGACGAGCCGTCCGGCCAGACAGCAGGCGAACAGCCAGACACTGGAGATCAGCAGTTCCGCGCGCAGGCCATGGCGACGGTACTGCTGGTAGAGGCCGTAGCCGAAGATCAGCCAGAAGAAGTGGAACGTGGTGAACAGTTCGACCTGACCGGTGCCCTTGCTCGCGTTGAGCGCGAAGCGGATGTTGTCGAGCAGGCCGCTGTTGGACTGGCCCGCGCCGAAGCCGTAGTCGCCGCCGATGAGGTTCTGTGCCCAGATCCGGTAACCGACGTAGATGCCGGTGGCGACCACGAACACGCCGATACCCCCGAGGACGTCGCGATCCCGGAGGGAACGGCCGCGCGTCCACGCGATCAGCGGGTACAGCGGCGCCAGCAGGAGCGTCGTCTCCTTGTTGATCGCGCCGAGCACGATGACGATCGCGAACGGGATCAGCTTGCGCTTGAGGACGAACCAGATCGCGAGCAGGTAGAGCAGGTTGTTGAGCGGGTCCACCAGCCACGGGTTGCTGAAGGCGTACGGCGCGTACCAGAACGTGCAGGCCAGCGCGACGGCGGCGAGTACGGCGGTGAACAGCTGCAGCTTCAGGTATGAGCGCAGGAATTCGAAGAAGACGATGACCGCGGCGAGCGTGAGCACGAAGGTGAAGCCGACCCAGAGGACATCGAGGGAGAGCCCGGTCAGCAGGTTGCCGCGGTGGACGACCCAGGGGCTCAGCATCCGCAACGCGAACGGGTTCTCCACGGCCGCGCCGGTCTGTTCCGACATGCGGTAGTAGTTCACCGCGTCACCCCAGGCCTGTTCGTGCGGCTTGGGGAACTTGGGCATGAACGAGATCAGATTGATCAGGGAAATCGTGCCCAGCGCGAGATACGCCCAGAGGCGCTGGGCGCTGGTTCTGCCTCGCGGCAGGAGGGTGAGCTCAGTGGTCTCGTGCGTCACCGGGCTCAGTTTAGGGGCAGTGACCTGGGGTGATGACGAGAGTGCGGGCGTGTGACCTACGCGACCGTAGGTTGGTTACCCTACGGTAGCGTAACCTGAACGAATGGCTGAGCTCGTTTACCCGCCCGTCATCATGGCGGCGAAGTTGATGTTCCGGGTGCTGGACAACCGCATCCGGGTGGAGGGGACCGAGCACATCCCGGCCACCGGTGGGGCGGTCATCGCCTGCAACCACGTGAGCTACCTCGATTTCATCTTCTGCGGTCTCGGCGCGCAGCCGGCGAAACGCCTGGTCAGGTTCATGGCGAAGAAGGAGATCTTCAGCAACCGGATCGCCGGGCCGCTCATGCGCGGGATGCACCACATCTCCGTCGACCGCGGCGCGGGTCTCGCGTCGTACCGCGAAGCCGTCGAGCGGCTGAAGGCCGGAGAGGTCGTCGGGGTGTTCCCCGAGGCCACGATCAGCCGGTCGTTCACCGTGAAGGACATCAAATCCGGCGCCGTCCGGATGGCGGCCGAAGCCGGTGTCCCGGTCGTCCCGATGGCGCTGTGGGGCACGCAGCGGCTGTGGACCAAGGGACGGCCGAAGGACCTCACCAAACGCCACGTCCCGATCTCGATCCTGGTCGGCGAGCCGATCCATCCGAAGGCCGACGAAGACGCCGAGGTTCTCTCGAAGGACCTTCGCGTGCGGATGTCCGCGCTCGTCGACCGGGTCCAGGCGGACTACCCGGAGAAGCCGGGTTCCGACGACGAGCGCTGGTGGCTCCCCGCGCACCTCGGCGGCACCGCGCCGACGCCGGAAGAGGCCGCGAAGCTCGACCGCGAAGGCCGCTAAAACCAGCGTTCGAGTACCTGCGCCACACCGTCTTCGGAGTTCGGCGCGGTCACCTCGTCGGCGATGGCCAGCACTTGGCGATGTCCGTTGGCCATCGCCACGCCGTGCCCGGCCCAGCCGAGCATCTCGAGGTCGTTGGGCATGTCGCCGAACGCGATCACCCGCTCGGCCGGGACGCCCAGCCGGGCGGCGACCTCGGCCAGCCCGGTCGCCTTGGTGATGCCGTGCGCGGCGACCTCGATCAGACCGGAGTTCGTCGAGTAGGTGATGTCGACCGAACCGTCGAGCACCTCGCGGGCCGCCCGCGCCATCTCGTCGGAGCTCATCCCGCGCCTGCTGATCATCAGCTTGATCGCCGGATGCCCGAGCACCTCGGCACGCGGCGCCTCCGTGCCCTCGTGATTGCCCCAGGGATTGTGATAGTCCGGTTCGATCACGAAGTTGCGCATCTCCGGATCCCGCGCGGACTCGCCGATCCGCTCCGCGGCGAACCGGCAGCCGGGAAGAGCGTGATCAAGAGCACTCACCGTGTCGTGCAGCACCTGGGGTTCGAGCAGGCCGTGCACCGCCACGATCCGGTCCGTGCCGATCTCGTACAGCACCGCGCCGTTCGCGCAGACCGCGTAACCGGTCAGGTCGAGCGGCTCCGCGATCGGGGCGATCCAGCGCGGCGGACGGCCGCTGACCAGCACGAACGGAACCCCGGCCGCGGTGACGCGCCGGACGATGTCCACCGTGCGTTCGGTCAGGACCTCCATCGGGCCGAGCAGGGTGCCGTCGACGTCGGACGCGATCAAGAGCGGTTTCTCCACCGGCACATTGTCCCCGAAGATCCGCCCATCGGGCGAAGTGTCGGCGGAGACCGCTACCTTCCCGGGTGTGCGCGTAGGCATCGTGATCCTTCCGGAAGATCGTTGGTGGGCGGCCGAGCCGAAATGGCGGGCCGCCGAGGAGTACGGCTTCGACCACGCTTGGACGTACGACCACCTGGGCTGGCGATCCCTCGTCGACGGCCCCTGGTTCAGTGCGATGCCAACGTTGACGGCGGCCGCCATGGTCACGTCGCGGATCAGACTGGGCACCTTCGTCGCCTCGCCGGTCGCCCGGCACCCCGTGCCGTTCTCCCGTGAGCTGATCACCCTCGACGACGTCTCCGACGGCCGCTTCATCCTCGGGGTCGGCGCCGGTGTGCCGCACACCCACTACGACGCCACCGTCCTCGACGGCCCGGAACTGTCGGTGAAAGAGCGAACGAACCGCTTCACCGAGTTCGTCGAGGCGCTCGACGGGCTGCTCATGACCGACGGCTTCGACTTCGAGGGCGAGCACTACCGGGCCAAGGGCGCGCGGAACCTGCCCGGTTGCGTGCAGCGGCCGCGACTGCCGTTCCTGGTCGCCGCGAACGGGCCACGCACGATGACCCTCGCCGCACGGTTCGGCGCGGGCTGGGCCACCACCGGCATCAAGGCGGAGACCCAGGACGAATGGTGGAAGGGCATCGCGGAACTCGTGAAGACCTTCGACGAACGGGTCGAGGCCGTCGGCCGGGACAAGGCGAGCGTGCAACGGTTCCTGAGCCTCGACGCGGCCCCGGTCTTCTCGCTCTCCAGCGTCGGCGCGTTCACCGACGCGGCAGGGCGGGCCGAGGAACTCGGGTTCACCGACATCGTCACGCACTGGCCACGCTCCGGCGACTACTACGTCGGCCGCGAGTCGACACTCGAAGAGGTCGCCAGCGACGTACTCCCGGTACTCCAAGGAAGAAATTCTTAGGCCGAACGGGTGACGTTGACGGGCTGGGTAAACCGGTTCCGCCTAGTGATCGTCTGACAGAGGAGTACAGCGAGTGGGCGCGGCCGACGACGGCTGCCCCTCACGGGTCACCCCGGGGGTGAATGGGGGACGAAGGCTCGCGTGGTCGCGGCGGGGGCAGTCCGCGACCACGCGAGCCCTTTTCGTACCGGGGGCTCTCCCGCCTCGCCCGGCTCGCCGGCACCCGAGGCGGTTCGCGGTGCAGCCCGCCGCAATTAGTCGACTACTTGCGAGGTCAGGCCCCTCAGGACCCGTGGGGCAGGGGCTGAAGGACGCTTTCCCCGCATGCGATGCGAGGAAAGCGTCCTTCACCGCATGAGACGAGAGGAAAGGCCCCTTCGCTCAGCGCGTCAGGGTGTAGATCGAGGCGCCAGCGTTGGAGAAGTCCTTCCGCAGGAAGTCCAGCCCGTCCAGATCCCGCAGTCCCGGCGCCGGCGGCTCACCGATCTTGATCGGCGTGCTCCCGATCAGCACATGCTTGACGTTCAGCCGCCTGACCGCCGCCCGCACCTCGGGATCGGTGTCGTAGTCACGGAAGTGCAGCGCCAGGTACTTCGCGTCCGGCGGCGGCACGCCCGGGTCGTAATGCCCAGCCACCGGATGGATGCCGGTGATCGCGTACAGCCAGGCCGTCCCGTCGAAGCGCTCGTTGAGCACCTTCTCGTCCGGTCCGATGTTCATCTTGGCCAGCTGGTCCATCGCGGCGAGCTCGTCGGCGCTGACCGGCGGGGTGACCTCACCCTCGGGGCCGTTGTAGTACAGGAACGACACCGCGTGCGCGTTCGACTCGGTGTAGAAACCCTTGGTCAGCACCGCCGAGGCGGCCACCACGAAGACCGCGGTCGCCAGTCCGAGCCGGGCGGGCAAGGCGGGCCTGCTCTTCACCCAGGACCGGCCGCTCGCCCACTTCGCGAACCAGCGCTGCAGCTCCGCCATCCCGTGCCCGGCGAGCAGGCAGAGCGGGATCGCGGCGAGCGCCATCAGGCGGTAGCGGTCGTTCCACCACGGCCGCGACAGCGAGATCACCCACGGTTCGGCGCCGAACGAGGCGACCAGCACGAACAGCGCGGAGAAGCCCAGCGCCGAGAGCCCGATCCAGCGCATCCTGCCGAGCTTGAACAGACTCAGCACGCCGATGACCAGCAGCACCGTCAGCCACACTTGCGGGGCGCTCAGCACCTGCCGGAACGTCACCAGCAGCGCGAGCGACTTCTCCACCGGCAGCTGCGAGCCCCACGCGTAATAAGGGTATGAACCCGAAGTGAATTTCAGGGCGCCCAGGATGTGCGGCGCCGCCAGCAGCCCGCTGGCCACCATCACCGGCACCATCTTGACTGCGTCGCCGCCGATCACCCGCCAACCGCCGCGGCCCTCCGGCACGCCGTCGAGCGCTTTGTGCCGCAGCGCGCGGTACCAGCGCTGCACCACCACCGGGAAGGCGAACAGCAGCGCCCCGAACAACGCCGACGAGTGCGCCGCCAGCAGTCCGACAGCGGTCAGCGCGAGCACATAGCCGGTGTCGATGCCCGGTCGCGCGAGGAAACGGGCCAGCGCGACGACGGCCAGCGGGGTCAGCACGATGCCCAGCGCGAACGGCAGCAGCCCGCTGGACACCGACTCGTACGCGCCGGTCGTCGCGGCCGCGGCCACCAGAGCCGTGCAGCCCGCGAACACCGCCCGCCCGCCGAGCTGGCGGATCAGGGCGACCATCGACAGCGCGAAGATCCCGGCGACCGGCATCGTGATGGCGTTCAGCGTGACCGGGATCGTCGTACCCGAAATCGAGTACACGAGCGAGCCGACCAGGTGATACGCGTTCGGGTAGAACGAGCCGTCCGGGTACCAGTTGATGGTGCCCATGCCGGTCAGCGAGCCGTCGCCGGTCTCGGCGATGTAGCGGATGCCGTTCGCGTGGAACACGGTGTCCCAGCGCTGGAACACCGCCGTCGTCCCGCCGCGGGCCGAGAGCACCACGAGGATCGAGATCCCGACGGCCAGCACCACACAGGCCGCGACGGCGTAGTGCGCGCGCGGATGCCACTTCGTCGGCGGCTCCTCGGCGCCCGGCTTGATCCAGCCGCGGCTGGAGCCCAGCCGTCGCAGGCCGAACCCGGCACCGGCGAGCACGACCGTGACGGCCGCCACGGTCAGCGGGTTGTACGACACGCCAGCGAGTGCCAGCCACGGGCCGGCCAGTCCGGTTACCGTGTAGGACAGCAGCGGGGCCAGCCCCGCCAGGGCCCAGCCGCGCAGGCCGGCGGCCCGGCCGACGAGGCCACCGGGGATCGCCAGCACGGCCAGGTAGGTGACGGTCGCGCCGAAGTACGACCAGAAGGTGTCCGGAGTAGGCACTGCTTCCTAAGTGTGTGTGTCGAAGGTGAAAACCGGTGGCTCGGTGCAGGGCGCGGAGGTGACCTGCGTACCCTCGACGCCCGTGAGCGCGCACACGAACCCCGACAAGATTACTGAAGCCGATTTCACCGGCTACGACCTCATCGTGGTCGGGTCCGGTTTCTTCGGGCTGACCGTGGCCGAACGGGCCGCGGCCGAGCTCGGCAAGAAGGTCCTCGTGCTGGAGCGGCGCCACCATCTCGGTGGAAACGCCTACTCCGAGGCCGAGCCGGAGACCGGAATCGAGGTGCACCGCTACGGTGCGCACCTGTTCCACACGTCGAACAAGCGGGTGTGGGAGTACGTCAACCGCTTCACCGAGTTCACGAACTACCAGCACCGCGTGTTCGCACGGGTCAAGGACCAGGTCTACTCGTTCCCGATGAACCTGGCGCTCATCAACCAGTTCTTCGGCAAGTCGCACACGCCGGACGAGGCCCGCGAGCTGATCGCGAAGCAGGCGTCGGAGTTCGACACCGCGGACGCGCAGAACCTCGAAGAGAAGGCGATCTCGCTGGTCGGCCGTCCGCTGTACGAGGCGTTCATCCGCGGTTACACGGCCAAGCAGTGGGAGAACGACCCGAAGAACCTCGGCGCCGACATCATCACCCGGCTCCCGGTCCGCTACACCTTCGACAACCGGTACTTCAACGACACCTACGAGGGTCTGCCGGTCAACGGCTACACCGCGTGGCTCGAGAAGATGGCCGAGCACGAGAACATCGAGGTGCGGCTGAACGTCGACTACTTCGACGTCCGTGAGCACATCCCGGCAGGCACCCCGACCGTCTACACCGGACCGCTGGACCGCTACTTCGACTACTCCGCGGGCCGGTTCACCTGGCGCACGGTGGACTTCGAGTCCGAGGTCGTCGAGACGGGCGACTTCCAGGGCACCTCGGTGGTCAACTACAACGACGAAGAAGTGCCCTACACCCGGATCATCGAGTTCCGGCACTTCCACCCGGAGCGCAAGCACTACCCGAACGACAAGACCGTCGTGTTCCGCGAGTACTCCCGGTTCGCGGGCGAGGCCGACGAGCCGTACTACCCGATCAACACCCCGGACAACCGCGAGAAGCTCGAGGCCTACCGCGAGCTGGCCAAGAACGAGGCCAAGGAGCGCAACGTCCTGTTCGGCGGCCGTCTCGGTACCTACAAGTACCTCGACATGCACATGGCGATCGGCTCCGCGCTGACCGCGTTCGAGAACAAGATCGCGCCGCACCTCACCGATGGCGCGCCTATCGATGGGTCCCTCGATGCTTGAGAAGGGCGCTCCCACCGGCGAGGTGGCGGTCCTCGCGAAGGCGCAAGGCGTCCTTAAGAGTGACGTCACCGTCAAGGCGGCACGAGGTCTTTCGCACTTCGGCGAGCACAGCGCGGGATGGTTCGCGCTGGGGCTCGTCGGGGCGGCGGTGGACAAGAAGCGGCGCAAGGATTGGCTGGTCGCGGCGGTCGGCGTCGTCGGCGCGCACGCCGCGTCCATCGCGGTGAAACGCGTGGTCAGGCGGCCGCGGCCGGATCACCCGAGCGTCGAGGTCCTGGTCGGGACGCCGAGCAAGCTGAGCTTCCCGTCCTCGCACGCCACCTCCACTACGGCGGCGGCGGTGCTCTACTCCGGACTGACCGGGCGTAACCTGGTTCCGGCCCTGGTACCGCCGATGCTCGCCTCGCGGCTGGTGCTCGGCGTCCATTACCCGACCGACGTTCTGGCCGGAGCAGCCCTGGGGGGCCTCGTCGGTGGTCTCATACGACGAAAGCTGAAGAAACGACAATGAGCGAAACGACCGAGAAGGCCGATTCCAAGCCTGAAGACGTAGGACCCGTGGCCGAGGCCGCCGAACCGAAGAAGGTCGCCGGCGGTCTCGTCGGCGGCATCATCAAGACGGCACGCCCGCGCCAGTGGGTGAAGAACGTGCTCGTGTTCGCCGCACCGTTCTTCGCTTTCTCCAAGTCGACGGACCGGACCGGCCTGCTGATCGCCGCGCTGATCGCCTTCGCGGCGTTCTCGCTGGTGGCCTCCTCGGTCTATCTCATCAACGACGCGATCGACGTCGAGGCGGACAAGGCCCACCCGACCAAGCGGAACCGGCCGATCGCGGCCGGGATCGTGCCGGTCCCGGTGGCCTTCGTCGCGGCGGGCTTCTTCTTCGCCGCCGGCCTCGGCATCTCGTTCCTCGCCAGCTGGCAGCTCGCGGTCGTGCTCGCGGTCTACGAGGCCGTTCAGCTCGGCTACTGCTTCGGGCTCAAGCACCAGCCGGTGGTCGACCTCGCCATCGTCGGTTCGGGCTTCCTGATGCGGTCGATCGCCGGTGGTGTCGCCGCCGGTATCGCGCTTTCGCAGTGGTTCTTGCTGGTCACCGCGTTCGGCTCGCTGTTCATGGTGGCCGGTAAGCGCTACGCCGAGATCATGCTCTTCGAGCGGACAGGGGCGAAGATCCGGTCTTCGCTGAAGAAGTACTCCGCGAGTTACCTGCGGTTCGTGTGGGCGACGTCCGCGGCGATCCTGATCATGTCGTACTGCCTGTGGGCGTTCGAGATCCGCCAGGTCGAGCACAACTCGGTCTGGGCCGTCGTCTCGATGGTCCCGTTCGTGGTGGCCGTCCTGCGCTACGCCGTCGACGTCGACGGCGGCAACGCGGGCGAGCCGGAGGAGATCGCGCTCAAGGACCGGGTGCTGCAGGTCCTCGGCGCGGGCTGGGTCGTCACGCTGTTCCTGTCGTTCTATCTCTGATTCGACAGCCGGTACACAGCGCATCCACAGGATGCGCACGCATCCTCGGTGATGGGAGCGGGTGACACGCCCGCTCCCATCGACCAAGGAGCGAAAGATGAGCGACCCGCAGCGGCCGTCCGATGACGACGACAAGACCGTCGAGCAGCCCGAGGTAAGGGCGGACGAGACCGCGAAGAAGCCCGCCGAACCCGAGACCCCGGCCGCTGCCCACACCGGGCCGCCGCCGGTACCGCCGGTTCCTCCCGTACCGCAGGCTCCGCCCGCGAAGGGCGGTTTCCGCCGCTTCGCCGGGCACCGCGCGACGCAACTGGTGGCGGTCGGCGTCCTCGGATTCATCATCGGCGGTGGAGTCATCGGAACCGCCGTCGGCCTGGCCTCCCACCACGGCGACCGGCCCGGTTTCTCTCGTGAACACCGTGGTTCGGCCGGTCCCGGCGGGCACCGCGACTTCCGCGACGGCCACGGTGACCGTGGTTGGCGTGACGAGTACCACGGACGGTAGATAACGGAATCATCACGACACCGTGTACGGTGTTCGTGATGCGAAGCGCCCCCGCTGAATTGCCCAAGGTCCCCGGTGCGCTGCCGGTAGCCGCCGTCCTCGCTCGTCCCTGGGTGCTGCCCGCCGGGGCGGCGGTGGCATCGTCACTGGTGTTCGTCCTGGTCAGCGGGCATTTGATCGACGACACGTACATCACGCTGTCGTACGCGAAGAACCTCGCCTTCCACGGTCATTGGGGCCTGATCGAGGACGGCACCGCCAACACCGCGACGTCGCCGCTGAACGTCCTCGTGCTGGCGCTCCTCACGTTCATCGTCCGGGACGCCGTCTTCGCCGCCGGGATCGTCTTCGTCGCGAGCCAGGTGGTCCTCGTACTCGGCCTGCGTCGCATCGGCACCGCGACCGGCCTTCCCGGCGGGTTCGCCCCGCTGGCGCTGGGCCTGTTGCTGGTGAATCCGCTCCTGCTGTCGTCGGTCGGGCTCGAAGTCGCCCTCGGCGCGACGGCCGTCGTCTGGCTGATGGTGTTCCTGCACGAACGCCGCCCCGCCGCCGCGGGTGCGGTGATCGGCCTGATCGCGCTCATCCGGATCGACCTGCTGCTGATCGCCTTCGTGCTGTTCCTCGCGCGCCGCGAGTTCTGGGCGGGCATCTGGCGGATGACGTTCGCCGCGCTCGGGGTGATGCTGCCGTGGTTCGGGTTCAGCTGGCTCGTGCTGGGTTCGGCGGTGCCCGACACCCTGGTCATCAAGATCATGCAGCGGTCGTGGGGACCGTTCAGTTTCACCAACGGCCCGCTGCTGTACTGGCGCAACTTCCCCGTGGCGTCGACGCTCGCGTTCCTGCCGCTCGTGATCGGCGGCCTCGCCGGTCTACTGTGGACGTTCTACTTCCGGCGCGGTTCGGATCGCGCGAAACGGCTCGTGCCGTTCGCAACCCTCGCGATCGCCGGTGCGGCGCACTATCTGGCCTATTGCTGGCTGAACGTCCCGCCGTACCACTGGTATTACGCGCCGAGCATCATCGGCGCGACGATCTTCCTCGCCGCCGGTGCCTGCGCGGTGCCCGGCCGGGCCAGGCTCGGTGCGGGGATCCTCGCCGGCGCGTTCCTCCTCGTGAGTGTCGTCGCCTACGCGACGCCTGAGCTGCCGCGCCGGTTCGCGCCCATCACCAGCAACCACGCCGCGTCCGACGAGTACCGCAAGATCGGCTCGCAACTGGCCGGACTCACCAAGGGCCGCAAGGTGGAGAGCGCCGGTGAGGTCGGCGCGCTCGCCTACGCCTGCGACTGCGACATCGTCGACCAGTTCTCCGACCGCGGCTCGGTCGACCCGGCGATCGTCGAGACGAAGAACCGCAGTGGCGACCTCGGCAAGGCGCTGCTGGAAGCGAACTTCCGGTTCTTCGATCACAGCGTCCCGCCCGCGACCCCGGATCTGGTGCTGGCCACCACCCGGAAGGCGCCGCCGCCGAACGCGCTGGCCACCTGGACGATCAGCTCGCCGTGGATGGGCACGCAGCAGCTCTACCTTCTGTCCGCGCGCTGACCCCCCGCCCGAGGGTTATCGAGGGGTAAGGCAGACGTGGCGCCGGGCGAAGGGGTGTGTGGATTTTGTTTCATCTAACGCATCAAAATCCACACAGTGAAAGACACCGTCCACCGACGGGACTCGTCGAACCGACACTTTTGCCTTACCTCTCAATAGAACCCTCGTCGCCACTCGCGACCCCCGCCTCGAGCCGCACAAACCGCCCAAGTCAGACAACCTTCTTCAGAAAAGCGTCCCTTGTGGACAGTATTGGCACGCATCGGGAGGCTCCTTGCATGCACGCGCAACTACCGCATTCAGCGGACTGAAGGCGGGGGTCAGCGGCGTGAGTCGGCCCGTGCCGCTTTGTCGACCGCCAGCATGTCCCGTTGGTAGACCACGGAACCGTCGGCGAAGACGAACTGCAGCACCGGCCGCGGCGGAAAGCTCCGCCCCAGGTAGAGCGCGGCCACCGAACGCACGACGCTCGACGGCATCTCCTCGAACGTCCGGAACGGCTGGGCGGGGTCTTCGCCCTCCAACATCCGCGCCGGGTAGACCAGCGCCAGCCGCCGGTCGGACAACGTCAGCCGCGCCTCACCCTTGCCTCCGGCGAGATGGTCCGCGATCCGCGCGGCGATCTGGTCCGCCGACCGTGCGACGACCCAGTACGCGATCGTCGGATCGTCGGTCCAGTCGGCTTCGAGAACGCCCGAAGCGGGCAGTGGCCACCGCGGTTTGCCGGTCACCGAAGGGGTTTCCCGCGCCGCCTCGTAGGGCAGCGTGAGCTTGCCGTCCAGCAGCAGCCCGACGTAGCCGTGCGCGGGCGGGCAGCCGATGATCAGGCGTTCGCCGGGCGCGAGCCAGAATTGGTGCAGTTCCCGTTCGACGATCTCGTCGACGGTCTTCGCCATCGGAAGGGTGTTCTCCATCAGCGCACCGTCACCGCGTGGAGCCAGGCGAACTGTCGCGGATCGTCGCAGTCGAACAGGAAATCCATCCCCGATCCATCCATAAAGGACACCCGAAGGCACGGGCGGCGTTTCTTGCCGTGTTCCGCCACCGTGAACCCGCCGATCCGCTCGCGTGGCAGCTCGGCGGCCACGACCATCCGGTGCGTCGCGATCGGGACGCCCTCGGTGTTCTGGCCGTAGGTCTTCGTGGTCATGATCGCGGCGATCTCCTTGCCCGTCTTGACCACGCCCTTGCCGAACCCGATCGCCTTCGACATGAACGACTTCTCGGCGGCCTTCTCCGGCTCCGGCGGCGGGATGAACTTCTCCAGCACCAGCAGCCGCGCGCTGGTCAGCGCCCACAGCCGGGACAGCGAGCCGCTCGTGGACAGCTCACGCACCGCCGCATGCGCCACGCCGCCCTGTTCGCCGAACACGATGACCTGCGGTGACGGCGGATTCGACGCGCCGCCGTCGTCGTCCCCGCCCAGCGCGGCGCTGACCATGTCGCCCGCGAAGTTCGCCGCGCCCGAGCCGAGTTTGCTCAGGACGCTCTTCTTCGGCACCCCCCACGGATCGAGGCCGCGCACGTCGTAGTTCAGCGTCCGGCCGTACGCGGCCCACAGCAGCCGTTCACCCGGGTGCAGCGAAGGCAGGGCCTGCGACGCGGCCCCGAGCGGGTAGCCGAGATTCATTCTTCGATCGTGAACCCTCTGTCGGTCGCCGCGCGGCGCTCTTCCTCGGACGACGAGTCCTGCGACTCGTTGTAGCCCGCCTTGACGCCCTGCTCGACGCCCAGTTCGGCCAGATTACCGGCACTGCCCCGGAAGGCGGCCTTGCCGAGGCTGGTCGTCCCGCTCATGCCCATCGCGCGCAGCCCGGCCTCGGTGAGGTTCGTGGTGAGCGCGTCCGAGCCCTCGCCGCCGACGCCGTAGCGGTTCGCGAACTTGTTGGCGGTCTTGGAGGCCCCGGTCGTGGGGTTCGCCTTCGTGACGATCTTGGCCAGCGGGTTCTTGTCGATCTGGTCGGCGAGCCGCTTCTGCAGCCAGTTGCCGTCGCGCAGCCCTTCGGCCCGCTCGACGACCTTCTTCAAGGGCCCGTTGCGGAGCATCTTCAGGATGTCTTCGAGCTTCTCGATGAGCGGCTTGAGCTTGCCCAGCAGCTGCTTGACCTTCATCCCGAGCCGTCCGCCGGTCACCGCGACCTGACCGGCCGTCGCCGCGCCCGCCGCGCCGACCGACGCGCCCGCCGTGATCCACGAGGCGGCCAGCGCGGCCAGCCACTCGATGATCAGGCCCATCACCAGTTCTTGGATGATGTCGATGACGATTTCGACGAACGCGTCGAACAGGTCGGCGGCGATCTCCAGGATCTGCTGCAGCCCGCGGACGTCGTTCGCGAACGCCTTGGCGCCGCCCGAGAACTCGGTCATCTGGCCGCGGAACGCTTCGCCCGCCTCGCCCTTCCAGGCCTCTTTGGTGCCGTCGGCCCGCTTCTGCTCGTGTTCGGCGACGCCGTCGAGCCACTTCGCCGTCTGTTCCCAGCCCTTGGCGGTGCTGCGCATCTGCTCGGGGTCGCCGATCGCGGGTTCCAGCACGAGTTCGACCAGCGGGCTGATCACGATCCCGATCAGGAAGCCGAGTCCGTTGTCCAAAAAGGACTGACCGGGGCTCGTCACGAGCTGGAGCTGTTCCATCCGCGCGTGCACGGCCGCGATCGCGACGTCCGGCGGGCTGCTCGCCCGGGAGACGTCCGAAGACGTGCTGATCCACGAGCTGCCGTAGCCGCCGTTCTGCTCCCAGAACCCCTTGCGGCCCGAGTCGCCGGCGCTGTTGAGGTCACTGAGGCTGCCGGGGCCGCTACCGCCGTCGTCCAGGCCCGCGCCGAGGCCGGTGATGACCTCGGCGGTGCCCTGGTTGTGGTCGAGGTAGGTCTTCGCCGCGGTGGTGGTCTTGTCGGCGATCTGGTCGAGGAAGGACTTCGCCTGTTCGGCGAGATCCTGGCATTCCTGCAGACCCTCGAAGTACTTGAACGCCATCAGCTCGCCGAGCGGGCCGAAGCAGTCGTCGGAGACCCTGGCCTGTTCGAGCAGGCTCGCGAGGCTGCCGAAGTTCCCCGAAGCCTCTTTGGAGCCCGTCGCGTGCGCGGTGAGCGCTTCCGTCTGTACGCCGAAGCCGGTCAAAACGAGTCCCTCCGCAGGATGGGGCCGCCGAAGTCGTCGTCATCGGCAGGGGCCGGGCGAGCCGGACGCTGGGTACGGACGGGTTGCTGGGCGGCCGGGCCCGCGAGGGATTCCGCGGGCGGGGGAGCGCTCGGCCCGAGCGGTTCGACATGGGCGTTGAACGCCTCTTTGAACTGTTCCGCGCGGTCGCCGAGAATCGGCTGGACGGTCTGCTGCATCGCGGCCGCGGCCTGCTGCGTCGCTTCTCTGATCGCGGTGAGGATCTCTTGCTGAAGCGCGGTATGCGTGCGGTTCATCGCCTTGGGGGACAGCTGGAGTCCCAGCAACGCGCCCGACGGGGCGACGGTCACCGTCACCGAACCGTCGGCGTTGCGCGCGGAACCGCGCAGCCCGGCGATCTTGTCCTTCAGCTCCGCTGCTTTGGCGGCCTGCTCCTGAAACGACCGGATGGCCGCGTCGAGCCTGGCTTCCTGGTCAGCCATCGATTCCTCTCAACCCGGGGACGGAGGGATGTCCGTGCCCGGGTGAGACGAAGGGGGTGACGCGCTCGTTCCCTAGATCGGCAGTTTCCGGAAGATCGGGCGGGGCACATGCCGCAGCGCCGACATGACCAGGCGGAACGGCGCGGGAGCCCACACCAGTTCCTTACCGGCCCGCGAGGCGTTGACGGCGATCTCGGCGACCTGCTCGGCGGTCTGCGCCAGCGGGGCGTCCTTGAGTCCCTCGGTCATCTTGGTCTTCACGTGCCCGGGGCGGACGACGGTGACCTGCACGCCGGAAGGCGCCAGCGCCTCGCCGAGGCCCAGGTAGAAGCCGTCGAAACCGGCCTTCGTGGACCCGTAGACGAAGTTCGACCGGCGGACCCGCTCACCGGCGACCGACGACAGCGCGATGACCTTGCCGTGGCCCTGCTTCTTGAGCTTGTTCGACAGCGCGACCCCGACCGACACCGCGGCCGTGTAGTTCACTGTCGCCGCCTCGACGGCCTTCGCGTGGTCCTGCCACAGCTCTTCCTGGTCACCGAGCAGGCCGAACGCCACGACGGCGACGTCGATGTCGCCACCCTCGAACGCCTTGTCCAGCACTGCCGGGTGCGAGTCCGTGTCCTTGGCGTCGAAGTCCACAGTGGACACTTCGGCGCCCTTGTCCTTCAGGCGCTGAGCGGCGGCGTCGAGCCGAGGCGACCGCCGCCCGGCCAGCACGACCCGGAGGGGCTTCTCGGCCAGGTACTTCTCCGCGATCGCGAGCGCGATGTCGGAGGTGCCGCCGAGCAGCAGCAGGGATTGGGGGTTGCCAACAGCGTCGATCACAGTTCCAACCTTCGGGACATGTCAGAGGCGAAAACGCCTTCGGGGTCAACGGAAGCGCGGACCTTGCGCCATTCCTCGAGCCGGGGGTACATCTTCGCGAAGTTCTCCGCGGAGGTGCGGGAGTCCTTCGCCGTGTACAGACGGCCGCCGAGCGCGAGCACGTCCTCGTCGAGTTCCTGGCAGAACCGGCTCAGGCCGTCCTTGATCGGGAAGTCGAGGCAGATCATCCAGCCGGGGTGCGGGAACGACAGCGGTGCCGCGTTGCCCTCACCCATCCGCTTGAACACGTTGAGGAACGACACGTGCCCGGAGTCGGCGACCTTCTGGATGATCCGGCGCAGCGGCTCGTGCGCGTTCAGCGGCGTGCTGAACTGGTACTGCAGGAAACCCTTGGAGCCGTAGGCGCGGTTCCACTCGCCGAACAGGTCGAGCGGGTGATAGAAGGCGGTCAGGTTCTGGATCTTGTCGACGGCCTTCTTCGGCGTCTTGCGGTAGTAGAGCTCGCCGATGGAACCGAAGGTGAGCTTGTTCGCCAGCCCGTTCGGGAACACGTCGGGCAGCGTCACCAGCTGCGGCGCGTCGAACTTCAGCGGGTCGGCACGCAGCTTCGGGGGCAGTTCGTCGAGTTTCGCCAGCGAACCGCGGCCGAAGGCGGCGCGGCCCAGCTTCGAGCCGGTCGAGATCGTGTCGAACCACGCCGACGAGTAGGTGTAGTCGTCGTCGGAACCGTTGCTGACCAGTTCCAGCGTCTCGTCGAGGTTCGCGGTGCGCTCGAGGTCGGCCTTGAAGTAGGCCGTCTCCGTCTTCGTCATCCGGATCTTGGCGCGGACGATGATGCCGGTCAGGCCGATGCCGGCGACGGTCGCCCAGAACAGCTCCGACTCGGGGCCGTCCGGCGTGATCGTGCGCACCTGCCCGTCGGCGGTGATCAGGTCCATCGACACCACGTGGTTGCCGAAGCTGCCGGCCGAGTGGTGGTTCTTGCCGTGGATGTCGTTCGCGATCGCGCCGCCGATGGTGACCTGGCGGGTGCCCGGCAGCACCGGGACCCACAGGCCGTAGGGCAGGCCCTCGCGCATCAGCTTGTCGAGGCTGACACCCGCGTCGAGGTCGACGATGCCGGAATCCGGGTCGATCGAGTGAATGCGGTCCAGCGCGGTCATGTCGACGACCAGGCCACCGGCGTTCTGCGCCGGGTCGCCGTACGACCGGCCGAGGCCGCGCGCGATGACCCCGCGTGCCCCCGCTTGCGTCACCGCCCGCGCGATGGTTTCCACGTCGGGGGTGCTCAGGACGTCCGCGATGGTCGGCGACGTCCTTGCCCAGCCCATGAGCGACTGCCGCTGTGTCTTGGGTGCTTGGGTCACGCCGACCAGGGTAACCACGCCGAACACTGCCCGGAACGTGACCCTGAAGTGGCCGCTTCTACACTTTGGCCACCAGACCCAGCAGTTTATGAGGTAGAGCAGTGGTGGCGACCGACCCGCAAGCCGGCCCGAAGGCAGCAGCGCCGTCCTCTCCTGGGCTGCTCGGGCAGCTCATCCGCTTCGGCCTCATCGGTGGGTTCTGCGCCCTGGTCGATTTCGGTGTCTACCAGGGGCTGCGTGCCCTCGGCATGGACGCGACGCCGTGGGTGGACATCGCCCGCGCGCTCAGTTTCATCGTCGGCACCACGACCGCCTTCTTCCTGAACCGCAAGTTCACCTTCGCCGGTGGACGCCAGGAGGGCGCACGTCAGATCGGTAGCTTCGTACTCCTGTACGCCGTGACGTTCCTCGTCGCCGTGGGCGTCAACCGGACGATGCTGCACGTCCTGCCGGATTCGGCCTGGAAGGCCACACTCGGTTGGGTCGTGTCGCAGGCAACCGCGACCGTGATCAACTTCGTCATGCTCAAGTGGGTCGTCTTCCGTGAGCCCCGCGCCACCGCCACCAGCACAGAGGAGAACTGAGGATTCATGCCCGGTAAAGCCGCCGTCACCGGAGAGGCCCCGAGCGCCATGGTGAGCACTATCGACGACACCCGCTTCGCGGAACGCACCCCGCAGGGCCGTCTCACCGCGCAGCGAGGGCTCTACGCCGGCCCGGCCCCCATCGTCAGCAAGGACCTCTACGCCGAACTCGAATGGGGCTCCGCCGTGCGCGAACGCGCGGGCATCGCCATCGAGCCGGCGTCGAAGGTGTCCGGCAACACCTACTTCGGGCGCTTCCCCGCGAGCTACTGGCAGCGTTGGACCGACGTGACCGAGGTCGCGGTCGAGGCCGTCGTCACCGGTGACGGGCAGCTGTCCGTCGGCGCTTCCGACATCGAGGGTGACTCGCGTGTCGTCGCCGCCGAGGTCATCACGGGTGCGAAGCAGCAGAAGGTGACGCTGACCGCGAAGCTGGACAAGTTCTACGACGGCGGCGCGCTCTGGCTCGACCTCGAAACCGAGGGTGGCCAGTCGCTGCGCGTCGAGAACGTCCGCTGGACGGTCGAGGCGCCGGAGAAGATCCGTCCGACCGCGGTGACCATCTGCACGATGAACCGCGCCGACGACTGCCTGTCGAACCTGCAGGCGCTCGCCGCCGACGTCTCCTCGCTGGAGACGCTCGACGCGATCTACGTCGCCGACCAGGGCACCGACCTCGTCGAGTCGCGCGAAGGCTTCGAGCAGGTCGCGAAGGACCTCGGCGACAAGCTGCACTACATCAAGCAGCCGAACCTCGGCGGCGCGGGCGGCTTCACCCGCGGCCTGTACGAGGTCGCCGGGCACACCGAGACCGAGCACGCGAACGTCCTGTTCATGGACGACGACGTCCTGCTCGAGCCGGACCTGGTGATCCGGATGACCGCGTTCTCCAACCGCACGGTCAACCCGGTCATCGTCGGCGGCCAGATGCTGAACCTGCTGCACCCGAACCAGCTGCACGTCGGCGCCGAATACGCCCGGCTGAACACGCTGGAGCCCGGCCAGCCGGTGACGCACTCGCTCTCGACCGCCGACCTGCTCGGCGTCGACGAGGAGACCCTCAAGCCGAACCGCCAGGAACGCCGCCTCGACGCCGGGTACAACGGCTGGTGGTCGTGCCTGATCCCGTACGAGGTCGTCAAGGCCACGGGCTACCCGCTGCCGTTCTTCTTCCAGTGGGACGACGCGGAGTACAGCTACCGCGCCCGCGCGCACGGCTTCCCCACGGTCACCCTTCCGGGCGCCGGCGTCTGGCACGCCGACTTCCACTGGAAGGACTGGGACGAGTGGCACCGCTACTTCAACCTGCGGAACTCGATCATCACCGCCGCGCTGCACTCGCCGTTCAACCTGAACCTGCTCTCGCGTGTGCTCATCGCGCAGCTGGTCCGGTACCTGCTCGGCATGCAGTACGGCCTGTCCGCCACGCTGATCAAGGCCGTCGAGGACTTCCTCGAGGGGCCGGAGGTCCTGCGTGACGGCGGCGTCGCCGCGATGAAGGAGATCCGCCGCATCCGCGACGAGTACCCCGAGACCAAGCGGCACAAGGCCACCGACGTCCCGGGCATCGCGTCGAACGACATCGGCATCATCAACAGCGCGCCGCGGCCCAGCATGCAGCGCCTGGTGCTGATCAAGCGGATCCTCGACCGGGTGCTCGGCCGCAGCCGCCACTCGCTCGGCGCGATCCCGATCGACGAGGCCCACTGGTGGCACGTCGCCACCTTCGACACCGCCGTCGTCACCGACGCTTCGCAGGAAGGCGTGCGGGTCCGCTCGTACGACCGCGCGAAGATGTTCGACCTCGCTCGCCGCGGTGCCAAGGTGATCCAGCGGCTCCGCAAGGAAGGCGCCGCGGTGCAGGAGCAGTACAAGCGCGCCATGCCCGAGCTGTCGTCGCGGGACAACTGGAAGCGGCTTTACGAGCTGTAGGACCGCTTCGGCTCCAGAGAGTGCCATGAGGGTCCCCATCGGACGAAATTCGTCCGATGGGGACCCTCATGACGTTGGGGCCCTCGGCGAACGCGATGTCGGAAAACCGCCAGCAGACTCGCGGTCGGCCGGGCGAGTATCCGCTCATGACCGCAGAAGCACCGGGAATCCGGATCCGGCACCGCGGATGTGCACCGCAGGTCCATCCCACCGCCTACGTCGCCCCGACGGCCACGCTCGTCGGTGATGTCCGCGTCGGGCCGAGGGCACGGGTGATGTACGGCGCGGTGCTCGACGCCGAGGGGTCTCGGATCGAGGTCGGTGAAGCGGCGGTGATCTGCGAGAACGCGGTGTTGCGCGGTTCCGCGGTCGCCGGGGATCAGCCGGTGCTTGTCGGCGATCACGTCTTCGTGGGGCCGCATGCCACGTTGCTGGGCTGCGAGGTCGGCAGGTGCGGCTATGTGGCGACCGCCGCGACTGTCCTGCAGTGCGCACGGGTGGGGGCAGGCTCGGTCGTCGCCGTCGGCGCCCTCGTCCACGCGCGCACCGTTTTGCCGGACGAGTACTTCGTGCCGCCGCACACCGTGGCGCTGGACGCGCCGGTGCGGCTGCTGGCACCGGGCGATCCGGGCCTGGCCGAGGCCATCGGGCGGGTGGGCTTCGCGCAGGTGGCGTTCGGCGTCGACACGGAGTGGACCGACCGGATCAGCCGGTACGAGCACATCGCGGAGGTGCGCGTCGCCGAGTTCGGCACGCACACCGGCGATAAGGTCCTGAATCCCTAGTGGAGACCGAAGACCCGCGTCTTGCGGTTCAGGTCGTCGATGTAGGCCGCGGCGACGTGAGAGAAGTTGATCGCCACTTCGGAGTCGTCCTTCGTCTTGACCGTCTGCACCGAACCCGTGCGGACGAAATGCGAAAGGTCCTTGGTCAGCCGTTCGGTTTCGTCCGTCGTGAGCGCGAAGAGCAGCGGCTCCCCACCGGCGACGAGATGGAGTACGAGCGCGGGTTTCTGGTCTGCCATGCACCCATCGCACCAGCCGTGATCACGGCCGGGCAAGCGGGTTCGCTGCGGGCGTACCAGGTGAGTGGACTACGTTCATCCCGACGAACAAGACACCCGCGGGGGGAAAAGGCGATGCCGCATTCGTTCTCGCTGTCGCTGGCGGCGGTGGACATCCTGCTCGAACACGGGCGGCTCGGACCGGCTCCGGTTCCGTTCGAGGTCCCGCACATCGGCACCACGACCGACCAGCGCGCGATGGTGCGCGAGGCCGTCTTCCGTGATCTCGAAGGCCGTGGCCTGATGCGCGGCGGCAGGCTCGACGCCGACGTGGAACTCGCGCTCGCCACGTTCGTCAAGCCGCAGCTCGCCGTATGGGCGGTCGCGCAGATGGACAAGGACAAGCAGCTCTTCGCGAGGGCGGCGACGAACGGCCAGTTCGCGGTCCTCGCACGCCAGGACGAGAACCTGCTCGTGTTCGAAGAGACCAGGCCGACCGCGATCGTCGCGTCGATCGTCGACCTGCTGCCGCTCACCCCGCCCGGTCCCGGCCAGTCCGTCACCATCGCGAAGCCGGTGAGCGCGCCGAAGCGCCCTCGCAACGACGACGCCTACGACCCCTTCGCCGGTGTCAACGGTCCCCGTTCCCACGGGTCGAACCCGCAGCAGCGGCAGGTGGAACGGATGTTCGAGAAGCCGAAGACGCGGGTGGGCCAGTTCAGCGTGTTCATCCGCGGCGGCCAGGTGTTCCCCCCGCTGGCGTGGTTCGACACCGAAGCGGGCCGGTTCATGATGACCTCGCGCCAGGCGGCCGACGGGCAAAGCTGGCTGACCTACGCTCCCGCCGACAACGCGAGGATCGCGCAGCAGCTGTATGCCCAGCTCGAGGGCCAGTTCTGAGCGAGCCGGAACCAGGGTGGCGCCCGTTTCGTCACAGTTTTCGGAGCGGGCTTCGGTGATCGGAGAATCACCGTTGCGCAGAGTGCCCGGCTAGTAGACTGCCGGGCGGTACGCACGGGCGAGAAGACGATGCAGTGGGGCGGGCGATGGCTTTCGAAGCGGACGGCGGACAGGCGGCACCGAATTTCGCGATCGGCTCCGCGATCGGCTCCGCGGCAGGTTATGTCGCGAAGGGCGGGTTGAACGAGGCGGCGGTCGCCAAGGTCAGCGCCGAGACCCAGAAGCTGGTCGCCGCCGCCAAGAACGGCGGCTTCACGATCACCGAGAAGGGCGTGGAACCCCTGCGCAAGGCGCTGGCGGACATGTCCGAGCACCTCGACACGCTCAAGGCGAAGACGGTGCACCTTTCGCAGGCCCCGCAGCTGGGCGGGCATCCGTACGGCAAGGCCGTGGCGGCGCACGACCAGAAGGGCGCCTCCGAGGCGGCCGGATCCGCCGCCGTGGTGCTCGATCAGTTCGCCAAGGTGGTCAAGGACGCCGACGAGGCGCTGGCCAGGGCGGCCGGGCTGTACAAGGGCGTCGAAGACCGCGCGATCGACGCCACCAAGAAGATCCAGGCTTGAGGACGATGAAGAAGCTTTACGCCTTGCCGCTCGCCGCGGCCGCACTGGTACTCGCCGCCTGCTCCAGCGAGAAGCCCGGCACACCGACCGCCGCGCCGACCTCGGCGCCTGGGCAGTCGGCGTCGTCCGCCGCGCCGTCGTCCACCAGCGGCGGGAGCACCGCGTCGCTGGACCCGTGCTCGCTCGTCAGCGCGGCCGACCTGTCCTCGTACGGGACCTTCAAGGCACCGGAGAGCGGGGAAGACGGCGGAGCCCGCACCTGCACCCTCACGAAGGACAAGGCCACCGCCGGCGAGGAATCGCTGACCGTCAGCGTCGGTGTCCGTGACTCGCAGGGGCTCGACAGTGTCAACGACGCGGGCAACGGCAAGACCAACGGCAACGTGCAGGGCCGCAAGGCGGTCCTGGTCCCGACGCCGCCGACGAACTGCCTGATGGCGCTCGAAGCGGGCGCCGGCTCACGGGTGGACGTCGTCACGGTGTCGACCGATCCCGAGAAGGCCTGCGGGATCGCGGAGAAGGTCGCGGACATCGTCGCACCGAAGCTTCCGAAGAGCTAAGGGGGAATCAGGGATGACCACGAAGACACCGAACCTGAGCGAGAAGCAGGTCTCCGACCTTTCGCCCGCGGCACGTGACGCCTACTTTCAGCAGAAGGCGAACGAAGGCGTCGACCCGAGCGACGGCTGGCTCTTCGGCGCCGTCAAGCAGTTCATCGCCACCGGGCAGGCGCATCAGCAGGCGCAGGAGGTCGGCGACAAGAACGTCGATCAGCTGACCAAGAACGGCGATGTCCAGTACGTCGAGGGGCTGGAGCCGTCGAACGCGGATTACCAGGGTTACGACCACGAGAAGCTCAAGCAGTTCGTCAGCAGCGACTTGAACGTCGAGCAGGTCACCCAGGTCTCCACCGCGTACCACGACATCCACAAGGCTTTCGAAAGCTTCGCGACCACGATGACCGAAGCGGTCAACGCGTCGCAGGGCACTTGGGACGGCGAGGCTGCCTCCAGCGCGAAGGGCTACTTCCAGAGCCTCAGCAAGTGGTCCGAGGCGAACTCGCAGAACGCGAAACTCGCGTCCGAGACGATCTACGACCAGGGCACCGCGGCTTCCAACGTGAAGAACGTGATGCCGGAGCCGATCCCGTTCAGCTGGAAGGACGAGGTCGGCGGCTGGATGACGTCGAACCCCTTCAACCTCGGCGAGAACATCGACAAGTCCATCCAGAAGCAGCAGGACAGCCAGGAGGCGCACACCCAGGCCGCCGCCGCCATGCACGAGTACGACAAGTCGTTGTACGAGGCGGCGTCGAAGCAGCCGGTGTTCGCCGAGCCGCCGAAGTTCGGCACCGGCGGCAGTGACGGGACAGGTGACCGCAGCGACATCTACCAGGTGCCTCCCGGGTCGAACCCGCCCGGCTCCAACCCGCCCGGCAACACCTACATCCCGCCCGGCAGCGGCGGTGGTGGGGGTGGAGGCGGCGGTGGTGGCGGCACCGGCATCCCGACGGGCACGGGCCACATCCCCGGACCCGGGTCCACCACGGGCTCCGGCAGCATTCCCTCGGGCACGACGCCTTCGGGCTTCCAGAACACCCCGCCCCCGATCAGCACGCCCGGGCTCAACAACACCATGAACCCGATGCCGATGAGCCCCATGCCGATGTCGCCCATGATGGGCGGCGGGATGGGTGACTCCGAATTCAACAGCCGGACCGGCCGTGGCGGTGGCGGCAGCGGGTTCGGTCCCGGTAGCGGCGCGAGTTCCACGCCCGGTTCGGGTTCCGCCTCCGGCGCGGCCCGCCCCGGTGGGGTCGGAGCGGCCGAAGCGGCGGCCGGTCGCGGTATGGGCGGCCTCGGCGGTGGCGCCGGCGGCCGTGGCGGCCCGGGGATGGGCGGCGGCATGGGCGGTCGCGGACAGAACGCCGAGGGGGACGAGGACACCGAGCACCAGCGTCCGACGTACCTCGTCGAGGGCGACCCGGACGAGGTCTTCGGGACCGACATGCGGACCGCGCCGCCGGTCATCGGCGAGTAGGCGGCTCAGCCGGAAATGCCATGAAAGGTCCTTTCCTTGCAAAATTTGCGAGGAAAGGACCTTTCATGGCGTTTGAAGCCCGGTCTCAGTAGCGGAAGAACTTCTCCTTGCGGCCCTGGCGCACCAGTTTGAGCCACTGCAGGAACGCCTTCGGATCCCGCTTCACGCCGATGAAGTACAGCCCGAACCGCGCCACTTCGAGCGCGCCGATCTTGCGCATTCCCGGCTGCGAGAGCAGATACCCGCGGTTGCGGTAGGTGTAGTAGCGCTTGACCTCGTTCTCCGGGTCCTGCGCGTGGAACCGGCCGCCCAGCATCGGCTTGAACTCGTCCGAGCCGTCCGGGTGCAGGTACGCGGTCTTGAGCGAGGTGCCGAACGGCAGCCCCGAGCGCACCAGGCGCCGGTGCAGCTCGACCTCGTCGCCGCGGAAGAACAGCCGCAGATCCGGCACGCCGACGACGTCCAAAGTGGACGCACGGAACAACGCGCCGTTCATCAGCGAGGCGATACCGGGCAGGAAGTCGACGCCCAGTTCCGAAGACGAACGCTTCCAGGTCAGCCCGCGCCGCAACGGGAACGCGAGTTTCTCCGGTGAGTCGATGTTCGTGACCACCGGGGAGATCTCGGCCAGATCCCGTTTTTCGGCCTCTTCCAACAGGATCGCGAGGACGTTCTCGTCGGCGGGGCGGCCGTCGTCGTCGGCCAGCCAGATCCAGTCCGCGCCCAGCGACAGCGCGTGCAGCATGCCGAGCGCGAACCCGCCCGCCCCACCGAGGTTGCGGTGCGAGGGCAGGTAGGTGAAGGGAAGCGGGTAGTTCTCGACGATGTCGCGCGCCGACTGGTCCGGCCCGTTGTCGACCACGACCAGGTGGTCGACCGGCCGGGTCTGGGTGGCGATGACCTTCAGCGATTCCGCGAGCAGCTCCCGCCGATGGCGCGTGACGACGACGCCGACGACGGCGCCTTCGGGCAACTGCCGGGTCTCGCTGGTCATCCTTGACCGCCGTTCGTCGTCGCAATCGGCTCGGGCTCGACGCCGAATCGCTCCAGCGTCTCCTGGCTCATGTTCTCGAACGGGTCGCGACCCTTGTAGCCGGTGAGTACCTCGCGCAGCGAACCGCGCTGCTTCACGTGCCCCTCGTCCATCCAGATGGCGGAATCGCAGAGCTCGAAGAGGAACTCGTCCGAGTGGCTGGCGAACACCAGGATGCCCGAACGCTTCACCAGGGCCTTGAGCCGATCCCTCGCCTTGTTGAGGAACGCCGCGTCGACCGCGCCGATACCCTCGTCGAGGATCAGGATCTCCGGGTCGATCGAGGTGACCACGCCCAGTGCGAGGCGCACGCGCATACCGGTCGAGTAGGTCCGCAGCGGCATCTGCAGGTAGTCGCCGAGTTCGGTGAACTCCGCGATGTCGTCGACGCGGGCTTCCATCTGCTTCGCGGTCATCCCGAGGAACAGGCCGCGGATGATGATGTTCTCGAGCCCGGAGATCTCCGGGTCCATGCCGATGCCGAGGTCGAAGACCGGTGCGATCTTGCCGGAGATCTTCGCCGAACCGCGGGTGGGCTCGTAGATGCCGGACAGCAGCCGCAGCAGCGTCGACTTCCCGGCGCCGTTGTGGCCGACGAGGCCGACCCGGTCGCCTTCCCGCAGCTGGAGCGTCACGTCGTGGAGGGCTTCGATGATCGGCACCTTGGTTTCGGTGCCGATCTTGCCGCCGACCTTGCCCAGCACCTTCTTCTTCATGGAGCGGGTCTTCGCGTCGAAAATGGGAAAGTCGACGTAGGCGTTGTGCACATCAATGCTGACCATCTGTCACACCCAATAAGAGACGCGGGAACGGTAATTACGCATCGCGACCAGCGCGAGGATCCAGCCGACGACGGTGAAGCCGAGCACCACGTACCAGCTGTTGATGCTGACTTGCTGTCCGATCAGCGGTGCGCGCACGATCTGGATGAAGTGGAACAACGGGTTCCCGTGGACGAACGGCAGTGCCCACGAGGAGTCGACCCGCGCGCCGCCCGCCATGAGCTGGTCGATCGGCCACACGATCGGCGTCAGGTAGAACAGCAGCTGGATGATCGAGCTGATCACCTGCGGGATGTCGCGGTAGCGCGTCGAAATGATGCCCAGCAGCAGGGTGACCCAACCGGCGTTCAAGGCGAGCATGAAGAAGCCGGGGATCGCGGTGAGCGAGTACCAGCCGATGCCGGGGTGGCAGATGCCGGAATAGCCCGGATCGCAGTTGCCGGTGTTCAGCGAGTAGTCGTGGTTGAGCGAGGTGAAGAAGATCGCGATGACGATCACGTAGACGATCAGGTTGTGCACCAGCATCAGGGTCTGGCGCCATACCGTGCGCAGTACGTACACCGAAAGTGGCGCGGGGAGCTGTTTGATCAGCCCCTCGTTGGAGATGAAGGTCTCCATGCCCTCGGACAGACAGCCGCTGATGAAGCCCCAGATGATGAAGCCGGTGCTGATGTAGGGCAGGAACGTCGCCGTCGGCATGTGGAACAACTGCGAGTACAGGAGTCCGAGGCCGAGCGCGATGACACCCTGGCTGATGGTGATCCAGAACGGGCCGATCACCGAGCGGCGATAGCGCTGCTTGATGTCCTGCCAGCCGAGGTGTCCCCACAGCTCTTTGGCGGCGAAACCGGTCTTGATGTCGGCGAACGCGCGCGAAAAGGTCTTGCTGTCCGAAATCGGCGGAACCGAGGTCGGCGCAGCACCGTCGGCGGCGTGAACCGTGCTGGTGGCATGCACGGGAACGAGGGTACCGATGGAGCGTACGGTGCCTGGGCCACCCCGGGCGGACGAGGTTTCGTGCGCCCGCTCCGGTAACGGTGTGTGCGGCGTTACGATGCACGAATGCCGGTCCCCGACAGTACGGCTCCGGTCTCGGAGCCTGCCCGGCGCGCGTTGTACTACCTCGTCGCGCCGGTCGGTCACCCCAATTACGGTGACGAGCTCATTGCCGCGAGTTGGCTCCGGCATCTGGCTGAAGTGGCTCCGGACGCGGATGTGTGGGTGGACACCCACTCGCCCGGTCCGGCCGCCGTGCTGCTCGACGGGCTGCATCCGCGCGCGAAGTTCACCGACACCCTTTGGCGGCTCTGCTGGGAGGTCGCTTCCGAGGATCCTTGGCAGGCCGCCGCGTGGGTCCGGGAGGCCATCCACAACCCCGGGATGATGCCGAGGCTGCACCATGGCATCGAGCTGCTGGCCGAGGTGGACGTCGTCCATGTCGTCGGCGGTGGCTACATCAACAAGCTCTGGCCGAAACAGATCGGTCTTCTGGCGGGCGCCGCCGCGGCCGTCGAGCGGTCCGGCGGCCGGGCGGCCATGACGGGGCAGGGCCTGCTGCCCGCCTGCGACGACGTCGCGCCGTTGCTGCGCGCGCTGGCCGACCGGTTCGAGATCGTGGAAGTCCGTGACGACGCCTCGGCGGAGCTGCTGGACGTGCCGGTGGGGCTCGACGACGCCTTCATCGGCATCGGCCCGCACCTCTACGAGGCCACCGAAGACGTCCCCGAGGTCATGCTCTGCCTCCAGTCCGACCTCGTCGAGGTGGGGATCGGCAAGCTGGCGGGAGCGGTGCTCTCGATGCTGCGCTCGTGGAAGATCCCGCCGGAGAAGGTCGGCGTCGTCGAAGGGGTCCCTCGCGTCGACCGTGAGGTGTTCGCACTTCTCGAGCGAGAACTGCCCGGCGCCCGGTTTTACCCGTTTTCGCACATCTGGACCCACGGGCTCCCGGTCGCGCCCCACCAGACCTGGATCTCCACCAGGTTCCACCTGCACATGCTGGCGTCCGCCGCGGGCGCGTCGGGGGTCGCGGTGTCGATCCATCCCGACTACTACGCGACGAAACACCGTTCCCTGGCCGCGCTCGGCTCCAACTGGACCCTGCTGGAAGACCTGAGCCAGGTGCCGGATCGCCCGGAGGCGGGCGGTTACGCACCCGAGGTGCTCGCGAACTTCAAAAAGGCGAAGGTGGAGCTGGCGAAGTCCATCTACGCCCCCGTGATCCGCCCCGAGCCGGAGCCCGAGCCACCCGCGGAGGAACCGCCGGTGGCGCCTCCACGACGTCGGCGATGGTCTCGAATCATCCGAGGTTGAGGACCGTAGCCGTCCTCGATCCTGCCTAGCGTCGGCTTCATGACCGAAGACGTCACGCCGTTCAAGATCGCCGTCCCCCAGCGAGACCTCGACGACCTCGCCGCCCGCCTGGCGAACACCCGCTGGCCCGACGAGCTCGACGGGGTGGGCTGGGGCCTCGGCACACCGCTCGGGTACCTCCAGGAACTCGTCGAGTACTGGCGGCTCCGCTACGACTGGCGGACGCACGAGGAGCGCCTCAACGGCTTCCCTGGCTTCATGACGAACATCGACGGCGCGAACATCCACTTCCTGCACGCCCGGTCACCCGAGCCGGACGCGATCCCGCTGGTGCTCACCCACGGCTGGCCGGGGTCCATTGTGGAGTTCCTCGACGTCATCGGGCCGCTGTCCGATCCGCGCGCGTACGGCGGCGACGCCGAGGACGCGTTCCACATCGTCGTGCCGTCGCTGCCGGGGTTCGGCTTCTCCGGGCCCACGACCGAGGCGGGCTGGGGTTCCGGCCGGACAGCGGACGCCTGGGCGGTGCTGATGTCGAGGCTCGGGTACGAGCGCTTCGGGCTGCACGGCGGTGACTGGGGCGCGCTCGTTTCGCGTCAGGTGGGCGTCCGGTGCCCGGAGCGGGTGATCGGCACGCATCTGACGATGCTGCCGCACGCGGTGCCGTCGTCGGAGGCCGATCTCGAAGGGCTCACCGGCGCCGAACTCGCGCGAGGTGAGGCGGCACTGGCGCGCGGACGGGAGTTCCGGTCCGGCGAGCTGGGCTACGCGATGATCCAGGGGACCAAGCCGCAAACGCTTGCCTACGGGCTCACCGACTCACCCGCCGGGCAGCTCGGGTGGCTGGTGGAGAAGTTCAAGTCCTATTCGGACTCACGTGACGTTCCCGAAGACGCGATCGACCGCGACGATCTGCTGACCAACGTGATGCTCTACTGGCTCACCGGCACCGCGAACTCGTCTTCGCGGATCTACGCCACGCTGGGTGGGGCCTGGGGCGAGGAACCGCCGAGGTCCACTGTGCCCACCGGGGTCGCCGTGTTCCCGAAGGACACCGGCCTCCCGATACGGCATCTCGCCGAGCGGACCGACAACATCGTGCACTGGTCCACTCTGGACCGCGGCGGGCACTTCCCGGGGCTGGAGGTGCCGGACCTGCTCATCGGGGACCTGCGCACCTTCTTCCGCGCCGCCGTGGCGACTGGTGTTGCTACTGAGGTCGGTGATGACCTTCACGGCCTCCTTGGCACTCCCGCCCCCCAGCGCGCGCTAGGAAAGGACCTTTCCTCGCAAAATTTGCCAGGAAAGGACCTTTCCTAGCGCGCCGGTGAGGTGTCAGAGGTACTGGCCGGGCCCGTGTGCCTCGCCGCCACCTGCCCCGTGCCCGCCAAGGGCGCCGCCGGCCGAAGGCCCGGCCGGGAGCCCGCGGCGCATCTGCTCCAGCTGCACCCGCGCGGCCATCTGCTGCGCGAACAGCGCGGTCTGGATGCCGCTGAACAGCCCTTCCAGCCAGCCGACCAGCTGAGCCTGCGCGATCCGCAGTTCGGCGTCCGACGGCGTCGAGTTTTCGGTGAAGGGCCGGACCAGCCGCTCCAGCTCGTCCTGCAGTTCCGGCGCCAGAGCCTGCTCCAGCTCGCGGATCGAGGTCTGGTGGATCTCGCGCACCCGCGTGCGGCTGGCGTCGTCCAGCGGCGCGGCGCGGACCTCCTCCAGCAGCTGCTTGATCATCGTGCCGATCCGCATCACCTTGGCGGGTTCTTCGACGAGGTCGCCGAGCGACTCCTCGCCGCCGCCCTCGCCCTGCTCTCCGGAAGAGGCGAGGCGCGCGGTGCCGACCGGAGTGCCGTCGGGACCGACGACCACCACGTGGGGTGAGGACTCTCCGCCGCCGTCACCGGGGGTGGTCGATTCGCGGAAATCAGGGTCGGTCATGTGCTCCATCCTGGCTTACGTCGGGCGCGAAGCGCAGCGTGGTTTCGGCGCCGTCTCCGAGCGTAGCGGGAATCGTCGCGCCCCGTGGTCAGGCACCCAACCCCGGGTAAAACGCCAAACCGCACGTCCGTACGGTGTCCCCATGGCGTTCGACGTCGCTCGTATCCGTGGGTTGTTTCCCGCGCTGGGTGACGGCTGGATTCACTTCGACGGCGCCGCCGGAATGCTCGTACCTGAACAGGTCGCTTCGGCCGTATCCACGGCCATGCGCGCTCCGGTGTCCGGACCGGGCGGAGCGTTTCCGGCCTCCCAGCGTGCGGAAAGCATTGTCACGGCCGCTCGCCGGGCGGTCGCCGACCTCGTCGGCGCCGACCCGGCCGGAGTCGTGCTCGGGCCCAACGCGCCCGATCTCATCCGTCGGCTCGTCGACGCGATGGCCGACCGCTGGACGATCGGCGACGAGGTCGTCGTCTCCCGGCTCGACGAAGAGGCCAACCTCGCGCCGTGGCGCCGCGCCGCCAAACGCGTCGGCGCGGTCGTGCGCTGGGGCGAGATCGACATCGAGACCTGCGAGCTGCCCGCGTGGCAGTACGAGAACCTCGTCTCCGCGCGCACCAAGGCCGTCGCGGTCACCCTGGCGTCCGGTTCGGTCGGCACCCGGCCCGACGTCCCGACGGTGATCGAATTCGCCAAACGCGTCGGCGCGCTGGTCGTCGTCGACGCGACGTACGCGGCGCCGTTCGTGCCGCTGGACCTCAACGCGCTCGGCGCCGACGTGATGGTGGTTTCGGCGCAGGCCTGGGGCGGGCCGTCGGTGGGGGCGCTGGTCTTCCGCGACCCCGAACTGCTCGAACGCCTGCCGTCGGTCTCGCTCGACCCGGCCGCGCGCGGTCCGGCCCGGATGGAGCTCGGACCGCACGCGTATCCGTTGCTGGCGGGCCTGATCGCGTCGATCGACTATCTGGCCGGGTTGGACGACGCCGCGATGGGCTCGCGGCGCGAGCGGCTGGTGACGTCGCTGGGCTCGGCGAAGTCGTACCACGCGGGACTTCTGGCGCAACTGTCCACGGAGCTGCGTTCTCTGCGGCACGTCATGGTCATCGGCGACGCCATGCGCCGGATCCCCGCGCTGGCCTTCGCCGTCGCGGGCAAGAAGGCGCCCGAGGTCGCGGAATACCTGGCGTCCCAAGGGCTCTGCGCCTTCGCCGACGACGGCACCAATGGCGTCTTCGGATCGCTGGGCGCCGCCGAAGTCGGCGGCGCCGTGCGGATCGGCCTCGCGCACTACTCGAACGTCTTCGAGGTCAATCAGCTCATCCGGGTGCTGGAAGAGATCCGCTAGCTAAGACTTCGCGGCCAACAGAACCTTGCCGAATACCGTGCCGTCTTCGAGCGCGCGGTGCGCGGACGACGCTTCGGCCATCGGCACGACCTGTCCGACGATCGGCTTCACCGACCCCTGCTCCACCAGCGGCCACAGCCGTTCGCGGACGTCGGCGACGATCGCCGCCTTCTGCTCCAGCGGCCGCGCCCGCAGGCCCGCGCCGTAGAGGCTGCAGCGTTTGCCCAGCAGCTTGCCGATGTTGAGCTCACCCTTGACGCCGCCCTGCATGCCGATGATCACCAGCCTGCCGTCCGTGGTCAGCGCGTCGACGTTGCGGTCGAGGTACTTGGCGCCCATGTTGTCGAGAATGACGTTCGCGCCGCCGGTCTCGGCACGCAGGACCTCGACGAAATCCTGCTCCTTGTAGTTGATCGCGATGTCGGCGCCGAGCTGGCGGCAGCTCTCCAGCCGCTCCTGGGATCCGGCGGTCACCGCGACCGTCGCGCCGAGTGCCTTGGCGACCTGGATCGCGTGCGTGCCGATGCCGCCCGCGCCGCCGTGGACGAGCAGGACCTCGCCTTCGGACAATTTGGCGTGCATCACCACATTCGCCCAAACCGTGCACGCGACTTCGGGCAGTCCGGCGGCCGCGAGCAATTCGACTTCGGCGGGAAGCGGAAGCAGTTGTCCGGCCGGGACGGCGACCTTTTGCCCATAGCCGCCACCGGCGAGCAAAGCACAAACCTCGTCCCCGATTCGCCATCCTTCGACGCCTTCGCCGATTTCGGCGATCGTGCCCGAACATTCCAGTCCGAGAATTTCGCTGGCACCCGGCGGGGGAGGGTAGTGGCCCTGGCGTTGCAGCAGGTCAGCGCGGTTGACCGCACTCGCGGCGACCTCGATGACCACTTCGCCTTCGCCCGCTACCGGATCAGGCACTTCGGTCCATTCGAGAACGTCGGGATCGCCGGGCTCACGGATGGTGATCGCATACATACAAACGACCCTATCCCGGTGTCGTAAAGTCCGCCGAACGTCGGTTGACCTGTGGCACAAACCACACAAAGGTGACGCTCATGTCATATTCGCGAAGAAGCATTGTTCCCTCGATCGTGGTGATGGCCACCGCCGCGCTCACGGTCGGGATGGCTCCCTCCGCCACCGCCGTCACCGGGATCGACGGACCCGCGCTGGCCAAGCAGCTCGTCACGAAGGTCGACGTGAACAACGTCAACCGGCATCTGATCGCGCTGCAGCGGATCTCGGACGCGAACGGCGGCCGTCGCGCCGCCAGCACCGAGGGCCACAAGCGGTCCGCGGAGTACGTCGCCACGAAGCTGGAGCAGGCCGGGTACACCGTCACCCGGCAGGAATTCCCCTTCACCTACGCGGAAACCCTCGCCGAGAAGCTGACGGTCGCGGGCGCCGACGTCCCGATCATCATCATGTCCTACAGCCCGTCGACGCCCACGGGCGGAATCACCGCCCCGCTCGCGGTGGTCCCGGTCGACGACACCAGCGGCTGCGAGGCGGCCGACTACGCCGGCGGGGTCACCGGCAAGATCGCGCTGATCCAGCGCGGCGGCTGCTCCTTCGCGCAGAAGCAGGCGACAGCCGCCGAGGCCGGCGCCGTCGGCGCGATCATCTACAACAACGTCCCCGGCCCGGTCAACGGCACCCTGGGCGACCCGGCCGCGGGCAAGATCCCGACCGGTGGCATCACCCAGGCCGATGGCCAGGCGCTCGCCGCCAAGAACGGCGCCTCGGTCACCCTCGACCTGCGTGCCTTCCAGGAGGCGCGGACCAGCTACAACGTCATCGCCGAGACCAAGACCGGGCGCAAGGACAACGTCGTGATGCTCGGTTCCCACCTCGACAGCGTCACCGAGGGCCCCGGCATCAACGACAACGGCACCGGTTCCGCCGCGCTGCTGGAAACCGCGCTCCAGCTGGGCAGCAAGCCCAAGGTCAACAACGCCGTCCGCTTCGGCTGGTGGAGCGCCGAGGAGTTCGGGCTCGTCGGCTCGACCCACTACGTCAACTCGCTGAGCTTCGAGCAGCAGCTCGACATCGCGCTGTACTTCAACTACGACATGATCGGCTCGCCGAACGCGGCGTACTTCGCCTACGACGGTGACAACTCCGACGGTGTCGGCGCGGGTGCGGGCCCGTACGGTTCCGCGCAGCTCGAGAAGACCCTGGTGGACTACCTCGAGAAGGGCAAGGGCGTCCCGGTCGAGGGCACGGACTTCACCGGTCGTTCGGACTACGGCCGGTTCATCGCCGTCGGCATCCCGGCGGGTGGCCTGTTCACCGGCGCCGAAGGCGTGAAGACCGCGGCTCAGGCGGCGAAGTGGGGCGGTAGCGCCGACGTTCCTTACGACAAGTGCTACCACCAGGCCTGCGACAACCTCGGCAACGTCGACCGCGTCGCGCTCGAGCGCAACTCGGACGCCGTCGCCTGGGCGCTGGGTGTGTACGCGATCAGCACCGAGAACATCAACGGTGTCCCGGGTGGCACGGCCGCGAAGCCGACCGCCGTTCGCGCGGCCGAGCGGTCCGCGCAGCGGAGCATGACGGCTTCGGTGCAGGCTGACGACCACCACGGCACAGTCGCCGCGTAGTAGCTCTCTCAAGTGCCAGGAAAGGACCTTTCCTCGCAAAATTTGCGAGGAAAGGTCCTTTCCTGGCGTTCAGGACCGGAATCAGCCCAGGCTGTTGGTCGCGAAGGTGTCGCACCGCGCGGGCTGCCCGGTCTGGAAGCCGGTGGTGAACCACTTCTTCCGCTGCGCCGACGTGCCGTGGCTGAACTTCGACTCGTCGACCCGGCCGCCGCCGAGTTTGGACTGGATGTAGTCGTCACCGATGCGCGAAGCCGTGTCCAGCGCGGAATTGACGTCTTCCTGGCTGATCTCGCTGATCAGCGGCCGTCCGGTCTCGGTCGGCGTGGTCGTGGCGTGGTTCGCCCAGACGCCGGCGTAGCAGTCGGCCTGCAGTTCGAGCCGCACCGATCCCGAAGTCGGCCCGCTTCCGGTGCCCTTCTTGGAGACGCCGGTCAGGTTCTGGACGTGGTGGCCGTACTCGTGCGCCAGCACGTACGCCTCCGCGAACGGCCCGCCCTCCGCGCCGAACTTCGTGCGGAGTTCGTTGAAGAACCCGAGGTCGATGTAGACCTCCGAGTCACCGGGGCAGTAGAACGGCCCGACGTCCGACGTCGCGTTGCCGCAGGCCGTGTTCACGCCGCCGTTGAAGAAGTTCGTGACGGCCTTGCGGTAGGTCGACCCGGACCGCTGGAACTCGCTCCCCCAGTAGTCCTGGATCGAGTTGATGATGGCGACGATCGCGCAGTCGTGGTTCCGGTTCGCGTCCGCGCCGGTCTTGCATTCCCGTTCCAGCGACGTGTTGTCCATCTGCTGCCCGGAACTCACGCCGCCAAGGCCGCCGAGCCCGCCGGAGGACGGGTTGAGGCTCACTCCGCCGAACTGGGAGAGCAGGAAGTAGATGACGAGGCCGACCACGCCGAGCCCGCCGCCGCCGAGTGCCACCCGGCCGCCGATACCGCCACCGCCACCGCCGCCGCGCAGGTCCTCGACTTCGGAAGTGTCCAGGCCCGCGCCTTCGTCGAATCGCACGAGGGAAGCGTAGCCGGAGAGGCCCGGATATGCCTGGGTGCGGCCACTCGAAGTGGCCGCACCCAGGATTACCGAGGTTGTCTTGCTCTGATCACCGGTCGGCCGCGATCAACGGGCCGGCGTCCGGCACTGCCGAGGCGGTCGAAGAGGCCGCGAACCCGAAACAGGCACGAGTGACGCCGAATGCGCGAGAATTGTCGAGCGCATCTCCAGATGCCCGCGTTCGTCGCTGTTCACAGTCGCGACCGACCCGGATCTTCGCCGTTCCGGTCGCGGGACACAGCAGGCGGTCAACCGCGAGAATCACCCGCCATACCACCACCTGAACCCTTCCCGGCTGGGAGCAGGTCCGGCGCCCTTCATACGGTGCGCCCGATACTTGCCCGACCATCCGCTGACAAGCAGAATGCGCCTTTTCCCGCCGAGTCTCAACCTTTTCGTAACCCTCCTTCGGGCGAATGTTCGCCCGGGTTTTTCACCGACCGAAAAGTGACCGGTGGGTCTGCGCCTTGTGCGATCAACGATCTACTCTGCGTGGATGGCGGTGGAGCAGAAGAATGTGCGCTGGCTGAACGAGTCCGAGATGGTCGCGTGGCGCTCGTACATCGTCGCCACCATGCGGCTGCGACAGCGCCTGCACCGCGAACTCTCCGAGCGCCACGACGTCACGCTCGCCGACTACGAGGTGCTCGTCTGCCTTTCGCTCCAGCCCGACGACCGGATGCGGATGTCGGAACTGGCGAGCGTGCTCGGCTCGACCAAGAGCAGGCTTTCGCACCAGATGGTCCGGCTGGAGGCCGAGGGGATCATCCGCCGCACCCGTGACCCGGCGGACAAACGCGGCGTCGTCGCGGAGATGACCGAACGAGGCAGGGAACTGCTCCAGGGCGCGGCACCGACGCACGTCGAAGGGGTCCGGGAGCACCTGATCGACCTGCTGAGCCCGGAAGAGCAGCAGGTGCTGGGGCAGGCCTTCGGCCGGGTGCTGGATCACCTGTCGGAGATCGACGGCCTTCCGCGCCTGCCCTGATCGGGCCGCCGGGGCCGGGGGATCAGCGGAATGCCGTCCCCGAGTGGAAGGGCGATGGCGAGGTCCAGCTCCGTGGTGTTCGACGCGAGAAGCACCTCGTTCGCGGTCAAGGAGACCGCGACCTCGCAGCCGCCGTCGTGCACGGCCGTGAGATGGCCCGCGCGGACGACCGCTTCCACGCCGATCTCGAGGACGACCTCGATTTCGACGGCGAGTGAGAACGTCGTCTCGGCGGAGTTCACGAACAGTTTCACCGTGACGCTCGTCGACCAAGGGACCGGGATCGTGAACAGCCGCACGATCTCGACACTCGACGGCGCGGCCGCGGTCCGCCGGGCCGCGGCCGCCAGCTCGCCGTACGTCCGCAGCGTGTCGATGATCAGTCGGGTCACGTCGATTTCGAGCTGTGCCGCGACGGCCTCCACGAGCCGTCGCAGCAGCTCGGCCCGCCCGCCGGGGGACAGCCGCTTGACGACTTGAGCGGCTTCATCCGCGATCCGGCTCTCGGTCAAGGCGTTCGTCAGCGCTCGGGTGCCTCCGCCGTTCGGGAAGAGGACACCGCGGGCGGTGAGCCGCGAAGGCATCATGTCGGCGGCTTTCTGTCCGGTTCCCGCTTTCGTTGCCAGGGTTTGTCCACCCGGACCTGGAGCAGGATCGACATCGAAGGCCGTGCCCGCCCACCGCCTCGGGCGACGGGCCCCGACGACAGCCGCGGTCGATATTCGACATGTCCGGCCACCCATCGTGCCGAACGCTTCGGGAACCCTGAGGCCAGCAGGGAAACCGCGACGGCGAGCAGGAGCCCGGCGCCGCCGGCGGTGATCATCACCCCGGTCGAGCCCCCGGTGCCGCCCGGGCCCGAACCGCCGGGCGGCGAAAGGGTGGCAGGCGCGACAGTGGTGGTCGTACTCAGAGTGGCCGTCGGCCGAGGCTCCGGCTTGGGCCTGGGCGAGGGCGAGGGCGAGGGCGAGGGTTTCACGACCGGGTCCACCGTGAACGTCACTTTTTCTTCGCGCGGCTTACCGTTGTAGGTGAGCTCGATCTCGTGCGGTCCGACCGTGGCCTCGGCGGGGACCGTGAGTTTCTCGGACCCGGGGCAGTCGAAGTCGCCGGTCGTCCCGGGAAGGTCCACCCACCCGGCCTCGCACTTGGGCGTGGCGGCTATCCGTCGGGATGACGACACCGTCGACGTCGTGGGTGACCGTTCCGCGGCCCGGGTCACCGTGACGGTGACCCTGGTGCCCGGCACGCCGTGTGACGGCGAGAGGCGGACGGTGAACTCGTCGGCCGCCGCCGCACCGGCCGGTGCGGACAGCGCGACGGCGACGGCCACCGCGATCACGGTGAGAACACGCGTACGGACGAACATCGACGCCCCCTCAAGCCGTCGAACAGTCCTTATGCGACAACCATCCGCCGCCCGCCGTCTCGCGGATAGGGAAGAAAGTCACCGTGGGTGAGAATTGCCCCTGAATGTCGGCAGATCACTTCACCAGTGCGTTGATCCGGGCCACCTGACGCGTCAGATGGGCGCGCTCGGCGAGGTCGGCCGCCTTCTGTACGGCCTCGCCGTACAGCCGTGCCGCCGCGACCAGGTCGCCGTCGCGCTCGTGGAGATAGGCCGCCACGGCGGCGTAGCGCGGCAGCGAGTCGTCCAGTTCCGCGAGCGCGGCCAGGCCCGCCCGCGGCCCATCGGCCTCGCCGACGGCCACCGCGCGATTGAGCCGGACGATCGGGCTGCCGGTCAGGCGGACGAGTTCGTCGTACCACTCGACGATCTGTACCCAGTCGGTCTCCTCGGCGGCGCGAGCGTCGGCGTGCAGGGCGGCGATGGCGGCCTGCGCCTGGAATTCGCCCAGCTCGTCACGGGCCAGCGCCGCTTGCAGGATCTCGACGCCTTCGGCGATCAGGCGCGTGTCCCACCGGCGGCGGTCTTGTTCGGCGAGCGGCACCAGTTCGCCGTCGGCGGTGGTCCTGGCGGCGCGCCGGGCGTGGTGGAGCAGCATGAGGGCGAGCAGCCCGCGCACCTCGGGATGGTCGATCGCCTCCGCGAGCCGACGCGTGAGCCGGATGGCTTCGGCGGCGAGGTCGACGTCGCCGGAGTAACCCTCGTTGAAGACCAGATAGAGCACGCGCAGCACGGTGGCGACGTCGCCGGCCTGGTCGAACCGCACCCCGGACACGGTGCGCTTGGCCCGGCTGATGCGCTGCGCCATGGTCGCCTCCGGCACCAGATAGGCCTGTGCGATCTGGCGGGTGGTCAGCCCGCCGACGGCGCGCAGCGTGAGCGCGACCGCGGACGACGGCGTCAGCGACGGATGGGCACACAGGAAGTAGAGCTGCAGCGTGTCGTCCACCGCGGGAGCGGGCCCGGGCTCCGGCTCGTCGTCGACGAGCTCCTCGCGACGGCGCCGGGCGGCGTCCGATCGGGCCATGTCGAGGAACTTGCGCCACGCCACGGTGACGAGCCAGCCCTTCGGATCCTTCGGGTGGTCACCTGGCCAGACGCGGACGGCCTCGATCAGCGCTTCCTGCACGGCGTCCTCGGCCGCCGCGAAGTCGGCTCCGCGGCGGACCAGGATGCCGAGGACGTCCGGGGTGAGGCTCCGCAGCAGGGTCTCGTCCATCTCGGCGGTCACTCCGTGATGACGGGCGGCTCGCCCCAGAGCGGACGCAGTTCGAGCCACTCTTGGACCGGTTTTCCGCCTGCTCCCGGAGCCGCCGACAACTCGGCTGCCAGTTCGAGCGCGCGCTCGTGGCTGTCGACGTCGATGATCGTCCAGCCCGCGATGAGGTCCTTGGTCTCGGCGAAGGGGCCATCGGTGACCGGTGGGCGGCCTTCGCCGTCGTACCGGACCCACGTCCCGTTCGGGGCGAGCGCACGGTGCTCGACGAATTCGCCGGTCTTTTCGAGCCGCTTCCCGAAGTCCTCCATGTACTTCACGTGCGCCGTGATCTCCTCCGGCGTCCACTGCTCCATCGGCACGTCGTTGACCGAGGCCGGAGCTCCGCGATAGTGCTTGAGCAGCAGGTACTTGGGCATGCCGGAAGGGTAATGGCAGTCTGCCGGTCCTTCTGCCTGGTGGTCTATACATCCGACCTCTAGTGTCCTTGTCGCGTTCCTCCATCGCGAAAGGAAGAGCCCTTGTCCAAGGCGAAATGGCGATCCGCCTGCTTGCTCGTGACCATCGGTCTCGTCTGTGGCTTGCTCACGGGAGAAGCGGTGGCATTCGATGAATCGACCGCTCAGGATCACAGCAGACCCCTGCCACCCGGCGCGGCCCCGGTGGCCCCGCTCGCCCCCGCCGTCGCTCAGGCGCAGATCGCCGCCAACCCGGTGATCTGCGAGGGGGACGGGGTCTCCGGCAAACGCGTCGAGCTGGTCTACGTCCGTGAGGCCGGTCAGCCCGACCGGTACGCGGCCGTCGTGCCGTCCCTGCGGGCCTACGCGTCCGGGATCGACGACTCGTTCAACGACAGCGCCGCGGCGACGGGCGGCAGCAGGCATCTCCGCTACGTGACGACCGCCGGCGCGGGCTGCCAGGTCGCCGTCGGCAGCCTCGTGGTCCCCGACGGCACGTACAAATCCGGCGCGATCCGCGAACTCGCCATCAAAGCCGGCTTCCACAACGCCGATCGCGACTACATGCTGTTCTCCGACAACCCCCTCACCTGTGCCGGCACCTGGGGTGACAACGACGATCAGCCCGGCCCCGCCAACGCGTTCAACAACGGCAGGCACTACACGGAAATCGCCGTCCCCTGCTGGGGCGTCAACGCCGCCGCCCACGAACTGGGCCATATGCTCGGCGCGGTACTGCCGGGAGCCCCGCACTACCAGGGCGGCGGGCACTGCTCCCAGGAATGGGACCTGATGTGTTACGGCGACACCCAGTCCTTCGACTGCACACAGCGCGATTTCGATCGGCTGCTGGACTGCGGCAACGACGACTACTTCAGCACCGCCCCCACCCCCGGCAGCTGGCTCGCCACCCATTGGAACGTCGCCAACAGCGCCTTCCTGATCAAGAAGGACACCCCCGACAACGACGACGGTCACGCCCAAGGCGGGAAGACCTACGTCATCACCGGCAGCAGCGGCAACGCCATCGACGTCATCGGTTCGTCGACCGGCGGCCTCGTCAAGCTCAGCCAGCGGCCCCGGAACGACGCCTTGAGCCAGAAGTGGATCCTGGGATACGACACCGGTCTCCAGCTCGTCAACGCCAACAGCCAGCTGTGCGCCGACAGCGCCCAGAGCGGAACGGCACCCGGCACGCAGATCCTGCAGTACAACTGCAACGGCCAGAACGGCATGCGGTGGGCGTTCCAGCCGCTCGGCAACGGCCGCGTGGCGATCTTCAACTATCTGACGGGCTACGCGATCACCGACGGCGGTGCGTATCCGGCCCCGCTGGTCCAGCAGCCCTACACCGGGGCGGCCAACCAGCAGTGGACCCTGAACCCCGTCGCCGACCCCGGTCCGAAGGCGGGCAAGAAGTACTACCTCTCCGTCGCCACCAACGGCAACAGCGCGGCCGTGGTCGACGGCTCGACGTCGGCCGGGGCGAAGATCACCAACGTGGCCAGGCAGAACGACAACGGCCAGAAGTGGAAGCTCACCGACGCGGGCGGCGGCTACTGGAGGATCGTCAACGAGCGGAGCGGACAGTGCCTGCGGCCGGTCTCCGGCAGCACCGCGGAAGGCGCGCTACTCGAACAAACGCATTGCGGTTCGGCAGGCGATCAGCAGTGGAAGCTGCTCCGGAGTGCCGACATGCGCTACGGACTGGTGAACCGGGCCAGCAAGCTGGCGGTGCGGCAGGTCGACAACGGTACGGCGTCGCTCCTGGAACAGCGGCCCTTCGTGGGTGGCCGTAGCGACGAGACCGTCTGGGCCCTCGTGCCCGCGTGACGAAAAAGCGCCCCAGGTCTGTGGGCCTGGGGCGCTTTTCAAGGCTGGCGGTAGCGGTGGGATTCGAACCCACGGAGGACAGAGCCCTCGCATGTTTTCAAGACATGTTCCTTCGGCCGCTCGGACACGCTACCGCTGTCGAGGGTATCCGACGGGGCTTTGTCCAATTGCTTCGGATCTAGTCGAAGTCCCAGTCGGTCAGGATGCCCACGAAGATGACGCCCGCCAGGATCAGCACGATGAGGGCGACGCCGATGTAGCCGAGGATGATCGCCGCGAGCGCCATCCCCTGCCCGCCCGCTTCACCGCGTTTGGCCTTGGAATGCGCCATATGCCCCATGATGACGCCGATCACCGACGGCAGCCCGCTGCAGACGACCAGGCTGGCGATCGACACGATCAGCGCCGCGATCGCGAGGCCCTGTTCCTGCGGCGGCATCGGCGGACCGTATCCATAACCCGGCTGCTGGTACGGCTGCCCGTAGGGCTGCTGCTGACCGTAAGGATCCTGCGGATATGTCACCGACACACCGTAACCGTCCGGACCCGGTTCAGGAGGCCTGACTCTTCGCTGCTTTCGCGGCGATGCGTGCCTGAACCTCCGGACGGCGCAACGGCGGCACCGTCGGCGGCGGCTGACGGCGCGCGGGCAGTTCGGAGAGCAGCCGTTCGGTGATCCGGGTGACCTCGGCGACGGCGGCCTCGAACGGTTCGCGCGTGGCGTCCGAGAGGCTCTGCACCCCGGTCACCTTGCGCACGTATTGGCGGGCGGCGGCCTCGATCTCTTCCGGCGTCGCCGCCGGCTCCAGGCCTCGAAGCGTGGTGATGTTCCGGCACATGCCCCGATCGTACGTCCGGCCACCGACGCTTCCGGGCGGTTCGATCACACAGTCGGTTAGAAGCTGCCCCGGTTCGTTGACGCCGAAAAACGCGCTTGGGCACTCTCGGCGGAGTGCCCCTCAGACCCCGTTCGCTACGCCGTGCCCCCGTCGAGCCGATCCCCGAACCCGCCGAACCCGCGCCGATACCGGAACAGGTCTGGCAACGCGTCCCGATCGACGCACTGATCGACCTCGTCACCGAGGTCTTCACCGCGCACGACCTGCCTTGGTCGCGTGCCCGGATGGCCGCCGAGGCGCTGTGCCACGGCGATCTCACCGGCACCCCGGAGACCGGGGTCGCCGAGCTGACCCGGCTGCATCTGCCGATGCTGGCGAACGGCATGGTGCGGCCGAGGGCGGAACCGCTGATGATCGCCGACCGCGGTGCCGCCGCCCTGATCGACTACCGCCGCGCGCCGGGACTGTGGGCCGTCGGCGACGCGATGGACCGGGCGGTGACCCGGGCCGGCCGGTACGGCGTCGGGCTCATGTCGGTCCGTGGCGTCGGTCCCTTCGGCCGCGCCGGGCACCATGCCGCCAGGGCGTTGCCGCACACCATGATCGGTCTCGTCATGGCGGCGGGCGGGGAGCGCGGGACGGCCGCGAATCCGCTCGGCATGGCGGCCCCCGCCGGCGCGTATCCCGAATTCGTCCTCGATCTGGACACGCTGGCGGAGGTCGACAGCGCCGCCATCGCCGGATTCGCCTTGCTGGTCGAGATCTTCGCCGGGGTGCTGTCCGGCGTCGGCGATCACGACCACGACACCGGACTGATGGTGATGGCCATCGCGCCGACGACGCTGCGCAGCGCCGACGGTTTCTACAAGGCCGCGAGCGCGTTGTTCGGGAGCCTGCTCGGCTGGGAGGGCGGGACGCCGGTCCGCTATCCCGGCTGGCGCGAGGCGCAGTATCTCGAACAGTGCCAGGCGCTGGGTGTCCCGCTGAACGAGCCGGTGCACCGCGAACTCGAGGAACTCGCGAGGGCGTTGCGCCTGCCGCCGCTGCAGGGCCGCTAGGCGCCTAGGACAGGACTACGCGGCCGCCTTCGCCGCCGACCTCCACGACGTCGCCGTTCGTCAGCTGCCTGCCGCGCCGGACCTCCACCTCGCCGTTGACCGTGACCTCTTCGGCGTCGAGGAGGTCTTTGGCGTGTGAACCGTCTTCGGCCAGGTTGGCCAGTTTGAGGAACTGGCCGAGGCGGATCGGCTCGCCGGTGATCGGGACGTCGTGGATGCTCATGGGGAGATCATCCCCGTGCGTCCATCTTCCGGTACAAGGTGGCGACGTCGGTGTCGAAGTAGCTGCTGTAGGACGTGTCCGGATCGTCCCCGCCGTAGAGGTAACCGCCGATCACCCCGACGACCGTGCCGAGTTCGGTCGCCGGGTCGGGGTCGACCACCCACGGGCCGCCGCTGGTGCCGGTCGTGAAGCCGGGGCAGTCGACGCGCATCTGGTAGGTGTCGGCCTGGCTGCTGGCGCCGTGGCAGACGATCGGCGCTTCCCGCTCGTCGGGATAACCGGTCAGCGTGATGGTGTGCGTGAATCCGCCGCTCGCCAGCAGGGTGTTGGCGCCGGTGACGCTTTCGAGGGTTTTCGCGTTGCCAGGCTGATGGGCGGTCGCGAACCCGACATCGAGGTCCGGATCGGACGAATCGGCCCAACCGTCGGGAACCTGCGGATCCGAGACCTCCCAGTAGCCATAAGGCGCGACGCCGTCGTGATAGCCGGGCGCGAACGAGATCCCCGTCGCGTATTCGCCGCCTTCGCCGTCGTGGAGGCAATGGGCCGCGGTGAGCAGGAGATCGCCTGGGCCGCTGTGGACGACACTGGCCGTGCAGAAGTGCGACCCGTCGAGGAAGAGCGCGCCGATGGCCGGGTTGTACCGCGGCGCGGCGGGGGTGACTTGCACCGGCGCGGCGACGTCGCCGGCCGCGGGGGCACCGGGGTCCGACGCGGCGGAGCACCCGGTCAGAACGACACAGAGCACGACCAACAGGGCGCGGCGCATCGCCTTCCTTTCGCTCGTCCACGGCTGCCTCGGTTACAGATCACCATAAGCGGTCCATGAACACAGCCCGAATCGATCAACGCACAGCAAGCTCACAGCCGTAGTATGTGTTACTTCCGGTAACGGTCGAGCGGGATGGATGGAGCGGGCATGAAGTCGTTCACGGACAAGGTCGCGGTGATCACGGGCGCGGGCTCGGGGATCGGCAGGGCGCTCGCGATCGAACTGGCGGGGCGCGGGGCGAGGCTGGCGCTTTCCGACGTCGACGCCCTCCGCGCGGCCGAAACCGTCGCGCTCTGTGAATCCGCTTCCGGGAAAGCGGACGCGAAAGCGTACGAACTGGACGTCGCGGACCGTGACGCCGTTCTCGCGCACGCCGACGAGGTCGCGGCCGATTTCGGGGGTGTCAACCTCGTGGTGAACAACGCAGGGGTCGCGCTCGGGGCGACGGTCGAGGAAATGACCTGGGAGGACTACGACTGGCTGATGGGAATCAATCTCGGCGGTGTGGTCAACGGCACGAAGGCTTTTCTGCCGCATCTGATCGCTTCGGGTGACGGGCACGTCGTCAATCTTTCGAGCGTGTTCGGCTTCATCGGCGTGCCTACGCAGAGTGCCTACAACGCGGCGAAATTCGCGGTGCGCGGGTTCACCGAGGCGCTGCGGCAGGAAATGCTGATCGCCCGGCATCCGGTCGCGGTCAGCTGCGTGCATCCCGGTGGCATCAAGACGAATATCGCCCGCGACGCGCGAGGCGGCGCCGAGCAGGACCTCGACAAAGCCGCGGAGGGATTCGAAAAGATCGCGAGGACGACGCCGGAGCGGGCCGCGCAGACCATCGTGCGTGGTATCGAACGGGGGACGCCCCGCATCCTGATCGGCGCGGACGCCTATGTCATCGACGCGATTCCCCGGGTGCTCGGGTCCTTTTACCAGCGTCCGCTGGCACTTCTCGGCCGGTTGGGCATGCGGCGGGTGCAGAAATGAGCGACCACTGAACGGAGTAACCCTCCGTGGTCCGGACGGCTCGGCATAACTCGATCGGGGTGCATTACTTACGGCGGCGTCGGAAATGCACCACAATGCTCACGTTCGTGATTCCCCTTCCGGAGGTCCCCATGCCGCGCGCCGCCCAGCGCCGTCCGTCGGCCGATGCCGCTTCCAGCGCGGCCGTCGAGACAGTCGAATTGCTGGACCGCACGGGGATCATCGCGGCGAGTCTGCCGAAACGGCGGCGCAGCCCGGAGAACGCGAGTGAGCCCGAGCCGCTGCCGATCCGGCCGCCGGTCTGCGAACCGGTCGTCGACAAGGACCTGCGGCCCAAGGCCGTCGTCATCCACCGTCGGGCCAGGGCGTGGCTGGTCGGCGGGGCGGGGGTGGCGTTGGTCGCGATCGGCTGGGTCGCCGGGATCAGCACCCTCGCGTCGCCGGTCGACGACGCCCTGTCCGAGCAGCCGTTGCCCGCCGTGGCGACTCAGCAGGCCGCGCCACAGCCGCCCGCCGCGCAGCCCGCGCCGCAGCCGGCTCCGGTGACCGTCTATGTCCCGGTCACCGTGAAGCAGCACGTGCCCGCGACGACGAAGAAGAAGGCCGCGAAGGAACAGGTCGTCGCCTTGCCGCCCGCCCAGGCGAAGGCGCCGGAGCAGCCGCGCTCCGACACCGGGTCGCCGGACAAGGCCGCGGAGGACCTGCGGAACATGATGGATCCCACCGTGGCGAGTTCGCTGGCGATGCGCATGGCGCAGGGGATGATGACCTACAGCTCCGGTCGCTGAGACCTCTTTCGGTCCGGTTGGTCGTGAGTGGCGTTTCGGGTTCTGGCCAAGGGTGTTTTAGGTACCTACGGCGGGTGGGTCCGGTGACGGCCGGGCCGTGAAGGACTCCTTGAGGGACCCAGAGTCCCTCAAAGTTCCCCTCACCCGTCGCGGACGACCATCACGAGCCTCAGCAGCACCACGAGTCACACCGGCTGCGCGTGAAGGACCCCTTCCCTCGGCTCAGCCGAGGACACTCGACCTTCACACCTTCCCCAGTACATGATGGCCCCCTTCCTTGCGCCTAGCGCAAGGAAGGGGGCCATCATGTACCTCACGCCAGCAAGTCCGCAGGCCACGGGTAGGTACCTAAGAGGGTTCGCTCCAACCCGAAACGCCACTCACGACCAACTTGCGCGTACCTCGGAAAACGACCCTCCACAATGGACACTTACCGTCGTCGTGGGCCGGATGGACGCTGACACAGTGGAATTGATCGACTACCGTGAGCCAAGGGGAGGGGCTCATGGAAAAGGGGGATTCCGCACGGGGCACCGCGTTCAAGGCCGCTTTCGCGGTCGGCGAGTTCCGTGCGTTGTGGGCGGCCGAGGCGCTTTCGCAGGCCGGTGACCAGCTGGCGAGGGTCGCGTTGTCGGTGCTGGTCTGGGAAAGGACGGCGTCGGCGGGGCTGACCGGGCTCACCTACGGCCTGACGTATCTGCCGACGCTGATCGGCGGCACCCTGTTCGCCGGACTGGCCGATCGGTATCCAAGGCGGACGGTGATGATCGTCTGCGATCTGCTGCGGGCGGCGATCGCCGCGCTGATGGCGGTGCCGGGGACACCGCTGCTCGTGTTGGCCGGGCTGCTGGTGGTCCTGACGATGGCGGGCGGGCCGTTCCGGGCGGCGCAGCTCGCGTTGCTGCCGGACGTCCTCGAAGGCGAGCGGTACGTCGCCGGGCTCGCGGTGCGCACGATCACCATCCAAACGGCACAGCTGGCGGGCTTCGGCGGCGGCGGACTGGTGATCGGGCTCGTGACGCCCTACGGGGGACTGGTGATCGACGCGGTGACCTTTGTGGTCTCGGCGTCGCTCGTGTCCATCGGGGTCCGTCGCCGGACACCGACCGTCACGGAATCCTCGGTGAAAAGCCGGTTGGGGCGGGCATTCAGTGGCGAGGGTGCCCGGGAACTGTGGCGGGGCAAGGGAATCCGGGTGCTGTTCGGGTTGAAGATGCTCGCCGGGTTCGCCATCGCGCCGGAAGGGCTCGCGGCGCCGCTCGCCGGTGAACTCGGGGCCGGGAGTTTCGCGGTCGGTCTCATTCTCGCGGCGGATCCGGTGGGTTCGGTAATAGGATCGTGGATCTTCACGAAATGGGTTCCGGCGCGGCGGAAAACACGTATAGTCGGCTTTCTCGCCATTGCATCCGTTGTTCCTCTGCTCTTTCTCTTCTTTCATCCTCCGCTGCCGGTTTGTCTCGGCGTGATCGGACTGAGCGGGGCCTGTGCGGCGCCGTACCACCTGCAGGCCGTCGCGTTGATGGCCCGTGCGGTCCCGGACGGCGTCCGTGCGCAGGTGATGGGCCTGACCTCGACGAGTTTGGTGACGGTGCAAGGAATCGGGATCATGCTGGCGGGCGGGCTCGCCCAGGTGACCGGCCCGTTCGTGGCCGTCGGGGTGGCCGCGGCGGTCGCCGTCGCCTCGGCCGGCCCGATGGCGATGGCGTGGAAACGTGCCATCGCCACCGGGTCTGACGTATGGCTCCCGGCCGGGAGCCGAACGGGTTGAATCGATGGGATCAGTCCTCGCGACCGTTCATGATGGTCCTCCCTCCCACTGCTCCATCTGTGTGTTCCGGAATTGACTCGAGCCACCCTCAGTACTACCTCGGATACATTGAAATGCGTACGGAAGGGGGACCGGTGACGATGATTATGGGGGATGCGGAACTCGCCGGAGAAGGGGCCGGTACTCGTCTGAGAGCTTGGGTCGGGCAGTGGGAACTATGGTCCGGACCACGTGGAGTACCCGCGATTTTTCTTGTCGTGGAAGGACTCGCGGCGACGGTCGCGGTCATCGCCCTGCTCCGATCGAACTACGAGATTACGGAATTCGTCCGATTTGGATCACTGCTCGGCCTCGCTTTCGTCCAGGCCGAGCTTTCCCGTTCGGTGGAACGGTTGCGACGTACGCTCTGTGACCGGCCACATATCAACATGACCTCGGTGTGGACGTTCGCGGGGGTGCTCGTGCTGCCGCCCGGCCTCGCCGTCACCCTCGGCCTGCTCATCTACCTGCACCTTTGGCTCCGGGTGTGGCGGGGGATGAGCCACCGCCCGGCGTACCGCGTCGTGTACTGCGCGGCGGCGATCGTGCTGTCCTGCCTGGCTTCGGGAGTCATCGTCGCGGGCTGGAACGGCCTGCCGGTCGGCTTCACCGGATCGCTGCGGATCGTCGAGGCGGCGGCCGTGTTCACCGCCGCGAACGCGTTCATCGTGGCGCTCTCGGTCTACCTGCACACCGGCGGCCGCTCCCCGCGATCCCTGTTCGGCACCGGCGACGACAACCTGCTGGAAGTCACCACCCTGGTGCTCGGGACCTTGACCGCGCTGGGCGTCGTCCACGCGCCCGCCCTCGTCCCGTTCGTCCTGCTGCCGGTGCTGGTGCTGCACCGCAGCGTGCTCGTGCGGCAGCTGGAGATCGCGGCGAACATCGACGGCAAGACCGGCGTGCTCAACGCGCACGCGTGGCATCTGCTGAGCGAACGGGCGCTCTCGTCGGCGGCCAGGACGAAGAGCAAGCTCGGCGTGCTGATGCTCGACCTCGACCACTTCAAGCAGGTCAACGACGTCTACGGCCATCTCGCGGGCGACGACGTCCTCAAGGCCGTCGCGACGACGATCTCCGAGCACGTACGCGATTACGACTCCGTCGGACGCTTCGGCGGCGAAGAGTTCGTCGTGCTGCTGCCCGGCGCGACGGAGACCGAAGTGATCCCCGTGGCAGAGCGGGTCCGGCAGGCGGTGATGGCGCTCGAAGTCGAGGTCGCGACGGCTTCGGGACCTCGGATCGTGCGCGGACTTTCGGTGTCGATCGGCGTCGCGGTCTATCCGTCCGGAGGGACCGTGCTGGAGCGGCTGCTGCACGTCGCCGACACCGCGCTCTATCAGGCGAAGAACAGCGGCCGGAACCGCGTCGTCAGCTTCGCCGCGGCCTGAAGACCACGCATCAAGACCGCGGGACCTCAGTCGACGTCCATCGCGTTCGGGTCCTTCTTGCCGGTGTCGAGCGGTCCGAACCCGCCGGCTTCGAGCTTCTCCCAGTCCGCCTTGGTCGGCTTCTTGTACGTCTCTTCGTGGATCCGATCGACTTCTTGTTCGTAGGTCTCGCGGTTCTGCCGCTTCATCTCCTCGGGCCAGTCGCCGTCCCGGATGGTGTCCCGGGTCATGTGCAGTTCCTTGACGTCGTGGCTGGACAGCGGCGGAGTGGTCGCGGTCGTGCCGGGCCCGGTCGAGTAGGTGAGGCCCTTACCGCTGGCGTGCGCGTCGTCGATCATCTTGTGGTACGAGTCGTCCGCGATCTTGCCGTCGAGGGTGTTGTTGGTGTTCTTGAACCCGTCCCGGAAGGCGTAGTCGAGCTGGTTGAGCTGGATCGCCGTGTTCGGGTCACCGAGCTCCAGCGCGTTGCGCTCGGAGTCGCGGTAATCCTGGCTGTTCTTGAAGCCACTCGGGTTCGCCGAACCTTCCGTCAGGTCCTGGTCGCCCTTGTTGCCGGTGCCGATGTGCGACTTGTGCGAGGGTTTGGCCTCCTGATACGCCCAAGCGTGGTTTTCCAGGTCCTTCTGCTCGTGGCCCGCGCCCCGCGCGCCACCACTGCCGCGGCCGATCGCCTCGTAGGGGATCGGGTGCTCGGACTCGTGGGAGTCGCCGGAGACCTTCTCCCGGCCGTCGTTCTTGAGGTCGTTGTCGTACTTCGCCGTGAGCCGGTTCTGCTCACGGGTCTTCGCGCCGTGCGTGCCGTCGAGGTAGCTCTGCGGAGGACGCCGCGGCTTCTTCGGTCCTGGCGTCGGCTTCGGCTTGGTGACCCGGTTGCCGGGGGACTTCGTCTTGCCGCCGCCTGCCCGCCCCTTGCCTTTGCCGCAAGTGCCCTTCTGCGGCTTCGTGGGGGCGAGGCCGAGCGGGTCGATCATGTCGGTCGGGTTGCCGACGTAGGCAAGGGAGTCCGACGCCGGTTCGAGGCCGAGCGGGTCGTGCGAGAGGTACCGGCCGGTGTCCGGGTCGTAGTAGCGCTTGAAGTTGTAGTGCAGCCCGGTTTCCGGGTCGTGGTACTGGCCGGGGAAACGCAACGGCGTGTACGCCTGCCCCGGCGGGGAGAGCACCTTGCCCCACAACGACGTGTGCAGATGCCAGGCGACGTTGCCCGCTTCGTCGAGCAGTTCACTCGGCGAGCCGACGACATCGGTCACGATGGTGTGGAAGCGGACATCCTGCCCGGCGGTGCGTTCGATCTGGGTGATCGGCCGCCGGTCCGTGCCGGGCTCCCAGTCCCAGGCGATGACGGTGCCACCCCGGATCTCCTCGGCGAGGGACGCGCCGTCCCAGGTGAAGTCGATCTGTTCGAGGATCCGGCCCTGGGTGTCGAGATGCTGTTTGGCGATCCGCCGTCCGAGCGCGTCGTAGTGGTAGAGCCACCGCTCGCCGTCGGGGGTGACGACGCCGGTCAGCCGGTCGTCGGAGTTCCACTGGTAGGTCCAGTCCCGGCCTGCCTTGCGGCGGGCGATCGTGCGGCCTTCGGCGTCGTGCAGGTACGACGTCTGCCCGGCACCGGTCACCAGGGTGCCCTGGTAGTGCCGTGGCCCGACGGCGGGATCCGCGCCCGGCCAGCCGGCCTGCGTGATCGCGCCGGCGAGGTTGTAGCCGTAGCTTTCCCGCCAGCCCTGACCCTGGATGTCGACGACGCGGCCCGCGCGGTCGACCTTCAGCGAACGCGGCCCGGACAGCAGGTCCGAGATCGACGAGACGAGCCCGTCTCGCAGGTAGCCGTACTCGCGGCGCTGCACGACACCCCGGTCGTTCGAGACGATCTGCGAGGTCAGCCTGTCGGCGGCGTCCCAGCCCTGGCGCAGTTCCACCGGCGTGCCTTCGAGGCGTCGCAGCACTTCACGGCCTGAGAGGTCGTACTCGAAGCGCACGGTACGTCCGGCGGTGCGCAGCGCGACAGGGCGGCTCGCGGCGTCGTAGGCGAAGAACGACTCGGCGCCCGACGGGGTGCGCCGCACGACGCGGCGGCCGGCGGCGTCGTACTCCGAGCGGACGACCCGGCCGTTGAGCGACTCCGCGACGACCCGGCCCAGCGCGTCGTAGGTGATGGTGACTTCGGAATGCGCGTTGCGCGCCGAGGTCATCCGGTCGGCCGCGTCGTAGGTGAACGTGGCGACGTCGTCGCCCGCCCGGCGGCTGACGACCCGGCCGAGCGCGTCGCGTTCGATGGCGACCGTCTGGCCGAGACTGTTGGCGCGCGCCACCAGTTGCCCGGCCGCGTCGTAACCGTAGCGAGTGGTGCGGCCGTTGAAGTCGGTCTCGCTGATCAGATTCCCGGCGGGATCGTAGTCGTAGCGCCAGGAAAGGCCGTGTTCGTTCGTGACCGCCACCAGCCGCAGCTCGGTGTCGTACACATAGGACAGTCGATCGCCGTCCGGGCCGATCTCGGCGACGGGCAGGTCGAACTGCGAGTACTCGGTGCGCACCGCGAGTCCGCGGGCGTCCACGGCTTCGTCGGTGTATCCCTGGGTGGTGCGGTTCCAGCGCCAGACAGAGCCGTCGGGGTCGATCTGTTCGGCGATCTCACCGAAGCCGTCCCACTTCGTCCGGGTGACCCCGCCGAGCGGGTCGGTGACCGAGGTGGTCTGGCCGAACTCGTCGTAGGTGTACCGCGTGACCCCGCCGAGCGGATCGGTGACGGCGACCGGCAGACCGGCCGCGTTGGACTCGATCAGCGTGACGCCGCCGAGCGCGTCGGTCACGACCGCGACATTGCCCGCGTCGTCGTAGCCGTAGGTGGTGGTGGCGCCGGTCGGATCCGTGGCGCGGACGAGTTTCCCGCGGGCGTCGTACTCGCGGCGCCAGACCGCGCCGTCCGGTCCGGTCATGCTGGTCCACCGGTTCAACGCGGAGTACTCGGCGAGCGCGCGGCCGCCGTCCGGCTGGATCACGGCGACGACGTTGCCCTCGTCGTCCATTTCCCACCGTGTCGTGCGGCCCAGCGCGTCGGTGCGGCTGAGCAGCTTCCCGAAGCGGTCGAGTTCGTAGCGGGTGGTGTTGCCGAGCGGATCGGTCTCCGCGATGACGCGGTGCAGTTCGTCGAGCTGGTAGCGGGTGACGTGCCCGAGCGAGTTCGTGACCGAGGTGACCAGGTTCTCCCGGTCGTACTCGATGCCGACGTCGAGGACGCCGTCGGAGCCTTGCGCGCGTACGACGCGGCCTGCGGAGTCGAAGCCGTAGCGGTACCAACGGCCGTTGACGTCCTCCCAGCGCACGATCCGGCCCTCGGCGTCATAGGTGAACCGCAAGGGCAACCCGGCCGCGTCGGTGATCTCGACCAGCCGCCGCCGCTCGTCGTACCGGTAGTTCTGCAGCGCGGTTTCCGCACCGGGCAGCCGAAGCGCGGTGACGAGTCCGTCTTTCGACTCGATGAGAAGGCGGTAACCCCCGGAGTGCACCAGTTCACTGGGAACGCCGTTGTCGTCGTAGTGCAGGAAGATCCGGTGCCCGTCGCCGTCGGCGATCGCACGCAGCGGAAGGGTGTCCCCGGTGCCGGAGAAGAACAGCACACCGTCCGGAGTGGACACGATGTAGCCATCGTCTACTTTGGACAACGCGAGTCGCTGGCCGAAAGCCGGGTAAACGGGGGCGTTGGACACCGGGACCGGATAGGACAGCAGTGTCCCGTCGGCGAGCGCGAGGTGCAGGCCGTCGTCCTCGACCTCGATCCGCTGATCCACAGTGGACGCCCACGAAGAGCCGAAGAACCGGCCGAACCGGTACGACGAAAGATGGGTCCGCGACAAGGTCAGCGGCAGGATCCCGGCGAACACGACGTCGTCCTGGGTCAGCATCATCGAACCGGTCGCGACGTCGATCGGGTCGCCACAGTCTTTGCGGTTCTTCGGCGGGACGGCGTCCCCCGGAGCCTTGTCGCCGTCCTTGATCCGCTTGTCCCGCGGTGGCGGCGAGCCGCCCCGATCCTTGGGCGGCGGAGGCGGCGAACCCGACGGTGTGGTCGGCCCGTCCGTGGTCTCGTTCTTCGGCGGGGGCGGCGGATCCGACTTCGCCGTCGGTGGCGGATCGTGCTTCGGTGGCGGCGAGCCGGACGGTGTCGTGCCGTCACCGCCGCCCTTGCCGCCCTCCGGGCTGCTCTTGGGAGTGGTGCCTTCGTCCAGCTTGTTCGGCTTGGGGCCGGGCGCGCCCTTGCCCGGCTGCAACTTCTTCAACGCCTTGGCCGCGTCGCCGAACAGGTCGTCCGCCCGCTTCAGCAGCGGCATCAACGCCTGCAGCGCCTTGACCGTCTTCTTCGTCAGGTTCGCGATCTTGCTCGCGGTCTTCGCCACGGCGTTGACCACCTGCGGGACCACCCAGGTCAGCCCGATGCCGAGGGTGAACAGCACCTGCAACGCCCAGCTGATCATATGCCCGATCAGTTCGGCGATGATGTCGCGCACCAGCGCGCGGACGGCGGCGACGACCTCACCCGCCGTCTTCACGCCGCTGGAAGCGCCTTCACAACCCGCCTTCGCGGCGTCCAGCAGGGTGACCGTGTCCTTGGCCCGGTCACGGTAGGCGTCGGCCGCGACCCCGGTCCAGCTCTGCAGGTCGGCGGAGACCATCCCGGCCAGATCCGCGCCGACCTCGCCGAGTTCGGTCGCGATGTTCTTCCAGGTCTCGGAGTTGGCCGCGATCTCGTCGGCGTTGCCGGTGAGCGCGTCGAGCGCCTCCTTGAGCGGACCGACGTGCTCCATCAGCCATCCGACGCCGTTCGCGAGGATCGCGCCGAAGGGGTCCATCGCCATCGACAGCGCGTCCAGCGCGGTCCCGACCGCGCCCAGCGCGACCGAGGCCCAGTCGCCGCTTTCGATGGCGGACTTCAGATCGAACGCCGACTCCAGCAGTGACGAGCCGGTGTACGCCTTCGTCGAGTCCTTGACCTCGGCGACCAGCGGGTTACCCACAACGACCTTCTCAGTGGTTCAGGAAAGACCGGCTCACCACGGTGAGTTGTCTTCGTCTTCCGGGGCTTCGTGGCGCTTCTCGCGAGGCGCCTGTGACGGCGGGGTGTCGGCGGAGGACGCCGGGGGAGCGGGTGGCGGAGGCTCTTCCTCTTCCATCTCCGGGAAGCGGCTGCGGAGGGTGCCGATCATCAGCGACCGGGTCTCCTGGTCCTCGTCACCGAGCGTTTCCTGCATGACCTCGGCGACCTGGCTCGCGATCCCGGACTGCGCCTGGTGCATGGTCGCGAGGATCTGCCGCGACAGCTCCTCCAGCGGGTACGTCCTGGCCTTGTTCCCGAATTCGAGATCGGTCACGCCGCCGTCCGCCCCGACGGTGACCTTGACGGCGCCGTCGGAGCTGGACGCGGTCAGCCGCAACTGTTCGGTCCGCTCTTGTGCGGCCGCGTAGCGCTGGGCCTTGTTCTCCAGCCCTTCGGCCCACTGGTCCAGCTTGCGCTGTGCCTCCTCGGGGTCCCGCATGAGCTCCCCGAGCCCGTTCGCGCCGGTCACTTCACTCCTCCGATGTGCAAGGCCTTGAAGTCGGCCTTGAACGGTTCCGCGTTGTCCCTGTCACCGTCCACATAGGACTTCGACGCGGTGCGGACGTTGTCGGCCAACGCCTGGATGCCTTCCGCGCCCGCTTTGATCGCCTCCGCCGCGCGTTCACCGGTCGGGTTGACGATCGGCGGGAGGAACGCGCACAGCAGGCCGTACGCGTCCGCCGACATCGCCGAACCGGTCGCGCCGTGCGCGGTGTCCAACCGGTCGACGAGCCCTTCGAGATGGCTCGCGTGCGCGGTCAGGTCGTCCGGATCGACCTCGAACGAAGCCGTCATTTCCAGTCCTTGTTCTTCCAGTCACCGATCACCGGTGGCGCCACTACCTCGTCCGGGGCGAAGAAGGACGGGTCGTCGGACTCGACGTAGTCGGCGACCTTGTGTTCCTTGTCGTCCTCGCCCTTCCCCTTGGCGCCGCCGGGCGCCATGCCGCCCATCGGGCCCATGGCACCGGGGGTGCCCGCCTTGCCGGAACCGGCCGCACGGGCCGCGGCCGCTTCGGCGTCCAGCGCGCCCGCGCCGACGGCTCCGCCCATCCCGAGCGAGCCCGTCGACCTGCCGGCGCCACCGAGGCCGCCGCCACCCGCGCCACCGGCGCCGGTACCGCCACCGCCGATGCCACCGAGGTTGCCGCCGCCACCCGGGATGTTGGGGAGCTTGGGCGAGGTGTACGGCGTGCCCTTGTACGAGCCGCCCTCCGGGATCGGCGGCAGTCCGCCGAGCCGCCTGCTGATGTTGTCTCCCGAGCCGCCGGGGTTCCCGATCGGCGGGATCTTCGGCATGACCGGCCCCGGCCCGCCGGTCGGCCGGTTCGGGATGGGGATGTTCGGCGGGGTGTACGGGAGGCCGGGGCCGGTGCGCGGACCACCGCCGTCGGGGATGGTCGGCATCTGCACGTTCGGCGGCTGGTACGACGGGGGCTGGATCGACGGCGGCGTGTAGCCCGTGGTGTGCGTGCCGTCGTCGAATTTGGGCAGGTTCGGCATGGTGGGGCCCGACGCCGCCGCGGGACGGTAGCCGTCACCACCGTTCGGCAGGTCCGGGACGGAGATACCGGGCAGGTTCGGGTGCGAACCGGGGCCGCCGGGGCCGCCGCCAGGGCCGCCACCACCGGGGAAGCCGCCACCGGGTGTTCCGCCGGAGGGGCCGTTCGGCGAGTTGAACGGCGACACGCCGCCGGGACCACCGGCTCCGCCGCCTTGCGTCGTCCCGTCCGTCGAAGCGGCGATGCCGTCCGGGCCCGCGCCGTTCGAGCCGACGTTGAAGGGGCTGGGGCGCTGTGTGCCGTCGGCGTTCTCGGGCGAGTTGGGGTCGAGAAGCGCGTGGGCGGGCGAACCCGCGCCACCGCCGGCCGGAGTCCCCTGCAACTGCCGGGTCGCCTGCGCGGACGGCAGCTTCGGCGGGGATGGGAACGCCGGCGTCGCGATCGCCGAGCCGACCGTGCTGTCGAACTGGGTCATCACCTGAGCGGCCCGGTCACGTGCGTCCTGCTGCTTCTTGAAGGTTTCGAGATCCTTCCCGAGCTGCGACATGTACTGATACGGGTCGGTGATCGTCTGCAGGTTGGCGTTGGCCTCCTGCACGTTGAACGGCACCGGCGGATTCGCCGCCATCTGCTTCTGCGTCTCGTTCAACGTCTGCGAGTGGATCTGCTGCTGACGCCCGGTCAGCGTCGCGCCGTTCGCGGTCGAGCCGAGCCATTTGCCGACCCCGGCGAGGTGCTCGCGCGCCGCGTCGCCGCCTTCGCCCTGCCAGTTGGCCGTGCTGGCGTTGATCGCCTTGGCCAGATTGCGCTGGTGCGTCGCGAGATCGTTGCCGACCCGGACCCATTCCTCGGAGGTCTCGGCCACCGCGGCCGAGTCCGCGTCCTCCACGATCGCGGCCTGCATCTGCTCGTGGGTGGCGTTGGCCCAGACCGTGGACGGCGGCTGGCCGGGGTTGCGGATCTCAAGGTCTTTTTCGAGACCTTGGCGCGCGTTCTCCAGCTGCTTCTCGTACATCTTCTGCGTGAAGGTGTCCTTGAAGCCGTTGAGCGCCGTGTCGCCCCAGCCGAGGAGGTTGAAGATGAGGTCGGTCCCGGCCGCGGCCCCGGCGCGGATCTCGTCACCGGACGCGGCCTTGTCCGCCAGCGGCCCCACGTAGTACTCGGACGACGAGTCGGCCGTGACATCGTAGAACGGGCTGTCCGGGTCGTAGTCCTTCGAAGTGGGATCGGAGACCTTCGTGGTCTTTTCCGCGGAGTCGCTCACTGGTCTCCCCTTCAGATCTCGGTGTCGATCCGCGTCAGATTGCGCTGGTTCTCGTCGTCGCGTTCCCGGTAGTTCCGCTTGGCGAGTTCGATCGCCTCGACGTAGGTCGGGAACTCGGCGCGGGCCGCCTCCAGCTGCGTGAGCAGACCCTGCGCGTCGGTCGCGGTGCCCCGCATGTGCCCGGACACCCAGCGCGCGGTGGCGGTGCCGCTCATCGGCGGTGACTTCTGCAGCTTGGTCAGCGCGGTCCAGCGCTCTTCGAGGCTGTCGATCACACCTTGGAGTGAGCGGATCATCTCCTCGCCGGTGGTGTCGTCGACGGCGAAGCCGCCCTGCTTGGCCATGAGCTTCAGGTCCCGGCCCGCCAGTCCGACTCGCGCCGCCATCATCGGCGTGGCGTCGGCCAGTTTCGCTTGGACCGGTTGTGCTTCCTCGGTCAACGGAGGATCCTCTCGCCGGGTTCAGGAAGGTCAGTAGATGTCCGCGATGGCGTCCCGGATCGCGTTCGCCACCCTGGACTGGCTGGCCGGTTCGTAGTGCCCGACCACGGCGCCGGAGGCCTCGTCGGTCTCGGTCCAGACCAGGTACCGGCCGTCTTCGGTGTCGAGCCAGCTCAACGGCGTCGACCGGAGCCGTTCGCCGCGGCGGCCGATGCCGCTCACGATGATGTGCCCGCCGCCGAGGCGGGTCCCGGACAGCACCTTCTCCAGGACCGCGACATCGCCTTCTTCGCCACGCGGCTGAGCCGGCGGCTCGGGCCGGGCACGGACGACGCCGGTGAACTGGAGGTTGCCGAACGCGTCGGTCTCCTCTTCGTCGAACTCCGCCTCGGCCTGACGGCGCGCGGCCATCGCGGAGACGGCGCGCTCCTCCTTCTGCACGATCGTGCGGCGGCCCGTCGACGCGGGCCGCATCCGAGGCAGGACACCGGCGAGCACCTCGACCAGCTCCTCGTCCGCGAAAAGCGCGAACTGCAGGACGTCTTCGCCGTGCGCCTGCGTGATGCCGAGCGCCTGCGCGCCGTCGGTGATGGTGAGGACGGCGATGTCCTGGCCGATGCCGTCGATGCCGTTGATCGAAACGGTGATCCGGTGGTTCGCGAGCAGCGCGAACGCGGTGCGGATGGCGGGGTTCAGCTCGCCGTTGACCGACAGGCGGCGCTGTTCGAGATCGGTATAGACCTTCCGGATGATCGCGGTGTACCGCTCCGGGTCGATCGAAGTGTTGCGGACGCGTAAGGGAAACAACCGGACATCGACGCCGAGCGCCTGCCCGACCACGGTCGCCTCCACCGTCCCCAGCGCGAAATCGGCTCGTTCAGCCATGCTTCTGCGCTACTCCCTCACGGGGGCGTGTCCCCGTCCCGATCGGCTGACCTGCAAAAAGAGCGCCGACTTTGTTAATGGCGAAAACAAACTAGCACAGCGCATGACTGTACGGAACCATACGAACACCGGTGCAGCCGATGGAATGGATCACAGTGCCCGATCGGGCACTTTTCTTGCCCCTAAAGGAAAAATGGTCACTGGCGGTAGAAGTCGGGAGAGCGGGGACAAGGACAGGAGCGAGGGTGGCGGTGGCCGTTCGGTACAGGTGGTCGTGAGTGGCGATTCGGGTTCTAACCCGAATCGCCACTCACGACCCACTCGCCGCGGGCGCGTAGGTCGACATCCGGCGGGCCACGTCCGTCCGCGAACGCGCGCCGAGTTTCCGCAGGACCTTCGCGACGTGTTGTTCCACGGTGCGCGGGGAAAGGAACAGCCCGTCCGCTATCTCCCGGTTCGTGCGCCCGTCGGAGAGCATCCTCGCGACCTCGAGTTCCCGTGGCGAAAGCTCCTGCCCGTAGCCGCGCCGCCCGCGTTGCGAAGGCGCCCACGCGCCGTGCTCCCGCAGCTGATGGCGGCATCGTCCGGCGTCCCGGGTCGCGCCGAGTCGTTCGTAGGCCTCCGCGGCCGCGGCGAGTTCCTCGATCGCCTTGCGGTCGCCCGCGGTGAGACGGCACAACGCCGCCCGCTCCCGGGCACCGATGGCCTGGTACGGCATCGGCAGCGCTTCGTATCCCGCCGCCGCCTCGTCGAAAACCGTGGCCGCGGCGGGATGTTTGCCGCGGGCGTCGAGCAGGATCGCCTGGCCGGCGAGCAGCGCGACGTGAGAGACGGGCGAGTCCTTGCCGTCGACGCCGCGGGCGAATTCCTCGACCACGGCGTCCGCCTCCGACCAGCGTCCGGCCCGCGTGTAGGCCTCGGCCGCGGCGGGGACCAGGCTCGCCGCCCACACCCAGACGCCCTTGCGCCGGGCCGCGGCGACCGCGTTGTCCGCCGCCACGCACGCACCCTCGACGTCGTCGGTCGCGAGGAGTACCCGGATCAGGACACCCGCCGCGGAAAGGACGACGGGGATGGGCCCGTGTTCCGGAGCGTGCACACTCGCCGCGGCCAGATGTCGTTGCGCGGCGGCGAATTCCCCGCGGACGGCGGCCAGCCCGCCGAGGACGAGCGACGATTCCATGACGATCGGGCCGAGGTCCGGATAGGTGTCGCGAAGCCGTTCGGTGGCCTCCGCGAGCCCGGACCACTCACCGCGCACCCAGTCCAGCCGGACCCGGGTGCCTTGCGCGAGTCCGGCGGCGTAGAGCGCCCCGGCGTCGGTCGCGCGGCGGATCCCTTCGGTGACCAGCTTTTCCGCCCTGGTCAGATGCCCGGCCCAGGACTGCGCGTCGGCGAGGTTGCACCACAGCCGCGCGAGCTGGACGCGTTCGGCCACGCCGTTGCCCTGGTCGGGCAGCTCCTGGAACTCGGCCCACGCCGAGCCGTCGCCGATATGCGCCCTGGTCGAGATCCGGTCGCCGATGAGCGCCAGCCGCAGTTCCGGGTCTTCGAGCCGGTCGAAGACCTCGCGGGCACGGTCCATCCAGACCTCGTGCCAGGACAGCGGGGTCAGTCCGTCGATCGGCTGGGCGAGCAGGTTGATCCCGCGCGCGGCCAGTTCCGGCTCGTCGACCAGTTCGGTGATGGCCTTCTCCACCTCGACCCGGCCCCGGCCGAGTCGCCCGATCGTGCGAACCAGCAGCATCCCGAGGCTGAGCCGGATCGTCCCGCGCACACTGGGGCGCAGGCCGGTGAGGTCTTCGAGGATCCGCTCCAGTGTCTCGATGACGTCCGGGCGGAACCCGCGCAGCGCGACCTGGCTGAGTTTCGTGGCCAGCCGGGCGATGGCGTCCTCGTCCAGCCCCGCTTCGGCGAGGACGGACTGGAGCAGGTCGATCGCACGTGAGGTGTCACCGCGGGTGATGGCCTCGTCGGCCGCGGCTTCGGCGTAGTGGCGCCACTGTTCGGTCCGTCCGGCCGCGCGGGAGTGGTTCGCCAGCAGGGTCAGCGGGGGAACCGGCTGGCCGGAGAGCACCTGGATGGCGCGTGAATGCAGCAGCGTCCGCTCGGGTCCGCTGATCGTGTCGTAGACGGCCTTGCGCGCCAGGGGATGCCGGAAGCCGTAGCGGTCGCCGCCGAGTTCGCCGAGGACTCCACCATCCAAAGTGGACAGAAGAGCCGAGCGGAGCTCGTCGCCGGTGAGACAGGCGAGTTCGCCGATCACCGAGGGTTCGGACGGGACGCCGAGCACCGCCGCCGCGCGGGCCAGCCGGACAGCGGGATCGGGCAGTGCTTCGAGCCGTTCGGTGATGGCCTCGCGCAGGGAGATCGGGACTTCGAGGCTTTCCAGGAGCCGGTCGGAGAGCACTTCGCCGATGGGCAGCCGCCCGGCGGCGTCGCGCAAGGCGCGCAGGGTCTCCTCGACCACGAACGGGATCCCGGCGGTGCTTTCGTGGAGCTTCGCGGTGAACGACGCGGAAACCCTCGGCAGGTCCAGCAGTTCCTCCGCCAGCTTTCCGACGGCTTCGACGTCGAGCGGACCCAGTGTCACGCGGGCGGTCTGGACGTTCGCCCGGGTGCGGAACGGGATGCCCGCGCCTGGTTGCCTGGACGGCGAACCGGTCCGGTATGCCGCGACGACGGCCAGTTCGGACGGCATGGCCGCGGTGAGGAACCGCATCAGGTCACGGGTGCCCTCGTCGGCCCACTGAAGATCGTCGATCAGCACGAGCGTGGGCCCGCAGGCGATCAGGAGTTCCCGGACGGCGCGGAACTGGCGATGCCGTTCGGCGCCCGGGTCGGTGAGTGGTTCCGGTTGGGGCGGAAGGCTTTCCGCGAGTTCGGGCAGCAAGGGTCTCAGTACCCCGGCGACCGGGCTGAGCGGGCCGAGCGGCCGGTCACCCGCCGACCGCAGCGCTTCGAGCACCGGTCCGAACGGGAACGGCTCGCGCATCGGCTGACACGCACCGAAGAGCACCCGGCCTGCCGCGAACTCGCGACGTCCTGCCAGCTCTTCGAGCAGCCTGCTGCGGCCCATCCCGGGTTCGCCTTCGATCAGCACGGCGGCGGGACGGCGCAGCAGAATCTTCACGATCGCCGAGACCTCGACGTCGCGGCCCACCAGTGCCGTCGATCCGGCGCGGACCGAAACCGAGGTCGGGCGAGGGGTGGCAAGCCACATCATGCGCTCCTCGGTGGGGAGTTCCCGGTGAGCCCGACACGATCTTGTGCGTTGTCCTGCGGAGCCTAAGCACTGCCCACCTGGTCGTAAACCTCCCAACACGGACAGCATGGGCACCCGATGAGGCCGTCCGCGGACACACCGTCACCGGTTGGCTGACGGATCGTCGGTTGGAAAATCACCGGGCACCCGAAACATCGGCGAGAAACCCGATTCGGCGATTCATCCCACGTTCAGGGGGTGGCAATGGCTACGCAAGGTATTCGCTCGAAACCCTACTTACGGACGTGTCCGTACGGGTGCCGTCTCTAGGTGACCGCCCCTGGAGCAGGGGATTCGGCAGCCGAAGAATGGGTATACCTATCCCGCGCCGACCCTGATTGCGGGCGGTCCCCGGTTCCAGAACTCTCACCCTTCAGGGGAGGGCAATCGCATGGCGAACCGGAGCCGTGCGTGATGACGAGGGAGAAGCATGAAGATCACGAAGCTCCTCGGTGTGGCCGCGACGGCAGCACTGGCCACCGGCGCGCTGGTCACGGGTACCCCCGCGGCGGCGTCCTCGGACACCCTGCTGAACGCCGGGATGGTTCCCGCCCTGCAACGGGACCTCGGCCTGACCGCCGATCAGGCACTCGCCAGGATCCAGAGCGAGACCGCCGCCGGCGCGCTCGAACAGAAACTCGCCTCGGCACTCGCCGGCAGCTTCGGCGGCGCGAGCTACAACGAGGCCACCGGCAAACTCCGCGTCGGCGTCACGGACGCGGCGAAACTGGGCCAGGTGGTGGCCAGCGGCGCGGAGGCGGAACTCGTGCGCTTCTCGGCGACCCAGCTCGATTCCACTGTGGACAAACTGAACGCGGGTGAGCGCGCGGCGGACGGTGCGATCACCGGCTGGGGTGTCGACACCAAGACCAACCGCGTGACGGTGAACGTCCTGCCCGGCAAGAGCGGCACCGTCGACTCGTTCCTGGAGAAGACCGGCGTCGACAAGGCCGCCGTCTCGGTGGTCGAGACCGCGGGGGCGCCGACCCTGAAGTACGACGTCCGCGGTGGCGACGCCTACTACATCAACAACTCTTCGCGCTGCTCGATCGGCTTCTCGGTCAACGGCGGTTTCCTCACCGCCGGGCACTGCGGTCCCGGCACGGTGACCGGGTCCAACCGGGTCGCGATGGGCTCGTTCGCCCGCACCAGCTTCCCCGGAAACGACTACGGCCACGTCCGGGTCAACAGCAACTGGGTGCCGCGCGGCGTCATCAACAACGGCACCAGGGTGAGCGGCTCGAGCGAGGCCGCGACCGGCGCCTCGATCTGCAAGTCGGGTTCGACCACCGGCTGGACCTGCGGCACGGTCGGCGCCAAGAACCAGACCGTCCGCTACGCCGAAGGCACGGTCTACGGCATGACCGCCACCAACGTGCGCTCCCAGGCAGGCGACTCCGGCGGCTCGTTCATCGCGGGCAACCAGGCCCAGGGCATGCTGTCCGGCGGTAACACCTCGGTGACGTACTTCTTCCCGGTCCGGCCGGCGCTGTCCGCGACCGGGACCTCCCTGGTCCTCGGCTGAGCCCGCCCCGGCCGCCGAGAACCACCGAAGAGGACGAAGGGCGGGCCGAGTGCCTCCAGAGCACTCGGTCCGCCCTTCGTCTTCACCTACCGCGGGATGGCTCTAGACGTTGCTGATTTCTTCGATCAGCGCGTCGATGTCGAAGTACTCGCTCTCGGAGCCGAGCGGGACCAGGTCGCACGTGGAGTCGAGGAAGGACTCGACGTCCTCACGTTCGAGCTCGAACGACGCATAGCCGTCGGGTGACTCGATTTCCAGCGTCAGCATCGCCTCGTCCTCGGAGAGGTCGGGGCGGACGCGGACGTCACCCAGTCCGGCGGGGTCGGTGAGACCGGCGGCGAGCAGCTCACGCGCGAAGGTCCACTCGACCCACCGGCCGCGCTCGGTCCGGAACGACACGGTGACGGCGTAGGGCTCGTCCACGTGGAAGGACAGGCGGGAGAGAACGGGGGTGCTGCTGTTGTTCAGCAGTACGAACTGGCTCTGGTGAACGGCGTCGGTGTGCACGGCCACTCCTAAGTGCTCGTGGTTCGCGCGGCGCGAACTTTTCGTCTCGGCAAGGAGATGCCCGGACACACGGCGAATGACGCGACTATGGGCACGTTCACGCTATCGGCTGCATATGTCCATAGTGGTGTAACGCCGGGCACAGACCCCTTGCGTTCAGGTCGATACCCGTTGTGGCGGCTTGTCCGGCAGCCTTTTCTTCAGGCCGAGTAGGGCGGGAACGGCGAGCAGCGAGGTCGCGGTGAGACACGTCCACAGTAGTGGCCCGCTCACGGAGAGCAGGCCGCCGAGGATGGCCGGGGCCAGCGCCATCGGCAGTCCCCACGACAACTGGAACAGCGCACTGGCCCGGCCCTCGGCCCCGCGTGGCGCGGCTTCGGCGGCGGCCGCCGTGGACAGCGGCGCGAACATCGCCTCGGCGACCGAGAAGGTCGCGCTCGTGAAGAGGATGAGGCAGATCGCAACTTGCAGTGGGACCGAGGTGACCGGGATGAGCAGCGCGAACGAGACTGCGAAGACCACGGCGGCGGCGATGAGCCCGGTGGTCCTGGAGTATCCGGCGAGTACGCGGATCACGAGGTTCTGACCGAAGACCACCGTGACCGTCCCGATCGTGATCGCGGTTCCGGCGATCCACTGTGGACCGTGCAGGAAGTCGCGGACCAGGATCGGCAGGATGGCGAACTTGCTCGCGCTCGCCAGGGTGAAGCTCATGTGCGTCAGGCAGAACCCGACGTAGGGGCGGTCGGAGAGGACGGTCTTCCAGCCCGTCGGACGGTCCTTTTCGGACACACCGGCGGCGGCGGGCAGGAACCCGATGAGCACCGCGGCCACCGCGAAGGTGGCGGCGTTGGCGTAGGCGATGAGGTGGAACGCCGTCGGACTCGTGATTTCCGGCAGCACCGCGCTCGCCGCCGCGCCGACGCCCGCGCCGGCGAACCGGCCGACCGTCTGGGTGCCGAGGACGCGCTCGGCGTCGCGGCCGGTGGTGAGCGCGGCGACCATCGGGGCGTTGCAGGTCCAGAACAGCCGGTCGCCGACGCCCGCCACGAGGGTGACGGCGACGACCTGCCAGACCGAGGTCAGCAGCGGATAGCAGCCGAAGGCGGCCAGTCGCAGCAGGTTGCCCGTGATCAGGAGCGTGCGCGGGCCGAAGCGGTCCATCGCGGCTCCCGCCAGTGGCCCGGTCGCCAGCGCGAGCAGACCGCCCGTGCTGAGCGCCGTACCGGCTTCGATCAGGCCGAAGCCCTGGCCGTGGACGAGGAAGAGCAACCCGAACGGGAGCCAGATCCCGCTGCCGAGCGCGTCGATGAAGGTGGCGGTGAGAAAGAGGCGGAGCTGTCTCTGCATGGCTGCTGTGGTCCTTCCCCCAGAAGGCAGCAGGCCAGAATAGCGAAGATCAGCTTCGGGTCAAGGCTCCAGCGGCAGCGTCAGCCCCGTCTTGACCCGGTCCATCGCCACCGACGTCGTGAAGTGCCGGACGTTCGGGTTGTCGAAGAACATCCGCCGCGTGAACGTCTCGAAGCCCGCCATGTCCCGGCAGGTCACCACGAGCACGAAGTCCGCGTTGCCGGTCACGTAGTAACACTGCTGGACGTTGTCGTCGGCGAGCACCTGCCGCCGGAACCCGTCGAGTACCGCGAGGCTCTCCCGCTCCATCTCGACCATCACCACGAACGTCATCGTCAGCCCGAGCGCCTGCGGCGACAGCACCGCGACCTCGCGCTCGATCACCCCGGCCTCGCGCAACCGCTTGATCCGCCGCTGCACGGCGGCGGCGGACAGGCCCACCTTCGCGCCGATGGTCTCGGCGATGGTGCGGGCGTCGGCCTGCAGGCAGGAAAGGATGGCGACGTCCAGGCGGTCGAGGTCGGGTGTGTGCACCTGATCAGGCTAACCGGACTACTCGCCGGACCGCCCGATCCGCGGCCGCGCGTCACGGCGTGTGCCCGGTCACCACGTTCTTCCAGGTCAGCGGTGGTTGACGCTGGTACGGCCCGGTGCGCCGGGAAAAGTGAGAATTCTTTGAAATGTGACCCGGAACACAACTGGTCAGTCTACTGAATGGTAGCGCTTACAAGTGAATGACAGACCTGTTCTTTTTCCGCGCGAAAGGATTCCTTGGTGCCCTCATCTCAGGCGGCCGTTATCGCCGGTCTCGGCTCTTGGCTGCCGCCACGCGTGGTGGGCAACGAGGAGATCGCCCAGCGGCTGGACACCTCCGATGAGTGGATCCGCTCGCGTACCGGCATCGCCGAACGCCGGGTCGTCGATCCCGGAACGTCCACTGTGGACCTCGCGGCCGAGGCGGGGCGCCGGGCGCTGGCCTCGGCCGGGGAGGACGGCGCGGACGCCGTCGTGCTCGCGACCTCGACGGCCGACCAGCTGTGCCCGGCCAGCGCGCCCCAGGTGGCGACCAAGATCGGCCTGAACGGCGTCGCGGCGTTCGACGTCAACGCCGTCTGCAGCGGGTTCATCTACGGGCTCGCCACCGGCGCCGGGCTGATCGCCGCCGGTATCGCGCGTCGCGTGCTGGTGATCGGCGCGGACGTCTTCACCTCGCTCGTCGACCCCGACGACCGCGGCACGGTGCCGATCTTCGGCGACGGGGCGGGAGCGGTCCTGCTGCGCGCGGGCGAGGCCGACGAGCTCGGCGCGCTCGGCCCGTTCGACCTGCACAGCGAGGGCGAACTCGCGGAGCTGCTCTGGGTCGAGGCCGGTGGCGCGAAGAACCGCCGCTCGGAAGACCCCCGTGACCACTATCTGGTGATGCAGGGCCAGACCGTCTTCCGGCACGCCTGCGCCCGGATGGCCGAATCGGCCCGCACGGTGCTGGACGCCGCGGGCTGGGGAGTCGGCGACATCGACCGGTTCATCGGGCACCAGGCGAACATCCGCATCCTGCAGACCTGCGCGAAGCAGCTCGGGCTCGCCGAAGAAGTGATGTATTCGAACATCGAGAAGGTGGGCAACACGAGCGCGGCGTCGATCCCGATCGCACTGGCCGACGCGGCCAAGGACGGGACGCTGCAGCCGGGTCACCGCGTCGTGATGGGCGCCTTCGGGGCCGGGCTGACCTGGGGCTCGACGCTGCTGCGCTGGCCGGACGTCATTCCGGGCTGAGCGCGCTCGCCGCCCAGGCGTGCGTCGGTTCACGGCGGCCACGCAGCTCGAGTTCCGCGAACGGCTCCCAGTGCGAGCGCTCGCTTTCCAGCGCCGCCTTGAGTACCGCCTCGCTCGCCAGGATCCGGCCCTCGGCGGATTTCGCGTACTCGGTCAGGCGTGCGGCCTCGTTCACCGCGTCACCGATGACGGTGTACTCGAACCGGGTGCTGGTACCCAGCTGACCGGCGAAGACGCGTCCGCTCGCGACCCCGATGCCGAGATCCAGCTCGCCGGTCTCCTGGACGGCGTCCCGGATCGCCCGCGCGGCCGAAAGCGCGGCCGTCGGCGCGTCCGCGAGCCGGGTCGGCGCGCCGAAGACGCAGAGCGCGGCGTCGCCCTGGAACTTGTTGACCAGCCCGCCGCGCGCCCCGACGGCGTGCACGACGCTGGTGAAGAACCGGTTGAGCATCTTCACCAGGTCTTCGGGTGGGGTCCGGCTCGCCAAGGCCGTCGAATCGACGACGTCGACGAACAACGCCGTCACCTCGCGCACGTCACCCGAAAGGGAGGCGCCGTACTCGAGGGCGTGCCGGGCGACCTCGTCCCCGACATGCCTGCCGAACAGGTCGCGCATCCGTTCCTGCTCGCGCAGTCCGGCGGCGAGGTCGTTGACCGAACTCTGCAGCAGGCCGATCTCACTGGAGTCGTCGACGTCGACCACGATCTCCTTGTTGCCGCGCGCGATCTCGTCGAGCGCCACACGGAGCCGGTGCAACGGGGTCGCGACGGCCTTCGCGAGCAGGCCCGTGCCGATCGCGCCGACGCTCAGCCCGATCACCGAAAGCATGATCAGGCTCGCGACGTGGTCACCCTGGCCGAGGTCCGGCGGCGTGGCCACCAGCAGCACCCCGAGGAACGGGACCCCGCTCGCCAGCGACCAGGTGACGACCACCCTGGTCCGCACGGTGACCCTGAGCGTCCCCTTCGGCGGGGTGACCTTGAGCGCGATCGTCATCACCGGACGCGCGACCCATTCCGCGGCGAGATAGGTCAGGCCGACCGTGGTCAGCCCGCCGAGCCCGATGACCAGCGCCATCCCGAGGGAGTCCATCCAGGACCCGAGCACCCTGGCGAGTGAGCCGAGCACGATCGTGGCGATCAGCCAGAGGGTCCCGCTGACGATCGCCATGTCGACCGGGAGCCGGAGCGCCCGCTCGGCCTCGGCCTTCGTCGGCGGGCGGCCGAAGACGAACCAGACCGCCGTACGCCGCTGCAGCCACGCCGTCCACAGAGTGCCTGTCACCAGCGACAGCGCCACTATCCCGGCGGCGGTGACCGAGAGGATCCAGCCGCGGTCGCCGACCTCGCTCGGCAGGCCCTGCACGAGCAACAGCAACGCCACGACACCGGCCCCGCACACGCTGGATCCGATGCCGAGCGCGGCGAAACCCAGACTGGTCCTGAGCACCAGCCGGAACCGGCTCGACATCGTCTTCCCACGCACCCGGTGATCGTATGACCTCCGGCGGAAAACGGTTGGCCAGTTCTCGCGTGCGGTGGTTACCGTGCGGGCGAGAGTTTGGGAGAAACCGATGGAACCGCTGGGACAGGACGAGATCAGGGCGTCCTTTGTGAACTGCTCGCGTGGCGAGGCCAAGGGGGTCACGCTGCCGGCCCCGCCGGACGAGATCCCTTGGGAGAAAAGGGAATTCCTCGGCTGGCGCGATCCGAAGGCGGCCTCGCGCGCGTATCTCGTGCTGCCCTATCAAGGGGAGATCGTGGGTCTGTCCCTTCGCGCCGCGCCCCGGCCGAAGGGCCGTGTCCTGCTGAGCAACATGTGCGGCCTGTGCACGACGACACATCCACTGGCCGACATCGCGCTGTTCTCCGGCCGCCGCGCGGGGAAACCCGGCCGCGAGGGGAACACGCTCGGCATCTACGCGTGCGCGAATCTGGCGTGCAGCCAGTACATCCGCGGCGAGCTGACGCCGGACGTGCCGCAGCCGTTCGAGTCCTTGACGCTGGAGGAGCGCGTCTTCCGGCTGGAGGACAAACTGCACCGGTTCGTCGAACGGGTGCTGGAGTCTTGCTGAGGCCCCCGGCGGTAGAACGCATTTAGAGGACTATTGGGGGGTAAGCCAAATATGGCGTGATCGGTTCGTTGCCGTGAAGGCCCCCTTGCTTACCCTGAAGGTAGCGAAGGAGGCCTTCGCTACCTTGGTTGCAGTCAGGTACTCCTCGCTGAGACTGGGCGCTTTCAGACAATTATGTGTCCGATTTAGGCCTTAATGTGCGGTTTTGCGCGGGGTGGTGAGTGGCAATGAGGGTTCTGGCCAAGGGTGTTTTAGGTACCTACGGCGGGTGGGTCCGGTGACGGCCGGGCCGTGAAGGACTCCTTGAGGGACCCAGAGTCCCTCAAAGTTCCCCTCACCCGTCGCGGACGACCATCACGAGCCTCAACAGCACCACCAGTCACAACAGCTGCGCGTGAAGGACCCCTTCCCTCGGCTCAGCCGAGGAAACTCGACCTTCACACCTTCCCCAGTACATGATGGCCCCCTTCCCCGCGCCTAGCGCAAGGAAGGGGGCCATCATGCACCTCACGCCAGCAAGTCCGCAGGACACGAGTAGGTACCTAAGAGAGGGTTCGCTCTAACCCGAATCGCCACTCACGACCCTCTTATGGACACCCAGTCCTCATCCCGGCCTCGGTAGCCAGTCCGGACCCGCGGGAGGGCACGCCATATTCGGCTTACCCACCAACAAATGCGTTCTGCCGCGCCTCAGAACCGGAACCGCAGGATGCGTCCCATCTTCTTGAAGGCCGGGATCATCCCCACGAGCCACAACTGCGCCCGCATCGACGCCGAGAGCCGGTCCTTCGTCTCAGGTGTCGCGTAGTCCGTCGCGTCGAGCTTCGTGACCAGCATCAGCCCGAGCCGTTCCAGTTCGGAGATCTCGTCGATGCCCCAGTACAGCGTCGCGTTCGCCTTGCGGACCACGGGATTCAGCTTCTGCAGCTTGATGCCGAGCCTGCTGAAGGTGTCGAAGACCATTTCGCCGCCCTGCGGGAAACGCGCGATCAACCGCCTCAGCAGCTCTTCGCCCTCGGACGGCCGAAGGTACATCGTCAGCCCCTCCGCGATCACCAGACCGGGTTTGTCCGACGGGATCTCGTCGATCCAGCCGAAGTCGGTCACGGACGAGCCGATGGTCCGATACCCCTCCCGGTCCGGATAGATCCGGCCGCGCAGGTCGACGACGTCGGGGTAGTCGACGTCGAACCAGCGCACCGAAGGCGGCGGGTCGACGCGGTAGACGCGGCTGTCCATCCCGCAGCCGAGTTGCACGACCGTCGCGTCCGGATGCTTCCGGAGGAAGTCCGCCGCCCATTCGTCCATCGGCTTCGCCCGCAGCGCGACGGTCAGGCCCATGTCTTCGGTGACGCCGAGTTTCGAAAAGTCGTAGTCGATCTGCTTCACGGCCTCGTCGGCGGCCTGGTCGCCGAGGATCGGCCGGTCACTGCGGGCGTCGAGCGCGCGGCCGTACAACGTGGCCAGCATCGTCGCCTTCTCTTCGGTGAATCGGACCTTCTCCACCGCACACCCCTATCAGAAGTTTCACAACCTTCTGAAAACTCTACTCGCGCGCATCCGGGTCCGCCATCAAGGAAGCGTTAATCCCGCGTCGTGTAGTCGTGGACGGAGGTCTTGGCGTCGAGCAAATGCTTCCGGGTGATCTCCCGCGCGGCGGCCGCGTCCGACCGGCGCACCGCTTCGAGGATCGCGCGGTGTTCGTCGACGGCTTTGCGGATCTGGCCGGGTAGCCGCAGCGCCGCCCGCCGTTCCTCGCCGACCAGCGAGAGCACCGAACGCAGCAGATCGGTGACGTCGTCGTTGCCCGCGTTGCCGGCGATCACCCGATGGAATTCCGCGTCGGCCGCGATCACGCGCAGCATGTCGCCGTCGGCCGCGGCCTGCTCCATCTCGTCGACGGTGCTCTCCAGCCGCGCGAGCACCCGCGGCGTGTGCTGGAGCGCGAGCCGCTCGGCCAGTGTCGGTTCGACGGTGGTCCGCAGGTCGAACAGCTTTTCGACCAGTTGCTCGTGTTCGGAGAACCAGCTGCGCAGCGGTCGTTCGTCGAGGTTCTCACGCACGTACGTGCCCGAACCCGGCCGCACCTGCACGTAGCCGATGGAGTCCAGCACCCGCAACGCCTGCCGCAGCGAACCACGGCTGATCCCGAGCTGTTCGCAGAGCGCCCGTTCGGCGGGCAGCCTCGACCCGGCGGGGAGCCTGCCCGAGTCGATCATGGCGCGCAGATGATCGACCGTCGCGCTCCACACCTGCTCCGCGCGGACTTCGCGCTCGTCGTCGGCCACTGCCTCATCCTCGCAGGTTCGGGGAACCGGCCGGGATTGTCGGTGGCCGGTGTCATCATCGGAGGATGACTGGGGTGGCAGGGCTGATCAAGGCATGGGTGCACGGCTGGGCGCTTTCCCGCGGCGTCGGGCTGCCGGTCGCCGAACCGGACGGCTACCGGCTCGACGTCGGGCGTCCGGGGCATCGCGTGAGATACGTGCTGGCGGACGCCGCGTCGGCCGCTCGCCGGGCCCGCGCGTTGACCGAGCCCGGCACCTGGCTGAAGGTGAGCGGTTCCCGTGAAGAAGTGGCGGAGACGGTGCCGCCGAACTGGAAGGTCGGACCGCCGGAGTATCTGATGAGCACCCCGCTCGCGATGCGGCCCGTCATGGCCGCGCCCGAGCCGTACCGGGCGGAACTGGTCGGCGACGGCGTGGTCACCGACGTCGTGGTGCGCGCGCCCGACGGCTCGCGCGCCGCCACCGGCCGGGTCGCGATCGCCGGTGGCACGGCGGTGGTCGATCAGGTGGTGACGGAGCCCGAACATCAGCGGCGCGGGCTGGGCCGGTTCGTCATGCGACGGCTCGACGAAGTGGCGGTCGCCGCCGGGGCGGAAAGAGCGGTCCTGGTGGCGACGGAGGAGGGGCGGGCGCTGTACCTGGCGCTCGGCTGGACGGTCGCCGCGGAGATCACCGCGGCCCATCTGCCGGAGGAGGACTCATGACGGCGGTGTTCAAGGACATCTGCCTCGACGCGAACGACCACCAGGCCCTCGCCGACTGGTGGTGCGCCGCGATGGGCTACGTCCGCCGTCATCAGGAGGAACGGCCGCTCCAGTGGCCGGTCGCGATCGTCGATCCGGCCGGTCGCGGCCCGCTGATCTGGGTCAACCCGGTGCCCGAGGCCAAAACCGTGAAGAACCGCATGCACATCGACGTCTTCGGCTCGACCGCCGAACTCGTCGCCTCCGGGGCGAAGCTCGTGCGGGCCGCGGAGGGCGAGATCGAGTGGGACGTGCTCGAAGACCCGGAAGGCAACGAGTTCTGCGTGTTCGTGCCGAACGGGGCATAACGGGCACATGAATGTTCGACTAGACACATCCAGAGCGCGAAAGGAGGTAACCCTGTTTATGGTGCGCGAGTGAGTGCTTTATGACGTGGTGGCACGCGGTCCTGATCTTCATCGCGGGGCTCTGGGCGGGCACCATCAACACGGTCGTCGGTTCGGGCACATTGGTGACGTTCCCAGTCCTGGTCGCGCTCGGCTACTCGCCGCTGACGGCGACGACGTCCAACGCGATCGGCCTCGCCCCGGGCACCGTCAGCGGGGCGATCGGCTATCGCCAAGAGCTCAAGGGTTACTGGCCGGAGGTCGTCAAACTCGCCGTGGCGTCGTTCTTCGGCGCGATCTGCGGGACGATCCTGCTGCTCTCCCTGCCCAAGGACGCCTTCGAGACCGTCGTGCCCGCGCTGGTCGGGCTCGCGGTGGTGCTGGTGATCGTCCAGCCGCGCGTGGCCGCCTGGGTCGCGAAGCGCCGCGAGGAGAACGGGAAGGTCCACAAGATCGGGCCGCTCCTGCTGTTCCTGATCTTCCTGATCGGCATCTACGGCGGATACTTCACGGCCGCGCAGGGCGTGATGATGGTCGCCGTGATGGGGATGCTGATGTCCGAGTCGCTGCAACGGCTCAACGGCGTCAAGAACGCGCTGTCCGCCGTGGTGAACATCGTCGCCGGCACGATCTACGCCTTCATCGCGCCGGTCAGCTGGCCGGTGGTCGCGCTGCTCGCGGTCGGGTCGACGATCGGCGGCCAGATCGGCGCGAAGATCGGCCGCAAGCTCTCGCCGAAGGTGCTGCGCGGCGTGATTGTCGTGGTCGGCCTCGCCGCGATGGTGCAGTTGCTCCTCAAGTAGGAAAGCCCGGATCGCGACGTGCCGTGAAGGGCCCCTTGGGGGACTCAGAGTCCCTCAACTTTCCCCTCCCGCGTCCCGGAGGGCCATCACCAGCCACACCTTCCCCAAGTACATGATGGCCCCCTTCCTTGCGCCTAGCGCAACGAAGGGGGCCATCATGTACTTCACGTCCTAACGCGGGAAATCCCCCGCCGCTTCGAGGAACAGGTCATTCTCCTCGGGTGTCCCGATGGTCACTCGCGCGCCTTCGCCCGCGAACGGCCGCACGATCAGCTTCCGCTCGAGCGCGTGCTCCGCGAACGCCGTCGTCCGCTCGCCCAGCGGCAGCCAGACGAAGTTCGCCTGCGTCTCCGGAACCTCGTAACCCTTGGCCACCAAGGCATCCCGCACACGGGTCCGCTCGGAGACGATCTCCTTGCAGCGCTCCAGCAGTTCGTCGGCCGCGTCGAGGGATGCGATGGCCGCGGCCTGGGCGATCATGTTCACCGAGAAGGCGACGTAAACCTGCTTCAGCGCGATGGCGATCGGTTCCGGCGCCACCGCGTAACCGACGCGGAGACCCGCGAGGCCGTACGCCTTCGAGAAGGTCCGAAGCACCGCGACGTTGTCCCTGCCGCGTGCCAGTTCGACACCGTCCGGCACCTCGGTGTCGGTCACGAACTCCTTGTAGGCCTCGTCGAGAACGACGAGCACACCGGCGGGCACGGCGTCGAGGAACCGCTCCAGTTCCGCGCGCCGCACGACCGTCCCGGTCGGGTTGTTGGGGTTGCACACGAAGACCAGCCGCGTCTTCGGTGTGATCGCGGTGAGCATCGCCTCTAAATCCAGCCCGTGCCCGACTGTCAGCGGCACCTTCACGCTGACGGCGTTCGCCACCTGCGTGACGATCGGGTACGCCTCGAACGAACGCCACGGGAAGACGACCTCGTCACCCGGTCCGCAGAGGGCCTGGATCATTTGCTGGCAAAGGGAAACCGAGCCGCAGCCGATGGCGATGCGTTCGGTCGGCTCGTTCAGTTCGCGGGCCAGCCGCTCGACGAGCCCGGACGAGGTGATGTCCGGGTACCGGTTGATGCCCTGCGCCGCTTCGGCTATGGCCTGCGCCACACTCGGCAGCGGTCCACCGGGAACCTCGTTGCTCGCCAGCTTGATCGCACCCTGGATTGTCCGGCCAGGGACGTACTTCGGCAACGATTCGAGATCCGCACGCGGCGAAACAGGGGACATCTTCGGCGCTCCTACGTCTTGGGGACGGCTCCGACACCGTATCCTCCCGCGCCGGGGCAAGCCCCGAATATTTACCTAAGAGTGGTCTGATGGAGGAATGACCCTGACGACCACCGTGGAACATCAGCACGTCGACGGCCACACGCTGCGCCTGACCTTCGCCGAACCGGAAGGCGTCGTCCGCGGCGGGCTCGTGGTGTTGCACGAAGAGGCTGAAGAGGTCGAAGAGGGTTTGAGCCTGTTGCTGGCGGGTCTCGCCGGCGAAGGCTGGCTCACCGTCACCCCGCATCTCGATCGCGACGACCTCACGCAGCAGGATCTGCTCGACGCCACCGACGCGACGCTCGCGTGGCTGTCCGAGCGCGGTGTCCAGGCGGATCTCATCGGTGTCGTCGGTTTCGACCTCGGCGGGACGGCGGCACTGGTCGTCGCGTCGAACCGCAGGCTGGGCGCGGCGGTGAGCGTCGGCGGGCAGCGGGTCGCCGAGCTGCCGGTCCTCGTCGAGATCGCGGGACGGCTGACCAGCCCGTGGCTCGGCATGTACGGCGACGCGGGTGACGAGGCCGGAGGTGCCGAGGTCGAGCAGTTGCGCGACGCGGCGGCCTCGGCGGGGGTCGCGACGGACGTCGTCCGCTACCCGGGCGCCAACCACCGCTTCGACGCCGACCCCGACGCGGCCGCGGAGGCCTGGCAGCGCACGCTGAATTGGTTCGACGCCCACCTGCGCTGACTCCATCCGCGCTAACATTCCCCTTCAGATGTGACAGGGGAGGGTCAAATGGCACAGTCACCCAAAGTGCCCGTGACGCCACAAGCCGCGTTCGGCGCTTCGGCGCCGGCCCTGGCGCCGGTGGCGGGTCAGATCCGGGACACCAAGACCGCTGCCAAGAAGGGGACCGTCAAGGTCACCGAAGACGCCGCCAAGAAGCTCGTCGACGCGCTGCTGAAGGCGCGTCACGAGCTCAACGCGCTGATCAAGGACTCGACGGAGTTCAACGCGCCCCTGAAACTGGGCGACAACTTCGTCGGGCACACGATGAGCGAACGCTTCCAGGGCGCCGCGACGGAGGGGACCGAGGCCGCCGTACCCGTCCTCGAGGACTTCGCCAAGGTGCTCAAGGACTTCCAGCTCACCGTGATGGCGGCGCGGAAGATGTACGTCGCCGCGGACGAGGAAGGCCAGGCGCAGCTCGAGCGGGTCGCCCGCCGCTTCGACATGGAGGACATCGTCGAACACGAGCGGAAGGACGAGCGCTGATGCGCATCATGCCGACGCCGTGGCCGCCGCCCGAGCCGGAGCCCCAGCCCGGCCCCGATCACCTCAACGCCGACATCGACTGGATGAGTTACTCGCACCGAGAGCTCTACGAGATGGTCCACAACGAGCTGGACCTGGCCGGTGCGGAAGCCGTCGCCGCGCAGTGGGCGAAGATCAGCGCGTTCCTCGACAGGGTGGGTTCCGAGCTCAGGGCGGCCATCGTCGCCACCGCCGACGGCTGGACCGGCGAGGGCGCGGACAGGGCTCGCGACGCCGCGATCAAACTCGTCGACTGGGCGGGTGAGACCGGCTGGCGTGCCGAGAACGTCGCGAACTGCGTGCGTCGACAGGCGGACATCGCCGATACCGCGCGGCGCACGATGCCCGAGCCGCCGGGGGGCTCGTCGCGACCCAAGGTGCCGGAGCCGGCCCCGCGGCGCCCGATCCCGGTGTCCGACTCGACGCAGGCCATGTCGACGTCTTCGCCACCGAAGTCCGACTTCGCCGAGGCAGGCCGGATCGTCGCCGAGCCCACCGACGAGAGCTCACAGGACCTGCACCGCCAGGCCGCCGACGTGATGACGCGGTTGCAGCGGAGTTCCGGCGAGGTCTACGAGAACGTCCCTCGCTTCACTTCGTACGGCAAGCAGCCGCAGATCCTCAAGACGCCCGAGAAACCGGAGCCCGAACCGAAACCCGTACCGAAGCCGGAACCGGAGACGCCGCCGGACGACTCGACGCGCAGCAGCGGGGTCGACGACGTCGCCCCGATCCAGGTGCGGGAGCCGACAGAGGCGCCACGCTCGCCCGGCGCGAGCAGCGGCGCTTTCGTGCCGCCACCACCGCCGCCCGGCACCTCCGGCGGAACCCACGAACAGCTCGGCCAAGGTGGCCGATCCGGCGCCGGTGGCTTCGGACCGTCGGGACAGCCCGGCCAGGTCGCCGGTTCGCGGGCGGCGGCCGCGGGGATGGGCGGCTTCGGCGGGATGCCGATGGGAATGGCGCCCCAGCAGGGCAAACAGAACGAGGACGAGCACAAGGCGCCGGATTACCTCGTCGAGGACTCCGACGTCTGGGGGCTGGGCGGGTACGTGACCCCGCCGGTCATCGGCGAAGACCCGAGGGGCGGCCGCTGATGGACTGGATCCGATTGCACATCGGCGAGTTGTTCCTCCTGTGGTCGGCGCACGGACGCGACGAACTGCCCGCCGTGCTGGAGGTGCCGCACGTCGGGCGGACGCCGGAGTTCCGGGCCGAACTGGCGGCGACGGCGAGCCGGACACTGTCCGAACGCGGGCTGGGCAGGGTCGATGCGCCTTCGCCCGAACTGGTGCGGTTGCTGCACACTGTCGCGAACAGCGAGCTGACGCTGGACCTGCGGCTCGACGGCGATCCGTCGTACCGGGCCGTCGGCTGTGTGTCCGATCGGGGCGCCGTCGCGATCGGCGTCGCCGGCACCGACGTCGAACTGGCGGCCCTGCGGGAACCGCTCGTCGCCGCGACCCTGCTGCAGGCGTTGCCGCCGTGCGAGCAGGGCCGCGGCCTCTCGGTCAACCTGCGCGTCGACGACTACACGGCGGCGTGCGAGGCGGGGGAGCGCGGTGGGCAGTCGGCGTTCTCCGACGTCCTGCGCGATGCCGGGCTGCGTGAACCCGAGGTCATCGTGCTGGTGAGGATCGCGACGCAGCGGATCCGCAGCGGGCGGCTCGGCGCGACCAGGAAGTCGTGGGAGGGCCGCTGGGTGCGCGGTGAAGGCACGCTGACCTGGGTGGACACGCATGAGGGGCGCTACGGACTCCGTCGTGACCGCGGTTGGCTCACGGTGACCCCGCTCGACGCGGCGCGGCTCAAGACGATGGCGTACGAGCTGTTCACCGGGGCTCGCTAAGTCGGTTAACGAGGGTTAACATCGCGGGGTGACGCACACCGCCGACGCCCCAGAAGTGCTCTGGCGCCCTGAGCCGAGCCGCCTGTCCGACACCAAGATCGACGCGTTCCGCCAATGGCTGCGCACCGAACGCGGCGTGGAGGTCGACGACTACAACGCGTTGTGGGAGTTCTCCGTGCGGCGCGGGCCCGAGTTCTGGGCGGCCGTCGCCGATTTCCTCGGCATGCGCTGGCACGACCGGCCCGGTGAGGTGCTCACCGGGGAGATGCCGAACGCGCGGTGGTTCGAGGGCGGCACCTTGAACTACGCCGAGCACTCGCTCATGCCCGGCGTCGCGGGCGCGGCCAAGGCCGACGACGAGATCGCCGTGATCTTCCATCGCGAAGACGGCCTCTCGTCACAGTTGACCTACGGTGCCCTGCGGTCCGCCGTCGCCGCCGCGCGGGAGGGACTGCGGAAACTGGGAGTGTCCAAAGGGGACAGGGTCGTCGCGCTGGCACCGAACTGCCCGCAGACACTGATCGCCTTCCTCGCCACCGCGAGCCTCGGCGCCGTCTGGTCGTCGTGCTCGCCGGACTTCGGTGTCCGCGCGATCACCGACCGGTTCGCGCAGATCGAGCCGAAGGTGCTGATCGCCGTCAACGGCTACGTCTACAATGGACGGTGGTTCGACAGCAGGCCGACGGTGAACTCGTTGCGGGACGAGATCCCCACGCTGGAAGCGACCGTGCTCGTCGACTACGCCGGCGGCCGCCTCGACGGCACCCTCGACTGGGACACCCTGCTCGCCGACAACGACGGCGCGGAACTGGCGTTCGAGCCCGTCGAATTCGCTCACCCGTTGTGGGTCCTGTACTCCTCGGGGACCACTGGCCTGCCGAAGGGCATCGTCCACGGGCACGGCGGGATCACCCTCGAACACCTCAAAGCCCTTGCCCTGCAAAGCGATCTCGGTCCCGGCGACCGGTTCTTCTGGTTCACCACCACCGGCTGGATGATGTGGAACTTCCTCATCTCCGGGCTGCTGACCGGCACCACGATCGTGCTGTTCGACGGCAGCCCGGGATATCCGGACCTGAACGTGTTGTGGCACCTGGCGGAACAACATCGCGTGACCTACTTCGGCACGTCGGCGCCGTTCATCCAGAGCTGTCTGAAGGCCGGGATCAAACCGGCGGAGCGGTACGACCTCACCGCCTTGCGCGCCTTGGGGTCCACCGGCGCGCCGCTGAGCGTCGAGGGCTTCCGGTGGATCGTCGACGAGGTCGGCAAACGGGTCCAGATCTGCTCGGTCTCCGGCGGCACGGACCTGTGCGCGGCGTTCGTCGCGGCGGCCCCGGACGTCCCGGTCTGGCTGGGCGAACTCTCCGTCCGCGCGCTCGGCGCCGCCGTCGCCGCGTTCGACGAGGAGGGGAAACCCGTGGTGGAGGCGGTCGGTGAACTGGTGATCACCGAGCCGATGCCGTCGATGCCGGTGTTCTTCTGGAACGACCCGGACGGTTCGCGGCTGCGCGAGGCGTACTTCGAGATGTACCCCGGGATCTGGCGGCACGGTGACTGGATCCGGATCACCGGCCGCGGCTCCGCGGTCATCTACGGGCGCAGCGACTCGACGCTCAACCGCGGCGGCGTCCGGATGGGCACGGCCGAGTTCTACCGGGTCGTCGAATCCTTCGACCAGGTCGCCGACTCGCTGGTGATCGACACCTCGGCGGCGGGGAACGAGGACGGGCAGCTGCTGTGCTTCCTCGTCCTGGCCGAGGGCGTCTCGCTCGACGAGGTCGAGCCCGCACTGCGCAAGGAACTGCGCGGAGCCCTCTCACCGCGGCACGTACCCGACCGGTTCGTCCAGGTGAGTGAGGTACCGCGCACGCTCAACGGCAAGAAATGCGAGGTTCCGGTCAAAAAGATCCTTTCGGGTGTTTCACCTGACCGCGCCGTCAGCAGGGATGCGCTGTTGAATCCAGAAGCCCTTGTACCGTTCGTAGAGCTGGCAAGGAGTTAACGGGGGCGGGACTTGGCGGGCGCGTGGCGGGTGGCGGGTGCCACCTCGGTGCTGGTGATCACCTGGGTGACCCGGCTGGCCGGACTGCTGGCCCTGGTCTCGGTGCTGGTCCCGGCCGGGCGGCGCACCCTGCGCGGACACGTCGCCGAATGGCTGGAACTGCCGAACGAGGCCACGGTCGGCGCGGCGACGGTCGTACTGGTGACCGGCGTGCTGCTGGTGCTGCTCGCCTCCGGCCTCAAACGGCGGAAGCGAAGGGCATGGCAACTCGCGATCGCCGCCGCCGTGCTGCTGACGGTGTCGCACCTCGGGTTGAGGCACGTCCTCGGTGCCGGTCTCGTGTCGCTCGCGCTGCTGATCGCCCTGATCGCGACGCGGCGCCACTTCATCGGGCTCCCTGATCCGGTGACCGGCCGGTGGCGCGCGATCCGGGTCTTCCTGCAGCTGGTGCTGGCCGGAATCGCGATCAACTTCACGCTGCTGTCGGTCGCCCGCGCGCTGGATCCCCTGGGGTGGGGCGACCGCCTGCTGCAGTCGGTGCTGGCGCTGGTCGGGGTGAGCGGTCCCGCGGTCTTCCACGCGCTGTGGCTGGAGGACCTGTCGGCGGCCGTCGGCGTGCTGTTCGGCATCGGCGCGGTCCTGCTGCCGGCGTACTTCCTGCTGCGCTCGGCCGAACCCGCGCCGGAACTGACCGACGACGAGGTCGAGCGGCTCAGAGCGCTGCTGGACGAGCGAGACTCGCTGGGGTACTTCGCCCTGCGCCGGGACAAGTTCGTGGTCTTCTCGAAGTCGGGGAAGGCCGCGGTCACCTACCGGGTGATCGCCGGTGTCGCGCTGTGCTCGGCGGACCCCCTCGGTGACCCGGAAGCGTGGCCCGGCGCCATCGAGGAGTATCTGGACGTCTGCCGGCGGTACGCCTGGACCCCGGCGACCATGGGCTGCTCGGAACTGGGCGCCACCGTCTGGGCACGCTTCGGGCTGGAGGTACTGGAGATCGGCGACGAAGCAGTCGTCGACACGGCCACCTTCACCCTCGAAGGCCGCGTCATGCGCGGCGTCCGCCAAGCCGTCTCCCGCACGAAGCGGGCGGGCTACACCGTCCAGATCCGCAAGGCCGAAGACCTGTCCGAAGGCGAACTCGACGAACTCCGCGCCCTCGCCGCCACCTGGCGCGGCACCGACACCGAACGCGGCTTCTCCATGGCCCTCGGCCGGATGGGTGATCCAGGCTCGGTCCTGGTCACCGCCGAGCACGACGGCGTCGTCCGAGGCGTCCTCCAGTTCGTCCCCTGGGGCGAGAAGAGCCTGTCCCTCGACGTCATGCGCCGCGACCGGACCGCGGACAACGGCGTCAACGAGCTGATGATCTCCGAACTGCTCCTGACGACCCCCGCACAGCACGTGTCCCTGAACTTCGCGGCCTTCCGCGCCGTCCTGGAACAGGGCCAGCGCATCGGCGCCGGCCCCGTCGCGCGCCTGTCCGCGAAGACACTGCGATTCTTCTCACGCTGGATCCAGATCGAGACCCTCTACCGCTTCAACGCCAAGTTCCAGCCCCGCTGGGTCCCGCGCTACCTGGCCTACCCCTCGGCGCGCGACCTACCCCGCGTCGGCGTCGCAGTCTTCGAAGCCGAAGGCCTGGGCGGCCGCCCATCGCGCCTGCTCAGAGCGCTGCAGCGCACCTAAGGGGGGTCCCTTTCGCGGGGGTTCTCCGGGTGTGTAACCTATCTGGGCAGTGGTCGTTCGACCTGGGAGGCTTCGCCTAGTCTGGTCTATGGCGCCGCACTGCTAATGCGGTTGGGGGTAACCCCCCCTCCCGGGTTCAAATCCCGGAGCCTCCGCTGGCCCCTGTTCCGGCAGGTGCTAGATTGATAACTGAACAAGCGCCCGTAGCTCAGCTGGATAGAGCATCTGACTACGGATCAGAAGGTCAGGGGTTCGAATCCCTTCGGGCGCACGTCTGGTTGAGACAGCACTAAGGCCCTCCCGTTCGCGGGAGGGCCTTTTTGTCTGTCCGTTGTGGATTGCCGTCGCTGCTAACGGTGTAGCGCAGTGAGCGCTCGTCTCCACGCCCGTTCGAACTCGCCACCAGCGATCCGGGACGCAACGAACTCCGGCTGTGCGTTGATCTCGTCAAGGGATGGGACGGGGACCTCGCCTAAGCCGGTGCCGCCCACCTCGTGCTTCTCGTCTGCCCAACCGAGGCGACCGTCTCGGAAGCGCTCCACCTTCCGGCGCTCGTAACCATCGCCGCCGACCTCGCTGAGAATCTCCACGGGTTCCTCGGCGAACTCGTGCAACCACGCGACCCGCAGATACCACATCGCGCATCCCCCGCTCTATTCTGACCCCGGTCTTCGCTAGTACGCAGTCTATTCGGGCTGATTCGTTCTATAGAGGTTGTCGAGACCCACCCGGGAGTCGAACCCGGAGTCCAACGGCTTTGCAGGCCGCCGCACGACCGTCGTGAAGTGGGCCAAGTTCGGGTCATCGTGCCCTCGGCAGGAGTCGAACCTGCGTTCCCGGCTTCGGACGCCGGCGTCGTATCCGTTGGACCACGAGGGCTTTGCGGAGGATGCAGGATTCGAACCTGCGCGACGCTCTCACGCCGACCACCGTTTTCGGGACGGTTGCCTTACCGGGCTCGGCCAATCCTCCTTGTCGTGCTGCTCAGCCGGACGCCCGCGAGTCGAACGCGGTGACTCCTGAACCCAAATCAGGCGGGGCCGCCGACGCCCCTCGCATCCGTCGACCGGCGTATCCCCCTCGAACACGCCGATCAGTGCCCCTGCCAGGACTCGAACCTGGGACCTCCGCATTCGTAGTGCGGCGCTCTGTCCACCTGAGCTACAAGGGCGAGGCGGAGACGCATGCACGCCTCCACCGGCGCTCGGCCTGGCCGCCTCATTCGGCGACGGGGACGAGCTTTCGGGAAATGTCTTTGGTTATCAAGGTTCGCGCTGGAATAGGCAGCGTCGAGCACCGGCGGGAGGAGTCGAACCCCCTGGATACGGTTTTGGAGGCCGTTCCGCTTCCCAAGCTCGCCGATAAGGAATTGAATTCGGGCATACCAAAAAGAGAAGCCGCCCGGATCGTTTTCCCGATGGGCGGCTCCCTGACATCACGCACGCTATGGCGTCATGATGGGGAGCCTTCGCAGGTCAGAACTCGCTGGCCAGACCAGCATGAAGGTCGCCAGGAGCGGCGCGACGAACATACGGCGATGGACGCGACGTCCGGATGCCGGCGCTGCGCCTTTCGCTCGTGCATGTTCATCATGGTTGCTCCTGCTAGTGGTCGAGTGCGCTAACTATGACTGATGCATCGCTGGTACGCAACGCCTTTCTGGGCGCGTCACCAGGACACGGCCTAGTCCTCGGGAGGTCCGTCGAAGGAAACCTCGAAGAGATGCTGCTCTGGCCGTTCGGCCGTCAACCACAAGGGAAAGTGAGCTTCGTAGTTTGCGTTCGGATCGACACCCTTCAGCCAGAACAGGGGGAGTTTTCGCTCCATGGCGTTGCGGAGAGCGACATTGTCCGAGTGAAGCGGGTCCTCGCCGCGGTACTTGTAGCGAAGAATACGGCCCTTGTCGTCGAGTTCGTCTTCATAGGGGCGAGCTTCGCTGGGACGCCTGAAGACTGTCTTGATGGACAGAGCGCTGCCGAGCTTTGCGGGCTTGTGAATTCCAGACTGCGGGTTGAGGACTGGTATGCGCGCGCCTTCGAAGATAAAGTTAGTCAACTGCGCGAAGGGAATCGGCCCCTGGTTCTTTGCCGTCAAGGTCCTGAGCCACGCGAAGACCGCGTTGCGGACGTCGCGTTCGAACTCGAGGGAAACCTCTAGCTTCTTGGTCTTTGACGCCCCGGGAAGCTTCGCGGTCTTGGTCGGTGTCTCGCGCTTCAAAGCGGCAGCGCGCAAGTGCGCCGGCGGAACTAGCCGAACTGCGTGGCTGAGCGTGCTGACGACACTGGAGTCGAAGTACTCGTAGAGCACCTCGGCTGCCGAGAAGGCGGCTCGAGGTTCGTCAAGGACGTCCACCAGTTCATCGTGGAGGCTTCCCCGCGCTCCGGCATCTCGAAGCCACTTCGCTGACCGAGGAAGGTCGTCGGCGATAGGGGTGCCGTCTCGATCCGTCGGTGTCCACAGCGTCCGTTCAAGTTCCCAGAAGGGCTGCGCTGCAGGTACCTTGCTCGGGCTGAACCGATTGATCAGCTGACCAAGCGAGGCTTCGGCAGCTTCGAAGGTCGTGGTGGACGAACGTTCATCGACGTATCGCCCGAAGAGCCACAGCAGCAACAAAGGCTTATGCAGCGCAAGCTTGCTCCCCACCTTCGTGATCTGAAGTTGACGAAGCTGCTCGTGCAGGCCCTTCTCGTCCACAAACACCCCTCCGTGTGACGCAGACGACTCAGTGTAGTAGTGCGAAGCGTGCGTACGCGCAACTCTCACCGCCAAGCGTGTCCACGATCGAGAGCGGCGCGCTCGCAGTGTTGTCACTGCGCGTGGCGTGATGAGGGGGTGGCCTGCTCACCGGTACCTTCGGTTCTCATGACTGAAGCGGCGGAATGGACGCCTGAGAGGCTGCTCCGAGACGGTCTGAACGAGGTCGACCTGAGCTCTCCCAGCGGGACGAAGTTCTCCCGTCTTGAGTACTACCTGGCTGGTGTGGCGCTCATCCGGGCGACTCGCGTTGCAGCAATTCAAATCGGTCGAGCGGCCGAGCTGGTTGGTCAGTTGAAGCGTTCGACGAGGGTAGAGAACGCCGAGCTCGTCGTGGTGGTTGTGCCTTCTGTCGACACCGATCGCACGGTCGGGCAACTTCGTAAGTACCTGCGCTCAAGCGATACCCCGGCGGCGCTTCTGCTCGGTCAAGGTGAAGCTGGCTGGGAAGTCAAGTGGGTCGGCATGCAGACCGGGGCCGAGGTCACGTCCGCGGATGAGGTGGCCAAGTTCTTCGGAATGACCCTGGAGCGTGTCATCGTCACTGATCGTACGGTCAGGACCCCCGCCCATCCGCTGGTCATCGACCAGCGGATTCGGCGGATGCTGCGGTTGTCGGTGCGGTCCAGCAAGTCGGTCATGTTGGTCGGGCCGCCCGGTACCGGCAAGACGCAGTTGGTCGGCGAGCTCATCGAGGACATTGGCCGAGATCCTGAGTCTTTCGGTATGGGGCTTATTCACGACCCACTCATCGTGACGCCGGACGAGTCGTGGACGACTCGCGATCTAGTCGGCGGCGACACTGTTGACGACAAAGGACGGCTGCGGTTCAGTCCAGGCCACGTGCTGGAGGCCATCGCCCAAGACCAGTGGTTGGTCCTGGACGAGGCCAACCGGGCCGATCTGGATCGGATCTTTGGTGGCCTGCTGACTTGGCTCTCGGGCAAAGAAGTCATGGTTGGTCGGGTAAGTGCGGATCCAAAGTCCAGTCCGATCATTCTTACCTGGGGATCAGACCCGGAAAGTGTCGTGGTCGGCGAGGAACGCCTTCGGGCTGAAAGTACTACAAATGAGCCGATCTACTACGTGGCGGGAACTGACTGGCGGCTCATCGGAACCTACAACGCCGTCGACGCGCAACGAGTGTTCCGGTTTGGTCAGGCGCTTGGCCGGCGCTTCGGTCATGTTCCGGTGTCGGCGCCGGTTGGAGAAGAGTTCGCGACAGCGCTGAGGAACAGGACCACAGGGGCTGCCGCGCCGATCCAGGAGCCGCAAGTCAGCCGACTCCGCGACATTCTAGAGCGCATTTATGCGGCGCAGACGAAAGTCCTGGACCCGATGGGGCCAGCTGCTCTCCTTGACGTTTCGGACTATGTTGCCGCGGGATTGCTGGCCGACCCCGACGCGAACCTCACGCAGTTGGTTGCCGAGGGCTACCTGGCCTGTATGGGTTCTTGGTTGTCCGGCTATGACGGAACCACATTAGAACAGTTAGGTGCTGCGCTGGGTTCGGGTGAGGTGCTGGGCGAGCAGTGGGCTTGGCTGCTAGAGCACCTGAAGGCTCTTCGATGACGAAGCTGTCCTTTCCTGAGGATGGTCTTGCCGAGCTTTTCCGTAGCTGGTCTGGAAAAGGGCAGCTATACGCGGGCCTGGCGGCGGTGCTGAGCGAAGATGAATTCGAGTGGACTGAGAAGGATGTCGTCCGCAGAGCGCACCTTATTCTGTTCGAGCAGTGTCGACCGCTGATTAAGCAATTGCCCAAGGCCATTAAAGACTGGTTGAGCGTCCTTCCGGTGGTCACCCAGGCTGAAACAGTGCGTAGCCGCTCTCCTCGCGGCGCCATTGACTGGCCGAATACTCGGCGACAGGGCTGGCCGCCGACCGAGTTCTCCGGGAGAGTCCGTCGGCGTGGCGTGGACGATGAGCTACTGAGCAGCTTGCGGTGGACAGTGGAGCGTCTTCGGGAGGTGCATCGGCATGCGAAGAAGATGCGGCCCGCTGTCGGCGACGAGGTGCAGACTCAATTGACCACCCTCAATGAGCTCGCCGCGCGACCAGAACTGCAAGCCGTAACCCCCGAACTGCCGGATTTGCTGACGGTCGAAGGGATTCGTCGTGCTGGACCGCTCTGGCGGGTGGTCGGTGGTCTGGCCGACAAACTCCGGCAGGAAGACACCAGCGATCTCGCGAGACTAGCTGCTGAACTGTTGGCTCCTGATGACGATCTCAGGTGGCGGCTCTTCCATCTTTGTGTGCTAGGAACAATGCTTGGTGCGCTGCGAGATCTCGACTGCACGCCGATTAGTCGCCGCCCGTTGGCTGGCCGTTCGCACGGTGCCGCGTTCCGGGTGGAAGTGCCCGGCAGTAGTCCATGGGATCTCTGGTTCGAAGCTGCGGAAGTGTGGAGCTCGACCGGGAAGACGGAACCTTACATCGAAGCAACCCGTGGCTTGGCGCAACCAGGTTCCGTCCGAGGAGCGGACTTGTTCTTGGTAGATCACGCGAAACGGCGTGGTGTAGTGATCGAGTGCAAGTACACCGATAAGGGCGAATACCTGCGCAGTGGCTATGATCAGGCGCTAGCTTATTTAGTCGAAGCAAGGACGTCGTTCCTCGACGATGGTGAGGCGTTCGTCGTCGCACCAATCGAGGCGGTGCCAGCAAAAGGAGTGGGCAGTACCCTCGTCGGGCCGCTCACCTACTGCGCACCTGAACATCTCAGGGGCGAGTTGACACGGGTATTCACAAGTTGGCTGGCTAACTAGTCCCCGAACACGCTCCTTAGCGCCTCCCTGACCAACCCCGCCAGATCCCCCTCCCCGTCAGTCTCAGCCCACCGCACCAGCGCCACATGCGCCGCCCCCAGGCAAGCCATCGCCGTAGCCCGCACCCGAAACTCCTCCGCAGCAGAGGAGCAACCGAGAGCAGCGACGATCGCATCGGCCGTCGCGTACTGGCTGTCCAGATGCCGTGCCCGCAGCGCCGGCACCGAGATCATCAGCCGTAGCCGCGCCAGCAGGAACGCCTTCTCCTGCGTAGAGCCCAAAGCGGCGGTCGACTCCAAAGCGCCGCCGATCCGAGCGGAAAGCGAAAGGGAAGCGGGCTGCTCAAGTACGGCAGAAGCCGTCACGGGGTCGTACTCGTCGTAGAGGACCAGGTCTTCCTTCGTCGGGAAATGCCGGTAGACCGTCATCGCCGACACCCCGGCAGCCGCGGCGACGTCGGCGACGGTGGTCTCGTCGTAGCCGATCTCCGTGAAGAGGCGGACGGCGTGGGTCTGCACAAGCAGCCGGGTTTCGGCGCGCTGGCGGTCGCGGAGGCTCACGTGGTAGACACTATCAAAGTGTTAGTCACTAACATCTGGGGTGCGTATGAAGACGGCATTGGTGACAGGGGTCACGCGGGGGATCGGGGCGGCGATCGCGCGGAGACTGGAGAGAGACGGGCTCCAAGTCTTCAGACACTCCAGCGCGCAGGCCGACCTCGCGCAGATGGAGGGCGTCGACAAAGCCCTCCAAGGCATCGAGTCCCTCGACATCCTGGTCAACAACGCGGCCGCGCCGCCGGCAGGGCCGATCGGGACGGACACGCCCGAAAACTTCGATCACCTGATGGCGGTCAACGTGCGGGCGCCGTACTTCCTCATCCAGCGAGCGCCGATGAACGACGGCGGCCGCATCATCAACATCTCGTCGGTCGCCACGCGGATGGCCAACCCGGCGCAGACCTCGTTCGCGATGACCAAGGGCGCGCTCGAGACCATGACCCGCACGCTCGCCCAGCAGCTCGGCCCGCGCGGGATCACGGTCAACGCCGTCGCGCCGGGCGCCACCAGGACCGCGGACAACGGCGAGGTCTTCACGCCGGAGCTGGAGGCGGCCATCGAAACCCTCACCGCGCACCAAAGGCTCGGTACCGCGGAAGACATAGCGGACGTCGTCGCGTTCCTCGCCTCCGACGACGCCCGCTGGGTGACAGGCCAGGTCCTCGACGCGAGCGGCGGGTTGTTTCTCGGCCCGCCGACCCAAGGGGTTCAATAGGCCGGTGACGTGGTTCAGCGAGGACGAACTCCGCAGGCAGGCCGGTGACGTCTCGTTCGCGCGCGGGGCCAAGTACCTGGAGTCGGTCGAGACGCTGGACGACGTCGCGGGCGGGGTCACGGCGGTGGTCAGCGGCACCGACCGGTACACGGTCCGGTTGCGCAACGTCGACGGCGAGCTGGTCGGCGAGTGCTCCTGCCCGCACGCGGCGGACGGCTTCTTCTGCAAGCACTGCGTGGCCGTCGGTCTGCTCGTCCTCGAAGGCGCGGCGGACGGCGGCGCGGCCGACATCCGCGGGTACGTCGAAACCCTCACCCGCGCCGAGTTGGTCGAGCTCCTCGTCGGGCACGCGAACGAGGATCCGGTCCTGTTCCGCAAGCTGTCGCTCAAGGCGGGCCGCGACGACCTCGACGCGTTGCGGCGTCATGTCGAGGGGACGTTGCGGTTGCGGGGTTTCGTCGGGTTCCAGGGCACGCTCGCGTACGCCGAGAAGGTCCGCGAGGTGCTCGCCACCGCCGAAGAGATCATGGACGGGCCGCTGTTGTGCCGCGTCGTCGAGCTGGTCGTGGAGGCGCTGGACTTCGTCGACGACTCCTTCGGGACGCTTAGCGACGAGGTGAGAAAGGCGCTCGCGTTGTACGCCGAGGCCTGCGCGGACTCGCCGCCGGAGCCCAAGGAACTGGCGGAATGGTTGCTCCGTCTCGATCTCGACGGTTCGGGCCGCGTCGACGTGAGTATCGCGGACTTCACCGCCGGGCTCGGTTTCGAAGGCCTCGCGGTGTTCCGCGCCGGCGTCGAGGAGCGGTGGCGGCTCGACGACGGCGAGGACCCGTACCGCAGCCGCAAACTCCAGCGGCTGCGCGAAGGCTTCGCGGCGATGCGGAACTGGCAGGCCTAGAACCGCTGGCGGTTGCGGTACAGCTCCTCCAGATCCCGTCGCCCGGCCTCGTCGCCGGTGTCGGCGGCCGCCCGGAACCAGTGCTCCGCCTCCTGGAAGTTCCCGTGGTCCGCGGCGAGCCTGCCGAGGTTGGTGTACGCGGGGACGCTGCCGAGTTCGGCGGCCTTCCGGTACCAGGCGGTGGCTTCGCCGGGATCGTTCCGGTCGTTGGCGAGTACGCCGAGGTTCGTCATCGCCGCGGCGTCGCCCCGTTTCGCGGCCTTCAGGTACCAATGCTCGGCGGCGTCGAGTTCACCCCGCCGGTGCAGCACCAGGCCGAGGCGGACGGCGGCATCGGGAGCGCCGGCCGCCGCGGCCGCGCGGTAGCAGCTTTCGGCGCGCGTCAGGTCGTCCTGTTGCTGGGCCTGGTGGCCGAGTTTGCACAGCGCGCCCGCGTCGGCCTCTTCACCCGCCCGGCGCCACCACGGTTCCGCTTCCCGCGTGCGTCCGGTGTCGCACAACAGCGCGCCGAGCGTGATCATCCCTTCGACGTTGCCCGCCTCCGCGGCCTGTCCCGCCCAGTGCTCGGCCTCCTGGCGTTCGCCGCGCCGGTGCAGCAACCGCCCCAGTTCCGCCATCGCCTCGACCCGGCCTTCGCCCGCGGCCCGGCGCCACCAATCCTCCGCGTCGTCCAGATCCCCTCGCCGCGCGCAGAGATTTCCCAGCTGCGCCATGGCATGCGAATCACCGGCCGTCGCCGCTTCCCGGTACCAGCGTTCGGCCTGTTCGGGCGCGCCGCGTTCGCGCAGGAGGTGCGCCAGGTTGCCCATCGCGACCCGGTCCCCGCCGGCGGCGGCCTTGCGGAACCACGCCTCGGCCTCATCGAGGTCACCGCGTTCCAGCGCGGTGGATCCCATCCGTGCCATGGCGATCACGTGCCCGCGCTCCGCGGCCTTCCGGTTCAGATAGTCGTCGACCCGGGTGTTCCATTTGCGTTTTTCGGCGCCCACAAACCCGCTCCTTCCGGCAGCGTCCTTGGGGTAGTCGCTGATCAGGGTCGCGATGTGACAACAACTACCTGCTGTCATCGTCGTGTCGCACCCGGTTTCCGCACGCGGTACGGCGATACTGGGTCGCTCCCCAACCCCGTCGAGAGGAATCGCGCGGTGGCCACGCGTACCCGGCAGATGACCACGGCGCAGCGACTGCTCCTGCTGATCACGCTCTTCGCCGTGGTGCTCGCGGTGTTCTGGTTCGTGTCCGGCAAGGGCGCCGCGCTGCAGCCGACGCCTTCGAACCCGGCGAGCGCCGCCGACGCGCGCAAGCAGCTGGACGAGCTCACCGTCGCGCCGCGCGGTTCGATGGACGGCTACGACCGCAAGAAGTACCCGCACTGGGACAACCAGGGGAACAACTGCAACACACGCGAGTTCGTCCTCAAGCGGGACGGCAAGGACGTCAAGGCCGGTGCCGACTGCGCCCCGACCTCCGGCAGCTGGACCAGCATCTACGACGGCGAGACCTGGACCAAGCCGGACGACGTCGACATCGACCACATGGTCCCGCTCGCCCAAAGCTGGGTCAGCGGCGCGAAATCGTGGACCGACGAGAAGCGGCGGCAGTTCGCGAACGACCTGACCCGGCCGCAGCTGTTCGCCGTCACCGACAACGTCAACCAGGAGAAGAGCGACAAGGCGCCGGACCAGTGGAAGCCGCCGCTCGTGTCCTTCTGGTGCACCTACGCCACGGACTGGATCACCGTGAAGCATTACTACGGCCTTACGATCACCACGGCGGAGAAGAGCGCACTGAGCGACATGCTCGGTCGTTGCTGATCCGCCCGTCTTCGGCTTAGCTGAGCCGATGGGGACTTTCGTACTGATCCACGGCGGTGGCGGCAGCGCCTGGGACTTCCACCTGCTGGAAGCGGAACTCACCGGCCGAGGACACGACGTCGTCGCGGTGGACCTGCCGATCGAAGACGAGAAGGCGGGCTTCGCCGAGCATGTCGACACCGTCACGAAGGCGATCGGCGACCGCGGCGACCTGGTGGTGCTCGGCCATTCCTACGGCGGTTTCACCGCGCCGCTGGTCGCGGAGAAGCACTCGGCACGGCTGCTCGTCCTGTTGACGCCGATGATCCCGAAGCCGGGCGAGACGCCGGGGGATTGGTGGGGCAACACCGGTTTCCAGGACGCGAAGGACCTCAGCGACGAGGAAAAGTTCTTCAACGGCGTCCCGGCGGACCTCGTCGCGGAGGCAGGCTCGCACGGCAGGAACCAGGTCAGCGCCGAGTGGGGACAGCCGTGGCCGCTGGAAAAATGGCCGGACGTCCCGACGAAGGTCCTCATCGCGCGCGAAGACCGGTTCTTCACGCCTGAGTTCCAGCGCCGGGTCGTCCAGGAGAGGCTCGGTTTCGCGCCCGACGAGATCGAGGGCTCGCATTCCGTGCCGTTGAGCCATCCGAAGGCCTTGGCGGACCGACTGGAGTCCTACCTGTAGCTCACCAACGGTCCAGGTGCATGACGTCTTCGAGCGGCTGACGCGGGGCCGGCTTGAAGGTGTCGCCGGTGTAGAACGCCGTGGGGATCAGCGCGGCCTGGTGCACGTTCTCCGGCAGGCCGAGGATCTCCGCGGCCTCCTTCTCGTACTTGAGGTGCAGCGTCGTCCACGCCGTGCCGAGGGTGACCGCACGCGCCGCGAGCATGTAGCTCCACACCGCGGGCAGCAGGTTCCCCCACAGCCCGGCCTGGTTGCCGGACGGCAGCTCGGCGCTCTTGGTCTCCAGGCACGGGATGACGTGCACCGGCACCTCGCCCATCTTGTCGGCCAGGTACTCGACGCTGGAACCGACGCGCTTCTGGACCTTCGAGCGCTCCGGGTCGTCCGCGAACAGTTTCCCGGCCGCGTGCGGGGAATCCAGGTACTCACGGCACGCCCGCTGGTAGAGCTTGCCGAGGTCGGCCCGCTGCCCCGGATCGGTGATCACGAGCCAGTGCCAGCGCTGGGTGTTCGAACCACTCGGTGCCTGCAACGCGACCTGCAGGGCGTGTTTCACCAGCTCAAGCGGAACCGGCCGGGTGAGGTCGAGTCGTTTGCGGACGGTCCGGGTGGTCGTCAGCAGCTCTTCGGGCGTCATCATCCCGCGATTATGTCGCCGTCACCCAGGTTCTGCCGAGATCACCAACGCGGATGGATCAACGGTTTCAACAGCTCGTCGTAGACCTCTTCGACCGCGGCCGTGGCCTCGGCCGTCAGCGGTGCCGTCCCGGCCGCCGAACTGTTCGCCCGCGCCTGCTCCGCGTTGCGCGCGCCGGGGATGACGACGCTGACACCGGGCCGGTCGATGATCCACCGCAGCGCGAACCGCGCGAGTGTCCCGCCTTCCGGAACGAACGCCCGCAGGCGTTCCACCGCTTCGAGGCCGACGTCGTACGGAACACCGGAGAAGGTCTCGCCGACGTCGAACGCGGCGCCCTGACGGTTGTAGTTGCGGTGGTCGTCCTCGCCGAAGGTGGTCGAAGCGGTGTAGCGGCCGGAAAGCAGGCCCGACGCGAGCGGGACACGCGCGATGATCCCCGCGCCCGCCTTCTCCGCGGCCGGGAGCACCTGCTCGAGTGGCTTGAGCCGTAAGCAGTTCAGGATGATCTGCACCGAAGCCACGTTCGGCCGCGCGAGCGCCGTCAGGGCCTCTTCGCAGGTCTCGACGCTGACGCCGTACGCCTTGATCCGGCCTTCGTCGACCATCGCGTCGAGGGCGTCGTACACCGCGTCGGACGAGTACACCGGCGTCGGCGGGCAGTGGAGCTGCACGAGATCGAGCGTGTCCATGCCGAGGTTCGCGCGCGAACGGTCGTTCCAGGCGCGGAAGTTCTCGGCGACGTAGTTCTCCGGCGCCTGTTCTTCCCGGCGCCCCATCTTGGTGGCGACGAAGATCGCGTCGTCGCCGCGTTCCGCCCGGAACCGGCCGACGAGCCGTTCGCTGCGGCCGTCGCCGTAGACATCGGCGGTGTCGAAGAAGGTGACCCCGGAATCCGCCGCGGCGTGCAGGACGGCGAGCGCGTCGGCCTCGTCGACCGTGCCCCAGTCCGCGCCCAGCTGCCAGCAGCCGAGCCCCACCACGCCGACGTCCCGGCCGAGCCGGGCGATCTTCCGTGTCTCCATGATCGCCGATCCTAAGTGGGTAGGCTTCGACGGTGGGCACGCCACCGCGCGAACGAGGGATGGGCACGCTGCTGAGGCATGTCCTCGAAGTGACCGAAGCGGACGTCTCCGCGTTCTTCCAGGACATCGGCCTGGGGGAGTACCGCCCGCGGTTCACCCCGGTCGTCCGCGCGATCGTCGCGCGCGGGCCGCTGTCCATCCGCGACCTCGCCGCCGAGGTCGGGGTGACCCATTCAGCGGCCAGCCAGACGGTCGCGCAGATGGCGCGGCAGGACCTCGTCTCGCTCAAACCCGGGACCGACGCCCGGCAGAGGATCGTTTCGCTGACCGAGAAGACGCGACGGCTGATGCCGAAGCTCGAAGCCGAGTGGGCGGCGACCAGTGCCGCGGCCGATCAGCTGGAAGCCGAACTGCCGTACCCGCTCCGGGCGGTGCTGGTGGCCGCCGTCGAGGCCTTGGAGCGGAAGTCGCTCCGGGAACGGATCGGGGAAACGGACGCCGCGCTCAGCCTGCGGCGATCCGATGCAGACTGAAGACCGCCCAGACGTACTTGCCGCCCGCGCACAGTTCGTGTCCCCAGTCCTCGGACAAGGCGTGCACCAGCTGGAGACCGCGGCTGCGTGCCGCCATCGGTGAGGGTTCCTTGAGCTTCGGCCGACCAGAGCCGGAGTCGAAGACCCGCAGAGTGAGCCTGCCTTCGGCGTACTCGACCTCGAGCTTGTCCGGCTTCTCGCCGTGCTCGAAGGCGTTCGTCACGAGTTCGGAGGTCGCCAGCAGGACGTCGTCCACCGAGCGGTCGTCGAAGCCGAGGCTCGCGAGCGTCGCCCGCACCGCCTGCCGCGCGACCGCGGGAGCGGTGACATCGACCGGGAGGGGCAGGGAGACCACCGGCAACGAGTCCTCCGATCGTGTCTTGGACATCGTCATGGTTGCGCACCTCCCCTCGCGAGAGACTCCCAGATCCGGCTGTTCCCCTCCCTGGTACCCACGAGGACGGTGGTCGAATCAAACTCCGTCCGTGAGTTCCGTCTCCGTCAGCCCCTCACGCAGTTTCTGGAGGGTGGAGGCCAGCAGCCGGGACACCTGCATCTGGGAAACCCCGACACGGCGGGCGATATCCGACTGGCTCATCCCGGACCCGAACCGCAGCGCGACGATCTTGCGCTCGCGGTCGGGCAGGCGTTCCAGCATCGGGCGCAGCGCCTCGCGCAACTCCGCCTGGCTCAGGTTGGCGTCCGCCTCGCCGAAGCGGGTGTGCGCCGAGTTCTCCAGCAGATTGTCCAGCGAAGCCCCGTAACGGCCTTGACCGGCGCGGAGACCTTCGAAGACCTCGTCGACGCCGACACCGAGGTGAGCGGCGATCTCACTGGGCTTCGGCGCGCGCGAAAGCCGGATCGTCAGCTCCTCGCGCGCGGCCGAGATGTTCGCGTTGAGCTCCTTGAGCCGCCGCGGGACCCGGACCGACCAGCTGTTGTCACGGAAATGGTGACGCAATTCACCCGAGATGGTCGGTACCGCGAAGGCGAGGAAGTCGCTGCCCTGTGCGGGGTCGAACCGGTCGACGGCGTGGATCAGCCCGATCGTGGCGATCTGGACCAGGTCCTCCATCGACTCGTCACGGTTGCGGAACTTGCGCGCCAGATTGCGCGCGAGTTCCAGATGGGCGCGCACGAGGTCGTCCCGGAGCCGTTCACGCTCGGGGTCTTCCGTGCGCAGCGCGCACATGCGCTCGAACAGGGCCGGAACGTCCGCGCCGTCTTGCCCGACGGGATCGCTCACGGCCGGGCCGCCTCGCTTTCCCGGATGAGCTCGACCCTGGACAGGTAGCCGCCGTCGGCCGGGGTGACACTCCGCCGCGCGGACGTCGCCAGCGCGGTGAGCAACTGCCAGGACAGCCCGGTCTCGTCGTCGGGTTCCGGAGAATCGGACAGGACCGAGACGGTCACCTCGATCCGGCCGTCCTTCCAGGAGAAGACGCAGGTCAAGTGCCCGTCGGCGGCCGAGGGGAGCAGCATGGAGCAGGCCTCGTCCACCGCCATCCGGAGATCCTCGACGGCGTCCAGGTCGAAATCCTGACGCATCGCGATGTCCGCGACGATCGTCCGGAGAGTCGGTACCACGTGCGGCACCGCGGCCGTGCGTACCTCGATGAGTTGAGCGCCCTCGCCGCTGGGCGGGGTGTTGTCCACCACGTGTCGGTCCTCTCTCCGGCTGCGCGCTGCCGTCTGTCCATCCATGCCCCGCCGCCGCCCTCAAACGAGACGCTGCGCGTCACAGATCGATTCAATGCCCTGGGTGTGAGCAAACCAAACCCACGTTTGACTCGCACAGGCGGCGGGCATGTAACGGGCGACAAACGATCTCCTTGGAAGGCGGGGACCGACATGGCTGACGTGAGCCGGCTGCCGAACGTGGTGGCGGAAGAGTGGGATTGGCAGCTCCGTGGGTCGTGCCGAGGCGCCGACAGCAGCTTGTTCTTCCATACGGACAACGAGCGCGGTTCGGCACGTGAGCGGCGCGAATCCCGTGCCAAGGCGATCTGCCAGACCTGCCCCGTGCTGGCGCAGTGCCGCAAGCACGCGTTGGCGGTGCAGGAGCCGTACGGCATCTGGGGTGGTCTCGGTGAGATCGAGCGCCGCGAGTTGTTCCTGCGGGAACGCCGCGCCGGGCGCAAGACGTTGACCGCGCATTGAGCGCGTCCCGGACACCGGTCGGCGACGCGCGCGACGGCGATCGTGGCGCGCCGTCCGGACTGGGTTAGGGTTGGGACTGTCGTTGCGGGGACAGCCACGCCTACCCGCCGAAGAAGAGCGTGCGTCCGTGTCCGGACTGGGCGCGGCCGTAGCTTGAGACCACAGGCGAGCTCCGGCGCTGAGCGCTGGTTCTCACCTGATGAGGAGAATGTGCATGCCCGCAGCGGAGCAGAACACCACGCCGCCCGGTTTCAGCATCACGCTGGAGACCGACGCGTCAGCACCGCGCGTGGTGGTCACCGGTGAGCTCGACCTGTTGACGAGCCCGCAGCTCCAGGAGACCCTCGGGGCCCTGATCACGGACAAACCGTCCGGCCGGGTCGTCGCCGACCTGACCGGGGTGACCTTCTTCGACTCCTCGGCGCTGAACGTGGTGCTCCAGGCGCAGCGCCAGGCCGCCGAGAAGAAGGTGGAGCTCGAAGTGGTGCCCAGCCCGCAGGTGAGCCGAGTGATCGAGCTCACCGGCGTCGCCGAGCACCTCAGCGTGTCGGAAGAGCCCCCCGCCTGATCCCCCGCTACGGTCGTGGGCTCTTGATCCGCGACACCTGGGGGCAGCACGATGATGGGGCGGACGCATGCCCTCACCGGCTGGTGCGCGGGCCTCGCGCTCGCACCCGCCGTCGGGGCGGGCACGGTGCACCAAGCGGTCGTCTTCGCCGCGACCACCGCCGGCTTCGCGCTCCTTCCCGACCTCGACCATCCGGGCGCTCGCGCGTCGAAGCTGCTCGGCTGGTTCACCGGGGCGATCTCGTGGCTGCTGCGCCGCGTTTCGGCCGCCCTGTACGCGCTGACCAAGGGACCTCGGGACGAGAAGGTCACCGGTAAACACCGGCACCTCTCGCACACCGTGCTGTTCGCCGTCGGTCTCGGCTTCCTGACGTCCTGGGGCACCACCGAAGGCGGGCCGTGGGCGGTGTTCGGCGTGGTCGTACTGGGCCTCCTGCTCGCGGAAGGCGCGCTCGGCGACTGGCTCCTGCCGGTCAGCGGCGCCGCGGTCGGCTGGTGGGTGTGGACAGCGCCGCCGGACAAGGCGGCGCAGCTCGCGGAGATCTCCGGCTGGCTCGGTATCGCCGTCGCGGCCGGTTGTTTCGTGCACTGCCTCGGGGACGCGCTGACCGAGTCCGGCTGCCCGTTCCTGTTCCCGATCCCGATCGCGGGCGAGACCTGGTACGAGATCCGGCCGCCGAAACCGCTGCGCTTCCGCACCGGCAAGAACGTCGAGAACCGGTTGATCTTCCCGCTGTTCGCGATCGCCGCGGTGGTGCTGATCCCGGGTGTCTGGGACTACCTCTTCACCACCGTCCAGGGTTTCCTCACACCCGATGGGACGCAGACCGCGGTCCACTGAGGAATGCCTGCGCGGCCGTCGGCGTTGAATCGGAACGCCGGACCCGGTTGACGAGGGAGAACAGTGGACAAGCCCGCGCTGCGCGCCGACGCGCGACGCAACCGAGCGAAGGTGCTCGCGGCGGCCGAAGAGGCCTTCGCCATCGACGGCCTCGCCGTCCCCCTCGACGAGATCGCGCGCATCGCCGGGGTCGGCGCGGGCACGGTCTACCGGCATTTCCCCAGTAAGGAAGCGCTCTTCCAGGCCGTCGTCCTGGAACGCATCGAGCAGTTCGCGCGGGAAGCACGCGACCTGCTGACCGCCGAAGACCCCGGCGCGGTGTTCTTCGACTTCTTCGAACGCGTCGTCAAGCAGGCGTCCCTCAACCGGGCCCTTTGCGACGCGCTCGCCGAGACGACCGGGCTGGGTTTCAAGGCGAGCGCGGGCTCCGACTTCCGGTCGGCACTGCAGGCGCTGCTGCTCCGGGCGCAGGCCGCCGGAGCGGTGCGCGAGGACATCGACGGCGACGACCTGCGCGCCCTGATCGCCGGTTGCCTCGCCGCGGAACGGTATTCGCCGGAACGCAGGCACCTCGTCCGCGTCGTACTCGACGGCCTGCGCACATTCCACTCAAGTTGCACGCTGCGTAACAAAACGTAAGATCAACGCGAGAAGTCCTCGTACCTGCGCTTCGCATGGCGAGGGGGTGCCGGATGTTCGGTCAGGGTCCCACCACCGGTTCCGTCACGGTCGCGGCTCTCGCGGGTCTCGCCACCGGACTGCTCGTCGCCGCGCTCCTCGTGGCAGGCCGCGAACCACAGCCCCGTGTCCACGAAGTCAGTACGACCCCTTCCCCGGCGACGACTTCCCGCTCCGTCGGCCCGGTCACGGTGACCGTGCCGGGCATCGTCGAAGAACCGCTCACGATCACCCATGTCAGCACGCCCCCGCCGAGCACGGTGACCCGGACCGTGACGCCGTCGGCCACTTCGACGTCATCGGCCACCCCGCCGACGCTCCCGCCGAGTTCCGCCACGGAATTCCGGCGCGATTGAGGCAACCAGGACAGCCCCTCGCTCCGTCTGCCCGGTATGCGGCGGCTACCGGTTTTCGTGCTCCTTCTCGCGACACTGACCGCGTGCGGCCAGTCCTCCGGTGACGGCGGTGGTAAAGACTGCCCCGCCCTGGCACTGATGGAGGGCGTGTCCCTCGACGTCCCGCCCGAGGCGGCCGCCGGGCTCAGCCGCGTGAAGCTGGAGTTCTGCTGGGCGGGGAAATGCGTGACCGAAGCCGCCGAGCTGTACCCGGCCAGTCGTACCGAGGACCAGGGCTGCGTGGGCGAAGTGTGCTCGGGGAAGGCGGTGCCGACCGGTGGCAAGTACGCGACCGTGCCCGTCCAGGGCCTGCCGCTCACACCGGTGAAGACCACGGTGACCTTCGACGACGGGAAACCCCACGTCCTCGACGTGACGCCGGTGCTCCATTATCCGGCGGGCGAGGAATGCGGTGGCGGGGTGCCGGTCGTGAAACTGGTCGCCGGGCCGGGCGGCGTGGTGCGGCAAGAACCGTGAAGGCCGCCCCCCGATGAGCGGCCTTCACGGTTTCCCCCTTGCTAGCCGACGTCCCGGCGTCGCCAGCCGGTGACCCCGGCCGCGAGCGCGACCGCCGCCACCCCCGCGAGCCAGATCAGCGGGGTCGCGGTGAACTCCGCGGCGGGCAGTTTCGGAACGTGCGAGAACGGCGAGGCGTCGAGCACCACCTGAGGCAGGTTCAGCACCGGGCCGAACAGGCTGAGCAGCAGGGCCAGCCCGGCGATCGCCCACGCCGCCGTCGAGTACTTCGGCGCCAGGCCGAACAGCGTCACGGCGAGGCCGACGATCACCCACACCGCCGGGAGTTGCGCGAGCGAGGCGACCACCAGGTCGCCGACCGAACCGCCGACGTCCCCGGCCCGCATCCCGTTCGACAGTCCTAAGAGGACACCGCTGACGACCATCATCAGCGCGGTGCCGCCGAAGGCGAACACGAGGTGGCTCCCCAGCACCCGCAGCCTGCCGACCCCCGTGGCGAGCAGCGGCTCGACGCGGATCGCCGTCTCCTCGACGCGGATCCGCAGCGCGGCCTGCACGCCGTAGAGCGCGACGACCATCGCGAACATACCGGCCATCGCCGCCATGAAGGCGTCGACCAGCGCGTCGGTGCCGCCCATCCGCTGGAAGATCTGCCGGGCCTGTTCGCTCTGCCCGACGATGTCGGTGATCCCGTTCGCGACCGAACCGAACACCCCGGCGCAGATCGCCGTCCCGATCAGCCAGCCGATCAACGGCCCTCGGTGCAACCGCCACGCCAGCGCGAACGGGCTCCGCAGCGACGAGGCCGCTTCGGCAGGGCCGGGCCTGGGCGGAAGGAGGCCGGTGCCGACGTCGCGCCGCGGGATCAGCGCGTAACCGATCGCGCCGGCGACCACGGCCCCGGCGAGCGGCAGCAGGAACACCCACCAGCGTTCGTCCGCGAACGGCCGGATCTGCTGCGCCCAGCCGATCGGGGACAGCCACGAGACCCAGCCCGCGTCGGCCGTCGAATCGCCGACCGCGCGGAGCAGGAACGCGACCCCGACGGCTGCGGCGCCGATCCCGTTCGCCGTCCTCGAGTACTCCGCGACCTGGACGGCCACCGCCGCGATCGCGGTGAAGACCAGTCCGGTCGCCGCGGTGGCGCCACCGAGCGCGAAGGCCCCGGCCGACGGCATCTTCGCGCCGATCATCATCGCGGTCTCGATCAGTCCGATGAGGACACTCGCGCCACCGGCGACGAGCACGGCCGCGGTCAGCGCCGAGTACCGGCCGACCACCGCGGACGCCAGCAGTTCGGCGCGGCCGGAGTCCTCCTCCGCCCGCGTGTGCCGCGTGACGGTGAATACCGCCATCAACGCGATGAGCAGCGCCAGGAAGCCGCCGAGCCGCCAGGCGGTGAACCCGCCCGGCGTCGAGAGGTCGAAGGCCGGTCCGTAGATCACCGCGATCGACGGGTTGGCGCCCATGCTCGCGGTGAGCCCGGCGCGTTCGGCCGCCGTCGGGTACAGCGTTTCGAAGGTGCCCGCCGTACTCGACGGCGCGATCCCCAGCAGGACGATCCAGATCGTCAGGATGATCCGGTCCCGTCGCAGCGCCAGCCTGGTCAGCTGCCAGGTGCCGACCAGCAGGGTGGCCGACGATTCGGCCGCGTGCGCGGGCCGGTCGAGCGTCGCGGTCATTTCGCGCTCGCTTCGGCGGTGTAGTGGCGGAGGAACAGTTCCTCCAGCGTCGGCGGCTGGCTGGTCAGGCTGCGGACGCCGACCTCGGTGAGCCGGCGCAGGGCGTCGTCGAGGGAACGGGTTTCGACGTCGAACCGGACCCGGTTGCCCTCGACCTTGAGATCGTGGATGTTCTCCAGCTTGGTCAACCCGTTGGGCGGTCCGGCGAGCTCGGCCGAGATCGTCGTCCTGGTGAGGTGGCGGAGTTCGGCCAGCGTGCCGGTTTCGACGGTGCGGCCGTTGCGGATGATGCTGACCTTGTCGCAGAGCGCTTCGACCTCGGCCAGGATGTGGCTCGACAGCAGTACCGTGCGGCCCTGCTCGCGCTCCTCCTGGATCGCGTACTGGAAGGTGGCCTCCATCAGCGGGTCGAGGCCGGAGGTCGGCTCGTCGAGGATCAGCAGGTCCACGTTCGAGGCCAGCGCGGCCACGATGGCGACCTTCTGCCGGTTGCCCTTGGAGTAGGTGCGCCCCTTCTTCTTGGGGTCGAGGTCGAAACGCTCGATGAGATCCTTGCGGCGGCGCTGATCGAGCCCGCCCCGCAGCCGCCCCAGCAGATCGATCACCTCGCCGCCGGAGAGGTTGGGCCAGAGGTTCACGTCGCCGGGGACGTAGGCCAGGCGCCGGTGCAGGCTCGCCGCGTCCTTCCAGGGATCGCCGCCGAGCAGGCGGACGTCGCCCGAGTCCGCATGGAGCAGGCCGAGCAGGACCCGGACGGTGGTCGACTTCCCCGCCCCGTTCGGACCGAGGAAACCGTGCACCTCCCCAGCGGGTACCCGCAGATCAAGGCCGTCGAGAGCCTTGGTCCGGCCGAAGGATTTGTGGAGGCCGGAGATGGAGATGGCGTTTTCCATGCAGCTGAAGGTACAGTGATTTCACGAAGTTGTGAAGTTAAGAAAACGTATGGATGGTGTGATCACTCTGGGGGTTGTACGAGAGGATGTTGTTCATGACGACGACGCCTGAGAGTGCTTCGAGCACCCAGAGAGACGAGGACGCCGTCCGCCGCTACGTGGAGCACCTGGGGCTCACGCTCTCCCAGATCGGGATGCAGCGCATGCCCGCGCGGGTGTTCGCCGCGTTGATGACCACCGACGCCGGTCGCCTGACCGCGGCCGAGCTGGCCGAGCAGCTCGCGGTGAGCCCCGCCGCGATCTCCGGCGCGGTGCGGTACCTGGAACAGATCGGGCTGGTCGCGAAGGAACGCGAGCCGGGCTCGCGCCGCGATCACTACCGGCTCTTCGACGACCTCTGGTACGCCACCTTCATGAAACGCGACCGCATGATCACCATGTGGCGCGACGCCGCCGACGAGGGTGTTTCGGCGCTCGGCGAGGGCACGCCGGCGGGCGAGCGGGTCGCGGAGATGCGGGACTTCCTGAGCTTCATGATCAAGGAACTCAACGACATGTACGCCAAGTGGCACGAGATGCGGGCCGAAAAGGGCAAGTAGCGGCTGAGTCGCGGGTCGGTGTCCGATTGATGTCGCTATGCGCGGTTCGACAGGGGGTCGTGAATGGCGATTCGGGTTTATTGAGAGGTAACTCGAATGTGGCGTGTCCTGAAGGACCCCTTTGGTATTTGCCTTACCCCTCCATAAAGCGCTCTCAAGCATTCGTCTCGTAAAGTGTCCCTTGTGGACAGTCGGGAACCCGGTGTGGTCCCTTTGCGTGAGCCCACGGGTAGGTATCCAAGTGAAGGTTCGCTCTAACCCGAATCCCCGCTCACGACCAACGCCACCACCAGCGTCCCCGCGAGCCGCTCCGCCCACTCGTCCAGCTCTTCCGCGGGCGGCTCGCGGTCCTCGAAGGACGCCAGGAACGCGTACTGGAAACAAGCCCCGAGCAGCAGGGACGCCGAAGCCTCCAGGTCCGCCCCCTCGCGAATCCGGCCGAGCCGCGCCTCCTCGCGCAGGTACTCGATGACGCGCGCGAGCGGGACGTTCGGCCCGGACTGCCTGCTCGTGACCCGTTCCCGGTGCGTCGCGAGCAGCTCCCGCGAGGAGAACAGCGACACCGCGATCGGGAAACTCTCCAGGTAGAACGACAGCGTGGTCCGCGCCAGCCGGGCGAGGTTCGCCGCGAGCGGGGCCTCCGCCGCCGTCTCCATCAGCTCGTCCAACGTCGTCCCGAGCGCGGGCAGCTGTTCGGTCAGCACACTCATGAAGATTTCGGTCTTGTCCTTGAAGTGCTTGTACAGCAACGCCTCCGAGTAGCCCGCCGCCTGCGCGATGGCCTTGGTGGTGGCGTGCGCGTAGCCCTGCTCGCGCATCACCTTCGCCGCCGCGGCGACGATCTCCTCGCGGCTTCCCATGTTCGCTCCTGAGGGCTTCTCAGCGTTCGCTCGACAAGTGGTCAGTGAACACTCACCATAGTGGGTGAGTGTTCACTAACCAGAAGGGCGTGACCATGAAGATCACCGTTTTCGGTGCCACGGGTGGGGTCGGTACCGAGGTCGTCAAGCAGGCGCTGGCCGCCGGCCACCACGTCACGGCGGTCGTCCGCGACCCGTCCCGATTGAACGTCGAGGGCGAACTGCTGGAAGTCGTCGTCGCCGAGCTGTCCGAGCACGGCGCGCTGACCGAGGCGGTGTCCGGGCGCGACGTGGTGATCTCGGCGCTCGGCGCCCGCGAGCGCCGCCCGACGACCGTCGTCACCGACGGGGCGCACGCCGCCGTCGCCGCGTTGCGTTCGGCTGGCGGCCGCCGGCTGCTCCTGGTGAGCGCCAGCGGTCCGTTCGTCGACGGTGACGGGTTCTTCACCAGGAACGTCGTCAAGCCGATCCTCGGCAGGATCCTCCGGCACGCGTTCGCCGACATGGTCGCCGCCGAACGAGTCGTGCGCGCGAGCGATCTCGACTGGACGATCGTGCGCCCGCCCCGGCTGCTGAACGGACCGCACACCGGCGTGATCGCCGCCCGCACCGACGGCAACGTCCGTGGCAGCTTCAGCATCAACCGCGCCGACGTCGCCGATTACCTGCTCCGCGCGGCCTCGGACGACTCGCTCATCCGCCAGACCGTCTCGATCGCCAAAGGCTGACGCGGTTGTTGCGTCGGCAACGATCGCCACCAGAGGACCAACCGCGGAAGTAGGGTCGCGGGGTGATGAGCCGTGCGGTGGTACTCGCCCCGATCCTCCTCGCGCAAGCGGTCCGGGTGCGCCGTACGACGCCAAGGCTGCCCGGCGCGACGGGGCCGGTCAGCGGCCTCGTGAAAGGCGAGGGCCGCCCGCTGCGGCTCGCGGTGCTCGGCGAGTCCACTGTGGACGGCGTCGGCGCGGCGACGCACGCCGACGCGCTGACCGGGCGGCTCGCGGACGAGCTCGCGCGGGACGGCCGCGCCGTCGCCTGGCAGGCCATCGGCAAGACCGGGGCCAACGCGCGTGTGGTGCGCGAGGAACTGCTGCCGCTGCTCGAACCCGCCGACGTCGTGGTGATCGCGCTCGGCGTCAACGACACGATCGAACTCCACTCGGCCGCGCGGTACCGGCGTGACCTGCTCGATCTGATCGTCTCGCTGCGACGCCGCGCCGGGCGGATCCCGGTGGTGCTGGCCGGGGTGCCGCCGATGGGCCGGTTCCCCGCCCTGCCGCGTCCGCTGCGGGACGTCCTCGGCGCGCGGTCGGCCGCCCTCGACGCCGCGGCCGCCCGGCTGGCGTTGCTGCCCGGCGTCGTCCACGTCCCGATGCCCGCCGCGATGCTCGATCCCGCGACCTTCGCCGAGGACCGCTTCCATCCCGGTCCGGAGGGCTACCGGCGCTGGGCCGGGCAACTCGCGGACGTGACCCGCCAACTACTCAGTGACACCTTTTCGCCGGAAAAGCGCTGATCAGGTCACCCGCCTGCCACAAATCGAGAAAGTTATCCGAAAAACCTGGCTCTGCGTGTATCTGGTGGCAGCCTCGTTGCGTCCTATGGAGCAGTCGAGGAAATGAGGGACACCCGATGACGACCGAGACCAACACCGCACCCGTCGAGGACGAGGCCGCAGCCACCGAGGACCTCGAAACAACCCCGAAGCCGAAGCCGATCGCGGCTCCGGTCCCGCCCCGTCCCGGTACGAGCCCGGACGGCAACTGGGAGCCGAACGGCACCAATCCGCCGGTGAACTGAACTAACACAGACAGGTGATGTCCGGAGGCCGAGGGGGCCTCCGGGCATTGCCTCCGGGTGCTCCTTCGGGGGAGGGGGACGCCCGGACGCGGGCCCGTTGGGGAGCGGGCCCGGGGGGAGGGAAAAGGGCCGGCCGGTGCGCAGTCCACACCTACTCGCGCCGGCCGGTGCCTTTGTCCCCGACCACCGATACGCCAGATCTCCGGATATCCGACACAAAATAGTTAGTGACTTGATGTATCCCAGAGCCTCTAGCACGCTCCTTCTCCCCGAAGGGCCCGCGATACTGCCAGCGCCGACACGAAGACACGTCCGAAGTGGGGCAGATACGGTGACCGACGTGCAAACGACCGAGGTAGACCCGCCATGGGAAGGACTGACCGGTGCCGATCTGCACGCCGCCTGCATGCGCGCGGCGCGGGCCGGTGACCGCCAGGCGATGGACAGACTTGTGCACGAGCTGACCCCGCTCGTGTGGCATGTCGCGCGTGCGAACGGGCTCGATCGCCTGACCGCCGAGGACGTAGTCCAGACGGTGTGGCTCGCCCTGTTCAGCCAGCTCGAGAAACTTCGTGACCCCAAGGCACTCGCCGCCTGGTTGATCACCACCACCAGACGCGAAGCACAGCACCCGTTCGGCCGCCGCGCTCAGCCGGTACCGCTGACCGACGAGCTGGCCGAAAGCATGGAGAGCACCCATCCGGCTCCCGAGGAGGAAGCCGTCCGCGCCGACCGGGATCGCCGGGTCTGGCGCGCCTTCCTCCGCCTGCCGCACCGCTGTCAGCAGCTCCTCCGGCTGACCGTGCTCGCCGGACGGGCCGAATACCAACTGGTCGCCGAAGCACTCCGCATGCCGCGCGGAAGTGTCGGACCGACCAGGGGCCGTTGCCTCGAATCGATGCGCGACCTGCTGGCCCACGAAGGGGGAAGCCGATGAACGACCTCGGGACGCCGGGGGAGATGACCTCCCCGGGCGATGAGGCCTTGCTGGCCGATATCGGACGCTTCATGGACGAAATGGACCCGCCACCGGGAGATCTGGTGCAGCGGGTTCAGTTCGCGCTCGCACTCGAAAACCTCGACGTCGAGGTCGCCCGCTGGGAACGGATGGACGCCACGGCAGGCGTTCGCGGGAGCGACACCGGAACGATCACCTTCACCGTCAGCGACCTGACCGTGATGATCAACCTGACCAAGATCGGCAAGAAGCACCGGATCGACGGCTGGCTCGTGCCCGCCGGCGAGTACGGGGTGGAGGTGCGCGTCGCCGAGCACGGCACGAGTTCCACCACCGCCGACGAGGGCGGCCGATTCGTGCTGGACAACGTTCCCCAAGGGACCACGCAGATCGTGATCCACCTCGGTGACGTGACCTGCCGACGGACCGTCGTGACCCCGACAGTGGTGCTCTAACCGGACGGCTGTTCCGTTATGCGGCGCGGGTGTGCTCCCATAGTGCGTGTGCCCGCGCAGCTTCCCGTCGCCGACCCCGTAGCCGAGGCCGCGGACCTCCATCGTCAGGCGATGGCCGCCGCCGCCGACCACGGCCCGGGTGCCGCGATCAGGCTGTTGCAGCGCGCTTTGTCCTGTCTCGGGCCGGTGGAAGGCGCCGGGCCGGAACGGCTGGAGATCAGGGTCAGGGTGCTGATCAGCCTCGCCGCGGCCGAGGCCGAGGTCCTGTCCCAAGAGGACGGATTCGCTCGGCTGGAAGAGGCGGAGCACGTGCGGCTTTCCTTGCCGGAAGGCGGAACCCGGCGTTTGCTCCGGTTCACCGTCGTCCTGCAGCGTGCCGTGGTCCTGATGCGGATCGGGCGGCTGGAGGAAGCGCTCGCGCTCTACGACGTGGTACTTCCCAGCCTGGTCGACGAGATGGAAGACCACAGCCTGCTCCTGACCCGGAACATGATGAACCGGGCGTGGCTGCACCTGCAGATGAGCAATCCCGATGGCGCCTACAAGGATCTGATCGGCGCGCTGGACATCGCGGTCAAGCACGGGCATCGCCGTCTCGAAGGGAAGATCCGGCACAACCTGGGTGATCACGCCCAGTTGCTCGGCGACATCCCCGAAGCGCTCCGGCACTACGAGCAGGCGGCCTCGATCTTCGTCACCGACGGACCCGGCTCGTTGCCGCTCGTCCGGCTCGACCAGGCGAAGGCCCTGCTCACCGCCGGGCTCGCGGAGGAGGCGGCGCGGCATCTCGACGAAGCGATCCCCGAACTTCGCGGCAACGGCGCGTTCCATGTCGTCGCCGAAGCGGAGGTCGCGCGAGCCGGGGCAGCGATCCTGGAGGGCGACCACGTTCTCGCGAAGAAGCTCGCGACGTCCGCACGTCGGAGCTTTCTGCGGCGAGGCAACCGACGGTGGGCGGAGATCGCGGAGCTGACCAGGCTTCGCGTGGACGCGGTGAAGGTCTTGGCGGACCGGGAGAAGAAACCGTCCGCGAAACTGCCGGGGCAGCTGGCCGATCTCGCCATCCGGCTGGCCGAACTCGGTCTGCGCGACGAAGCGGGCGCGGCCAGGATGTTCGCGGTGCGGCTGCTGATCCGCCGCGACGAGACGGCCGCCGCGGAGGAGCTGCTGGCGCAGGTGCCGAAACCGCGGCAGACCACACCGATCGACCACCGGATGCTGCTGCGGCTGTGCCGGGCGGAACTCGCGGTGGCGTCGCATCGGCCGCGGTCGGCACTCGCCCAGGCGCGGGCCGGGCTGGCGGAACTCGGGCAGATCCGCGACCGCATGGGCGGGCTCGACCTCGTCTGCGGGACGGCGGCGCACGGCGAGGAACTGGGCAAACTCGCGCTGACACTGGTGCTCAAGAAGGCGAGGCGCAGCGGCGCCGGGGCGAAAAGCCTGTTCGCGTGGCTGGAACGCACGCGTGCGCAGGTGTACCGCTACGAACCGCTTCCGGTCATCGAGGACCCCGCGCTCGCCCGGCACATCAACGAAATGCGGCACGTGCAGGGGACGATCCAGGCGCGGCGGCTGTCCGGCGAACCGGTCGGGAGTCTCGAGGAACGCTACGACCGCTTGCAGCAGGAAGCGACCCGGCTCGGGTGGTACACCAGCCAATGGGGTCGTCCGCGGCCGGTCTCGGCGCCGGAAGAGGTGGTCGAGCAACTCGGGGACCGCGTGCTGGTCAGCCTGATGGGTTACCGCGACACCTTGTACGCGGTGGTCGTCGACCGCGGCCGGTTCCGGCTCGTGAAGCTGGGTCCGCTCGGGGAGATCGTCGAGACCGCGCGGCAGCTGCACGCGGACCTCGACGCGCTGGCCCCGGACAACCTGCCCGCGCCGCTGGTCGAGGTCGTCACCGGCTCCGCGCGGCGCCGAGCGGACAAATTGGACAAGCTGATCTCCGCGTCGCTGGCGAAGACGTTGGAGAACCGCGAGCTGATCATCGTGCCGATCGGTTCGCTGTACGCGCTCCCTTGGGGTGCTTTGCCGTCCCTGCACGGGCATCCGGTGTCGATCGCGCCGTCGGCGACGGCTTGGGTGACCGCGTCCGGACGACGCAGCAAGGGGCCGGTCCTGCTCGCCGGTGGGCCCGGCGTGCCGGGTTCGGTCGGTGAGGTGCGGAACCTGCGGTCGGTGTACCCGCGGGCCCGGCTCGTCGACGGGAAGGACGCGACCAGCGCGGCCGTACTGTCCGCTTTGGACGGTTCCGGGATGGCGCATCTGGTCGCGCACGGCGCGCATGAACCGGCGAACGCGTTGTTCTCGCGGCTGGAACTGGTCGGCGGACCGTTGTACGCGCACGAAACCGCCCGGCTCGCGCATCCGCCGGAACGGGTGGTGCTGGCCGCGTGCGAACTCGCGATGAGTCACATCCGGCCCGGCGAGGAGGCGCTCGGCTTCGCCGGCACGCTGCTCGCCAGCGGCTCGCGGACGGTCATCGGCGCGATCGCGCGGGTCGGCGACAAGGCGGCCGCCGACGCGATGTCCGACCTGCACCGGCGGCTGGCTTCGGGGACTTCGCCCGCTCTGGCCCTCGCCGAGGCGACCGCCGCCGATCCGCTGCGGCGGCCCTTCCTTTGTCTCGGCGCGGGCTGATCTTTCGGGGCTGTTTCATGACACCGCGGGGAGTTGTCCACAACCACTGTCACCTGTGGACAACCTCGCCGACCAGCCCTTTCCGCCGCCCATCGCCGGTAGACTGGACTCGGGGTCGCCCCCCTTGGGAAGGGCGGGGGGTGGGGTCAGGCGCGTTCGGCGTGTTTCACCAAACGAGTGGCCAGTAGCGAGACCACGGCGCGCAAAGCGGCGCAGGCGGCGGCGCCGGTGCCGGGCAGCGACTCGGTGAACCGGCCGGTCCAGCGCAGATCCGTGCCACCGGAAGCGTTCGGCGTGAACGAGACTTCGGCGCGATAGTCCTTCAGCGGCGCGATGCCCGCGAAGCCGTAGACGTGCTTTCGGTCCTGTTCGTACTCCAGCGTCTCTTCGTGGAGGTACACCGGCCACAGGCCGACAGCCCGGACGGCGCCCACTTCGCCGTCGTCCGGTTTCCGCGCCCAGCGCGAGTGGAACACCACCGGCTTCGCCCATTCCGACCACCGGGAACCGTCGGCTTCCAGCGCGAAAAGGGAAGCGGGCGAGGCGCTGCTCGTCCGGTTGATTTCGAAGGAGTACGTCTTGCCCATGTGGCGACGATAACCGCTCCGGAAGCGACGGATAAGTCAAGATAAGGGCGTGAGCACCACGCGCCGCGAGATCGCCGCACCGCATTGGCTGGTGCAGCTGCTCCGCAGCACGCCGGTTCCCATCCCGTGGAACATGGTCGCCAGAGCCGTCCTCGCCTTGGCCGTGCCGCTGGCCGTCGGCTACGCCCTCGGCGACATCGGCGTCGGCGCGCTCATCTCCACCGGCGCCCTGCCCACCGTCCTGTCCGAATCCGCGGGCCCGTACCGCTACCGCGCCCGCCGTCTCGGCGGCGCCACCGCGGCCGCCGCCCTCGGCTACTTCGCCGGGCTGATCACCGGCGGCGTCCCGGCCGCCTCCATCCCGGTCGTCGTCGGGGTCGCGGCCGTGTCCGCGCTGATCAGCGCGGCAGGCAGCAACGCCTCGGTCGCCGGGCTGCAGATGTTCGTCTTCTGCGTGCTCGGCACCGGCCAGCACGTGACCGGCCTGCGCGTCGAGCTCCTCCTCGGCTACTTCTGCGTCGGCGCCGCCTGGAGCCTGCTCATCGCGCTCGCCACCTGGACCTTCCGCGCGACCAGCCCGGAACGCGGCGCCGTCGCGCACGTCTACGTCGAACTCGCCGCCATGCTGTCCGCGACCGACGAAGCCACCTCCCGCGTCGCGCGCCACCAGCTCACGACCGCGATGAACACCGCGTACGACAGGCTGCTCACCGCGCGATCCTGGCTATCGGGCCGCGACGCCACCTACCGCCAGCTGCTCAACCTCCTCTCGGCCAGCACCCCGGCCGTCGAGGCGTCGGTCGCGATGGTCAACGCCGGCCGCCGCGCCCCGGACGACGTGATCGACCACTTCATCGCGACGTCGGCCGCCGTACTCGCGAACCAGCCGCTCCCGGAACCGCCGTCACCGCCGGACGAGGACGTCGACCCGGTCCTGGCCGCGCTCTACGCCGGGCTCGCCAGGATCGGCAAGGGCGACAACCGGAAACGCCGCGAGGTCCAGCCGTGGCACAAACGCCTCCGGAGCTGGGCGGCCTCGCTCATCTCCGGTCCGCTCACCTGGTTCGCCGCGCTCCGCCTCACCCTGTGCGTCGCGATCGCCGAGGTCGTCGCGCTGATCGTTCCGTTCGAACGCTCCTACTGGATCACGCTCACCGTCGGCATCGTCCTCAAACCGGACTTCGGTTCGGTGTTCGGCCGCGCGGTGCTGCGCGGAATCGGCACGGTGATCGGTGTCGGCATCGGCGCGGCCGTGCTCGCCGCCGGCGGCGAGGGCTGGCTGCTGGTACTGCTGATCGCCGTGTTCGCGGGCGGCGTCGCGGTCGGCAAGGTCCGCAACTACGGCGTCCTCAGCGCGTTCGTGACGCCGTTGATCATCCTGCAGATGGACCTCGCCAGCACCGGCAGCTGGGACATCGTGCTCGCGCGGCTCGTGGACACCGTGCTGGGCTGCGCGATCGTCCTCGTCTTCGGCTACCTGCTCTGGCCGGGCAGCCGTCGCCCGCAGGTCGGCGGACGGCTCGCCGACAGCCTCGATTGCCTGGTGAAATACGTCGACAAGGGTCTCGTGCTCGCGCCGTCGGGCGAAGCGCGTCTGGAACGCTCACGCGCCCGTCGCCGCGCCTACCGCGCGCTGGCCGACCTGCGGACCGCGTTCCAGCAGGTCGTCGTCGAACCCTCCGCCGCCGGACGGCAAGCGGTCGCCTGGTGGCCGGTGATCGCCGGACTCGAACGCGTCGCGGACGCCGTCACCGAGGTCGGCGTCACCCTCGGCCGCGGCGCCCCCGCTCCGGACGACGCCGACATCGCCCTCCTCACCGCCGCGCTCGCCGAACTCGCCGCCGCCGTCCGCGAGGAACGGGACCCGGCGGAGATGCCGATGCCCGACAACGAGCGACTGTCCGGTGTGGTCGACCAGATCGGTGCCGCCTTCGACGCCGTACGCGGTCCCGATCTCGTCGAACGCGCACCGTTACGGCTGGTCCGGCGGTTCCTGCCGTACCACCGCCGCGCCTGAGGAACAGAGCCACCCGTACGGGGGAGGGTGAGCATCCTCTCGAACTAATGTTCGAGTTTTCACGCATAATCGAAGCATGCTCGACACTGGTGACACGCTGCCGCCGGGGCCGCGTCACCTGCACATGGTCCGGCCCCACCAACCCGTCTGGGTCGACCTCAAGCTGGTCTACCCCGTCGAGGCCTCGAAGACCCGCCTCCCCGACGGCCTGGACCTGACGGGCACCGTCCCCGGACTGCTGGGGATGTGGCGGGCGACGACGACGGCGCACTGGGTCGGCTGGGTGACCTTCCAGCTCGGCCCGGTCGGCCAGGGCGGTACGACGCATTCACAGTGGGTGCTGGCCGAAGCTCTGCGCCCGCGCGAAGAGCGGAACGCCTGGTCGGGCAGCTTCCCCTACGAGCGGCGCCGCTAGGGCTTGCGGCCGACGCCGCCGAGGATGAGCGATTCGCTGGGCTCGGCGAAGGTGATCTCAGGTTCCGTCAGGCTGGCATCCTCGGGATGCCACTCGGTCGTCCAAGTCAGGCCAGGAGGGATGAGGTCGAAGTCGCCGAACAGCGCCTCGATCTCGGCGCGTTTGCGCCAGATCACCGGGCTGCTGTTGTTGTCGTACATCTCCTTGAGCCTGACCAGCGGCTTCTCGTAATGGCTCGGCACGCCCTCGTCGGTGATGTGGGAAATGGCCAAGTACGACCCCGGCCGCGCGAGTTCGCGATAACGCGCGACCGAAGCGGGCCCGACATCGCCGCTGTCGCCACTGCGCGCCGACGCGGGCTGCTGGACGTGCAGCACCGCGATCAGCAGGATCGCCACGGGCTTGTCCAGGTCGATGATGCCGGTGTCCGCCACCTGCTTCCAGAGCCGGTCCGGCGCGCGGAGATCCCCGTGCACCGCGGCGTGGCGGGTGGAGTCCCCGTGCTCTTCCAGCAGGCCCTGCGAATGGGAGACGGCGACCGGTTCGTAGTCGACGTACACCACGCTGGTCTTCCCCGGCGCGAGGTCGTCGGCCACCTGATGCGCGTGCTGCATGGTGGGCAGCCCGGCGCCGATGTCGATGAACTGGGTGACCCCGGCGTTGATGAGATGACGCACCACCCGGTGCAGGAACACCCGATTGGCCTTGGCGATCGGCCGGAGCATCGGGAACTCCCCGAGCACTTTGTCACCGAAGTTGCGGTCGATCTGCCAGGACGCCGTGCCTTCGAGGTAGTAGTCGTAGACCCTCGCGACGCTGGGGCGCCGCATGTCGATGCCCGGCGGTGGATACGCGTCGACATCCTCCTCGGCCACAGCCATCCCCTCCCGCGTCTGGACCATGACATCCCTCACTGAACGTAGTTGCTGGGTGGCTGGTAGCGATAGACGGCACTTGGAGGACAGCTCATCCACCATCGGGGTCACCCGGGTCGGCAAGCTTGCACCGTCTGCGAAGGTCTTCGAGGGTTTTCTCGGGACTCGCCGCAATCGACAGCAGCGCGTCCCACGCCTCGCGGTAGGTCGCCAGCTCGCGCGCGTTCGCCCAGTGCACGTTGGTGAGGTACTCGCTGTAGGCACTGTCGCCGTCCGTCTCCCGCAGGATGATGAAGTCCGAATCGACGTAGGCGACGGTGCGGTACGGCACGACGCGGATCGTGATGTTGTCCCGTTCGGCGAGTTCGGCCATGTGTTTGAGCTGGTCCGTGACGACGTGGGGATGCTCGGTCTGGGCGCACAGCCGGTCGAGCGCGGACTCGCTGAACAGGAAGACGAAGCTCTTGTCTTCCTGATCGAACAGACGCTGCCGTTTCCGGCGTTGAAGCAGGCGCGGGGAGATCTCAGGTCCCCGCCCCTCCCCGTCGAACTGGTCGATCATGTAGGACTCGCACTGGAGCAGTCCATGGATGCGCTCCCCTGTCCACGACCAGAGCTCCTCGGCCAGTTGCTCCTTGTCCAGCACCTCCCCGAACCACACCGGTGTGCCGATGCGCTTGCCCTGGCGGAGTCGCGCCGGAGAACTCGTCTTCTCCCACAACGCCCACATGGTCGGGATGGCATCCGCCGCCGGCTTGTACACGGCGATCAGCTGCTGCAGGGCCTGACGAGAGATCGAGGTCGTCCCGGCCTCGATCTTCGCCATGGTGCTCTGCGATTTGCCGATCAGGTTCCGAGCTTCGAGCTGCGTCATTCCCGCTCCCTGACGTGCGGACCGCAGCAGCTTGCCCAGTTGGACCCGGTCGGTTTCGTCCGTGTGGTTCTGCTGATCCGGCCCCATCAGCCGTCCCATCCCGCGATATCCGGGAGGCGGCCCAAGAACCGATGGAGCCCTGACGGACGAGGTCGAGAAAGGCCAGCCAGCCTGGTGGGGAAAAGGTCAGAACCGGTGAAACGACGAGCTTGCTGTCGCGCACCCCGACGAGTGGACCGGTCGAGTTGACTTCCACACAGGTGCCCCCGTTGGGGCCGCTGTAGGTCGAGCGGCGCCAGCCGCCCTCGTCGAATCCGGTCGTGGACGGCATCGAATCGTAGAACCGCATCGCTCCCCCTCAGAGCCCGCGAGTCGAATATTCGATTCCAGAGTGAGTGTCGAATATTCGATGCGCAAGCCGAGCGCGATTCGATCCGGGACATGTTCACTCCAATGTGGTCGGTCAAGACTACTGAAGGGTGCTGGCCGGGGTGGCCCGGGAGCGCGTCCGGGCCACCCCGGCCAGCAGGTCAGGGAAGGGTTTCGTCGCGCTTCGTTTCCTCGCTGGTCCGCATCCCCCGCGTGACCGCCAGACCGAACACGCCGGCGAGCACCGTCCCCGCGATCCCAGCGCCCGCCACCGGGTTGAGCACGGCGACGACCACGATCACCGCGAGCAGGCAGACCTGGACGACCACCGTCATGGAGACGGGAATCCGGGAGTTCGGACGCCCGTGCCTGCGGCGGCCGATCGCCCCTTCGGGAAAGGTCACTTCCGCGACTTCGATACGCCGCAGCGACGGCCCGGATTCGGCGAACTCGATCACCACCACGCGCGACTTGGCCGGCGTGCCCGGTGCCCCGGTGGAGTGATCATCGGCATGTTCTGGTGGCTCCGCGAAACAGATGGGGGCTAGGGTCGACATGTTGTCCTTTCGGAGAATGGTTTGAAGTCGGATGACGATGGCGCGGTTCCTCTCGCAACAGAGGACCGCGCCGCTTCCGTTGTGCGGTTGGTCGAATATTCGCACTTCGTCATTTCCCACGTGCAAGTCTTACACACCTTGAATGGTGTCCGTGTCTCCGGGGGCGGGATTCGAGTAAGCCTTTGGTGAATTGGTTTTTCGAATATTCGAACTTAACTCTTTCGGGTGCACTTACTGGTCAGACGAGCGCTTCGACGTCGAATCCTGTACTTCGGGGTGACCCCTGGTCGAATATTCACGACCATCCGGCGCATGTCTTGATTCCACTCAAGTGGACTATTTCCCGGATCCGCTCTCGCTATTTTTGGAGTGTATTCGACAGTGGTGTCGATAATGGGATCAAAAGAGGCGAAGGCCATCTCCGTGGATACACGATCCGGCCGAGTCGACACGATCGTGTCGACACCCGCCGTCCCGGACCGTGGACGAGGTTGACCCCTCTCCCGCCTGCCGCCACCATGACGACGTGTCCGTCATCCTGGAGTTCTCGCCGATCCGCTCGGCGGGCGAAGGTGTCGTCGCACTGCTCCTGCGCCGTGGCCGCCTGGGCTCGCCGCCCGCGTAGCGCCTCGCCAAGCCATCCGACGGTGCGTCCCAGGGAGCAAGTATGTCCATCGAACTGCCCGACCGTGTCCTCCTCCGCCCGGCGACCGTCCCCGACGGCGGAATCCTCGAAGGGCCCCGCGTACTGCGCCGCCTGCCGGAAGGCGTGGAAGAACGCCCTTACGAACTTTTCGCGCTGCGTCCGCTGGGCCGGGTGATCGGTGCCGAGATCGGCGGCGTCGACCTCGCCGAGCCGCTGACGCCCGCCCTCCAGGCGGAGTTGAACCGCGCGCTGCTGGAGTGGAAGGTGCTGTTCTTCCGCGACCAGCGCATCACCACGGCCCACCAGCGCGCCTTCGCCGAGCACTGGGGTGAACTGGAGACGAACCCGTTCATTCCCCAGGGCGAAACCGAGGACACCACCCGGTTCACCCGTTCGGCGACCATGCCCGCGTTCGAGAACATCTGGCACGTCGACGTCACCTTCCGGCCCGCGCCGGCGCTCGGCTCGGTGCTGCGGCTGATCGAGGTCCCGCCGGTCGGCGGCGACACGATGTGGGCCGACATGGCCGCCGCCTACGACAACCTGCCGGAAAATGTCCGTGCCCGCATCGACGGGCTGAAGGCGGTGCACGACTTCATCCCCGGCTTCGCCCGGTTCTCCGATGCGGAATCGCTCTCGCGGCACCAGCACGCGTTTCCGCCGGTCGAGCATCCGGTCGTCCGCACGCATCCCGAAACCGGACGGCGCACCCTCTTCGTGAACCAGGCCTTCACGACCCACATCGTCGGACTCGAACGCGAAGAGAGCGACAGGCTCTTGCGGTACCTGTTCAGCCGCGCGCACATCCCGGAATTCCAGGTGCGCTTCACCTGGCGGCCCGGCTCGGTGGCGTTCTGGGACAACCGCGCCACCCAGCATTACGCCGTCAACGACTACCACCCGTACGCGCGGGTGGCCGAACGTGTCGCCATCGTGGGTGACCGGCCGTTCTGAGCGTGTCCCCGCGACGGGTGATCGTCCGGGCGGGTTCACCGGTACCTGTGTGACGATGAGGCCATGGGCATCAACTTCGATGAATTGAAGAACAAGGCCACCGACGCTCTCCGTGAGCACAACGACAAGATCGAGGGCGGGCTGGACAAGGCGGCGGAGTTCGCCAAGTCGAAGTTCTCCGGCCACGACTCCCAGATCGACTCCGGTGTCGACAAGGCGAAGGGCTTCATCAACAAGTTCGACGACACCCCGGACAACCCGCCTCAGCAGGACCAGCAGCAGCCGCCCCAGGGCCAGTAACCGCCGCGTTTCGACCTCTGAACGCGGTCCTTGCACACGCAACTACCGCATTCAGAGGACGAAACACGTCAGGAGACCTCGCCGACCGCGGTGTCGCCGTCGATCGCCGTGATCCGGCCACCGCGCTCGCCGAGGGCGATCAGGCCGTCGCGGGCGTCCGGGGCGGTCAGGCTGATGCGAACCCCCGCGCGGTCCGCGTCCTTGCTGGCCGCAAGCGCTTGCGCACCCTCGTAACCGGCGTTGACCGTGACCGCGAGCCCGCCTGTCGAGGCCAGCGAGCCTCGCGCGGCGCCCAGCCGTCCGAGCGCTTCGTCGACGATCGGCAGCAGCGCGTCCCGGTTCCCCTCGGTCATCGCCCGCACCAGCGCCGGGCTCGACCCGGCCACCCGCGTGCCGTCCGTGTAGGACCCGGCCGCCAGCGACATCGCCAGCGGCCCGCCCTGCGCGCCGATCGTGGCCAGGATGGCCGCGAAGATATGCGGCAGATGCGAGATCCGCGCGACCGTCTCGTCATGCGAGTCCGCGGGCAGCGGCACGACGTGCGCCCCGAGGTCCAGCACCAGCCGGGCGACCTCGGCCCACGCCGTCAGATCGGTGTCGTGCTCGACGCCGAGCACCCACGCGGCCCCGCGGAACAGCGCCGGGTTGCTCGCCTTCCACCCGGACTCCGCCGTCCCGGCCATCGGATGCCCGCCGACGAACTTCGCGTAGGGCGCGCGACGCCGGACGCCGTCCAGCACCGAGCCCTTCACGCTGGTGACGTCGGTGAGCACGCAGTGCCCAGCCACCCGCGAAACGGTGCGAAGCACGTCTTCGACCGCGGGCAGCGGCACCGCGAGCACGATCATCGCGTCCCGCTCCGCCGCCTTGCCCAGTGCCGCCTCGACCTGCGTCGTCACGTCGAAACCCGCTCTGCTGGCCGCGTCCGCGTCAGCTTCCGAGGTCGTCGCCCCGAACGTGGTGCGGCCGATCGAATGCGCCGCGCGCAGCAGCGAACCGCCGATCAACCCGAGCCCGATCACGCATACGTCTCGCACAAGGGTTCATCCTGCCACCTACTCGGTCCCTCGTCAGAGAACAGCGGCGAGGCGCGTTCCCTGATCGATGGCCCGTTTGGCGTCCAGTTCCGCCGCGACGTCGGCGCCGCCGATCAGATGCACCGGCAGTCCGGCCGCCCGCAGGTCGTCGGCGAGGTCGCGCACCGGCTCCTGCCCCGCGCACACGACGACGGTGTCCACATCGAGCACGCGCGGCTTGTCACCGACGGTGATGTGCAGGCCGTCGTCGTCGATCCGGTCGTAGGTGACCCCGGTGAGCTGCTCGACGCGTTTGGCCTTCAACGCCGCCCGGTGCACCCAGCCACTGGTCTTGCCCAACCCCGCCCCGATACCGGACTTCTTGCGCTGCAGCAGGAAGACCTGCCGAGGTGACGGCTCGACCTTCCGTTCGGTGAGCCCGCCCGCGGCCCGCTCGGGATCGGTGACGCCCCATTCGGCCATCCACGCCTCCAGATCGAGCGCGGGGGAGGTGGTGTGTGTCAGGAACTCGCTGACGTCCACGCCGATCCCGCCGGCGCCGATCACGGCGACCTTTCCGCCGACCGGTTTCCCGTGCCGGACGACGTCCACATAGGACAGAACCTTCGGGTGGTCGATGCCGGGAAGCGACGGCACGCGCGGGGTCACGCCGGTGGCCAGCACCACCTCGTCGAATCCGCCGCCGACGAGGTCGGCGGCGGTCGCCCGGGTGCCGAGGCGCACCTTGACGCCGGTGACCTCCAGTCGTCGCGTGTAGTACCGGATGGTCTCCGTGAACTCCTCCTTGCCGGGGATCTTGCGCGCGATCCCGAACTGACCGCCGATCTCGTCGTCGGCCTCGAACAGTTCGACGGCGTGACCCCGTTCGGCGAGGCTGGTCGCGGCCGCGAGCCCGGCGGGACCCGCGCCGACGACGGCGACGTGTTTGGTCTTGCGGGCAGGCGCCAGTGTCAGCGTGGTCTCGTGGCCCGCGCGGGGATTGACCATGCAGGACACCAATTTCCGCTTGAACGCGTGGTCGAGGCAGGCCTGGTTGCAGGCGATGCAGGTGTTGATCTCGTCCTCGCGCCCGGTCTCGGCCTTGCGGATCCACTCCGGGTCGGCGAGGAACGGCCGCGCCATCGACACCAGGTCCGCGTCGCCGCCCGCCAGCGCCTCCTCGGCGACCTGCGGCATGTTGATCCGGTTCGACGTGACGACCGGGATACCGACGTGCGGTTTGAGCTTCCCGGTCACCCACGTGAAGGCCGCGCGCGGCACCGACGTCACGATCGTCGGCACCCGCGCCTCATGCCAGCCGATACCGGTGTTGATGATCGTCGCGCCCGCCTCTTCGACCTCCTTGGCCAGCGCGACGACGTCTTCCCAGCGTTGGCCGCCTTCGACGAGGTCCAACATGGACAGCCGGTAGATGATGATGAAGTCCTCGCCGACCGCTTCGCGGGTGCGGCGGACGATCTCGACGGCGATCCGGCGCCGGTTCTCCGCGCTGCCGCCCCATTTGTCGGTGCGCTTGTTGGTCCGTTCGGCGAGGAACTGGTTGATGAAGTAGCCCTCGGAACCCATGATCTCGACGCCGTCGTAGCCCGCTTCCTTTGCCAGGAAGGCACAATCGGCGAACGCGCGGATCTGCCGCAGCACACCGTACCCGGAAAGGGATCGTGGCTTGAACGGGTTGATCGGCGCCTTGATGCTCGACGCGGAAACGCTCAGCGGATGGTAGGAATACCGGCCCGCGTGCAGGATCTGCAGCGCGATCTTACCGCCTGCCTCGTGCACCGGATCCGTGAGTTGCTTGTGCGCCTTGGCTTCCGCGCGCGTCGAGAGCTTCGACGCCATCGGCAGGAGCCAGCCTGTCCGGTTCGGGGCGAACCCGCCGGTGACGATCAGCCCGACGCCGCCGCGGGCGCGTTCGGCGTAATACTCGGCCAGTTGCGGGAAATGCGCTTCCTTGTCCTCGAGGCCGGTGTGCATCGAGCCCATGATCACCCTGTTGCGCAGGGTGGTGAAGCCGAGATCGAGAGGGGACAGCAGGTTCGGGTACAGGCTCATCGCTGGTCCTTACGCATCGTGGTGGAATGCCTGGAGGACTTCCTCGAGCCATTCGACATGGCCCTGTTCGGTTCGGATTCCTCCGCGCAGCACGAGGAACTGATGCAACGACTGTCCACTGAGGACGCTTGGGTCAGGGAAGTCGCGCTTCTCGATCAGCAGGTAGGCGTCGAGCTGGGCCGCGTGCGCGTCGCGATGCCGGGTGATCTCGGCGGCGACGGCGCCGGGGTCGCCGAGCGTCGCGCCGCGGATCCTGACGGCGAGTTCCCGCGCCGTGGCGGCGGGATCGGGTTCGGCGAGCCAGCGGGCCAGTTCGGCACGGCCCGCGTCGCCGACGGTGTAGACCTTTTTGTCGGGTTTCCCGGACTGCGCGACCTGGTCGACGGCGATCCAGCCAGCGTCCTCCATCCGCTTGAGGACGCGGTAGATCTGCTGGTGGGTGGCGTTCCACCACAGTCCGATGGACTTCTCGAAGCGGCGGGTCAGCTCGTAGCCCGAGCCGGACCGCTCGGACAGCGAAACCAGGATCGCGTGCTCCAGTGCCATGCACCTAGTTTCATATGCACCTAGTTGCACTGCAAGGGGACCTGGGTCACATGCGCGTGAAGGCCCCCTTCCCTCGGCTGAGCCGAGGGAAGGGGGCCTTCACGCGGGGAAAAGCTAAGGTTTGCGGGCGATACCGCCGATGACGCGCGACTCCGACGGCGTCGCGGCGAAGACCGTGTTCTCGTCCGGATGCCACGCCGGCGCGTAGACCAGGCCCGGCTCCAGCAGCGGCCAGCCGCCGAAGAACCGCCGGAACTCGTCCATCGTGCGCAGGAAACCGGGATTCGTCGTGGTCTCGTAGTAGTCGAGGAGGTCCAGCAGCGCCTGGCGTTCCTCGTCGTTGGCCGGGTTCTCGTTGGTCATCTGCGAAAGCACCAGCAGTGAGCCCGGCGCGAGCCGGTCGCGGTAGAAGTCCAGCAGCCTGTCCGGGTCCTGCTCGTCCTTGATGAAATGCATGACCGCGTTGATCACCAGCGCGATGGGCTGCCGGACGTCGATGATGCCGGAGTCCATCACCCTGGCCCAGAGGTCCTCGGGGTCGAACAGGTCCGCGGCGATCGCGTGGTGGCGGTCGGGGTCGGCGGTGTCGGCGAGCAGCAGTGTCGAGTGCGCGAGCGCGATCGGCTCGTTGTCGATGTAGAGGACATGCGTGTCCTCCTCGGGACGCGCTTCGTCGGCGATCTCGTGGACGTTGCCCGCGGTCGGCAGGCCGGAGCCGATGTCGACGAACTGCCGGATGCCCAGTTCCGCGCAGTGCCGTACGGCGCGGCCGAGGAACTGCCTGCTGGTCTTGCAGTACTCGCCGATGAGCGGCAGACGTTCGCGCACCTTCTCGGCGAAATTGCGGTCGATGGCGTAGTGCGTGTCGCCGCCGATGAAGTAGTCGTAGACGCGGGCCGCGGACGGCCGGTCCAAGCTGTTCTCGACGGCCTTGAGCGCCGCGTCGTGATCGATCATCGTCATCCCTTTGTCCGCGCCGGAAATCCCATGCTAACCGGCCGGAACGTAGGCCTCGCGGTAGGCGTTCACGGATTCGGTCAAGCGATCGAGCTCCGCGCGGGTGCGGGCCAGTCCGGCCGCGTCGAGCCCCATCGCGTCGCCGATGATCTTCGGGATCCCGCTCGCGCGATCCCTGAGCCGGGCGCCGTCCTCGGTCAGGCTGATGCGAACGGACCGTTCGTCGTCGGCCTGCCGGTCACGCCGGACCAGTCCGGCCTTCTCCAGCCGCTTGAGCAGGGGTGAGAGTGTGCCGGAGTCGAGACTCAGCAGGGTGCTGAGTTCCTTGACCAGCCGCTCGTCCTCCTCCCAGAGCGCGAGCATCACCAGGTACTGCGGATAGGTCAGGCCCAGATCGTCGAGCACCACGCGGTAAAGCGCGGTCACGGCCCGCGATGCCGCGTAGAGCCCGAAGCACAGCTGATCGTCCAGGCACAGCGATCCGGTGTTGTCCGTCGGCATCGGTCCTCCTCGTCCCCATGGTGCGTCGATCATGCCTCAGATCGCCACTGGAGTGGGCTAAATCTCCTTGAGCACATTTTGGTTGTGCACAACTGAGTTGCGAGCTACATTCGGTTCACCGACTTCGGCTCCCAGGAGGCAGAAATGACCGCCAACCCGCACAAGCTGGCCCTCGAACCGGCCGCGCAGGCCTTCGTCGAGGCCACCGCGAACCCGCCGTTCCTCTTCGAGCTGCCGCCGGAGGAAGGGCGCAAGGCCGTCGACGAAGTCCAGGGCGGCGACGTCGAACTGCCCGCCGCGGACGTCGAGACCACGCGGGTCGACGGCGTCGAGGTCCGCATCGTCCGGCCGGTGGGCGCCACCGGCACGCTGCCGGTGATCGTCTACATCCACGGTGCCGGCTGGGTCTTCGGGAACTTCCACACCCACGAACGCCTGGTCCGCGAACTCGCCGTCGGCACCGGCGCGGCCGTCGTCTTCCCTGAGTACGACCGCTCGCCGGAGGTGCGCTACCCGGTCGCCATCGAGCAGAACTACGCCGTGGCGAAATGGGTCGTCGAGCACGGCGCCGAGAACGGCCTCGACAGCACGAAGATCGCGATCGCCGGTGACTCCGTCGGCGGGAACATGACGGCCGCGCTCACCCTCATGGCGAAGCAGCGTGGCGACGTCACCTTCCGCCAGCAGGTCCTCTTCTACCCGGTCACCGACGCGAACTTCGACACCGAGTCCTACCGTCAGTTCGCCGACGGCTACTTCCTCGCCCTCGACGGCATGAAGTGGTTCTGGGACCAGTACACGACCGACCCGGCGCAGCGCGCCGAAATCACCGCTTCGCCGCTTCGGGCGAGCCTCGAAGAGCTGTCCGGGCTGCCGCCCGCGCTGGTGATCACCGGGGAGGCCGACGTCCTGCGCGACGAAGGTGAGGCGTACGCCGCGAAACTGCGTCAGGCCGGAGTCCCGGTGACGGCGGTGCGGTACCAGGGCATCGTCCACGACTTCGTCATGCTCAACACCCTCCGCGAAACGCACGCCGCGGACGCGGCGATCAACCAGGCGATCGGGGTCCTGCGGAACGCTCTCGAAGGCTGAGTGGCCGGATCACACCCTTGTCCAGGGTGACACGCGTCACCCTGGACAACACTTTCCGGTGGTCGCACGTCTCTTGATCCGGATGTGGGAGATGCGTCGCGGTGACGTGCTCCGGCGGGGAGGGACACGGGCGCCATGGGACTGGGACTGAGTGCCATCCGGCTGGATTCGACGCTGAACCTCGTCATCGTCGTCGTGCTGACGCTGCTCGCGATCATCGCGGTGCCGTTCTTCTGGGAACGCTGGCGCCGCAAGGTCATCGGGCGCAGCACCACGATTCTGGCCGCCGTGGTGCTGATCGTGGTCAGCGCCGGGATGGGCGGGAACATGATCGGCGGATTCTTCCCGACGGTCGGCGCCCTGTTCGGTACCGGCGTGTACTCCGGGGAGACCGTCGACGCCGTCGCGGGCCAGGACGGCGCGGATCTCGACAAGCTGCGCGACGCCGGAGCGATGCGCGCCAAGGAGGGCAGGGGCTCCGTCGTGCACATGACGGTGACCGGCAAGCGTACCGGCCTCACCCGCGACGTCTCGGTGTACTTCCCGCCCCAGTACTACGATCCCGCGTACCGGTCGCTCAAGTTCCCGGTCATCGAATGGATCCCGAACTACCCGTCCGGCCCCGAAGTGGCCACCGGTCCCTACGAACTGCCTGCCAAGCTCGACGCCGCCATCGCGAAGCACGTGCTCCCCCCGACCCTCGTGGTCATCCCGGATCCGACCGGGAAACCGAAGGTCGGTCACGACACCGAATGCATCGACGAGGTCAACGGCACCGCCAACGACACCTACCTGAGCGCCGACATCCGCGACTGGGCGATCGAGAAGCTCGGCGCCAACCCGCAGCGGAAGGCGTGGACGATGGCGGGCTGGTCCTCGGGCGGGTACTGCGCGATGAACCTGGTGACCAGGCATCCGCAGTGGTACGGCCAGGCGGCGAGCGTCAGCGGCTACTACAAGGCTTCGGTGGACGCGGAGACGGAAAACCTGTTCAAGGGCAGGCAGGACATCGTCGACGCGAACACGGTCACGATCAACCTGCAGAAGCATCCGTCGCCGGTCGACATCCTCGCGATCGCGGGGGACAAGGAAAGTTTCGAGAGCTTCTCGATCGACCAGATCCAGGCGGCCGTCCGCGCACCCGCGACGCTCTCGTCGTGGCGGATCCCGGACGCCGGGCACAACATGAACACCTTCAAGGCGCAGGTGCCCGACGTGCTGGCGTGGATCGGCGCGCGGACCGTGCCACCGTGCGCGCCGCAGGACAAGAAGATCGTCAGCAACGGCGGGGTCACTCCGTGGCCGCTGCCCAACACCGGGGCGAAGGGCGCGCTGGTCGACGTCGTCGGGTAGCTATCGAGGGGTAGGTCAAACGTGGCGTAAGCGGCTCGCTGCCCGGCGGCAGCGAGGAGCCCCCTGTCGAGGGGGGCGTCGCGCGACCGTCCACAAGGGACACCTTTCGGAGGCTCGGTGTCCGATTGATGACGCTATGTGCGGTTCCGCGTGGGGTCGTGAGTGGCGAATAGGGTTAGAACCCTCATTGCCACTCACGACCCCCGCGCAAAACCGCACAAACTGCCCAAGTCGGACAGTCTTCTTCGGAAAAGTGTCCCTTGTGGACGCTAGGGCGCGGCCCGGCTTCCCTCAGGCAGTCCGATCCCGCGTCGGAGCACGCCATATTTGCCTTACTTCTCAATAACCGCGTTTGGCGTGATAAGCCTTGGGGTGCAAGCGAATCCGGTCGGGCATGGGTTTCGCGGCCATCCCGGTGACGGTGGCCAGCAGCCGAAGCCGACGCTCGTCCCGGTCTGTCCATTCCAGACTCAGCCGGTCACGGAGAGCCTGAGGCAACAGGCCGATCGCGCACAACGACAGGACGTTCCCGCCCGCCGGGCGGACGGGACGCCACAGGGCCTCCGGCAAGAACCACCACGGCGGTGGCGGGGTGTCCCGCATGCTGAGCGAGCCGAGGAGTTCTCGTACCGTGTGATTGTCTTCGAGCCGGTTCGCGACGACATCGGCGAAGTAGGCCTCGAACCCTTCGAGATCCTCCGGCATGTGGTGTTCGCGCAAGCCGAGGATCAGGCCGAGGTGCCGCCATTCCGCGTAGAAGCGGCACTTCTCTTTGTGGGGCATGGGATACAGGAAGACGTCATGCAGGCGGAGTGCCGTCCAGAACGTCGAGCCGTGCACCCACCAGTAGGCCTCGGGGTTCAGCGCGTGATAGCGCTCGCCGTGGTGGTCGACGCCCTTGATCGCCTTGTGCAGCTCGCGAAGCCGCTCGGCCTCCGCGATCGCCGCCCGGCCGCCGAAAACCTGTGACAGCAACGAATCGACGGTCCGGTCGAGGCGGCCCCAGGGGTCTTCGACGTAGTTCGAATGGTCGTGGACACCGGCGCCGACCACCGGATGCGCGACCTGCAACAGGAGAGCCGTCCCGGCGCCGAGCAGCAGTCTCCGGTCGCCGACCACCTGCCACGCGACGGAATCCGGGCCGAGCGGGGTCAAGGCGGGCAGACGGGCTTCGGTGCTCATGACGACCTCCCGAGAGAGTGGCGTGAGGCCACTGTCCCACCTTGTTTACAGGTCGTCAATAGTGGGTCAGTCCGCGGTCAGCGCCGGGACCAGCGCTTTCACCACGTCCGTGACACGCCTGCCGCCGCTGGTGTAGGTGGTCGACGTCGGTTGCGACGTCAGCACGACGACGATGTGGCGGTCGTCCTTGCCGACGACCCCGGAGCTGTGGAGGATCCGGCTGCCGCGGCAGCACGCCCAGCCCTGCTTGACCGACCAGGGGAGGTCGCCGGCGGCGTCCGGAATGCCGAAGTACTGGCGAACCCCGTCGGAGCCGCTCTCCGTCGCGCCGCCCAACGCGCGCATGATCGTCGCCCGCGAGCCCGCGCTGACCTGTTCCAGCAGGTAGCGGTAGATCTTCGCGATGTCCGCGGCGGTGATCCTGGTGTCACCCCAGCGGCCGGGGTCCTCGGGTGGACGGGTGCTCCTGAGGCCGATTTTGGCCGCCCAGCGGGTGACGATGGCGGGGCCGCCGAGTTCGGACCACAGTCTGCTGGCGATGTCGTCGTCACTGACCGACAGCATCCGCTGCACGGTGCTCGACGGCGTGCCCCCTTTGAGCGCTTCGAGCGCGATGAGGATCTTCACCAGGGACGCCGAGGTGTAGGAACGCTCCGGCTGCAGGGAAACCGTGTTCTTCTTGGCGACGCGGTCGTAGACGACCACGCTCACCTGGCCGCCGGGGACGAGTGCCGTGAGATTCTTCGGATCGATGGTCGCCGGCTTGTCGGGCTCCGCCGAAGCAGGCTGGTCCGGTGTGGACGAGGGCGGCGAGTCCGGAGGTTCGGCGACCTCCGATTCGACGGTCATCGCTGCGGCTCCCGATGCCGCCGCGACCACCGTCGTGTCGGGCCGCGACGGCGGAACCAGCAGCATCGCGAGGATGGCCCCCAGGCACAGCCCCACCAGAAGGAAGACTCCGCTCACCTTGCCCACACGACTTGTTGGCCGATTCACCCGTTCGTGTTCACGATTGGGGCATTGGTGTGACGTGAGTCTCGTTTGACCACGGGTTCTGTAACCCGTTGAACGCGTGGCGTCGTCGAGGAGCGTCTTTCCGGTTTGTCCGAGAGGCCCCGGGGGTATCCCGCGTCCAGCGTGACTTCAGGTCGCCAACTCTGGAAGGCGGAGCAATGGCACGTACACAACGCGCTCGTATTCGGACGGCCGGGCTCCAGCCCGCGCAGGTCCTGGCCGGGCTGGCGAGCCTGGCCTTCCTGGTGTTCGGGATCGTGGGCTTCACCCGGACGGGGTTCGCCGATTTCGCCGGTCGCAGTGACGCGACCGTTCTCGGTTTCTCGGTGAACCCGCTCTACAACCTCGGATTCGTCCTGATGGGTTTGATCGGTCTGCTGCTGACCTTCAGCTCGGGGCGAGCCCGGATCTTCGGATTCCTGACTTTCGTCGCCTTCGGGGCGCTGTTCGTCTGGGGTCTCATGATCACCGGGACCGTTTCGACGAACCCGGTCTCAGCGGCGGGTAATCCGTTCAACCTCAACGGGCCGGACAACTGGCTGCACCTCGGCCTCGCCGCGCTCGGTCTGGTGATCGCGTTCCTGCCGGCCCGGCACAAGGTGCTGCTGCCGGAGGACGAAGAGGAAACCGTGGTCGTGGACCGGGCCGACAGCGCCACGGCCGTCGACCCCGCCCGGGACGGTTCGCGGTTGCCGAAGCATGGAAAAGGCCCGACCGTCGCTCGTGAAGAGCGACCGCCGGGCCTGGCCCACTAGGTCTTCGGTGGCTCAGTAGCCGTACTCGGAACCACCGGACTCGGCGGGAGCGCCTTCCTCCTTCTTGGGGGCGGCGTTCCCGCTCTGTGCCGCCTTGTCCTTCACCGGCGCGCTGCTCTTGCAACCGGCGGGCTCGATGACGAACCAGGTGCCGCCGACGCCGTGCCCGTTCGCCTCACCCGGGTTGGCGTCCTTGGCGTAGCGGTAGACGGCCCAGCCGCCGACGGTGACCTGCGTGGTGCCGTCCGCGCGCTTCACGGTGCCGAGCAGCTTGGAGTCGATGCCTTCGAGCTGGACGTCGCCCTCGGCGAGCACCGGCGGCCATGCCTTCGCGCAGTCACCGTTGCAGGTCGGCTGCTTGTTCTTCTTGTCCTTGGTGAACATGTAGAGGGTGAAGCCGTCCTTGTCCACAATGGCCGGTCCGATGCCGTCGACGTTGCTCGCGACCAGTTTCGTGGCGCCGTCGGCCTTCTGCTCGGCCGGCGCTTCCTTGGCCGCCTGCCCGGCCTTGCCGCCCTTGGCGTTCGCGGCGTACCAGGTGCTTCCGACGCCCTGCCCCTTCGTCTCGCCCGCCTTGGCGTCCTTGGCGTAGCGGTAGAGCGCCCAGCCTCCGACGGTGACCTGCTTGCGGCCGTCGGCGCGGGTCAGTTCGCCGACCAGTGCCTGGTCCACGCCTTCGATCTGCACGTCGCCCTCGGCGAGTACCGGCGGCCATGCCTTCGCGCAGTCACCGTCGCAATTGGACTTCGGCGGTTTCGCGCTGTCCTTGTCGAAGCGGTACAAGGTGAACCCGTCCTTGTCGACGAGCACCTGGCCGAGCTCACCGGCTTCGGCCACGGCCACCTTGGTCTCACCCTTGGCCGCGGGGGCGTTCCCGCCCGCCCCGGCCACTGCGGCGGCCGGCGCGACGGCGGGCGAAGTGGCCTCGTTGCCACCCGAGCAGGCCGACAGCAGCGCCAGGCCCGCGGCCGCAGACGCCGTCGCGACGACGAAACGCTTGCGAAGCATGGGATTTCTCCTTGTTCGTAGGGGTTCCGCGGCTTGGCGCGGTGAGCTTGTATCCCCTACACGGACCCCTCATGGGACCGGTTCAAGAAGTTCCCGGATTTTCTTCGCGGACTTCCAGCGCGGCGTCCGTCAGCGCGGCGGCCGAGCCGGTGTAGTTCGCGGGATCCAGCAGGTCGGCGAGGGATTCCGGGGGAAGGACTCCGGTTATCTCCGGCAGGTCGGAAAGAACCGCACCGAGTGGCCGATCCTGCTCCAGGGCGAGTTTGGCCGCCTGACCGAGGACGTCCTTGGCCCGCGCCTTGCCCAGCAGCGGAGCGAGAACGGTCGAAAGCCGTTCGGAAACGATCTGGCCGTGCGTGAGGCCGAGGTTCTCGCGCATGCGGCCGTCGTCGACGACCAGGCCGCGCGCGAGTTCGGCCGCGGTGTGCGCGGCGCCGCCGGTCAGGCGCAGGCATTCGCGCAGCAGCTGCCACTCGGCGTGCCACGCGCCCGCGGACCGTTCGTCCTCGGAGATCAGGGCCTGGGTGACGCCGGTGGCCAGCACCGGCACCTGGAGCGCGGCCGACCGGATCAGCGTCGCCAGCACCGGATTGCGTTTGTGCGGCATCGCCGAAGAACCGCCGCGGCCCTCACCCGCGGGTTCGCTGACCTCGCCGACCTCGGTACGCGTCAAGAACTGGACGTCGACCGCGATCTTCCCGAGCGCGGCGGCGGTGAACGAGAGCGCGGCCGCGAGGTCGGCCGTCGGGGTGCGAAGGGTGTGCCAGGGGAGCGTGGTCTCGGCGAGCCCGGTTTCCTCGGCGAAGGCCGTCTGCAGCCGCTGCGGATAGCCGTCGGGCAACTCGGCGAGGCGCGCGTACTCGGCGTACGCGGCCCGCGTCCCGGCCGCTCCGCCGAGCGAGACCGGCAGGACGACGCGGTTCAGCCTGTCGAGCGCGTCGAGCGTCAGCTGACGCCATCCCGCCGCCTTGAGCCCGAAGGTCGTCGGAACGGCATGGGCGGTGAGGGTGCGACCCGGCATGATCGTGTCGCGATGCTCGCGGGCGAGTTCGCGTAGTGCCTCCGCCGTCGCCTCGAGGTCGGCCGTGATGAGTTCGCGCGTCCGCGCGGCGACCAGCATCATCGCCGTGTCGAAGATGTCCTGACTGGTCGAACCGCGATGGACGTACTCCGAACCGGCGGCAGCGGTCAGTTCCTTGATCAGCCCCACGACCGGATTCGCCGTCTCACGCGCCGCCCTCGCCAACGCGACCACGTCGATCTCGGCCGACGCGGCCGCTTCGGTGATCGCGTCCGCGGCGGCCGCCGGGATCAGCCCCGTGCGCGCCTGCGCCCTGGCGAGCGCGGCCTCGGTGTCGAGCAGGGCCCGCACCCAGGCGAGATCCCCCGTCGCCGCCTCGGCGGGCGTGCCCGCGCGGACCGGGGAGAGGAGGCCGGAATCGGGATCGGCGTTCATCGGCCCAGCATCGCACCCCCGTCCATCAGCGGCCTGTCCTCCCGTCGATGCGCTCGCGCAGCAGATCGGCATGACCGTTGTGGCGCGCGTACTCGGCGATGTGGTTGACCAGCAGCCACCGCAGCGAGAACGGCTCACCGTCGCGGCGCCTCTCGCCCGTGTCGTCGAGCGAGGCCCCCGCGACGATCTCCCTGGACCGCGCGCACTCTTCGCGCCACACCGCCCACGCGGCCTCGATGTCACCGTCGGTGTCGTCGAAGTCCTGCTCGGGCCGCTCGTCGGAGTAATAGAGCAGGGGGACGTCCTCGCCCGCGAACTGGATGCGGAACCACCAGCGCTCGGTGCCGGTGAGATGCCTGAGCAGCCCGTGCAGCGACAAGGTCGACGGCTCCGTGGACCGCAGGGCCAGCTGCTCCGGCGTCAGACCCTGGCACTTCAGCTCGAAGGTGCGGCGGTGCCAGTCGAGGAGGGAGGTCAAGATCTGCCGCTCACTCGCCGTGCGCGACACCTCCGGCCTCTCTCCGGACCAGTCGACCGAGTAGTTCTCCTCGGGGATCGTGTCCATGCCCCCGACCATGGCAGACACCCCCGACAATTCCGTGGCGCCGGAGCTGCCGCCCCGCCATCCTGGTGGTCGACGGCGGTCTACTAGACTCAGCCGCACGGGCCGTTAGCTCAATTGGTAGAGCTGCGGACTTTTAATCCGTAGGTTCTGGGTTCGAGCCCCAGGCGGCCCACTCTTTCGCCTGGTCCACGTGTCGCGACCAAGATCATCTCCCCGGCTTTGGGGACGGACGTTTATCCAGCACCCCCCAGGGCGGTCCCCCTTGGCACCGCTCCCGCTGTGACCTGAGTCATAAGCCCCTCCCGGCCGGGCAACCCCGGTGCGCGAACCGCCGGTTGTAGAGGGTGTGAGCGAAAACCACGGGAGGCCTGGGTGAAGCGGTCCGAAGAAACGGCGTACCGGGAGTACGTCACGTCTCGGCTGGAGGGGTGGCGACGGACGGGTTATCTGCTTTGCCACGACTGGCATCTCGCGGACGATCTGGTGTCGATGACGATCGCCAAGCTCTATCGGCATTGGAAGCGGGCGAGTGGCGTCGAGTATCTCGACGCGTATGTGCGCCGGATCCTGGTGCGTACCTGGCTCAGTGAGCGTGGCAGGTCGTGGCGGCGTGAGGAGTTGTCGGGGGATCTGCCCGAACCGGCGGTGGAGCTGAACTCGCGAGTGCTCGACAGGGCGCAGCTGTTCACCCTGCTCGAAGCCCTGCCACCGGGGCGCCGCGCCGCTGTCGTGCTGCGCATCTACTGCGATCTCTCGGTCGAGGAGACGGCCGCGATTCTCGGCTGTTCGGCGGGAACGGTGAAGAGCCAGACCGCGCGGGGCCTCGACACGTTGCGTGCGCGGCTGGCCGAAACCACCCTGAGCTGAAGGAGACGAGATGACCAAGGAACGGATCGACGAGATCATCGGTGCGGCTCCTCCGTCCACTGTGGACGTCGACGCGATCGTGGCACGGGAACGGAAGACGGCCTGGCTCCGGCCGAACCCGTGGGTGGTGACGGCCGCGGGGGTGGCCGCGGTCGCCGTGGGGGCGGCCTTCGTCCTCGCGCCTGGTTCGCCGGGGGCGGTGAGTCCGGCGGCGGGGTCGTCCTCGGTGCCGGAACTGCCGGAACCCTGCAAGATTCCCGCCCTGATGGGCCCGGTGCCGACGGAGAAACCGGCCGAGGCGACAGCGCGGCTCACCGGGGTGCTGACCGCCGCGGTGAACGCCCGGCTGGCGGCGGGTACGACGCTGGCCCCCAGTGCGGCGAACTATCCCGAGGGCGACCCCGGGCGTGGGCCGCTGCAGGTCGTCCATTGGGCGAGGCCGGTGACCAACGGCGGCGGTGGCGCGTGCAGTGGTGGAGAGGACGAGTTCCTCGCGGGGACGACGACGGTCCGGTCGGGTGAGAAGGGGAGCGTCCAAGTGACGCTGGGACGGCTGGGCGGCCGCCTGAACATGCCCGCCGACTGTGTGGACCAGGCCCCGGAGGGCATGGACCAGGTGTGTCATCGGTCGTTCGGGCCGAAGGGGGAGGTCATCGTGGCGACCACCTTGACCCGGAAAGGTGGTGGGCCGTCGGTCCATCGGGTCGAGGTCGCCCGCGCGGACAAGATCGGGGTGATCCTCGACGCCGCGAACGCCGTCGACGCCAAACGCGACCGGAAACCGGCCAGCCCGGCGCCGCCTCTCACCTTGGAGCAGCTGGCCGAGATCGCGCTCGACCCCGGGATGACTCTCTATCCGTAAGTCCATTGTGGACGGCGAAGCCCGCCGGCCCGGCAGGGTGCCGGGGCGGCGGGCTTGGTCGTGCCGGTGGGGTCAGCGCTCGCTCGCGGTGGTGATGAGCTCCGCGATGACTTCGGGCGCGCCGAGCATGGCCAGGTGACCGGTGGGGACCTCGACGATGTCCGCGTTCATCCGCTCGGCCATGAATCGTTGTCCCGCAACGGGAATCATCTGATCCTCGGTGGCGATGGCGTAATAACCGGGGTGCCGCTTCCACGCCGGCGCCCCGGCCCGTTCGAGCATCGCGGTCAGTGCGAGCGGACGTTGACCGGCGGCGAGCACGGCCGCGTTCGCCGCCGTGGTGTCAGGGGCGAAGACCTCATGGAAACGGGCCGGATCGATGCTCAGCTCGACCTGCGGCGGGCCCTCGGGGGCGGCCTGGACGGCGCCCGGCAGGGGCCGTGCGGTGGTGACCTGTTTGGCCGCGCCGCCGAAACGCTCGTCCAGCTCGCCGGCCGACTCGTCCTGGTCCGGGGCGAACGCCGCGACGTACACCAGCGCGCTGACGTTCTCGGCCTCGGTGGCCGCCTGGGTGATCACCGCGCCACCGTAGGAATGGCCGACCAGCACGATCGGGCCAGGGGTGGTGGCGAGCGCCGTGCGCACGTATTCCGCGTCGTGGTGCAGGCCGCGCAACGGGTTGGCGACGGTGACGACCCGGTGACCTCGGTCGAGCAGGATGCGGGTGACGCCCTCCCAGCTGCCGGTGGCGTCGGCGAAAGCGCCGTGGACCAGAACGATGGTGGGGTTGCTCATGACGGTGGTGCCTCTCTCGAAGATGTATCCGGTGGTCGGTTCGCGGGTCAGGGGTGGACCTGGCGCGCGGCGGCTTCGATGACCTCGGCGGTCGCGCCCGGCTGGGAAACGGTGACGGCGTGGCTCGCCCAGCGCTCGACGACGCGGGCGTGCATACGTTCGGCCATCTGGCGCTGGCCGGCAGGCGGGATGATGCGGTCTTCGCGGGTGACGAGGTACCAGCTGGGCAGCGACTTCCACGCCGGCGGCCCGGCGGGCTGCAGGAGCGCGGCTAGCGCGAGCGGACGCTGCCCGTCGGCCATGTTCGCGGCCTGATACTCCGGAACGTCCTGCGCGAAGTAGTGGCGGAACTTGGCCGGGTCGATGGTCAGTTCCACCGGCGGGATCCCTCCCGGCGAGCCGGGCAGTCCGGTGGGCAGCGGGTAGGGCCTGGCGGTGGTGATCTGCCCGGTCGGCCCGCCGAAGCGCTGATCCAGTGCCTGGACGGTCTCCCCGGCGTCGGGGGCGAACGCGGCGACGTAGACCAGCGCGGCGGCCTTGCCGGAATCGGTCGCGGCGCCGGAGATGACCGCGCCGCCGTAGGAGTGGCCGACGACGACCGTCTTGCGGGGCATGGCTTCCAGCACGCCGTGGACGTAGGCGACGTCGTCGGTGAGGCCGCGCAGGCCGACCGCGGCCATGGTCACCTGGTAGCCGTCCTGGCGCAGCCGGGTCGCCACCCCGGCCCAGCTGGAGGCGTCGGCGAAGGCGCCGTGCACCAACAGGATCGTGGGTTTGGCCGTCCCGGATACCGCGCTCGACCCGCCCGGGGCGGAATCGGCGCCGGCGCTGGTGGTCCCGCTCAGCGCCACCGTCACGGCGGTGGCCAGCAGTCCGGCCTTCAGCAGGAGTCCGCGGTAGGTGGTGGTCATCGTGTCCTCTTCCTTGATCCAGTGGTGGTGACGTTCGTGGCGTGCGATGCGCCGGTGATCTCCAGCCGGCCCCAGGTGACCTGGCCGGTGACGCGCAGCCGGGGCGCGCCGGATCCGGGCTGCCCGCCGAGTGCGGCCTTGATGCCGGCGCCGTCGGCGGAGACCTCCGAGGTGAGCACCGTCCATTCGTCCGGCACCACCAAGGTGATCCGGCCGGCCTGACAGTTGACGTGCACCTCGACCTCTTCGTGCGGGCAGGTCGCGGCGGTGAAGTCGAGGGTGATCGACCCCATCGTGGAAGTGGCGTTGATGACGGACGGGACCTGCCACGGCCCGGTCTTGGTGATCGCGCCCCAGGTGCTGTTGAGATTGAGCGGTGCGGTCATGACTGGTGCTGCCTTTCGGAAATCGGGACGGGTACGGGACGGATGCGTTCCTGGACGCTGGTCCGGTGACGACCGGTCCGGTCGTAGAAGGCGGTGACCGCGAGGCCGATCGCGAGACTGGCCACCAGCCAGACGGCGACCACCAGGACGCTGCCGGTCAGGCCGGCGGTGACGGGGAAGATCAGGTCGCGGGTGGCGTCGGTGGTGTGCCGCATCGGCAGGACCTCGCCCAGCCAGCGGAAGAGGGTCGGCTGCAACTCGGGTGGAAAGGCGCCGCCGGAGGAAGGCACCCCGAGCACCACCAGGATCACCGTGGCCAGCAAGGCACCTGGCGAACCGAACACGGCGAGCAGCACCAGCGGCAGCACCCCGGCGGTGGCCACCGCGAGGATCGAGAACAGCCACAGGCCGATGGGATGCTCGGCCGGCATGCCGAGGGCGAATACGGCGACGGTCTCGATCACGGTGGCGGCCACGATCGAACAGCCGAGTACGAGTGCCGCCTTGGTCAGCAGTGTCTGCACCCGGTTGATGGGGAACGGCGGGTGGGTGGCCCGTTTGTGCAGGAACTCCCTCGGCGCGAACCCCAGTACACCGTCGACGGCCGAGTGCAGCACCTGCGCCAGCAGGAATCCGGTCAGGATCAGGACAAGGGTGTAGTAGAAGGCCGCCATCCCGCCCGCGCTGTGCGGTGGGACCGGGCCGACCGGGGCCAACGTGACCTTGACGGGATCAGCGAGCAGCAGCCGCGCGGCCCCGGAAACCCCCGCGTCGGCGGGGATCCGGGCGATCAGTTGCCCGCCGAGGGTCTGTGACATCGCGGCGAGGACGGCTTGCGCGGTGCCGGTCGCGGTACCGCTGGCCGCCGGACCGGCGATCGGATTGGTCAGCACGGTCACCCGCGCCGGGGACGGCGCGGCGTGGGGATCGCTCAACGCGGTGATCCGCGCGGAGAAGTCGGCGGGGACGAGGACCGCCGCGTAAGCGGATCCCTCGGTGAGCAGCCGCCGGGCAGCGTCCTCGTCCTCGGCGGTGATCCAGTGCGCGGCAGCACCGGCCTGCCCGGTGCGGATCTGCTCGGTCAGCGTGGCGCCGAGATGGTGGCCGCCTGCCCCGAGATCCGCGTTCACCCAGGCGATGGGGACGCGCTGACCGGGGGTGCCGGTATCCAGTGATCCGCCGAGGTAGCCCACCGTCAGCACGAGGGCGAGCACCGCGCCGAACAGGGTGAACACCCAGATCTTGGGACTGCGCAGAAGCGAGATGGCGCGCATGGTCGGTCTTCCTTCGTCGTGAGGGGCTGCTGTCGTGACCCAAACCCTCACCGAGACCGATAAAGAACGAATTCATCACCTTCGGCGACGACACGGCTGCGAAAAGTCAATTCGGCGTGTGCTGACGGCCGTTGTTTATCGAGCGTTTATTCCGGTCGGCCGATCTCCGGCCGTATGCTCCGCTCGTCATGGTCAACTTCCTGGTGCTGGGCCCGCTGGAGGCTCGCCTGCCCGACGGCTCGGGCGAGTCCGGCCCGGTCCATCTCGGCGGTGCCCGCCACCGCGAGATCCTCGCCCGCCTGCTGGTCGCGCGGGGCCAGGTGGTCGCCATCGACCGGCTGATCACCGACATCTGGGGTGACGATCCGCCCCGGCAGGCGATCGCGACCGTCCGCACCATCGTGTTCCACCTCAGGCAGGTACTCGAACCGGCCCGGCAGCGACGCACACCGGCCCGGGTGCTGGTCACCGTGGCACCCGGCTACGCGGTACGCGCCGAGGCCAGCGCCGCCGACTCCTGGCGGTTCGAGGCTTTCACCGACGAGGCGACGGACTTGCTCGCCCGCGACCGGCCCGCTGAGGCGCTGCCCCGGTTCCAGCAGGGCCTGCGACTGTGGCGGGGCAGCCCGTACGCCGAGTTCGCCGACACCGAGTGGGCGCGTGTGGAGATCACCCGCCTCACCGAACTGCGCGTCATCGCGCGGGAAGGCTTCGCCAACGCCCTGCTCAGCCTCGACCGGGCCGCCGAGGCCCTGCCGGAGCTGCGGGTTCTGGTCGACGAACACCCGCTGCGCGAAGAGGGCCATCGGCTGCTCGCGCTGGCCCTTCACCGCGCCGGTCGTCAAGGCGAAGCGCTGGCCGCGCTGCGCGAGGCGCGAGCCACCCTGCGGGAGGAACTCGGCGTCGACCCCGGCCTGCCGCTGCGCACGCTGGAAGCCGAAGTCCGCACCCAAGCACCCGTTCTCCCGCCGTCCCCACCGGTGAGCGCGCCGACCGCGGAAGGGCAGCATCCCACCGGCGAACCGCTCATCGGGCGAAAGTCCGAAGTGGACATCTTGACCCGGCTGGCATCGGCCGCCAGGGCGGGCACCGGGCGGGTGGCCCTGCTGGAGGGACCCGCGGGCATCGGCAAGACCGCACTGGCCCGGCACCTGCTCGCCCGGCTGCGCGCCGAAGGCTGGGCGACGGCGACCGCCCGATGTCCCGAGGTCGCCGGCGCGCCCGGCGGCTGGCCATGGCTGGAAATCGTCGACCTGCTCACCGCCGAACGACAACCGGCGCCGGACCTGGTGGAGCTGTTCACCGCGGCCGCCCGCCCGACCGGGACCACGAGCGTGGACACCGCGACCGCGAACCGGTTCCGGTTCTGCCGCCTGCTCGCCACCTATCTGGCGGCGGTCGCGGACGACCGGCCATTGCTGATCGTGCTCGAGGACCTGCACCTCGCGGACGCCGACACCCTCACCCCACTGGTCGAGGTCGCCCGTCTGCTCACCGGCCATCCGGTGCTCCTGGTCGGCACCTTCCGCCCCGCCCCGCACCACCCGCTGCTGGCAGGCAGCCTCGCCGAGCTGGCCGGGCATCTTCCCGAACGGATCCAGCTCGACGGTCTGGACGGACGGGCCATCGGCTCCCTGATGCGAGCCGCCGGTACCCACCAGGTGGACGACGTCCTCGCCGTCCAGATAGCCCGCCGCACCTCGGGTAACCCCTTCCTGGCGCGCGAACTGGCCAGACATATCGCCGCGCACGGGCGGGAAGCCGCCTTGCGCAGCATCCCCGCCGGGATCCGTGACGTACTCGTCCAGCGACTCGCCGAACTGCCGGAAGACGTACGCGTCCTGCTGCGCAAGGCCGCGGTGCTCGGTGACGAATTCGACCTCGACCTGCTCGCGGCGATGGACGCCGACCACGGACCGGAGCCGGATTACGACGCGGTACTCGAACGCGCCGAAATCGGGCTGGCGACAGGAATCCTCGACGACGGAACCACCGAAGGCACCCTGCGGTTCACCCATGCCTTGATGCACGAAGCCGTCTACGCCGAAATCTCGACGCCACGACGGACACTATGGCATCGCAAGGCCGCGGCCACCGTCGAACGGCTCCAGCCGCACAACGTCCAAGCGCTCGCCCGGCATCACCTGCAAGCACCGAGCGCGCGGACGGCGACGTCCGCGATCCGCTATACCCGGATGGCCGCGGACCAGGCGACGGCCCGATTCGCCTACCACGAAGCGGTACGGCTGCGCACCGCCGCGCTGAACGTCGCCGACCGCTTCGGCGGCACCTCCCGCGACAGGCTGACCATCGTCGGCGAATTGCTCCAGGCGCACGCTTTCCTCAGTGACAAGCCCGCCATGCGCGCCATCCGCGCCGAGTCGCTCGCGCCGCTCGCCGAACTGGCCGACCCCGCCTTGACCGCGCAGGTCGTCATTTCCCTTGACCCGGGCAACCCGGTGCTCGCCGAACGACGCGTGGCCCCCGAACAAGCCGTTCACCTGCGGCGCGTGGTGGACCTGCTGGCACAGAACCTGAGTCAGCTGTCTGAAGAGGACAGTGAGCTTCGCGCGCTGTTGCTGACCAAGCTGGCCATCGAGCTCTACGGCCATCCCGACGACCGCGAACGTGACCGGGGCCGGGCGGCCGCCGCCCAAGCCGAGGCGATCGCACAGCGGATCGACCTCTCCGCCAGTACCAGAGCGGAAGTGCTGATCGCCGCTCATACCCAGGCCTACGCCACCCCGGGCGGTTTGGCCCGGCGGACCAGGCTGGCGGCCGAACTGGTCGCACTGGGCCGGGAACACGAACTCGTGGTTTCCGAACGCCTTGGCCTGCTGTGGCAGCTCTATGCCGCCGAGCAGCGCGGCGACCTGACCGGAGCGGAGCACGCTCTGTCCAATCTGGACAGTCAGGTGCGCAGGCTCCCGCACCCCGCGAGCGCCGCCAGGGTGCGGTGGCATCGCGCCATGCTGCTCGACCTGGCCGACGCTCCCGACGAAGACGTGACGAAGGCCTATCAGGCCGGCGCGCAGGCTCTGGACGACGCCGGGGTCCAGCGAGCCGACCTCCTGCTCATGACGGTGCGCTGGTGCCGGGCCTACCGCGCCGGCCGCGCGGCGGAACTCCTGCCCGACTACGCGGACCGGTATCCGGCATGGCCGGCCTCACCCCAGCTTTTCGCGCTCACCCTCGCCTTGGCGGGTGACCTCGACAGGGCGCGCGAAATACTTCCGGCGGCCCTTCCCGCGTTCCCGGACGCCACCTACGAACTCGACATCGCGCTGGTCGGCTTGACCGCGATCCACACGGACGACGAGCGCATCGCCGAGCTGGCCTACCGGGCGCTGCTGCCCTCGGCAGGCGAGATCCTCGGACCAGGAGCCTGCGTATTCGTCCCGGCCCGGCAGGTACTCGACGAACTCGCCGGTTATCTCGACGCGAGGGGTTCCAGCAGGCGCTGAAGCATCGCCATCGCGGTAGGATCGAAGGTGACAGCGCCGGAGTGCCCAGACATCGCCCTCACGACGACCGACCGTCAACGAGGCCGCATCTGTCCCTCGGCCGTGCGCCTGTCCTTCTCGCGCGGTGAGTTTCAGTAGCGGCCGGCAAAGGTCTGGAGCCCACTCGTGAAACTCATGACGTTCGATCTCCCGCCCCACCGGGCCCCGCCGTTGACCGTCGCGGTCGAGCGGTGTGGCCCGACGCTGGTCGTCGCCGTAACCGGCGACGTGGACCTGCACACCGCGCCCGCGGTGCGCGAGGCGATCGAATCGGCGTTGGCGGATCGGCCGAAACGGCTGGTCGTGGATCTGACCAACGTCCGGTTCCTCAATTCCGCCGGGTTGGAGGTCCTGCTGGCCGCGCACCGGCAGGCAGGCTCCCGTACCGATCTGCGGGTCGTCGCCACCACCCGCGCGACCTGGCGTCCGATCCAGATCGCCCGGCTGCACGAACGACTGATCATTCACGCGTCACGATCGGCGGCCATCGCGGCGCCTGCCAAAAGAGCCGGAGACCGCGAGAGTCCGCTCGAATCCACAGAGTCTTGATGGCCACCGGACAGTGAAGGAAGGAGCGCCTGTGTTCACCATGACCGAATCGGCCACCGAAGCGATCAACCAGTTGACCACGGCGCAGAACGTCCAAGCGGAAGGCGGGCTGCGCCTGACCCTCGACGGCCTCCCCGAAGACGGTGCCGCGCTCGACGTCCGCAAAGACATCGACGGCCACTACACCTTCCTGATCACGACAGCGGGCTGAGCGGCCGGATGATCCTTGGCTACGTCTTGGCCGTCATGGCGGCTCTGGCGTCGGGGAGCGGCTCGATCCTCGAGTCCATGGGCATCCGGCGCGCGGGTGTGTACGGCGGCCGGTCGTTCGACCTGGCCGCCCTCCGGAGTCAGCCGCTGTACTTCCTCGGTCTCGCGGTGGATCTGGCGGGATTCCTGTGCGCCGCCGCGGCACTGCATCGGCTGCCGCTGTTCCTGGTGCAGTCGCTGCTCGCCTTCAGCGTGGGGGTGACGGCCACCATCGCCGCCTTCATGGGCACCCGGATGGCCGGAGCGGGATGGGCCACGCTGGGTCTCGGCGCGACCGGTCTGATCCTGTTGGGTCTGTCCGCCGACCCGGGTCCGGCGCGGGCGTTGCCGCCCGGATGGCGCTGGATCCTGCTGGGCATGGCGCTTCCGGTGGCGGCGATCGCCTTCTACGCCAAGCGTCGCGACCGCGGCTGGACGGCGCCGGCGTTGGCCTTCGGCGCCGGTCTGGGTTTCAGCGTCGTCGGCGTCTCAGCGCGGACCTTGAGTCCTCCGGACGCGGTGTGGCGGCTCGTCCTGGAGCCCTCCGTCTGGGCGATCGTCCTCAATGGACTGACGGCGGCGGTCGTCTTCGCCATGGCCTTGCAGAAGGGCAGACCGACCGCGGTCACCGCGATCATGTTCACCACCAACACGACGTTGTCCTCGCTCATCGGATTGGTCTACCTCGACGACCGGGTGCGCGACGGTTTCGCGGTGCCCGCGGTCGCGGGATTCGTCCTGGCCATCGCCGGAGCGGTCGGGACAGCGCGTTACGCGGCCCTAGCCAGGCAGCGCGGCTGAGCGGCCGCGGTCAGCCGGCGAGGATTCCGGGGATGTCCGCGGTGCCGTCCGCCACCGCGCGGGCCAGCTCGGAAAGCCGTTGCCGGTGGGAGCGGGCGTAGCCCCGCAGCGCGGCGAACGCCGCGCCCATGTCCAGGTTTTCGCTGTGTGCGGAGAGCACACCTTTGGCCTGTTCGATGATGACCCGGCTGTTGAGCGCCGTCTGCAGTTGTTCGGCGAGCAGGTCCGCGTTGCCGATGGCCCGTTGTTGCAGTATGCCGATCGTGGCCACGTCCGCCATGGCTTGGCCCAGCCGGGTGCTGGTGTCGTGCACTCCGTTGCCGTCGGCCTTGAGCAAGGTCAGCACGCCGATGACCTGACGTCGCAACCGCATCGGGACCGCTTGCACGGCGTGGAAACCGCAGTCGTGGGCGGCGGCGGCGAAACGCGGCCACCGGGCGGCGTCGGCGGTGATGTCCGCGCTGGCACTGGGTGCTCCGGTGCGGACGCAGTCGATGCAGGGTCCGTCCTCGGTCTGCACGGCGAACAGCTCCAGCAGTTCCGCCCGTTCGGAGGAGGCCGCCGCCATGCGCAGTCCGCCGTGCTCGTCGAGCAGGATCACCCCGGCCGCGGAGACTTCGAGGAGTTCGACGCATTGGCCGCACAACATGTGCAGGAACTCCAGGACGTCGAAGTCGTCGATCATGGTGTCGGCGAGTGCGACGAACGTGTCGGCCAACCGCTGCTCGTGGCCCGTGGTCCGCGCCAGGGGGGTGACCCGCGGTTGTTCTGACATGCCGGTCAGTCTCCTAACTCGAGGTAGAGGTCGCGGCCGACGATTTGCCGGGACACCTCATCGAGGAGGGTTCGATGAGCGTAGGCGTGCGCGCGGATGCGGAGCAACGCGTCGTGCATCGAGACGTTCAGCTGGACGGTGACGACGCCGGTTGCTTGGTGCATCACGGCATGGACATCGGACAGCCAGCCGACGTCCATGGGATCCAGGCCGTCGAGATCGTCGAGCACCAGGTGGGTGGCGATGTCGGCGAGGGTCAGCGCGTCCCTCAACTCCGCCGAGCCGAGGGAGCCTTCGCTGTCGCGGTGGAGATCGAGGGTGCCGACCCGCACCGCGCCGACGTGCAGCGGAAACGAGAACACCGCCGCCACACCGGCGGCCTGTGCTTCGGCGGTGAAGGCGGGCCATCGGGCACCCGCGGTCGCCAGATCCGCGACCAGCACCGGGCCGCCCAAAGCACGCGCCGCGACCCTGGGGCCTTCACCGACCGTGCGCTGCAGGTCGTCGAGGACCAGGCTGACCGGATCGGTCGCACAGGCGACAGCTTGCGCGGTGCCGTCATCGGCGGCGTGGACGACTATCGCGGCGCCGGATACCGCGCAGATGTCGACACACAGTTCGCACACTCGCCGCAGCAGGGTGGCCGGATCAGTGCTCCCGGCCTTGAGCATGCTCAGCAGCTCGACGTGCCGTCGAGCGGTCACGATGATCCTCTCGTCCCTCGAAATGTCCGCCGAGGTCTTGAGCGTGAGCAGCGGGTTCAGTCTACCGCCCGCGGGCCTCGTTCCGGTCGCCGTCGTTTTCGCGGCGGGAGATGCGGATCCAGTGCCTGCAAAGTTTTCCGTGAAGCCATGTCGAGACGGCCGGTCCGGCTCCGACCTCCGTGCACAGACGCCGGACGGGCGCTGAAGCGGCGAAGGAGGGCTTTGCGATGAGCAAGGTGGTGCTGGATGTGTCGATGTCACTGGACGGGTTCACCGCCGGACCGAACGTCCGGGCCGAGGAGCCCATGGGGGACGGCGGGGAACAGTTGCACGAGTGGATGGGCGGAGCCGGGCCGGACGCCGACGTCCGCCGGGAGGTGGACTCGTCGGTCGGGGCCACCGTCATCGGACGGCACACCTTCGACCTCGGCCTGCGGCCGTGGGGTGGCACCCCGTGGCCTGGCGTCCCGGCCTTCGTGGTCACCCACCGGACCCGGGACGACCTCCTCGGCGACAACGGCGGGACGTTCGTCTTCGACGGCCTGGAGGCCGCGGTCCGGCGGGCCAAGGAGGCGGCGGGGGACAAGGACGTGCTCGTGCTGGGCGCGAACGTGGCGGGGCAGCTGCTCGCCGCGGGCCTGCTCGACGAGGTGTATCTCCACCTCGCGCCCGTCCTGCTGGGGCGGGGGACGGCGTTGTTCGGTGGCGCTCGCGGTGACCTGATCCCGGCGGGGGAACCCGTCGCGGGGGCCGCGACCCACCTGCGCTACCGCGTCCGGCGTTGACCGGTTCCCGAGTGGTGGACCGGTTGGGGTCCGGCCGACCCAGTGTGGGTGAGTACACCGTACGCTTTTATGGCGGTAAAAGCGGCACTGACCTGGCGAATGTCCGTTTTTTCGAGTGGGGTCCGCGCACCGAAATCTTCTTTTTTCGGGACACGACGTGTGCTGTCCGGCGACACCTGCGAGAATGGGTACTGAGATCGGGGCATCGAATGGGCTCAGACTCGCTATGAAGAGCAGGTAAAAAGTATGGCTCAGGGCAGCGTGAAGTGGTTCAACGGCGAAAAGGGCTTCGGCTTCATCGCGCAGGATGACGGCGGACCGGACGTGTTCGTGCACTACTCGGAGATCCAGGGGAACGGCTTCAAGTCCCTGGACGAAGGGCAGCGCGTGGAGTTCGAAATCGGTCAGGGCCAGAAGGGCCCGCAGGCCCAGCGCGTCGTCGCCATCTGACGTTTTTCCACCGCCGAAGGCCCTCACCCGAACTGGGTGAGGGCCTTCGGTCGTTGAAGGGGGACCATCCCGTCGCAGGTCAGTCCTCGAGCCGCCGCGTGACGGCCGTCATCGCCCGGCCGACGGCCCGGAGGTCTTCCGGTTCGATCACGTCCACGAAATGCTCCCGGACGGCGCGCAGATTGTCCGGTGCCGCGCGGCGCAGGGTCTCGGTTCCCGCCTCGGTGAGCCGCGCGCTGACCCCGCGTCCGTCCTCGGCGGTCGGCTCCCGCCGGACCAGACCGCGGGACTCCAGCCCGTTGACGCGATGGGACAGCCGGCTGCGCGAGTAGTACGCCGACTTCGCGAGGTCGGCCATCCGCATCGACCGACCCTCCGCTTCGGACAGCCGCACGAGCAGTTCGTACTCGGCGAGTGAGAGTCCGTGCCGCTCCCGCAACCTGCGGTCGAGCAGGTCGACGAAACGCACCGATCCTTCGATGAACGCCCGCCAGTCACGTTGCTGGTCCGCGTCGAGCCAGTCGGTCACGCCGCCAAGGTAGCAGTTGACGCCTTCAACTACTTCGGCCTACTTTTGGTTGAAGCCTTCAACTAGATGGGGTGCGCGATGGCGAACGACGCCTGGGTGGTGCAGGAGAGAGACGCGGAGACGATCGAGAGTCCCGCGTTGTGGTTACTGGCCGACAGTGGTCACACGGGTGGGCTCCTCGGCGCGAACCGGCTCTCCCTGCGGGCCGGAGAGCCGGGGACGAAACCGCATTTCCACGAGAAATCCGCGGAAGCGTTCTATGTGCTCGACGGGTCGCTCCGCATGATGGTGGGCACCGAGCTGATCACTGTCGACAAGGGTGGTTACGTCGTGGTGCCGCCCAGCGTCCGGCACGCGTTCGCCGCGCCGCCGGAGCTCGCCGCGGACGTGCTCATCACCCTCACTCCGGGTGTCGAGCGATTCGACTACTTCCGTGCCCTGCCGGAGATCCTGCGCGGAAACCTGCCACCGGACGAAGTCGACCGGATCCACGAACGCTACGACGTCCATTTCGTCGACGCGCCGGAATGGGACGAGTCGTTCAACGCCAGGTGACAATAACGGCCCCGAAGTTCAGTTTTCCCGGGGAAACGCGTCGAGCTGCTTTTTCAACGGCTTGACGTCGCCGGTTTCCCTGGCCACCCGGATCACCTCACGCAGCCGCGCGAGGTGATCCGGATGCTCCCGCCAGTACGGCGCCCGCACCGTGAGGATCGCGGCGAGCAGGTCGCCGGGGTAGTACCGGCCCTCGGCCATGGGGTCGGCTTCGAGCAGGGGGAGCGCGAGCGGAACGAGCACCTCGACGCTCACCTGCTGCCCAAGCAACACTCGCAGATCCTCGACCTCGAAGTCCCGGATCGGCTTACGGCGCAACCGGTAGACCGTCGTCACGAGTCCGGTCGCGTCCGATGGCGGGTCGCCCCACGGCGGTTCGAGGTCGTCCAGAGTGGTCACGGGCCCGAACCTACCCCGGCGCCACCGCCCGCCCGGTCTGCGGGGAGATCGCCCCGGCGCACAGCCCTCGCGAGGCCAAGCCCTGTGCGATCCGCGGGATCGCCGCGATGGTGTTGGCAGGCCAGTCGTGCATGAGGATGACCTGCCCGTTGGTGAGGCGGGCGTTCGCCGCGACGATCGCGTCGGTGCTCGCGTTGTTCCAGTCCTGCGAGTCGACGTCCCAGATGATCTGGGTCAACCCGTACCGCGCCGCCACCGACCGCACGGTCGTGTTCGTTTCGCCGTAGGGCGGCCGGAACAGTTTCGGGGTACCGCCGCCGGCGTTGGCGATCGCCTGCTGCGTCCGTGAGATCTCCGAATCGATCTGCGACTGGCTCAGCTGGGTCAGATGCGGATGCGTGTAGCTGTGGTTCGCGACCCACATCCCCGCGCTGACCTGGGCTCGGACCAGTGCCGGATTCGCGGCGGCGTTCTGGCCCACGTTGAACATCGTGGCCCGCAGCCCGTTCTGCCGGAGCGCGTCGAGCAGCCGGGAGGTGGTACTGGACGGGCCGTCGTCGAAGGTGAGTCCGACGTATCCGGAGCAGGCGGCGGGAGTGGCACCGGGGGCGAAGGTGAGTGCGGCGACCAGCGCGGCGACGACGAACACGGCGTCACCCGCTCACGGTGATACTGGAGTTGCCGCTGCTCTGATACCCCTCGGTCGCCATGATCATGTAGTAGTTGAAGGATCCCAGCCGCATCCCGGCGCGCGCCCAGGCGTCGAAGTGGTTGCCGGTGGTGATGGTGCCGCCGGTCCGCCTCGACTGCCGGACACTCCAGTACTGGTTGAAGGTCTTGGTGCCTTCGACGGACGGGGCGTTGTACCTGGTCGTCTGGTAGATGTCGTACGTCCCGCCGTCGCTGGTGACGGTGCCCTTGTAGGTCCCGGTCGGCCGGTAGCTGCCCCAGTTGTCGACGATGTAGTACTCCACCAGCGGGTTCGACGTCCAGCCGTAAAGGGTCAGGTAGCCGTTGCCGGACGGGGAGAAGCTGCCGTAGTAGCTGACGTTGCGCCGCCCGCCGTTGCTCCAGCCCTTGCCCGCGACGAAATTGCCGGTGTTGCTCCACGAGGTCCGGTAGCTGCCGCCGGAGCTCAGCGTCATCGAGACCGAACCGGGCCGGTCGGTCCAGAAGGAGTAGTAATAGCCGTTGTTCGTGCCGGTCTGGTTCGTCGTGATCACCGTGTCGGCCGAGGCCGTGCCGGGGACGAACGCCGTGATCAGCGCGGCCGCGACGGCCCCGCTCAAAGCCAGCCGGAACCGGGATTTCCCAAGAGATCTCATCCGTGTGCTCCCTCTTCGTCGAGGTGTGCCGAGGGAAAAAGTGTCGGTGGCGCCGAGGAAGCCGGTCAAAGACTTTCGAAGAAGTTTCGACGGCTCGCGAGAATGTGGCCAGGCTCATCCGCGGAACCCGACGACGGTCTCTGGAGCCGCGGTCCCGGCTACCGATATCGTCAAGGGATGCTTGTGATCATTCGTGAGCACCAGTGCGGTCTGGCGCGGTGAGCCGCTCCGCTCCGGAGCCCGAGCAGGTCGGGCGGAAGGTGCGGCTGCGCGAGGTCGGCCTCCGGGACCGCCGGGTCCTGATGGGCTTCGACCGCGACATGGCCCGCGAGGCGACGCCGCTGATCGGCGGCGGGCACCGGCATTGGGCGTCGCACCGTTCGGGGTCCGCCGGTGACGACATCCACTTCGGTATCGAGACGGTCCGCGGCCGCATGCTGGTCGGCTCGGTCTGCACCATCGGCGCCGACCCCGTGACCGGTCTGTTCGGCTACGGCATCGGGATCGCCCCTCGGCACCAGCGCTGCGGGTACGCCACGGACGCCATCACCGTTCTGCTGGCCCATATGTTCGAGCAGCGCGGCTTCCGCAAATGCGAGGTCAGCGTGTACGGCGGCAACCTGGCGTCGCTTTCCTTGCACGGCGGCCTCGGCTTCCGCGAGGAAGGCAGGCTGCGAGACACCGAAGTGGTGCGCGGCGAGATCAAGTACCTGGTGCGGATGGGCATCACGGCCGAGGAGTTCGCCCTGCGCCGTCCGGGCGACCTCGGTGACCTCAGTGGTCGTCGTGGTCAGCACCGGCGGCCCCGCCGGGGCAAGCACTGGCGTACGCCCGCCGCGGTCAACGGGTGATCCCGGCCTCGTAGGCGAAGACGACGGCCTGGACGCGGTCGCGGAGCGCGAGTTTCGTGAGGATGCGGCCGACGTGCGTCTTCACTGTCCCCGGCGAGAGGAACAGCAGTTCCGCGATCTCGGCGTTGGACAGGCCGCGGGCCAGCTGCTGCAACACCTCGCGCTCGCGACCGGTGAGCAGGGCGAGCCTGTCGTCCGGCGGAGGCGCGGGCAGGCCGGTGACGACGCGGTCGAGCAGACGGCGGGTCACGGTGGGGGCGAGGGTGGCTTCCCCGGCGGCGACGACGCGGACGGCGGAAAGCAGGTCCGGGGCCAGCGCGTCCTTGAGCAGGAAGCCGCTGGCGCCCGCCCGGAGCGCGGCGTAGACGTACTCGTCGAGGTCGAAGGTGGTCAACACCAGCACGCGGGTGCGGTGGGCCGCGGCGATCGCGGCGGTGGCTTCGACACCATCCATTTCGGGCATCCGGATGTCCATGAGCACGATGTCGGGGTCGAGGTCCGCCACCAGTCCCACGGCCTCCGCGCCGTCGCCCGCCTCGCCGACGACCTCGATGTCGTCGGCGTTGTCCAGGATCATCCGCAGGCCGGTGCGCACCAGCGCCTGGTCGTCGGCGATGACCACCCGGATCGTCATGACGGCAAGGCCGCGCGGACGGCGAAGCCGCGTTCCGGACGCGGTCCCGCGTCGAAGGTGCCGCCCAGCACGTTCACCCGTTCCCGCATCCCTTCGAGGCCGTGCCCGGTGCCGGACGGCGCCTCCGCCGCGATGCCGTCGTCGGTCACCTCGATCTCCAGCGCTTCGGGCTCATACCGCACCACGATAGTCACCGACGCGTCCGGACCGGCGTGTTTCAGCACGTTCGTCAAGGCCTCCTGCACGATCCGGTAGACCGCCAGGTCCACTGTGGACGCAAGCGGCCGCGGTTCCCCTTCGACGCGGAAGTCCACCGGTGTGCCCGCCGCGCGGATGTCGGCGACCAGGCGCGGCAACCGTTCCGCACCCGGCCGCGGTTCCCAGTCCGGCGCGTCCTGGCCGAGCGCGCCGAGCAGCCGCCGGATCTCGCTCAACGCGGTACGGCCGGTGCCGACGATGGCGTCCAGCGCCTCCCGGGTGCGCTCCGGCCGCCGGTCCAACTCCGCTTGGGCGCCCTGTGCCTGCAGCACCACCACCGAAAGCGCGTGCGCGACGACGTCGTGCAGTTCGCGGCTGATCCGCCCGCGTTCGGCCGCCACGGCCAGCGCGGCCTGGGTGTCCCGCTCGCGTTCGAGATCGGCGGCCCGCTGTTCGAGCACCGCCAGCCGGATCCGGCGCTGCCGCGTGTTCATCCCGGCCAGCCACGCCACCGAGAGCGACAACCCGATACCCGCGAACCCTCCCCAATCCTGGACCTGGTCTTCGTCGCCATCGATCCGCGGTGCCAGCCGATCGATGACGATGATCCGCGGCGGCGTCGGTTCCGCTGTCCGGGTGTTCGCTTCCGAGGCATAGAACGACCACGCGCCGGCGACGAGCAGCCCCGCCGCCAGCAGGGCGAAGGAAAGCCGTCGCGACCCCCACGCCGCGACGGAGAAGAGGCCGATCAACGCCACGAGGTCGATCGGACGGAGGTCGTTGCCCATGGCGAGGTGAAGGAGCGAGACCACCGCGCCCGCCGCGAAGGTGATCACGGGATTGCGGTGCCGGACCAGCAAAGAAGCCAAGGCCACCAAGGAGATCATCCACCACTCGAAGCCTTCCGGGTCGTCTGTGGTGACCACAGTGGACAGTCCGATGAGCACGGTCAGCCCGCGGTCGACGGACTTCGGGTGACTCCTGAGTACGGCCAGCACCGACCGAGCGTAACCGCGGATCGGGCCCCGCGGATCCACCTCGAGGCAGAGATCGGGGTACGACCTGCGACAGACGAACGGGCGGGGGTGACGTGCTCTCCGGCCGATGCGCGAACACGGCGTCCTGGCACAGGCTGGACGGCGCAAAGTCCTCGACAGAAACGGAATCCTGATGAGAAGGCTTCTCGTCGCATTGGTCGCCCTCGCCGCCATGGTGCCGCTGGCGAGCCCGGCTTCGGCGGACGTGCCGTCACTGAAGTTGCCGCCGCCGACCGGTTCGCATCCCGTCGGCTCCACCGACCTGCATCTGGTCGACGACTCACGACGCGATCCCTGGGTGCCGACCGGGCCGCGTGAGCTGATGGTGTCGATGTTCTACCCGGCCCTGCTGCCGGTCGGCCGGCCGCGGCCGTATCTGACACTGGCCGAAGCCAAGGCCTTCCTGACCGAATCCGGACTCCCCGACATCGACCCAGCACGGGTCGCCGAGACCCGGAGCAGTGCCAGGGTCGATGCCCCGCCGTTGCCGGGGAAACGGGCGCTGGTCGTCCTGTCTCCCGGTTTCGGCAAGCCGCGCACCACGCTCACCGGACTGGCGGAAGAGCTCGCGAGCAAGGGCTTCGTCGTCGCGGTGATCGGCCACAACTACGAATCACACGGCACCGCCTTCCCCGACGGTCACGTCACCGAGTGCGCCGCCTGCGGATCCGACTCCACCCTGCTCCCGCCGATCCGCTCCGCGGACGTCTCCTTCGTCCTCGACACGCTGACCAAGCGGTCGTCGAAGTGGTCGTGGCTGATCGACCGGACACGTATCGGTATGGCCGGACATTCGATCGGCGGCTACAGCACGCCGACGGCGATGGTGAACGACCAGCGGATCCGCGCCGGCGTGGACATGGACGGCAGGCTGTGGTCGCCGATCCCCGCGTCCGGAATCGACCGCCCGTTCCTGCTGCTCGGCCGCGAAAGCGAGTACACGCCCGCCGGACCGGACACGACCTGGGCGGACAGCTGGCCGAATCTCATCGGCTGGAAGCGCTGGATCAGCGTCGCCACGGCAGGGCACGCCTCCTTCACCGACGTCGGCGTGCTCGGCGAGCAACTCGGCCTGTCGCAGCCCGGACTGCTCGGTGGCCTGCGCGGGATGGAGCTGACGAGGACGTACGTCTCGGCGTTCTTCGACGCGAACCTGCGCGGCGGCCGTCAGCCGCTGCTGGACGGGCCGGTGGCGGGCAATCCCGAGATCAAGTTCTGGAATTAGGCGCCTCGGGCCGTCACGGTCGCGGCGGCCGTTTCGTCCAGGGGTCATGACGACACGGCTCAGCAGGTTCACCGACCAGAAGACGATCCTCTTGAAGACCTTCAAGCGGGACGGGACGGCCGTCGGGACGCCGGTCAACATCGCCGTCGAAGGGGACCACGCGTTCCTGCGCACCTACGACGCGGCGTGGAAGGCCAAGCGGATGCGGAACGACCCCCGGGTCGAGATCGCTCCTTCCACGTTCCGCGGCACTCCGACCGGAGACGCCGTGCGCGGGCACGTGCGGTTGCTCGACGGAGCCGAGGCTCGGCACGCGGCCGAGTGCCTCGCCAGGAAGCACCGGCTACTGCACGGTTTCTTCGTTCCGCTGCTGCACCGGTGGAAGAAGTACAAGACGCTGCACTACGAGTTGAGACTGGATTCGTAGCGTCCTCGGGTGGCACCCGCGCTCAGCTGGGGCTTACTGAGGGGTAAGTCGAACGTGGCGTATGAGTCACTGTGCCGTGAAGGCCTCCTTGGAGAACTCGTATTTGTCTACCTACTGGTGTGGAGCTTGTGCGGGTTGCCGGGGTGGTCCGGGTGGGGAAGATTCCGGACGTTGAGCGTCCGGAATCTTCCCCGCTCGATCACCGGTCCACCGGTCGTGCTCGACCACGAGCTTGATCAACGGAAGATCCGGGACGTTGAGTGTCCCGAATCTTCCGTTGATCAAGAGGTGAGACCGGGCAACGATGCTCGCGGAACCACCCTCGTGCAGGTCAGGCGTAGGTACACAAATGCGGGTTCCCTTTGCCTACCCTCAGGGTAGTGAAGGGGCCCTTCACTACCCGCCGAGGCGACCTGCCACCTCGCCTTACCCCTCACTAGAACTCCGGTGGCCCTGTATGTCCTTAATGGACAGAGAGTGTCACCCGATCGGTGCAAGGTTTCGCCTGGCGATCGGCCGGAACGGCCCTTAGTCTTTTCCGACCGCGACCTGCGAGGTGAGACGATGCGGTCCTTCGGCTCGACGGATCCGGTCAAGCTGGCACTCGCCGGACTCACCACGATGGCCCTCGGAATGGCGGCGGCGCTCAACGCCGACGTCCTGCCGGTGATCGGCGGCGGCACCACCTATTCGGCCGAATTCTCCGACGCGGGCGGACTGCGCGCGGACAACGACGTCCGGGTCGCCGGGGTGAAGGTCGGGAAGGTGTCCCGAATCGACCTCGAAGGCGATCGTGTGCTCGTCTCGTTCCGGGTGAAGGACGCCTGGCTCGGCGACGCCACCGGCGCGTCCATCCAGATCAAGAACGTACTGGGGCAGAAGTACCTGGCGCTCGACCCGCGAGGCGAAGCGGTCCTCGATCCGGGCGACCCGATCCCGCTGAAGCGGACAACCGCGCCATACGACGTCCTCGAGGCGTTTCGAGACTTGTCGAAGACCGTGGACGCCATCGACGTCGATCAGCTCGCGAAGAGCTTCGACACGATTTCAGCCACCTTCGCCGATACGCCTGCCGACGTCCGTGCGGCGCTCGACGGGATCTCGAAGCTCTCCGGCACCATCGCCTCGCGCGACCGGCAGCTCCGGACGCTGGTGGCGAACACTCGGCAGGTCTCGCAGACCCTCGTCGACCGCGACGCCGAGGTCCAGCGGCTGGTACAGGACGGCAACGCGCTCCTGCGCGCGATCGCCACCCGGCAACAGGCGATCAAGGATCTGCTCGACGGTTCGAAACGGCTCGCGACCGCCCTCGACGGCATCATCGCCGACAACGACGGGCAGCTCGGGCCGGTGCTCGAACAACTCGACCGGCTGACGTCGATGCTCCAGCGCAACCAGGACTCGCTGGCCAAGGGGATCGCCGCGTTCGCCCCGGCGATCCGGGTGCTCACGAACGTCGGGGGCAACGGGCGGTGGATCGACGGCTATCTGTGCGGGCTCGTGCTGCCCTCGTTCGGGCCGCTCAACGAGAAGGGCTGCTTCGAAAAGTGAGGGGTGGCGTGGCCTACGGCTTCGTCCGCCGGAGCCAGTACAGCCCGATCACCGGCAGCACCAGCGGGATGAAGAGGTAACCCTGTCCGTAGACCGACCACACGGTGGCGTGCGGGAAGGCTTCGCGGTCGAAGAGACTGAAAGTGCCGACGGTCAGCACGCCGATCAGCTCGATCCCGCAGGCGAGCAACGCGATCCGCCACCAGCCCGCGCCGCGGCGGGCGAGGGCGACGGTGGCCAGGAGATAGACGACGGCCGCGAACGCGGACAGGACGTAGGCCAGCGGGGCCTCGTGGTACTTGGTGCTGATCTGCACGGCCGCGCGTGACGTCGCCGCCAGCGCGAAGATCGCGTACACGGCGACCAGGATCCGGCCGGGGCCCGAGGCCTTGTCCGGGCCGGCGTTCGTGCTGACGTCCTTGGTGGCTTCGCCCACCGTGCTCTCCTCGGTTTCCTCACGCACTGGCGCCCGCCCAGACCTCGTTCAGCCGGAGCACCATCACCGGGATGGCGAGGCAGGCGATCCCGAGGATCGCGGTGCTCGACCGCGTGCGCTCCGCCAGTGCCCAGAACGTCCCGAGCGGGAGCACGATCAGGCAGCCGATCAGATAGGCGAGATAGGTGGCCATGCTGCCGGGGCGGCCGCCGCCGATCAGCAGCACGACGCCGATGACGAGCTGGGCGATCAGGAGGAGTTCGACCACGCCGAGGGCGATGAGCAACGGGTTGTCCGGCAGTTTTTTTCGCACGGACTGCACGAAACTCCACACCGCGACCAGCATCGCGCAGATCGCGACGGTCACCGCGAAGCCTGTGATCACGCCCGCCTCCTTACCTACTCCGCCGTCGACAACGTACCTTCGGGCGCCTTGTCACCGACGGGCGACCGGCCGGCCGCGTGGCGGGCGCCACGGGAGCCCAGTGGTCCAGACCTCGGGTGAATAGATCACGAAGCATGTTCGGTTGGCGTTCTGCCAATTTGTCCGGACATTATCGTTTTAGCGCTTCGACCAGGTATTACGACGCAAGTGTCATCCTGTTACACACCGACCGGGTGGTTGGAAACCGAGTTGATCTCACCCTGGGTACCCCTACTATTCGGTAGGTTTCGAATTCACGTCCCTGAACAGCCCATCCGAACCCCCGATATGGCGGATTGGCCGTTCGCTGCCGGGCGGGTGGAATATTCCCCATCGCGATGGTGCACTTGGCCCATCCGATTGGTGCCAAGGAGGGGGCGCTCGAATGGACGTCCGTTACGAAGCGTATTGCTTCGCGGATCCGCTGTTCTTCGATGAGCAACGGGAAACCGGGGACGCCGCCGACGATTACGCCGCCCTGTTGCCCGCTCCCGAATCCGAGTGGCGCTCCGGAGTGCGCGGTGTGTGGCGGATGCTGCACCCTCTTGCTCGAAACCTTCCTTCGCAGGGCTGGAAAATCCATGTCTCGGCAGGTCTGCGCAACGCCGAGCGGGTGCTCGTGAAGGTGCACGAGCATTGTATCGAGCACAATGTGTCGTACAAGCATCTGCGGTCGAGGAACACCCTGCTCGCCAGGAATTCCAAATACGCTCCGCGTGACGGCAGCGGAAAGTTGCTGACTCTTTATCCAGCTGACAACAACGAGCTGGAACGCCTTCTGGCGGACCTGTCCGTGAAGCTGGAGGGAGAACCCGGCGCGTATATTCTGAGCGATCTGCGCTATGGTGCCGGCCCGCTCTACGTCCGTTACGGCGGATTCGCCGAGCAATGGGTCGAACTCGACGGCAAGCGTGTCCTCGCGGTGCGCAAGCCGGACGGCACGCTGGTCCCGGACAAACGCGAGCCGAGCTTCTCCGTACCCGACTGGGTGACGATCCCGGAGTTCCTCGCGCCGCACCTGGCGGCTCGCAAGGGCGGCGATCCGGCGCAGTTCCCCTACCGGGTGAAGAAGCCGCTGCACTTCTCCAACGGCGGCGGCGTGTACCTCGCCGACCGGAACGCCGACGACGAGCAGGTGGTGCTCAAGGAGGCCAGGCCGTTCGCCGGCCTCGACCGCGACGAGATCGACGCCGTCGAGCGGCTCCGTCGAGAGCACGAGGTGCTGGAACGGCTCAAGGGCATCGAGGGCATCCCCACCCCCTTCGACCGCTTCACCGTCTGGGAGCACCACTTCCTGGCGATGGAATACATGCCGGGGATCGCGCTCGGCAACTGGCTCGCCCGCAACTATCCGCTCACCAGGCGGAACACCACCGACGTCGACATCGCCGCGTTCACCGAACGCGCGTTGGCGCTGGTCGAACGCGTGCAGAAGATGGTCGAGGCGGTGCACGACCGCCGGATCGTCTTCGGCGACCTGCATTCGATGAACATCCTGGTCGACGGCGAGGACGACCAGGTCTCGCTGATCGACTTCGAAATGGCGGCCGACGTCGACAGCGGTAACCGGCCTGCGCTCGGCGCGCCCGGCTTCCGCGCTCCGCGGGACCGCAAGGGTTTCGAGGTCGACGAGTACGCGCTCGCGGTACTGAAGCTGTGGATCTTCCTTCCGCTCACCACCCTCCTCGAACTCGCCCCGGCGAAGCTGCGCGGGCTCGCGGACTTCGTCCAGCGGCGCTTCGACGTCCCGGAGGGCTACGCCGACTCGATCGTCGCCGAGCTCGCGCCGCGGAACGCGTCGTCGCCGCAGACGAGTGAAACCGAACTCGACCAGGAGCAGCCGGACTGGACGCTGGTCCGCAAGCAGATCACCGAAGCGATCCTCGCCAGCGCGACCCCTGACCGCACCGATCGGCTCTTCCCCGGCGACATCGAGCAGTTCCGCGTGGGCGGAGCGTGCTTCGGCTACGGCGCGGCCGGTGTCCTCTACGCGTTGAACGCGGTCAACGGAGACCGCTACCCCGATCACGAGAAGTGGCTGCTGGACTCGATCCGTCGCGACCCGCCCGCCAGGCCGGGGTTCTACGACGGCTCGTACGGGATCGCCTACGTCCTCGAAGAACTCGGATACCGCGACGAGGCGACCAAACTGCTGTCGTCGTCGGCGACGCTGGTGGAACAGACCGCCGACCACGGTCTCGAAGGCGGCCTTTCCGGGATCGGCCTGACCCAGCTGCACTTCGCGGTGAAACGCAAGGACAACGAGTTCGGCAGGCAGGCACTCGCCACCGCCGTCCGGCTCGCCGAAGCACTCGAAACCGCGGACCCGCCCGGCGATTTCGCCAGGGCAGGGCTGCTCAACGGCTGGTCCGGACCGGCGCTGCTGTTCATCCGGCTGTTCGAGCGCACCCGCGAAGAGGGCTGGCTGTCCTTCGCCGACCAGGCACTGGAGCGGGACATCGAGGAGTGCGTCGAATCTGACGACGGATCGCTGCAGGTCCGTGACGGCGAGACCAGGACGTTGCCCTACGCGGGCGTCGGCAGCGCCGGGATCCTCATGGTCGCCGAAGAGCTGGCCAAACACCGTCCGGACGCGAAGGCGTTGAAGAGCCTTCCCGGGCTACGCGAAGCCTGTCGCGGCGAATTCGTCATCCATCCCGGCCTCTTGTTCGGCCGGTGCGGGCTGATGACCGCGCTCGCGATGGGCGCCGAACCGGACCAGCGCGTCCGCGAGGCCATCGACCTGCACCTTTCCCGGCTGGCCTGGTACGCGGTGCCGTACAAGGGCGGCCTGGCGTTCCCCGGCAACCAGCTGCTGCGGCTGTCGATGGACGTCGTCACCGGCGGCGCGGGCGTTCTGCTCGCCCTCGCCGCGACCCTGGACGGGAAGGCCTTGCTGCCGTTCCTGTCCTCCAGAACTGCCGGTCGTTGACGACCGGCGGACCAGGAAAACAACGAAAGGGAACACCATCATGGAACTCGTTCTGGACCTGCAGGCCATGGACGCCCCCGACGTGCTCGACGGCGGACACGGCGGCGGCAGCCACGGTGGCTCCAGCAACCTGAGCCTGCTCGCCTCCTGTGCGGACAGCACCATCAGCCTGCTGACCTGCCACTGATCACCTGAGTGATCGCTGAGGGCGCGGGAGCGGCACAGGCCAAGTGCGCCGCTCCCGCGCCCCTCATTTTGCCGTTCGGTACATCTCGTTGGGATCACGTTGTAAGGAGTGGGATGCGAGCCGAAAGGGCCCTTCGCCGCATGCGATGCGACTAAAGGGCCCTTCGCCGCGTGAGAAGAGGGGAAAGTCCCCTTCACCTCGGACACTAAGGAGTGGGATGGCGGGTTCCGCCGATCACCTGCTGGTCTCCGTGACCATGCTGGATCGCCCCCGCCTGATCGCGCTGATCCTGAGCGCCCTCGCGGGGACCGCGGCGGGGCTGCTCCTGCCCGGCGCGCTCGCCGCCGCGGTCGACGCCGTGGTCGCGGGACGGCCCAGCCTCCCCGAGGTCTCGTGGCTGCTCGTGCTGGGTGTCACCCAGATCGCCGTCGGCCTCATCGGCGGCGTCCTCACCGCGCGGATGACCGCTTTCGCGACCGCCTGGCTGCGTCGCAAGCTCACCGATCGCTATCTCGCGCTCGGCACCAGATCGACCTTCGCCGACGGCGACGCGATCAGCAGGCTCACCGGGGACTGCACCGGCGCCGGCCTGGTCGCCTCGGTCGTCGTCCAGCTCGGCTCGTCGACGCTGATCTCCAGTGGCGCGATCGTCCTCCTTGCGCTGATGGATTGGCGTCTCGCGCTCGTCTTCCTCGGCAGCATCCCGTTCGCGCTGATGCTCGCGCGCACGCATCTGAAGAACACCGCCGAAGACGTCCTTACCTACCAAGAGGTTTCCGGAGAACTGGCGGCGAGGATGGTCGACGCCGTCGCCGGGCTGCGCACGATCGCCGCGTCGGGTACCGCCGACCGCGAAGCCGAACGAGTGTTGCGGCCCTTGCCGAAGCTGAGCCTCGCGGGCCGCGGGATGTGGCGCACGCAGGCCAGGATGGTGTGGCGCTCCGGCCTTTTGCTGCCCGCGGTGGAGATCGCCGTGCTGGCCGCCGCCGGTTTCGGCGTGCTGGAGGGGAGGCTGAGCGTCGGTCAGGTCCTCGCCGCACTCGGTTACGTCGCGCTCGGCATGAGCATGGTCACCCAGATCCCTTTGCTCACCACGCTTTCCCGCGCGCGCTCGTGCGCGGGCCGGATCACCGAAGTGCTGCGAACGCCGGTCCCCGAACCGGGCGAGCTCGGTGTCGTTCCCGGCCGGGGCACGCTCGAACTGCGCGGCGTCACCGTCGAAGGCGCGTTGCGGGAGGTCGACCTCGTCGTCCGCGGCGGCCGGTTCACCGCCGTCGTCGGGCGTTCCGGCTCGGGGAAGTCCGCGCTGGTCAACGTCCTCGGCGGGCTGCTGAGCCCGGACGAAGGGACGGTGACGCTCGACGGCCGTCAGCTGGCGGATCTGCGGCCGTACGAACTCCGCGCGGTCGTCGGTTTCGCCTTCGAACGGCCCGCGCTGCTCGGCGCCACCATCGGCGACGCCGTCGGATACGGCTCATGGGCAGGCGAGGCGGCCGTGCGCGCCGCCTGCCAGTCCGCGCAGGTCGACGACCTGATCGTCCGGCTGCCGAACGGCTATCGGACGCCGCTTTCGGAGACGCCGCTCTCCGGCGGGGAGGCGCAGCGCATCGGGCTGGCGCGCGCGATCGCGCACGCGCCGAGGGTGCTCATCCTCGACGACGCCACCGCCAGCCTCGACACGGTCACCGAAGCCGCCGTCGAAGAGGCGATCGAACGCACCCTGCCCGGCCGGACCCGGGTGGTGGTGACCCATCGCGCGGCCACCGCGGCGCGGGCGGACGCGGTGGTGTGGCTCGACGCGGGGCGGGTCCGTGCGGTCGGTACCCACGAGGAGTTGTGGCGGGATCCGGTTTATCGGGCCGTCTTCACCGAGGGGGAGCAGTGAGTGTCTGGGGGCTCTACCGTTCGGCGCTGGCCGGGCAGTGGAGAGGCGGGCTGGTACTGCTGGCCTGCTCCGTGCTGGAAAGCGCGCCCGCCTTCTTGTCCGGTCGCCTGGTCGAACTCGCGGTTGACGAGGGGTTTGCCGCGGATCGACCAGGCACCGGACTGCGTTGGCTCTTGGTGTTCGGGCTGGTCGCCGTGATCGGGGCGTTCGGGTCACGGCTGGTGTGGCATCAGCTCGGCAAGGTCGTCGAGCCGTTGCGCGACGCGCTGGTGACCGCCGTGGTGCGCGGGGTCCTGCACGATCCGGCGCCACCGCGGAACCAGCCGGACGCCAGCGGCGTCGCCCGGATCACCCAGCACGTCGAGGTGGTCCGCGACGCCACGGCCGGGTTGCTGGTGCAGGCGCGCGGGATGGTCGTGACGACGGTGGCGGCGTTGGCCGGGTTGTTCACCATCGCCGGTTCGCTCGCGCTGATCGTCGCGATCCCGGTGGTGGTCTCGGTAGCCGTGTTCGCCTGCCTGCTTCCGTCGTTGGCCCGCAGGCAGCGCGCGCTCGCGTTGGCCGACGAGCGGACCGCCGAGGTCGCGGGCGCGTCGTTGTCCGGGATGCGTGACATCGTCGCCTGTGGTGCGGAACCCCTTGCCGCGCTTGAGCTTTACGACGCCATCGACACGCAGGCCAAGGCCGCCGTGCGGGTGGCGCGGTCGGGGGCGGCCAGGGCGGTGGTGATCGCGACCGGCGGCTTCGTCCCGTTGCTGCTGGCGTTGCTGGCGGCGCCGGGCATGGTCAAGGACGGGGTGCTCACCGCCGGCGCCGCGCTCGGCGCGCTCGTCTACCTCGCGACGACGATGCAGCCGGCGTTGCGGGGGCTGGCGTCCACCGCGAGCACCGTGGTGCTGCGGCTGATCGTCGCGCTGCGGCGGTTGGCGGAGACCGCGGAAGCCGAACCGGAGCCGGACGGGACGGCCGAACCCATCGGAACCGCGATCTACGTGCGGGATCTGACCTTCAGCTGGGGTGCGGCGGCCGAGCCGGTGGTGCGCGGGCTGGACCTGCATCTGCGGCCGGGGGAGCGGTTCGCGGTGGTGGGCCCGAGCGGGATCGGCAAGTCGACGCTGGCCGGGTTGCTGACCGGGATGCTGGAACCGCAGGCCGGGCGGGTACTGCTCGGCGGGGTACCGGTCCGGGAGGTACCGGCGGCGGTGCGGCATCGGATGGTCGCGCTGATCCCCCAGGAGGCGTACGTCTTCGCGGGGTCGGTGCGGGACAACGTCGGCCTGTTCGCGCAGACGGCGATGGACGCCGAACTGTGGGCGGCCGTGACCGCCGTGGGGGCGGAGCCGCTGGTCACGCGGCTGGGCGGGCTCGACAGCGAGATCGGGCACGGGACGCTGTCCGCCGGTGAGGCGCAGCTCATCGCGCTGGCCCGGGTGTACGCGAGCGACGCTGGCGTCGTCATCCTCGACGAGGCGACGTCGCATCTGGACCCGCCCGCCGAAGCCCGCGCGGAACGGGCGTTCGCCGAGCGGGGCGGGATCCTGGTGGTGATCGCGCACCGGCTGACGTCGGCGTTGCGCGCGGACCGGGTCCTGGTGATGGACGGCAAGGAGACCGCCCTCGGTACCCACCTCGAACTCATGGACCGGTCCACGCGCTACGCCCAGCTCATGCACGCTTGGGCGCCTCGGCTACCCCAGCCCAGTGCGCAGTTCTTCCAGCGCGCCCCGGAGTAGGCCGTCGACCGGGACCGGGCGCCGGGACTCGCGATCGACGAAGACGTGCACGAAGTGCCCTTCCGCGATCACCGTCTCCTTCGAGTACATCCCGACCTCGTAACGGACACTCGACCGGCCGAGATGCCCGACCCGCAGGCCGACCTCCAGCTCACCAGGGAAGGACACCGAAGCGTGGTACTTGCACTGCGATTCCACGCACAACCCGATCACCTGGCCGGTCTCGATGTCGAGCCCGCCGCGTTCGATCAGGAACGTGTTGATCACGGTGTCCATCACCGAGTAGTGGACGACGTTGTTGACATGTCCGTAGACGTCGTTGTCCTTCCACCGCAACGGAACCGTCTGCCAGTGCGGATACTCGGCGTTCACCACAGCGTCACCGATTCCCGCAGGATCCCGGCGAGATCCGCTTCGGCTGCCTCGCGAGGTGCCGTCGCCAGCAGTCGTTGTTGTTTCACCGTGCCGGAAACCAGTGAGTCCACATCGGACTCCGAGTAGCCGACGGCGCCGATCCCGTTGGGGATCCCGATCTCCCGCATGATCTGCCGCAGCACCGCTGGCAGATGGTCCCGTAGATCGCCCGGCCATTCGTAATCCGGGGCGAGGAGCCGGGCCACCCGCAGGTGCCGGTCCGGGCAAGCGTCGAAGGTGAACCGGAACGCCGCGGGCGCGGTCAGCGAGACCGCCATCCCGTGCGGCACCATCGGCTCGTCACCCGGATAACCCGAAGGATGGAATTCCCGGACCTGGCCGGCGATCGGATAGGCGTTGGCGTGCGGGATGTGCACGCCGGCGTTGCCGAAGCCGAGTCCGGCGAACGTCGCCGCGAGCGCCATCGCCTCGCGCGCCTTCATGTCCGACCCGTCCCGCACGGCCGCGGGCAAGGCCCACGACAGCAGCCGCAGCGATTGCTCGGCGAACATGTCGGCCAGCGGATTCGCGCCACAGTAGGGAACCCGGTCCTCCGGGCGCTTGCGGTCGAATTCCGTGTACGGCTTCGCCGTGTAGCTTTCCGCCGCGTGACAAAGAATGTCCATCCCGCTCGCGGCGGTGACCTCCGGCGGCTGCGACACCGTCAGCCGCGGATCGACCACCGCGAGGCTCGGCCGCAACCGCAGATGGCTGATGCCGCTCTTCACCCGCAGTGACAGCACGTCCAGCACGCACACCGTCGTGCTCTCCGAGCCCGTCCCGGTGGTGGTCGGCACCGCGACCAGCGGTTTCAGCGGCGCGCTCGGCGCGCGGCCGCCACCGACCGGGGCGTTGACGTAGTCCATCAGGTCGCCGTCGTTGCTGGTCAGGAGGTTCACCGCTTTCGCGGTGTCGATGGCGGAACCGCCGCCGACGGCGACGAAGGCGTCCCACTCGCCCTGTCCTCTGGCGAAGTCGACCGCCTTGCGCATGCTGACGTCGGTCGGCTCGACGTGGACGCCGTCGAAGACGACCGCTTCGATGCCGTAGGTCTCGATGCCTTCGGCGATCCGTTGTGGCCAGCCCGTCGCGGCGACGGCCGCGTCGGTCAGTACGAGCACCCGCCGGGCGCCGTACTGGGTGAGGTCGTAGCCGATCTCGTCACTCGACCCGGTTCCGTACTTCAAGGCTGGTGCGCCGTAGGTGAAAACAGTTTCACGTCCAGCGGTGGCTGAGGTCACGTTTTCGTGCTCCCTTGCTCGAACACGTCCCGATTTCGGACATTCTGCCGCCCCGGGGTTGCCGGAATCGAAAGATCGCTTGACGGCACCGATCACCGCCCGCCTAAGCTCTTCTCATTAGATACCAACTGGGAGCGTCCGTCGCCCATACGGCCGTGCGGATCTTGACCGAGGCAGGAGTCCACCGCGTGTACGCGGTGGCGGGTGAGTCTTTCCTGGATCTGCTCGACGCGCTGCAACGCGAACGGTCGATCACCTTCGTCTCGGCGAGGCACGACTCGGGCGCGGCGTTCATGGCCGAGGCCGAAGGCAAGCTCACCGAACAACCGGCGGTACTGCTGGCGGGCCGCGGCCCGAACGCGGCGAACCTCGCGATCGGGGTCGCCACGGCGTACCAGGACGAGAGCCCGATGGTCGTCCTGCTCGAGAACCCGCCGTCCAGCCCCGGCCCGACCAGCGAACTGCCCACCGCCGACCTGACCGCGATGTTCGAACCCATCGCCAAGTGGACCGGCCGCGCGAAGGAGCCGGACGAGGTGCCAGGCCTCCTGGTCGAGGCGCTGACCCGGTGCCGGGAGGGACGTCCCGGACCCACCGTCGTCGCCGTCCCCGCCGACTTCTGGGGTGTCCCGTTCGATTCGGCCAAACCGGTCGCCGCCGTCCGGCCGCCGGTCACCGGCGCGCTCGGCCGGACCGCCGAGGCGGTCGCGCAGCTGGTCGACGAGGCCCGCTACCCGGTGGTGATCGTCGGCGGCCGGGCCCGCGCGGCGCGGGACGAGCTGATCGCCGTCGCCGACGAACTCGCGCTGCCGGTGTACAACGCCTTCCGCCGTCAGGACGCCTTCCCGGAGAACCACGCGCGCTACGCCGGCCACCTCGGCATCGGCATCCCGGCGCGCCAGCTCGACGCGCTGGAACGCGCCGACCTCGTCCTCGCGCTGGGCACGCAGCTCGACGAGGTCACGACCCAGTCCTTCCGCTACCCGACGCCTTCGCAGACGCTGGTGCAGGTGGGCACCGGGATCGAGCCCGCGCGGCGTGGTGGCTTGACCTTCCGGGTCGACTCCGAAGTCGAGCCGTTCCTTCGCGAACTGCGCACCGTCGCCTCGCCGCGGACGCGTCGCGCGTCGGCCGCGAACGCCGCCGTGCACACCTTCATGACGCCGCCCGACACCAGCGGCGCCACCCGCGTCCATCCGGCCGACGTCATCCGCGCCGTGCGCAAGCTCGCGCCCGAAGACGCGATCGTGACCAGCGACGCGGGCAACTTCGCCCAGTTCATGCACCGCTACTGGTGTTTCACCGCGCCGCGCAGTCAGCTGGGCCCGAGTAACGCCGCCATGGGCTACGCGGTCCCCGCGGCCATCGCGGCGAAACTCGCCGAGCCGCGGCGGACGGTGATCGCGATGGTCGGCGACGGCGGCGCGCTGATGACCGGGCAGGAGATCGAAACCGCCGTCCGCTACCGGGTGCCGGTGACCGTCCTGGTGTTCCAGAACGGTCTGCACGGTCCGCTCGCCGTGCATCAGGCACGCAAGCACGGACGGCTTTCGGGGGTCACCGTCGCCGCCACCGACTTCGCGTCGTGGGCGCGCGGGCTCGGCGCCGCCGGGTACACCGTGGACGACCGTGAGGAGCTGGAGCCGATCATCGCGAGCGCGCTGGTCCGGCAGCGGCCGTGTGTGATCGACGTCCGGACGGATCCGGACGTGGTGACCCCGGACATCCGGCTGACGAGCCTGCTGGGCGCCGCGAGGCCGCAGCAGGGCGGCCAGTAGGGATTACCGGGCGGTACTTTTTCTCAGGGGATACACAGAAACCCTTGTGGGGCCGCCTTCACCTGCCCCAAGGGGTGGGAATGTGGTGACGACTCGGTCGAGTTCAGGTCGCGGAGACCGGATTTTGTCGGTCGGCCGTGGCACAATCGCCGCAACACCGAGAGTCCGATGAGGACTCGGTGGACAGGAGCGGCCAGCGGGGCCGCGGCCGTCCGCCGGTGAGTTGTTGGCACGCAGTACGTACCGCGTTGTGTTGACACAGGGGAGAAAACATGGCTGACGAGACGAAGCCACAGGACAAGTCCAAGTCCGTTTCCGGCGTGGTGCCGGTGCAGTTCAGCGCGGACGCGGAGACCCACGACGTCGCGGTCGTGGCCACCAACCGGGAGGCGCTGCGCCGTTCGCCGTTCGGCGCCGACGTACCGCTGCGCGCCGCGAGTGGCGAATAGCGCCAGTGGTAAAGAGCACCGTGGCCAGGCCCGCACACCCGGGTGAAACCGCTTGTCGGCCTGCATGAGGTGTGCTTTACTGATTATGGTCTCGATTTTTGTGTTCGTGTTGGTTCACGCTCGCAGAACTCAGCGGGCGTAGTGTCTCCTCACCTCTCTGAGGAAGCAAACCGTCTGGTCATGACCCGGGCTGCCGACGTGGCTTCCTGTTTGTTTGTGTTGCATATGGAGATTTTATGACTCAGGGCACTGTGAAGTGGTTCAACTCCGAGAAGGGGTTCGGCTTCATCACTCCCGACAACGGCGGCGGCGACGTCTTCGTGCACTACAGCGAGATCAAGGGCAACGGCTTCCGTACCCTCGAGGAGAACGCCCGCGTGGAGTTCGAAATCGGGCAGGGCGCGAAGGGTCCGCAGGCCACCTCGGTCAACGTGATCTGATCCAAGCTTTCAAGCAGGGCCGTTCTCCCTCGGGAGGCGGCCCTGCTGCTTTTTCCGGGTCCTCATGGGATGACGAGCCCGGTTTCGTAGGCCAGCACGATGGCCTGTGCCCGGTCCCGGAGCGAGAGCTTCGCGAGGATCCGGCCCACGTACGTCTTCACCGTCTGCGCCGAAAGCACCAGATCCGCCGCGATCTCCGGATTGGACCGTCCTTTCGCGATCAACCGCAGTACTTCACGTTCGCGTTCGGTGAGCACGTCGAACCGTGCCGGGGACGGCCGTGGAACCGGTGCGCTGGCGACGAAATTCGCGATGAGCCGCTTCGTGACGGCCGGTGAGAGCAGTGCGTCCCCGGCGGCGACCACGCCGATCGCGGCGATCAGTTCGGCCGACGGCGCGTCCTTCAACAGGAACCCGCTGGCGCCCGCCCGCAACGCTTCGTAGACGTAGTCGTCCAAGTGGAACGTGGTCAGGACGATCACCTTCGGCTTGTCGCCGTCGCCTTCGAGCAGCCGCCGGGTGGTTTCGAGCCCGTCCATCACCGGCATCCTGATGTCCATCAGGACGACGTCGGGTGCGGTGGTCAGCGCGGCGATGCCGTCCAGTGCCGCCTGTCCGTCACCGGCCTGGCCGACGACGTCCAGCCCCGGCTGCGCGTCCAGCAGGCTCGCGAAACTTTCCCGCACCATGGCCTGGTCGTCGACGATGAAGACGGTGGTCACGCTTCCCCCGTGAGTTTCAGCGTGACGGCCACCCGGAATCCGCCGTCCGCCCGCGGCCCGGTCTTGCACGAGCCGCCGATCAGCGTAACGCGTTCGGCGATCCCCGCCAGGCCGGTGCCGTCCCCGGTCGAAGGGGCCGGAACCCGTTCGGCCGGCCCGTTCTCGACCAGGATCGTGAGTGTCTCCGGCTCTCTTCGCACGTCGACGTCCACACTCGACCCCGGGCTGTGCCGTGCCGCGTTGCTCAACGCCTCCTGCAGGATCCGGTACGCGGCCAGGCCGATCGTGCCAGGGACGTCGTCGCCGCCGGTGATCCGGGAGCGCACCTCGATCCCGGACGCCCGGCAGCCGTCGAGCAGCCCGGGCACCTCCGCGAGTCCCGGCTGTGGCTCGTGTTCCGGTTCGTCATCGTCGTCCCGCAACACGCCGACCAGCCGACGGGCCTCGTCCAGTGCTTCCCGTGCCGCGACACCGAGTGCGCGGAACTCCTCCGCGACGCTCTCGTTGACGTCCGGGAGCCGGTAGCGCGCGCTGTCGGTCCGCAGGGCGATCAGCGAGAGATGGTGGCCGATGATGTCGTGCAGCTCCCTGGCGACCAGCGCGCGCTCCTGCAACGCGGTCCGCTTCGCTCGCTCTTCGACCGCTGTACGTTCGGCCGTGTCGGCCTGCGCCAGTGCCCGCCGTCGTTGCTGCATGCCGTAACCGGCGACGATGGTCACGGCCACCACGAGCAGGGACAACACCAGGGTCTTCGTGCCGGAACGCGGGATCTGGGCGATGCCGACGCCGACGGCGAGCACCACCGCGATGATCGAGATCCCGGTGCCCTGCTTGGGTTTCGTCCGGGCGAGAGTCATCGCCAGCACCGGCAGGTACGGCAGGACGTGGGTCTGCAACGGCCATTCGCTCAGCGTCGCGTGGAACGGCGGATCGGGTGCGGGGAAGAGGACGGCGATGGTCGCGGCGACCATCCCCACCGCCGCCACGCGGACCGCTGTCAGCGGGAAGCGCGCCACCAGCAGCGGCGGCGCGACCTGCAGAAGCAGCAGGAAGAAGACCAGCGGCAGGCTATCGGGGCCGAGGTAGCGCCCCCAGGCGCCGAAGGTCACGCTCGCCAACACGGCGAGTATCGAGGCGGCGAGGACTCCTTTGAGCCAGCCCGGCACGTGCCACCAGGCCGAAGCCGGTTCCAGATCGGCGTCGCGCCCGGTCAGGAGTGCCCACCCCAGCGAATCCATGCCTCGACGCTAACGACGCGGCGGGCCGGGCACATCCCCGCCTGGGGGACATCCCGTATCCACCACGGGGTGACGAAAGTCGAGGTCGCCGCCTGACCTTCGAGCGCTGCCCCAGGCCGTCGTGACCGGCGACGATCCTCACCATGAACGGGAAGACCGGCCGATGGATCGGCGGAGTGGCCTTGGTTCTCGCACCGCCCGTGTGGTTCGCGGGCCTGTTGTCGCGGTATCTGGTGCTGAAGGACTTCACGCCGGAACAAGTGGAGTGGTTCGACCAGCAGCCCTTCGCCGCGCCTGGGCAGCTGGCCGCCTACGCCGCGAACCCCGGCTTCGTCACGGCCGCGTACTCGCTTTTCCTGCTCGGCGTGGTCCTGTCCTTCGTGGCGTTCCTGGCGCTGGCGAAGATCGTCGCGGCGAAGGCGCCCGCCCTGGCCGTCTGGGGCTTCCTGCTACTCGTGTTCGGTTTGTTCGCGAGGCTCTACTTCGCCGGTGTCGACCTGACGGCGTTCAAACTGGTCGACACGCTCGGGGTGGACCAGGCGACCAAGATCGTGATGGACGGCTACGTGGACTTGGCCTACGGGTTCTGGCGGATCCCGGTCACCGCGTCCGTGGGCCAGTTCGCCGGTGGACTGGTGCTGGCCATCGGGGCCTGCCGAGCCGGGATCTTCGGTACCGGGCGCGCGCTGCTGTTCCTGTGGCCTTGCACTATGTGGGTGGGCGTTCTCAAGGAGAGCGACCTCTACGGACTGCTCGGTGTGGCCGCCGTTTGCCTGGTCCTCGTCCCGCTCGGCGTCCGGAACCTGCGGAATCGGCCGTCGTCGGACCGGGTGCCTCGGCTGCTTTCCTGGTGATGCAACCTCGTGCAACTCTTCCCTTCGCGGCCTCGACGTCGTTTCCTTGTAGGACTTGGCGCGGGCAGCGGAGGACATGTGGGCGAAGTGGTCGCGGGGATCCTGGCGAACCCCGCTTCGGAGCGTGACATCCAGAGTCTGCGTTCGGCACTCCGCGTAGCCGGAGTCGGCCGGGTGATGGTGTGGACCGAGGCGGGCAAGATCATCGGGACCGTCCGCCGGATGGTGGACGCGGGCGCGAGTGTGCTCATCTGCCTCGGTGGCGACGGCATGATGCGGGCCGCCGCGGCGGCTTGCGGCGATGTCCCGTTGCTCATGCTGCCGATCGGGAGCACCGCGCTCCCGGAGCCGACCGTCGCCGGGCTCGCCGCCGGGCTGCTGGCCAGCCATCAGGTGGACACGGACCTGGTCACGAACCGGGCGACCGTCCTCGAGGTCGTCACGAAGGCCCGCCGTGAGATCGCGCTGAACGACGTCAGCGTGTCCGCGGAACCCCGGTGGGATCCCGCGTCGCTGACCGAGCTGTACTGCACGTTCGCCGTGCCGGACGGAATCGGCCTCGCCAGCATCCCCGGCAGGCTGTGCGCCAGTCCGAAGTCCACTGTGGACGGTGTGGCGGTCTCGCTCGGGCCGGTCGACGAGACGCCGTACGTCGTGCAGGCGCCGATCGCGCCGGGCGAGGTCCGCGCGGTGGGCGTCCGGGGCTGGAGCGTGCTGTACCCCGGGGTGCGGGTCGACCTCGGCGCCGCGGGCGGTTCCATCGCCCTCGACGGCGAACCGCATTTCGTCCTGAAGCCGGGAGAGAGCGCTTTCGTCGAGTTGAAGCCCGAAGGCCCGTGGTGCGTCGACGTCCGCGCCGTGATGGCCGAAGCCACCAGGAAAGGCCTGCTGCTCGGACGGAAGCCGGAGCGGATCCTTTCCACGTCCCCTCTGGTGGAAGCGCCCTACCTCAGGTAAGCCCGCCCAGGTCACAGAGCCCTTCCGATCGCCGGTTCGGCCAGGCACACTGGGCGAAACGGACCAAGGGAGTGGGCCACGTGCAGCTGGAAGCGGCGTTGCCGGTCGGCGCTGATCCGCGGCGGCACGCACGCGTCCTCGCCCAAGTGCACGAAGCCGCCCTTTCCGGCGACGCGCTCCCGAGTCATCCGCGCGCGGTCATCGGCGCGTCCTGGCAGCGCATGCGCCGTCTCGGGCTGGACCCGGACCGCGGCGCGCCCGTTCCCGCGCTGGTCCCGGAGCAGCTGGAGGCCCGCCGCCGCGAGAGCGGCCTCGCCGCCGTCCTGCCCGCCCTGCGCGGCGGCCTGATCAGCCTCGCCGAGCAGGCCGCGCACATCCTGGTGGTCGTCGACGCCGACGGCCGCGTCCTCTGGCGCGACGGCAGTACCGCCGTCCGTCGCCGCGCCGACGGGCTCGGCTTCTTCGAAGGCGTCGACTGGCACGAGAACGTCGCCGGTACCAACGCCATCGGAACCGCGCTGGTCGCCAGGCATCCGGTCCAGGTCTACTCCGCCGAGCACTACGTCCGTAACCAGCACGACTGGACCTGCGCCGCGGCGCCGCTGCACGATCCGAGGGACGGCAAGCTGCTCGGCGCCGTCGACCTCTCCGGCCCGGCCTCCACCGTGCATCCGGCGACGCTGGCCTTGGTCGACGCGGTCGCGAAACTCGCCGAAGCGCATCTGCGCACCACGCACCTTTCCGAACTCGAACGACTGCGCGGTCTCGCGTCGCCCCTGCTGGCCAAGATGAAGGGCCGGGCGGTGATCACCGACCCGCACGGCTGGATCGCGGCGTCGGCAGGTCTCGTCCCGGTCGGCCGGATCGCACTGCCGAACGACGTCACCGCCGGCCGGGCCTGGCTGCCCACCTACGGGAACTGCCTGGTGGAGCCCCTGCCCGGCGGCTGGCTCGTCCGGCTCACCGAAGAGGAGGACGCGCCGCCGACGCGCGTCGTACTCGACCTGAAGTCGTCCAGGGCGAGCACACTGCGCGTCTCGGGGGCGGCGGGAGCCTGGTCGCACCGGCTGAGCCCGCGGCACGCGGAGATGCTGTACATCCTCGCGCGCCATCGGGAGGGAAGGTCGGCGTCGGAGCTGTCGCTCGACCTCTTCGGCGACGCGGGGCGCACCGTGACCGTCCGCGCGGAGATGTCCAGGATGCGGCGGCATTTCGGCGGGATCCTGCTGGGCAGGCCGTACCGGTTCGCCGACGACGTCGAGGTCGTCGTCGAGCGGCCGTCCGACGGCGAGGTCCTCCCACACTCCGCCGCGCCCGCCGTCCGCGCCTGATTGTCTCCACCCCCGGCTCAACCCGGCGATGGTCCCGCTCCACCCCTCGGTGTTCCTAACGTTCGGTGCATGGGAAACATGAACGGAAAGGCCCTGCTGGGCCTGGTCGCGATCGGTATCGTCGTCCTTCTCGGATTCCTGGCCTATCGGCTGATCCTGGTGGAGCTGATCACCCGGCTGAGCGATCACTGAGGGGGAAGATGGGGAAGCGGGAAAGGCCACTGCTGCCGGACACGATCGCGCCGAGCTGGCTGGTCGTCCAGCTGCTCGGCACGGCCGCCGTCGTGGTGGTGCTGCTGACCGTGCGCGAGTCCCAGGGGTGGATCTGGGCGGCCTACGGTCTTTGCGGCGTCTGCTGGCTGGGTTTCGTGGTGACTTCCCCGCGGCTGCCGAAGCTGGCGACGGCGCTGCTCGCGGTGGCGACCGTCCCGCCGTCGCTCACGCTCGGCTGGGCGGAGGATTCGTCCGCCATCGTGCTCGCCGTGGTCACGGTCAGCCGGTTCGCCACCCTGACCGGGCCGTCGGTGGCCGCCATTGTCGGGGTGGTGGGACTCGACCTCGGTCTCGCGGCGATCCCCGGCCTGCTCGTGGGGTCCCCGCTGGTGGTGGTGTTCGGCAACGTCGGCGTCCTGCTCGTACTGATGTTGCTGGGGTTGAACCGGCGGCAGTACGAGGTGCAGGCGGTACAGGCGGCCGCCCTGCTGGAGCAGACCAAACTGGCGCAGAGCGAACACGCGCGGGCCGCCGCGCTCGACGAACGCACGCGGATCGCCAGGGAGATCCACGACGTCCTCGCGCATTCGCTGGGCGCGTTGGGGATTCACCTGGAGGTCGCCGAGGCGCTGCTGGCCGAGAAGTCCGATGTGGACGGTGCGCTCGGCAGGGTCCGACTGTCCCGGCGCCTGGCCGCCGACGGGCTGGCCGAGGCACGTGACGCCGTCGCGGCTCTGCGCAGCGACGTCCCCTCGCTCGCCGAAGCCTTGCGGTCGCTGGCGGAAGCGCACCACGACGGCGTGACCTTCGAGGTTTCGGGGGAGCAGCGGCCGCTGCCGTCCGCCGCGGTGGTTTCGCTGGTCGGGGTCGCACGGGAGGCGTTGACCAACGCGGCCAAGCACGCCCCTGGCCGTCCGGTGTCGCTCCGGCTGCTCTTCACGACGGCGGAAGTCCGTTTGCGCGTCCGCAACGAACTCGGCGACACCGCCCGATCGGAGGACGCGGGCGGATTCGGGCTCACCGGGATGCGCGAGCGGCTCGCGCTCGCGGGTGGCACGCTGTCCGCGGGTCCGGAGGACGGGCACTGGACGGTGGAGGCGGTGGTGGGCGCGTGATCCGGGTGGTCGTCGTCGATGACCAGCAGGTCATGCGCGAAGGGCTCGTCGCGCTGCTCGGACTGATCGACGGGGTCGACGTCGTCGGCTCCGCCGGTGACGGACGACAGGCGCTCGACCTGCTCCGCGGGACCGCGGCCGACGTCGTGCTGATGGACCTGCGCATGCCCGTCCTGGACGGGGTGGCCACGACCAGATTGCTCAAACGGGAGCACCCCGGCGTCGCGGTCGTGGTCCTGACGACGTACGCGGACGACGCTTCGATCGCCGACGCGCTCCGCGCCGGAGCACGCGGCTACCTGACCAAGGACGCCGGTCGCGCCGAGATCGGGGCCGCCGTCCGCTCCGCCGCCAACGGGCAGGCGATCTTCGCCGCCGAGGTCTCGGACAGACTCGTCGCCGCGCTCGAAGCCAGAACGGTCACCCGGGGCAGGACCGAACTCCCGGACGGCCTCACCGCACGCGAAGGCGAAGTGCTCGGCCTCATCGCACGGGGGCTGTCCAATCCGGAAATCGCCGCCGAGCTGTACATCGGCGAGGCGACCGTGAAGAGCCACATCAACCACGCCTTCGCCAAGATCGGTGTGCGCAATCGTGCGGAGGCCGTGCGCTACGGCTTGGAAAAGGGCCTCTGACGCCGTCGGCAGATCACGTGCCGATGACACACGCCGGTGTCACTGGCTGCGCAGATCCCGACTCGGATACCTTCTTGCGGGTAGAGCCAATGGGGAGGATCGGCGATGACGAGCACTGTGACCCGGCCGGGGCCGCCGGGGAGCCCCGCGCCACCCCCTGCGCCGGAGGGCCGCGGCGGGATCGCCGGGCTGCTCGAACTGCCGGGGAACGGGATCCGCGCGATCGTCCGGTCCGCGTCGACCACGCCGGGCAGGCTGTCGGTGATCGCGATCGGGCTCGTGCTGCTGTCGCTGGTCGCGGGACTGTTCGGCACGCTGGCCGCGCAGGACAAGAAGGACACGATCAACGGCCTGATCGACCACCGTGAACCGCTGGCCGCCGCCGCGCAACAGGTCTACCGCGCGCTTTCGGACGCCGACGCGACAGCCGCGAGTTCGTTCCTCTCGATCGGCACCGAGCCGCTCCCGATGCGCCAGCGGTACGAACGCGACATCGCGGAAGCCGGTGCGGCGCTGGCGAAGGCGGCGTCGGACTCGTCGGGCGTCGACGAGGCGGCCGAACAGATCAACACCCTCGGCCGTGAGCTTCCCGTCTACACAGGACTGATCGAGACCGCGCGGGTCTACAACCGGCAGGGTTATCCCGTCGGCGCCTCGTATCTGCGTGAGGCCTCCGAGCTGATGCGGGCGAAAATCCTTCCCGCCGCACAGGATCTGTACCGCATCGACACCGACCGGCTCGCCGCCGAACAGGACGACGCGACCGGTTTCCCTTGGCTGGCAACGGCTTTCGTGCTCGTACTACTGGCAGCGTTGATCTTCACCCAGGTGCATCTGACCCGGAAGACCAACCGGCTGCTGAACATCGGGCTCGTCGTCGCGACCGTGTCGGTGGTGGTCGCCCTGTTGTGGGGCGCGGTCGCGCTGATCGTGCAGAGCACCCTCGTCGGCAGCGGTGAAGAAGACGGCTCGCACCAGGTGGACGTCCTCGTCCGGGCCCGCATCGCGGCGCTGCAGGCGCGAGCCGACGAAACGCTGACCCTCGTCGCCCGTGGCGACGGCGCGGCGTACGAAAAGGACTTCCGCGATCTCGCCGGGCAACTCGGCGGGTCGGACGGCCAAGGCGGCCTGCTGGGCGAGGCCAGGGGCCTCGCGGCGGGCGGTGCGGCCGCGGACAAGGTGGACGCGGCCATCCAGGCGGCGTCGGCGTGGTTCAAGGCGCACGCCGAGGTGCGGCGCCAGGATGACGACGGCTTTTACCAGGACGCCGTCGGCACGGCCATCCGCGACGACAAGAAAGACGGCGCGGCCGGGGCGTTCCTGCGGCTCGACGAGAGCCTCGTGGCCGCGATCAACGTGGGACGACAGGAGTTCCTCGACGACACCCGGGGCGCCGAACGCGCGCTGACCCTGCTCGCGCCGGGAATCGCGGTGCTGGCGCTGATCGCGGCGGCGGGGTCCGCGTTGGGGATTCGTGAACGGCTGAGGGAGTACCGGTGATGCGGAACGGTCTGCGAGGGGCCGTGCTCGGCGCGGTCCTGGTGCTGGCGACGGCTTGTGGCAGCGCGGGGGCGCCGGTCGACCCGGCTCCCGTCGGCGACGTCGCCCCGCCACTGCCCGCGAACGTCGGCGGGGCGGACAACGCCGGTGGCGGCGGGACGGCCGACACGAGCTGCAATCCGCTGGCGAGCCTCCGGCCGATCAACGGCACGCAGATCAGCAGCGGCTCGACGATGGCGAAGATCAAGGAGAACGGCAAACTGATCGCCGGCGTCGACCAGACGACGTTCCTGTTCGGTTTCCGGAATCCGACGTCGGGTCAGCTCGAAGGCTTCGACATCGACATGGTCAACGAAATCGCCAAGGCCATCTTCGGCAGCGCGGAAGGCCGTGTGCAGTTCCGGGCCATCCCGTCGAAACTGCGGGAAGAAGTGCTCGAGAAGAAACAGGTCGACATCGTGGTGCGGACCTACAGCATCACCTGCAGCAGGCTGAAGAAGGTCAACTTCTCGACGGCGTACTACCAGGCGGGGCAACGGATCCTGGTCGAATCGGGCTCGAAGGTCACCCAGCTCTCGGACCTCGCCGGGCGGCGGGTGTGCGCGACCAAGACGTCGACCTCGCTGACGAAGATCGCGGCTGATCCTTCGAAGCCGGTGCCGGTCTCGGTGGACAACTGGTCGGACTGCCTGGTGATGCTGCAGCAGAAGCAGGTCGAGGCCGTGTCGACGGACGACGTCATCCTCGCCGGGATGCTCGCTCAGGACCCGACGCTGAAGATCGTCGGGGACCGGTTCACCGAGGAGAACTACGGCATCGGTGTCCCGAAGGAGAACGAGGACATGGTGCGGTACGTGAACGCCGTGCTGGAGAACGTGCGAGGCGGGGCGTGGCAGGCGATCTACGCGAAGTGGATCGGGAACAAACTCGAAGGCGGGACGCCGCCCTCACCTCAGTACAAGTGAAAACGGGCCGTTCGGGGGCGATCCCGAACGGCCCGTTTCGTACTAGGGGGACTTCTCGCCGATCACCGGCGGCACCGGCTTCATTTCGCCGTCGTAGCCGCCGAACAAGACGTCGGCGTCCTCTTCCTGCAGGTAGTTCGGGGCCTTCTTTTCCTTGTCCTCTTCCTTTTGCCCCTTGCCACCAGGACCACCGGCACCCATCGCGCCCGGACCGCCGCTCTTGCCGGCGGCGGCCGCACCACCCCGGGTGATGCGCTCCTCAGGCAGCTTGCCCGACCCGGACCCACCGCCCTTGCCCGCCAGCCTTTCGGCCTCGCCAGCCGAAACCTTGCCGCCCGCGAGCCGCTCGGCGACGTTGCCCGCCCCGCCGTTACGTCCGAACCCGCCGCCACTCTTGCCGCCGCCACCGGTCAACCGGCTCGCCGCACTGCCACCCGGCCCGCTCGTCGTCCGGCCGGGCTTGCCGCGATACTGCTCGCTGCCCAGCCGCCCGAGACCGGTGGGCCCAGGGCCGTTGATGGCCGCCAGCCCCGGCGTCTGACCAGGGCGGAAGGACCCAGGCGGCCCGCTGAACGGCTGATTCGGCCCGGGCACCCCCGTATGGCCGCCGCCCGTGGTGATCCCCGGCCCCGGCGTCGGCCCAGGCCCAGGAACCGGCCCGCCCGGGTTGCCCGGCCCAGGCATCCCCGGCCCACTGCCAGGCCCACCGCTGAACCCCTTGACATCCCCGCCCGAGAACCCCGACGCGGACGTCGAATCACCCATTTCGGGTGGCGGGGAGAAGGTGGGCTGCTGGGAATTGACGTCGAAGAGAGACTGGTCGTAGGTGTGCATCACCTGCGCGGCCTGCTGATGCGCCTGGAACGACTGCTCCTGCTTGGCCGAGATGTTGCCGACCGTTTCCACCGCGCCCGCGAAATTCCCCGACGCGAACTGCTGCATCGCGTTCTTGTACTCGGCGTTGCGATCGAACGGGACTTCTTCGGGCATGGAGTTCTTCGCGGTGGTCGCCGCGGCCGCCGTCTGGGAGAAGCGGTTGGAGGCGAGGTAGGCGCCGTCGCCGGCGGTGTCGGCCCACTTGCCCAGGTTCTTGAAGAACCCGTGCGCGGCCTCCGCGGCGGGGCCCTGCCAGTGGGCGCCCTCCTTGTTGGCGGCGGAGGAGAGGGCGTTGCTGAAGGTGTTCAGCGCGTCGCCCTGGTTGTTCCAGATCTCGCCCTTTTGGTCGATCTTCTCGGGGGAAAGATTGTTCGTGACCATGCCGATCAGGTCGCTGTGCGAGTTGCCCTCGTAGCGCTGCCCTGACGGAGTCAGCCCGGCCCGGAACTGCTGCCCCTGTGCGAGCGTCTCGGCCTGCTCACCCGAGTACTGGCCGGCCTTCTGCTCCGCCGTCATCTTCGCGGTGAGCGAATTGCCTCCGGGACCTCGGTTGACCTCGTCGTAGGTCTCCGCGTAGCGCTTGCCCTCGTACGTGCGATGCGCTTTGCCGTCGGCGCTCAGCACCGACTCGAAGTTGTCCTGACCGGCGTTCTCAGCCATGATCCCCTCCCTGGAGCCGTTCAGTTCCCTCTAGGCAGCTTGGGTGCGACCGCCTCGGCGATGGTGGTTGCATCGGCGCACGCTTGGTCGTCCGATCCGATCGCCAGAGTCAAATTCACTGTCGCGCGTGAAGTGGCTGTCACGGAAATTCCAATGAAGCAGTTGCCTTGACCAGCGGCGCCGGCCAGTTGAACAGCTTCTCGTCCGCCGATCTTCGTGCTGGTCTTTGTGCCCTTGTTGGATTCCAAGCCGTCGATGCCTTCACTGTCAACGAAGTAAAGAGCGACGTTTCCGTATCGCGCCTTCTTTGCTCGGCAGCCGTTGTCGCTCTCAAGCGTTTCGGGATCATAGCTCTCGTAGGCGAGTGTCGAGGTGGCTGTACGGAGCACCTCGCATGAATCCATTCCCGCGAAAATGTCTTGCTTGTTTTCGGACGTGGCGGATGCGGAGGGGCTCGGCGCAGGACTAGGGGTCCCTGATTTCTCGGGGGAGCAGGAGGTTATGGCCGCCATGGTGGCGATGATGGCTGCGGTGGTAAGTATCGGTCGAGATGGCGTTTTCATGCCTTTTAATCAGTCCTGTCGAAGACTCTTGATGGTCGACTCGTTGTCGTGCTCGATCTTGTTGAAGTTCGCCTTGGCGGTCTCGATGGCTTCCACCGCTCGAGTTACGACCCTCTGCAGAGCCTCGAGTTGGGTTTGCGCGGATTGCTCGTCGCCATCCGCTACCAAAGTGGCGTGCTTCCCCACAGTGACGGAATACGGACTGCTGCCGAGTTCCGGGGCTTGAGATAGCTGGAAGAACTGGCCTTTGTTATTGACCCAGCTGTCCAGGTAGTCCTGCAGCGCGGTCTTGTATGCCTCACCCATCTCCGGGCTGACCGCGAACTTCCCTTCCTTCGCGGCCGTCACCATCGCATCGGCCTGCGCCGAGAAGTCGCCCAGCATCTGCGAAAAGTCACCCGGTGGTCCACCGGTGCCGTCTGCCATGGTCTCTCCCCTGGTACCAAGTGCCGGTTACTCGTCGCGTTCGTCAGATCACGATATCAGCGGAAACGACCCCGAAGGCCCGCTTCCGGCGAGGATCACGCGCTGCCGACGCGGGCGGCTTCGACCAGGTCGTGGATCCATCGTGCCAGGTGGGAGCCGCTCGTCGGGGTGAACGTGCGGCGGACTTCGCCGTCGGGGAAGCGATCCGTGGTGAGCATGAAGCGGCCCTGGACGCTGTCGAACCACTGGACGCTCTTCTGCTGTGGTTTGCCCCGGTCGTCGCGCAGGGTGAGGCTGATCGTGCCGAGCCTCGCCAGCGGGTGTTCGAAGAACCGGCTCGCCGCGCCCAGCCGGAGGTTGTCCGGGTCCTCGTCGAACGGATCATCGGGTCGCTTCGACGGGGGGAGGGTGCTGGACGTCGTCACCCGTCCGGGGAACGGCTGCAGTGACGGCAGGTTGTCTAGGAGGGTCGCGACGACCTGTTCCGGGTACACCGGCTCGAAGAGGATGTCGAATCCGCGTTGCTGGCTCACGACGCCCAGGCGGCGGTCCCAGCCGCCCCGATAGAGGTATTCGGCGTCCTGCTCGACCTCGTGCGCCTCCAGGGTGACGACGAAGTCCGCCGTGGCCCAGAGCCGAAGCGTCTCCTCGTAGTCCCGCAGGAGTTCGCGGCCGCGTGCGAAGCCGCGGTCGGCCAGTCCGGCCCAGATCTCCTCGCAGTGCCGCTCGCGTTCGGTGAAGGTGGTGCCGACGGTCGGGATCTCGAAGGGCAGCACGAATCTGCCGAGCCCGAGTTCCTCGAGTACGACGTCGAGCTGGGCCATCGACATCGAAAATGACGCGGGCACTCCGACCCTCCCCCTCATCACCTGCTGAATCGGTTCTCTCCCGCACCGTATCGGGTTCGACCCGGCGCGGGCACGACCTGCCTGCTCACGACTAGGATCGGGCCTGACTTGGTCGCGGGGATTTCGGGAGGTACCAGTGTCGGATGAGCCGCGCCGTCCTCGGCACGCAGCGCCGGATGACACCAAACCGGACAACGAGGCGGAGGCCGCCTCGTGGACGCCGCCGGCACCGGTGCGCTGGGAAACGCCCGAACCGTCCATTTCCGGCAGGCTCGATGTCACCGAGCCACCCCGGCCCAAGCAGGGGCCCGGGCCGGAGAACGACGCCGAGCGCACGATCTACCACGCGCCGGTCCAGCGCCCGCAGACGCCGCCGCGCGGCCAGCAGCGGCCGATTCCCGGTGCCGAAGACCCGACGCGTCCGCCGGGTGAGATGGCCCCGGTGAGCCCGCAGACCCAGGTCGTCCGTCCCGAGTGGCAGGCACCCGCCGACACGCCGCAGCCGACCAGCGTGCTCTCCTCGCCCGCCCCCGAGACGCAGAGCATCATGCCGCCGGCGCCGCGCGTCGACAGCGGACCGGGGCCGCTGCCGGATCCGGGCACGGAAAGCGTGCTCCCCGAACGTTCCAGCGAAAGCCGGGGGACCGGGACCGGTACGGGTACCGGATCGGGCAGCCGGGGGACAGGCACCGGAACGGGTTCGTTCCCCGGAACCGCACGCCGGACGTCGTCGCGCACCTCTCGCCGCGGCCGTCTCGGCGCCGGACTCGTCGACGTCCCTCAGGTGCCGTACCGCGACCCGGCGTCCGCCGTCCTCGAAAACCCGATGGTGTCGGAGGAGAAACGCTTCTGCGGCAGCTGCGGCGCCAAGGTCGGCCGCGGCAAGAACGGCGAACCCGGCGCGCCGGAAGGCAACTGCGAGAAATGCGGGAACCCGTTCTCCTTCGTCCCGAAGCTGCGGCCGAACGAGATCGTCGGTGGCCAGTACGAGGTGCTCGGCGCGCTCGCGTACGGCGGGCTCGGCTGGATCTATCTCGCGCAGGACCACAACGTCAGCGACCGCTGGGTGGTGCTCAAGGGCCTGATCGACACCGGTGACGCCACCGCGATGGCGGCCGCGGCCAACGAGCAGCGGTTCCTCGCCGAGGTCGAGCATCCGAACATCGTCAAGATCCACAACTTCGTGCAGCATCCGGATGGCGACACCGGCAACTCGGTCGGCTACATCGTCATGGAGTACGTCGGCGGTCAGTCGCTGCGTCAGCTCGCGCTCGCGCACCACCGCGAGACGAAGCGCCCGGAGCCGTTGCCGATCGGCCAGGTGATCGCCTACGGGCTCGAGATCCTTCCCGCGATGGGCTACCTGCACAGCCAGAACCTGCTGTATTGCGACCTCAAGCCCGACAACGTCATCCAGACGCATGAACAGCTCAAGCTCATCGACCTCGGCGCGGTCCGCCGCATCGACGACTACGAGAGCCCGCTGTTCTTCACGACCGGCTACAGCGCGCCCGAACTGGCGACACACGGCGCTTCGGTGGCGTCGGACCTGTACACGGTCGGCCGCACGCTCGCCGTCCTCAGCTTCGAGTTCTCCGGCTACACCAGCAAGTACAAGACGACCCTGCCCGGACCGGACGTCGTCCCGCTGTTCGCGCTCTTCGGTTCGTACTACCGCTTCCTGAAGCGCGCGACGCACACCGACCCGGACCGCCGGTTCATCGCGGCCGAGGAGATGGGCGACCAGCTGACCGGCGTGCTGCGCGAGATCATGGCGCTGGGCACCGGGAAACCGCGTCCGGGTGCCTCGACCGTCTTCGGTCCGGAGACCCGCACGTTCGGCGTCGACCTGGTCGTCCCGGAACACGGCGGGAGCGTGCCGCTGCCGGATCCCGGCGAGGTCGTCTCGGGCCTGCCGATCCCGCAGGTCGACACGGACGACCCCGCCGCGGGCATGCTGGCGTCGACGGTCGCGCTCGATCCGAGCGGCGCGATCGAGGCACTGGCAGGAGCGCCGCGCGAGTCGATCGAGGTGCGATTGCGCATCGTCCGCGCCCGGATCGAGCTCGGTGAGCTGGTCGAAGCGCAGCGGCAGCTGCAGGCCGCGCAGTATCTCGCCATCAAGGCCGGTTTCCCGCACGACTGGCGGATCGACTGGTACCGCGGCCTGATCGAGCTCGCGGGCGGCCGGTCCCGTGTCGCGCACGTCGCGTTCGACGCGGTGTACGACGACCTGCCCGGCGAGATCGCGCCGAAGCTCGCTTTGGCCGTCAGCGCGGAGGGCGTCGGGGATTACTTCGGCGCCGCGCGCTACTACGAGCTGGTGTGGCGAACGGACCGGTCGTACGTCAGCGCCGCCTTCGGGCTCGCTCGTGTGTACCTCGCGCAGGGCGCCCGTGCCAGCGCGATCGAGGTGCTGGAGGCCGTCCCGGCGTCGTCCACGCATTACGTGGCCGCGCAGGTCGCCGCGATCAAGATCAAGACCAGGATCAACGGCGGCGGCAAGGATCCGGTGCCGGTGTCCGAACGCGACCTCGTCGACGCCTCGACGCGGCTGGAGCGCCTGCAGCTCGACGCGGAACGTCGCACGCGGCTGTCCGCGGAGGTTCTCGAAGCGGCGTACGGCTGGCTTAACGCGCAGAACCGGCCGACACCGGGGGCGAAGGTGCTGGGCTGCGACCTGGACGAGCGGGACCTGCGGTTCGGGCTCGAGCGCTGCTACCGCACCCTGGCGCGCCTCGCGGGCACGGTGGACCAGCGCGTGGAACTGGTCGACAAGGCCAACGCGATCCGGCCGAGGACCCTCACCTGACCCGCGAAATGCTCAGGGGTTGATGTCCCACTCGCGTTCGCGCTTGGCCTTTTCGTGCGCGGCGGCGAGCTTCTGGAGCGCCTCGGGGTCGCCGTGGGTGCTGAAGTGCTCGAACTCGACCCGCACGAACAGCGCCCGCGCCCGCACCGCGACAGGACCGTCTTCGGCGTCGAGGCGTCCGTCGGCGCTCACGTAGATCTTGCGGCCCGCGATGCCGTCCAGCTTCGTCGCGATGTAGAGCGTCGAACCGACCGGCACCGGCCGCAGGAAGTCCGTCTCCAGCTTCCCGGTGACGGCGGGGCGGCGCAGCAGGTTGCCGACGGTCGCCCCGAGCGCCTCGTCGAAGGCGCAGGCGAGCAGACCGCCATGGGCGAGGCCGGGCGCACCCTGGTGGGCGGAGGTGACGGTGAACTTCGAGTACACCGTCGTCCCTTCGCCCACCGTGGACTGCAGGTGGAGCCCGGCCTCGATCTCGTCGCCGCACCCGAAACACTCACCGAAGTGAATACCGAGGTCGCTGCCCGGCTGCGGGGCTTTCGGGTGGACGGTCGCCGGGTCGACTTCGACCGGCGGCCACGGCTGCGAGATACGGCTCATGGAGAAACGTTAACTCGCCGGTAGCTCCGAGGCCTCGCCGGGAGTGACCGGTTCCGCTTTCCGGCGACGCACGATCCGGGAGCTCACGATGCGGCGCAGCGACACCCCGGCGGTCTCCGGCAACAGCAGGATCGGGATGGCCGCGATCGCCGCCGCGCCCATCAGGTAGTAGGCGGGCCACAGGTTGTCGCCGGTCGAGGTCACCAGGCTGCCGATGATGTACGACGCCGTGCCGCCGAACGCGGCGGTGGAAACGCTGTACCCGATGGAGAAACCGCCGTAGCGCTCCTGCGTCGGGAACATCGCCGGCAGCGTCGCCGCCAGCACGGCCAGAATCAGCACCAGCGGGACCGCGATCATCACCAGGCCGAGCATGAGCTGCCAGGGATTCCGGTCGTCCGCCGCCGCGCCCATCAGCGAGAACGCCGGGATGGGCAACACCAGGAAGCTCGCGCAGCTCGCGATCAGGATGGGTTTTCGCCCGATGCGGTCGGACAGGATGCCGACCGGCACGATCAGGACCAGCATCAACGCGATGGTCGCCAGGATGATCAGCAACGGCGTGTGTCCGCTGAAGCCGACCACGTCCTTGAGGTAGGTCTCCAAGTACGTGATCACGATGTAGTCGGCCACGTTCAGCATCACCACGATGCCGATGAGGTGCAGGATCGAGGTCCAGTGCTTCTTGAGCAGCGCCTTCAGCGGCGACTTCTCGACCTGGTTCTTCTTCTCGATCTCCAGGAACAGCGGAGTGTCCTCCAGCTTGTTCCGCAGGTAGAGACCGATGATGCCGAGCGGACCGGCGATCAGGAACGGCAGGCGCCAGCCCCATTCGCGCATCGCCTCGTCGCCGAGGATCACGGTGAAGATCGTGACGAAACCGGCGCCCATGGCGAACCCGACGAGCGTGCCGAACTCCAGCCAGCTGCCCCAGAAACCCCTGCGCCTGGCCGGGGCGTACTCCGCGATGAACGTCGCCGCGCCGCCGTACTCACCGCCCGCCGAGAAGCCTTGGATGGTGCGCAACAGGATCAGCAGGACCGCCGCGGCCGGGCCGATCGTCGCGTAGGACGGCAACAGCCCGATGATGAACGTCGATCCGGACATCAGGATGATCGTCAGCGCGAGCACTTTCTGGCGCCCGATCTTGTCCCCCAGCGGACCGAACACGAAGCTGCCGAACGGCCGCACGATGAACGTGATCGCCAGGACCGCGAAGGTCGCCAGCGCACCCTCGGAAGTGCTGGAAGCGTTGAAGAAGACCTGCCCCAGGATGGCGGGCATGAAGCCGAAGACACCGAAGTCGTACCACTCGATGCAGTTACCCATCGCCGCTCCGGCGACGGCCTTTCTGATCTGCTCCGGCGGGGCCTCCGCCGGTTCCCCTTTTTCCTGATGCGCAGCGCTCAGCGCCTCTTCGGCCATGGGTTTGACCTCCCGACCCACCCGTTTACTTACCCATCGTCGACGGTTGGTTCCCTCGACCGTAGGTGTTCAAACATGCGGATTCAGCGCTTTGCGTCGATCGCGCGAGCCTCGTTCCCCCGAATCGGTGACGAACCACCAGGTGACGCCGAGGTCGGAGAATTTCCGATTACTTTGGGTCACATCTGAGGATTCGGACGTTCCGGGCAGGGGTCAACGGGTCGTGACCGCTGTCGGCGGCTCGTTCGGCGCCTGCGTCGAGGACGGCCCACGAGGAGGCACGGCCGTGGTCGTACGGCCCGGCTGCACGGTCTTGGGGATCGCACGCGTCGGCCCGGATTTCGGAGTCGGCTCCGCGGCGGGCGGCTCCGGTGGGGAGACTTCCGGGCGGGGACTCGTCTCGGAAGGCGACGGCGGGACCGGTTGCGGGGAGATGGTCGACAGGCCGGGCCCCGCGGGCTGTACCGGCGCGGATCCCTCACCGCCGCGACCACCGACGGCGATCGCGCCGAACACGATCACCGCGACCGTCGCCAGCGAACTGCCGGCCACAGCGAGCCGTTTGCGTCGTCGCCGGATGCGGCCACCCTTCTCGATGATGTCCGCCGCCCGGATGCCCAGCGGGGGACCGCTCGCCCCGTGCGCGAGCACGCCTTTGATGTCCTCGTCCATCTCCTCACCTCCCATCGTCGTGCGCTCCGCTCAAGGCCAGTTCGCTGAAATGCGGTCCGAGCCGCTTGCGCAGGGTCGCCAGCCCCCGCGCGCTCTGGCTCTTCACGTTCCCGGTGCTGCAACCCAGCGCCGCGGCGGTCTCTTCGACGCTGAGGTCTTCGAAGTAGCGCAGCACCAGCACGGCCCGCTGCTTCGGCGCGATGCCGGACAGCGCGTTCCTGACCAGCATCTCCTGTTCAGTGCTGCCCTCTTCGCCTGGGACTTCGGGCAGGGCATCGGTGAGCTTCTCCCGCTTGCGCCAGACGCGCCGATGCTCGGAGAGGAAGGTCCGCAGCACGATCTTGCGCGCGTAGCCGTCGAGCGCGTCGTGCCGGGAGAGCCTCGGCCAAGCCAGGTACAGCTTCAGCAGCGCGGCCTGGGTGATGTCCTCGGCCTGATGCCAGTCCCCGCACAGGAGGTACGCGGTGGCACGCAGGTTGTGCGCGCGCTCGTCGAAGTACCGGGCGAACTCGCCGTCCCACGGCGAGCCCGTCCCGGTCTTCGACGAGCGGCTCAGCGACACCTAGTTACCGGCTCCTTCGACGATGGCGGGGAGGTGCAGATCCCCGGTCGGCCCGGCGGGGACGGCCTTGGGCACGCGGTGCTCGCCCGGCGCGGCGACAGCCGGGGTCTTCGAGACGCCCCGAGGCGCGGTGGTGGCGCGGGGCGGCTCAGCCGGCCGCGCGGTGGTGGGGGCGTTGGTCGGCGGCTGGGGCGCCTGAGTGACCGTCGGCGACGGCGCGCTCTGGTCGGCCGACGCCAGCGACGTGGTCGCGAAGGCGGCGCCGCCCGCCAGCAGCAGCGCGCCGAGGGAAAGAGCGATACGAGTACGCAAGAGTGTCTCCTCGATCCGGGCGCCGCTCATTGGCCGCGGCGCCTTACGTCGTTAGACATGCGCCTCGCCGGCCCTGGGGTTGCATCGAGTTTTCGGAAGTTTCCAGTCAGCGCACGGCGATCAACACGAACGGCCGGAGACCACGAGGGTCTCCGGCCGCCCGGTTCCATGGAAGTACTTCAGCTCGCGAGAGCGGAAAGCTTCGTCCACTCTTCCCAGGAGTAAGTCCAGTCGCTGTAGTCACGCGCCCGGTTGATCGTCTGGGTGCTGCCTTCGATCTCGACGGGGTCGCCGACGAGCGCGCCCGCCATGTACTCCTTGGCGTTCGCCGGCGCGAGGTTCACGCAGCCGTGCGAGATGTTCTTCTTGCCCTGTGCCCAGATCGAGGGCCCGTAGCCGTGGATGAACTCGCCGTTGGTCGAGAACCGCACCGCGGACGGCACGACGATGTTCTCGTACTTGTAGCGCTCGTTGGTCATCGAGTACGTGTCGTGCTTGGACATCACCACATGCGTGCCGCTCGGGGTGACGCGGCCAGGGTCGGCGTCGAGGCCGTAGCTGGCCGGGTAGTCAGCGATCTGCTGACCGTCGCGGATCACCAGGAGCCGGTGGGTCTGGGTGTTGCCCTTGACGATCTGCGAGCGCCCGATGGTGAAGCTCGCCGAGCGATCTTCCTTGCCGTACACGCCGTCGCCGATTTTGACGCCGTAGATCTTGGCGTTGAACTTCACCGTGGTGCCGGGCTGCCAGTAGGCCTTCGGCCGCCAGTGCACCGAGGTGTCGTCGTGGACCCAGGCCCAGGAGCCCTCGGTCTTCGGCGTGGTCTCGACGGAGAGCGCCTTCTCAACCGAGGCCTTGTCGGTGACCTTGCTCGGGAAGGTCAGCGTGATCGGCATCGCGACGCCGTAGGTCTGCCCGTCGAAGACGTTGATGTTCGCGCCGACCTGCTTGCGCGGCTTGACCGTGGTGAAGGCACCGCCGACGTCGACGGGCTTGCCGTCGGTCCCGGTGGCCTTGCCGGACCAGGTGTAGGTCTTGCCGTAGCCGAGCTGTTCGGTGGCGGACCAGCTCTTCTTGTCCTCGGACGGTTGTCCGGCCACCTGTTTGCCGTCCGGGTTGGTCAGCACGACCTGGTCGAGCGTGCCGTCGGCGACGCTGACCTTGATCGGCTGTCCCGGCGCGACGTCCTGCGCGCCCGCGGCCGGTTCGTAAGTCAGTTTGGCCGGCGCGGCCGCCTGCCCGCCGGTCTCGCTGCTGATCGGGCCGCCGCCGTCCGGCCCGCTGGCCGAAACGGTCGGCTCGCTGCTGCACGCCCCCAGTGTCAGAACGGCCACCAGCCCCAGTGCCGCGAACGCCGCTCGGCGGCGGGCGGTTTCAGTGAACCTCAAAGCTTCCCCTTTGCTCCCCTGTACACCGACCATGACGTCCGGACCGCCCCTTAAGTTGATCCCACCGAGAGTGATGCGAGTCACAATCGGGTGGATCATAGTTCACGATCGGGGCATGACCGACTTCGGTCCGTGTCCGGCGCTGACCTGAGGTCGGCGCGCGGTGAGAGGGTAGCGAGGGGGTCCGACAGAACGCCGCGCGGTATACGACGTTCCGGTGACCTTGGTACTTGGGGGTGCCCAGAGTCCGATCACGGGCTTCAAATATGGCCAGATCCCGGTACTCTGCCATCAGGCCGTCGTTTTGCGTGTTCGTGGCTTCACACTCGCGGAACTTCTGACGCGAGCCATGAGCCGGTGACGCGCTCTTCGCTCGACTCGTTGGAACCGCCCGGGACGGTCTGGGTGTCGCTTCGGTGGCACTCGAAGCGGATGTGCAACGAGGAGTACAGCGGTGGCGCAAGGCACTGTGAAGTGGTTCAACGCGGAGAAGGGCTTCGGCTTCATCGCGCAGGATGGCGGCGAGGGCGACGTCTTCGTTCACTACTCGGAGATCGAGGGCCGCGGTTTCCGCACTCTCGAGGAGAATCAGCGAGTGGAGTTCGAGGTCGGTCAGGGCCAGAAGGGCCCGCAGGCCCAGAAGGTCCGCGCGATCTGAGTCCGCCCTTCGGCGTTGCTCAGACTGATCAAAAAGCCCCCGGCGTTCTCGCCGGGGGCTTTTTCTGTGCGGTGAAAGCTTCTTCGTTCGTGCTGTTCCGTTCCGGGTGCCGCGTCAGCGGGCGACGGGCTGATCGAACGCGTTGGCGTCGAAGTGGAATTCGTCGGTGTGGGCTTCCTCGTGGCGGCGCTGCTGGGCCGAGTTGGCCTGTGATTCCCACGAGAGACGCTCGAGGATCCATTCCTGTGCCAGCGCCTGCGGCGACAGGTTGCGTTCGGTGGCGGCGTCCTTGAGCTGCTCCATGGCGATGAGGTTCATCCGCAGCTGGAACACCTGCGCTTCACCGAAGCGCTTGCCGGTGCCGGTGCTCTCCGGGTCGTTGTCGGGGGCGAGGGCACGAAGGTAGCTGGTGAGCTCCGTGTCTTCGACGACCGCTTCGGCCTCCTTGGAGGCGGAGTTGCGGTGACGACCGGGGTTGACCGGCTTCAGGTTCGTGCGGCTGCCGTTACGACGGCTCAGGGAAGGAAGGGGCACCGGGCCACGATAACGGTTCGGTCTCGGCAAACCAACCACAGTGAGCCACGACACACCCCTTTTATTTCCCCAATCGGCCCAACTTCCCTAAGAAACCGATTTCCTGTGATCACTAAACGCAACCGGAGCACTCTCAGAAACCTTTTCGCGCCAGCGAAGCTTGGGCACTCGGCTGCCACCGGTGCGGGGCTGCCACCCGCCACCGAACGGCCCCTGGGGGTCTGGGGGGTGGCCCCCCAGAACACGGAGCGACCCCCGCGCCAGGGGGAGGAACGCGGGGGTCGGAGGGGATCTCCACAGGCGCTGACCGGGGGTGTGTCAGCAAATCGATTGTTGCACGGTTTGCTGAGAAGGGCGAGTGGGCGCGGGCAGAATTCCGGTCGGCGCGTCACCTGTGGTTCGCCTGTGATTCATGTGGCGCCGGTGTGCGCGTGATTGCGCTGCGTTGTGCGGAGCGTGGCGACAGGTTCACTCTCCGGGGGGCTGTGTGTCGCGGCCGGCTGTGGCTAGCCTCGCGGCCAAGCTGTTCGTTGGCCGTTTGGAGGAACCATGGGTGGGTCTGTGGAAGTTCGACAGTTCCTCCTTCGGTACGAAGGTGCCGATGGGGGTAGTTCGACGTTGGCGGGTGGTCTGCCGGCGCAACGCACGGGTCAGGGGGATGCCCAGCGGGTGTCCGACGACCAGGTGCGGCGTGCCCGGCTGGCGGTGGCCAACGGGGCGCTGGGTGTCGATGACTGTGTCCAGTTGCTGGACATGCTGGGGTTGACGCTGGATGAGGACGGGCAGGCGCCCGTTCAGCGCTGAGTTTCGTCCGAAGCCCGGTCGTGCGGTGTGTGCACCGCGCGGCCGGGCTTTCGTTTGCGCTTGACGAGCCGCCCCCCAGTTGTGTAACACTGTTATTATTCAACTGGCGGGAAGGTGGCCGACGTGGCGACGATCGAGACGGCGCGGGAAATCCGGGGCGCGGTACAGGTGCTGGGCGGGAGGTTCATGACCTCTCCGGAGCTCGCCGAAGTCGAGGCGGAAGTAGGTCTGCCGCCGCGAACGCTGTATCTGCGAGGACGTTCGGCGGTGCTCGGCGACCCGCCGCCGAAGGTCGTCGCGGAGCTGTTCGGGATCTTCCCGCACTGGCTCTTCGAGTTCGCCCTGCCGCCCGCGATGGCGGCCCTCGACGCGGCCTCCGCGGTCCGCGCCTACTCGCGGTCATCGGCGAAGTGGGCGCGGGTCAGCCTTTCGGACGCCGACGACCCCGGACGTCTCGCCGATCTGCTGTTCCGTCTCGTGGACGCCGCGGACGCCAGTGGTCTCGCGTTGTTCGCCGGATGGCAACTCGCCGAACGCCCGGAAGACGACGTCGAACGGCTGGCGTTCGCGCTCATGGTCTTCCGCGAGTTCCGGGGCGGTGTCCACTTCGCCGCCCTTCGCGCGGTGGGTCTGACCGTGCCCGAGGCCGTCGTCGCGGACCCGGAGGGCGGGCGTGGGCGGCTCCTGCGTACCGCGTGGTCCGAGGAGGCCGCCGACGAACTGATCGCCGCGGCGGAGGCCAAGGGTGATCTGCGGCAGCGCTGGCGGGACGCCGAGCACCTGACCGATCAGCGCGTGGCCGAACTCCTCGCCGTCACTCTCACGGGCGACGAGCAAGACGAGCTTCGAAGGCGGCTGAGCGCCCTGCGGGACGCCTCGGTCCTGATATCCTGAAGTCACCGCGTTCTCGCAGGTCCCAGCCCTGTGAACAACTAGAGGACCCCCTGTGCGGAAGCCAAAACGGGGGTGTCCTATAGTTATGTTCGCTCCCGGGGACACCGGAGAGCGCGGGTCGGTCGGTTCGCCGAAACCGAACCGGGCTCCCATCGTCCAGCGGCCTAGGACTCCGCCCTTTCAAGGCGGCAACGCGGGTTCGAATCCCGTTGGGAGTACGCAGTACAGTTACAAAGCAGTATGCAAGGCCCTGTGGCGCAGTTGGTTAGCGCGTCGCCCTGTCACGGCGAAGGTCGCGGGTTCGAGTCCCGTCAGGGTCGCAAGATCGTTCGGCTCCTTGCCGGCGTTCCCGGCCAGGTAGCTCAGTTGGTACGAGCGTCCGCCTGAAAAGCGGAAGGTCGCCGGTTCGACCCCGGCCCTGGCCACCGCTCGCAGAACCGCCCCGACTCAGGTCAGGGCGGTTTTTTCATGCCTGGGGCCGGTCTTGGGCCCGTCCACACCGAACAGTGCGCGATGGCGCCCGATGTCGCAGGAGCATCGGACGCCACCGCGCACCGCGGCGTCAGGACCTGGCGTCCTGTCCGCCGGTCTGCTGCTTGACCCAGTCGGCGAACGCGGTCACGTCGGTGTAGATACCCGGCATCTCCGGGCAGCTGGCGGTCTGGCCGCGGCTGGTCGCGCCGACCAGCGTCCACTTGCCGTCGGCCTTCACCACGGCAGGGCCGCCCGAGTCGCCGTAGCAGGCGCTCGCGTTGCCGCCCTGGTTGTCCATGCAGAGCTCGGTCTGCGCGTCGTAGGCTCCGGAGCCGGAGCATCCGGAGTCTTCGGCGATCTTGGTGTCGAGCTGCTGGAGCGTCTCCGGGGCGGCGCCGCAGCCGCGCGTGGGACAGGTCAGCCCCCAGCCGATCTCCCGCACGTCGGTGCCCGGCTCCGGCGACTGGCCGATCTCGATCGGCGTCGCCTCCGCCGGCTTGGTCAGGTGCACGACGGCGATGTCGTACGGGCCGGAGCCGTCGTACTTCTCGTGGACCACGAACTTGTCGACCTCGGCGATCTCGCCGCCCTTGGTGTGGTCGGTGGTGTTGATGCGGTACTGCCAGTCGGCGGGCTGCTCACCTTCGACGCAATGCGCGGCGGTCACCAGCCACTGCGGGGCGATCAGTGATGCGCCGCAGTTGTGGTCGCCGCTCTTGGTCTGCATGGACGCCATGAAGCTGTAGGTTTCGGTCGCGTCCACGCCACCCACGATCAACGGCTGTACGCCCGAGGGCGGTTGGGCGGCGGAGGCCGGCATCGCCGACCCGAGCACCACGGCGGCTCCGGCCAGCAGACCAACGACGAGGGAACGAGTCCTCACTGTTTTCTCCTTCCACACCGGCGTTTGTCACCGGCTACTCGGGAAGGGTGGCCAATCGGCACTCGTTCGTGGAACTGACGAAAGTCGGTGGCCGTTGCCAGTTACCAGTTGGGGCAATGGTTTCCGACGCCCGCGATCGGGACCGCTCCGATCTTGACCTCCAGCAAGGTGGAGGTGTCAGGATCAGGGCATGACACTCGCACCTGAGCAGGTCGACGAATGGACTGTCGACACCCTCGACCTCGACGCGTACCTCGGCCGGATCGGCCAGGGCCGTGAGAAGCCTTCCGCCGCCGCGTTGCGTGAGCTGGCGAAGGCGCACGTGTTGGCTGTTCCGTTCGAGAACGTCGACGTCGTTTTGGGGCAGCACAAGGGAATCGCGCTCGAAGACGTGATCGGCAAACTCGTCCGTCGTCAGCGCGGCGGCTACTGCTACGAGCACGGCAGCCTGTTCGCCGCGGCCGCCGAACAACTCGGCTACCCCGTGCGCCGCCTGGTCGCGCGGGTCCAGCCGCAGAAGAACGGGCCGTACACGCATATGACGCTCGTGGTCGAGGCGGACGGCGTCGGACACCTGGTCGACGTCGGTTTCGGCGCCGGGATGCTGGTGCCGATGCCGCTGGTCGACGGCGCCGTGGTAAATCAGGCGGGCTGGCCGCACCGGCTCGTCGCCGACGGCGACTGGTGGCGCCTGCAGAAACTGGAGGGCGACGACTGGACCGACCTGCACGCCTTCACGCTCACGCCGATGCACCGGATCGACTACGAGGTCTACCACCACTACACCTCGACGCATCCGCGTTCGCCGTTCACCGGGCAGCTGGTGGTCATGCGCCTGGAGGAAGGGCTCAGCCGCAAGCTGGTCGGCGAAGAGTTCGTCGTCGAACGCCCGGACGGGACCAAGGAGACCACCAAGATCCCGGCCGGGCGGCTCGACGAGACTTTGCGCGAACTGGATGTCGTGCTGACCGACGACGAACTCGCGAAGCTGCTGAAGATCTATCCGGGCTGAAAGCTCAGAGTTCGAATTCCGCGCGCTTGTCCTCGGGCACGAGGTCTTCGTACTCGCGGTGCTTCGCGATGTACGAGCGCACGTACGGGCAGTAGGGCAGGACCGACCTGCCCTGCGCCCGGACGTCGTCGAGGGCGGCGGACACGAGTTTGCCCGCCAGGCCCTTGCCCGCGAAGTCGTCCGAGATTTCGGTGTGCAAGAACAGGATCGCGTCCGGCCGGGTGCGGGTTTCCAGGAATCCGGCGGGTTTGCCGTCCACGACGATGTCGTAGCGGTCTTCCCCGGATTTGATCTCGACACTCATTCAGCCGCTCCGAAAAGTTCGTCCGGTGGCACGGGCCTGCCGAGGTGGAAGCCCTGTGCCTGGTCACAACGCAGTTCCCGCAACACGGCGAGCTGCTCTTCGTCTTCGACACCTTCGGCGACGACGATCAGGTCGACGGCGTGCGCCATCGCGATGATGCTCTTGACGATCGCGGCCGCGTCACGTGATTCCGCGATGCCGGTGACGAAGGTGCGGTCGATCTTGAGCGTGTCCAGTGGCAGCCGTTGCAACTGCGCGAGCGACGAATAGCCGGTGCCGAAGTCGTCGATCGCCAGTGAGACACCGAGATCGCGCAACGACATCAGGACTTCGGCCGCCGCGGCCTGATCCCGCATCAGCGCGCTCTCGGTGACCTCCAGGGTCAGCGCGTGCGGCGGCAGACCGGTGGTCTTCAGCGCGTCCTGCACCCCTGCCACCAGATGCGGGTCGTCCAGCTGTCTCGCCGAAAGATTGACCTTGAGGTTCAGGTCTACGTCGAGCCGTTCGCGCCGTTTGGCGATCTCGCGGGTGGTCGTGCGCAGGACGTGTTTGCCGATCAGGTTGATCAGGTCGCTTTCCTCGGCCAGCGGGATGAACTCGGCGGGCGAGATCGTGCCGTGCGTCGGATGTTTCCAACGCAGCAAGGCTTCCACGGCGACCATTTGGCCGGATTCGATGTCGACGACGGGCTGATACGCGGTCCAGAGTTCGCCGTTCTGCAGTGCGTCGCGCAGGTCCTGCTCCATGCGGAGCCGCCTTTGCATCCGCTCCCGCAGTTCGACGTCGAAGAACTCGTAGCGCGCTCGGCCGAGCGTTTTCGCTTGGTACATCGCGACATCCGCGTCCCGAAGCAGATCTTCGGCGGTCCGGGTGTCGTCGTTGGCCGCGGTGACGATGCCGATGCTGGCGTCGATGTGCAGCTGCCTGCCGTTCACCGTGATCGGTTCGGTCAGCGCTTCGCGGAGATGTTCGGCCAGCGCCTTGATCTCACCGGGCTCGGTGATCTCGGCGGTGACGACGACGAATTCGTCGCCGCCGAGCCTGCCGACGAGGTCGTTCTCGCCGATTCCCCGCCGCAATCGTTCAGCGGCGATGCGGAGCACTTTGTCGCCGACTGAATGACCGAGGGAATCGTTGATCACCTTGAACTTGTCGAGATCGATGAACAGCACCGTGGTCAGCTCGGCGCGGCCCGCGCCGGACAGCGCCTCGGCGAGACTGTCCAGCACCAGCGTCCGGTTCGCGAGTTCGGTGAGCGGGTCGTGCGTCGCCTCGTGGGCGAGCCGCTCACCGATCGCGCGGCGTTCGGTGATGTCGGTGAACGACGTGACCACCGACTCGGCCGACGGGTCTTCCGGGGTCAGCAGCCTCGCGGTGAGCGAGATCCAGACGTCGCCGCCGTCGTGCCTGCGCAGCCGCAGCACCAGGCCGTTCTGTGCGACCCGGGTGCGCCGGGCCAGCACCGACGGCATCCTGGCCGGCGGAATGCGCCCTTGTTCGTCGTACAGTTCCAGTGTCACGCACGGGACGCCGATGAGGTCGTCGTGGCCGACACCGATGATCCGGCAAGCAGCGGGGTTGGCCGATTCGATGAGCCCACCGGGGCCGATCACGACCACACCTTCGTCGAGTGAGGCGACCACCGTGCTGTAGTGCTGCTCGGCGCGCCGCCGGGCCGTTTCGTCCGCGCAGACCAGTACGAAGCCGTCGTTCATCTCCGCGGCGGAGATGCGGATGGCCAGGGTCGAGCCGTTGCGGTGCCGATGGGTCGTCTGCATGACGCCGCCCTTGCGCAGCACCGCTTCCGGGTCGAGCGCGGCGCCGACGAGGTCACTCACCGTGCCGCCGATCGCCTCGTCCGCCGTCCAGCCGTACACGTTCTCCGCGGCCGGGTTCCAGCTGGTCACCACGCCGTTCCCGCTGGTCGCGATGATCGCGTCACTGACGTGGCTGATCAGCGCGGCCTGGTAGCGCAGCGTCGCTTCGGCGGCCTTCTGCGCGCTGATGTCGCGCATGATGACCTGGAAAGCGGGCCTGCCTTCCCAGGTCGTCCGCACCGAAATGCTCTGGACCAGGTATTTCGTGCCGTCGAGGCGGAGCATGACGGCGTCGGCCGGCTCGGTGGACGCGCCTTGCCGGTGGAGCGACGCGATCCTGTCGAGCAGGGCCGGGAGCGATTCGTCGGCGACGAGGTCCATGATCGGCCGCCCGATCAGTTCCGCCGTCGAGGACGCTCCGAGCGCGGTGACGGCTGCTCTGTTGACGTACGTGACAACGCCGGCTTCGTGGACACAAACCGCGTCGGGGCTGAGTTCCACCAAAAGCCGGTAACGATCAGTGAGATCTTCGAGGGCTTGCCGGTTTTCGCGGACGTCGGTCACGTCGGTGGCGATCCCGAGCAGGCCCGACGAACCGTTCTCGTCGCCGATGGTGCGGGCGCGCAGGCGGACCCAGCGGAGCTCGTCCGCCGGGTTCCGGAACGACTGCTCGAGTTCGAACTCCCGCCACGGCGGGGAAGTGCGGGTGCCGGCGGTCAGCGGGGCCACCAGATCGGCGAGCCGTGCCTCGATCTCGGCTTCGGTGAGCCCGGCTCCACCGAGGAGGTTCTCCAGGCCGGGCAGCCAGGACAGGGTCTCGCTGTCGAAGTCGTACGACCAGATCGCGGCGTGGTCGCCCGCGAGGCCGAGGTCGCCGACCGGCTCGTTCCCGAGCGGCGCGCCTGCCGGTGTGCCGGAATTTCCGGCTCCGGGCACGGCGAGGGCGTCAGCCTCCATGATCCGTCCGAACCCCCTCTTCCGGTGCTGGCACCGTCGATTACACCACCCGCGAGAGGCGCTGTATACGCGAACCGAAGGGCGACCACCGGTGATATGCGCGAAAGCACACGGATACACGCTGTGTGACTGGTATCCGCCACCCTTCCCCATCGGGTGAATAATTTTTGGTTAAGCTCACCCATTCGGCGGTCAGCTCCGGTAAAACTACTGCTGGCCGTTCCCCGGTGCGAAAGGTTCAGCTGGTGGATGACGACGACGTTTCGGTCGCCGACCTGCTCATTCGCGAGGGCTGGGATGACCACGAGGAGTCACGGGCAAAGTCACGCTGGAGAGTTATCGCGGTGGTGATCGCCGTGGTCGTCGCCTGTGGCGCGGCCGGTGTTCTCGTGGGTTTCGATTCGGAACCCGAGCAGAACGCGCAGCCGAACCAGATCAGCGTCATCGAGATGCCGAAGCGGCCTTCGGAGAACAGGGGAGCCGACGCGACGTCCGCCGTCCCGGCCACCGAAGCGGGTGGAACCGGCGAGCGCACCGACGGCGAGCCCTCGACGCGGCCCAGCAAGACGACGTCCAGCCGTCGCACGTCGAGTTCGGCCGCGTCGACGTCCGGCTCCCCGGACCCCACGCCGACCCCCACCTCGTCGAACGGGCCTGCCGAGCCGCCGAGGACGACCGGATCCACGGTCGCGCCGCAGCCGCCCAACCCGACCCCGCCGCCGCCGAGTACGACGCCGACCGAAGAGTGCCATCTGTGGCCGAAGTGGCTCTGGTGCTAGCTCTCGGCTGATCAGGGTGCCTTCAGCAGATCCGGTTCCCGGCGCCTGCCGAGGTGGTTGAACAGCAGGTTGAGGGTGAAGGCGACGATCGCGGCGACCGTGATCGGGCTGCCGCAGATGGTCTGCAGCCACGACGGGAAGTGCTGGAAGAAGATCGAGTTCCCGAACCGGTCGGTCGAAAACGCGGGCAGCAGACCGACGCCGAACGACACCGCGACGATGAAGGTGTTGTGGTTGCCGGAGAACTCCACCTTCTTCAGGTTCTGCACGCCGACGACGGCGACCATCGCGAACATGACCACCGCGACCGCGCCGACCACCGGTTCCGGCACGGCCGCGACGAACGCGCCGACCTTCGGCACCAGCCCCATCAGCACGAGCAGGCCGCCCGCCATCGCGACCACCCAGCGGCTGCGGACCCCGGTCATCTGCACCAGACCCACGTTCTGCGCGAAGGCCGTGTCCGGGAACGAGTTCATCGCGCCGCCGAGGATGGCCGAGAGACCGTCGGTGGCGAGACCGCGCGCGAGGTCGGAATCGGTCGGCGGCCGTCCGGTGATCTCACCGACCGCGACCAGATCGGCGGTGGATTCGGTGTAGGTCACCAGCATCACGACGCACATCGAGAGCACCGCCGCGATCGGGAAGGTCGGCGGGCCGAAGTGGAACGGCGACGCGAGGCCGAACCAGTCGGCGTCGGCGATGCCCTTGAAGCTCACCAGGCCCATCGGGATCGCCGCGACCAGGCCGATCACCAGCGCCAGCAGCGGGCCGATCTGGTTGGCGAACCCGCGCAGGACCCTGGTGAACAGGATGATCACCGCGATCACGCCGAACGCGAGCGCGATGTCGGCCGGTTTCGCGTAGTCCGGTGCTTCGGTGTCGTGACCGGCGATCAATCCGACACCGGGGCCGAGGAGCGAAATGCCGATGACGACGAGCAGCGTGCCCGACACCAGCGGCGGGAAGAACCGGATCATCTTGGCGAACGGTTTCGCGATGAGCAGGCCGAACACGCCCGACGCGAGCATCGCGCCGTACACGGCCTGCATGCCGTACTGGGACGCGATCATGATCATCGGGTTGACCACGGTGAACGTCGCGCCCGCCACGACGGGCAGCCGGATGCCGAAGAGCCTGCCGATCCCGATCGCCTGAATCAGCGTCGCGATGCCCGCGACCAGCAGATCCGCGTTGACCAGCAACGCGATCGTCGCCGCGTCCAGTTTCAGCGCGCTGCCCACGACGAGCGGGACGGCCACCGAACCCGCGTACATGATCGACATGTGCTGCAGGCCGAGCAAAGTCAGCTTCGGCAGCGGCGGACGCTGGTCGACCGGGTGGACTTCGGCTGGGCTGGAGCTCATGTAACCCCCTGTGACATGCGGGAACCTCGGCGATCAAGCTAAGTCGCCCGGCATGACCGTAGCGCGTCCACGGCATGAGGATCACGTTTCGAAGGGGCGGTCGAACGGGCCGGACCTGTGTTGAATGGACACCGGGCACAACGGAAGGAGCGCCGATGGAGACCGTCCTTGTCGTAGGGACCGGGCAGAGCGGGTTCGGAGTGGCGACCTCGCTGCGGGACAAGGGGTTCGACGGGCGGGTGGTCCTGATCGGCGACGAGCCGGGATTGCCGTATCAGCGGCCACCGCTGTCGAAGGGCTACCTCGCCGGGACGGCGGGGGACGCCCAGTTGCGCCTCCGGGCCGAGGACTTCTTCGCGGAGAAGGACATCGAGCTGATCGCCGGCCGCGTCACGTCGGTGGATCGCGACGGCGCGAAGGTGGTGCTGGAGGACGGGACCGCACACCAGTACGACCATCTCGTACTGGCGACGGGCGCGGGCAACCGGACGCTTCCGGTGCCGGGATCCACTTTGGACGGTGTGTTCACCTTGCGTACCAAGGATGACGCCGATGTCCTGCGTGCGGCCTTGGAAAGCGCGGAGAACGTCGTCGTGGTCGGGGGCGGCTTCATCGGCCTGGAGTTCGCCGCGCACGCCGGGCGGCCCGTGACGATCGTGGAGGCGCAGGACAGGCTGATGGCCCGCGTCGCGACTCCGGAGGTTTCGGCGTACTTCGCGGCGCTACACGAGGGAGCCGGGCACTCCGTGCTGCTCGGCCAAGGCGTCGCCGCGCTGCATGGCGACGGCCGGGTGGCCGAGGTGGAGCTGAGCGACGGCAGGCGGCTGCCCGCCGATCTGGTACTGGTCGGGGTCGGGGTGGAGCCGCGGACCCGGCTCGCCGAAGAGGCCGGACTCGCCGTGGCGAACGGCGTCGTCGTCGACGAACATCTGCGCACGAGCGACCCGAAGATCTCGGCGGTCGGGGACTGCGCGAACTTCCCGTGCGTCCAGGCCGGGACCGCGACGCGGCTGGAATCGGTGCAGAACGCCGTCGACCAGGCGCGGGCGGCGGCCGCGGCCATCGCCGGTGAACCCGCGCCGTACGACAGCCTGCCGTGGTTCTGGACCGACCAGCTCGGCGCGAAACTGCAGATCGCCGGGATCCTGACCGGGGCGGAGAAGACCGTGGTGACCGGCGACCGGGAGGGAGGGAAGTTCTCGGTGCTGTCCTTCCGGGACGGCGTGCTCGCCGGGGTCGAGTCGGTGAACCGGCCGCCGGACCACATCGCCGCGCGCCGTTTGTTCGCCGCGGATCCGGCGCCGCGGTTCGAGGCGCTGGAGGCCAACGGCTTCGATCTCAAGGCGACCTTCGCGTCAACTCGCGGTTGACGATTGGCTGGCGTCAACCTAGAGTTGACGGCATGACCACTCCAGTCCGGCTCGACGACCTCATCTCCCACATCAAGCAGCAGCATCCCGATGGCGACGTGCTCGGCCAGCTGTCCGACGCGGTCTTCCTCGGCGAACACCTCGGCGAAGTGGCCGACCATCTGATCGGCCACTTCGTCGACCAGGCGCGGCGCTCCGGCGCGTCCTGGACCGAAATCGGCAAGAACATGGGGGTGTCCAAACAGGCCGCCCAGAAACGCTTCGTTCCCAAGGAATCCGGCGAAGGCGCCTCACTCGAAGACCTGGTGAAGGTGTTCGGCCGCTACACCGATCGCGCCCGGCACGTCGTCGTCGCGGCGAGGGACGAGGCCGTCGCCGCGAAAAGTCCGCAGATCGAGCCCGTCCACCTGATCCTCGGTCTGCTGGCCGAACCCGCGGCGCTCGCCGCCGGTGCGATCGTGGCCCAGAACGTGACCCTCGAAGCCGTCCGCGAGGCCGCGGTGGCGCGGCTGCCGGAACCCGCCGACGAACCGGCGGAGGCGGCGAAGATGGTGTTCGGCGCGCAGAGCAAGAAGGCGCTGGAGCTGACCATGCGGGAGGCGCTGCGGCTCGGGCACAACTACATCGGGACCGAGCACATCCTGCTGGCGCTGTTCGAGCTCGGCGACGACCTGCTGGGCGAGCTCGGGCTCACGAAGGAGAAGAGCGAGGCGGTGATCCTGCGGGCACTGGCGGAGATCGTCGCGGTCAAAGAGGGCTGAAGGGGACTTTCCCCGCATGGGATGCGGTGAAGGACGCTTTCGTCTCATGAGATGCGGCGAAAGTCCCCTTCAGCTCTTATCCACAACACCCCAGTTGTCCACAGGGGCGGCGACCGGGTCTGGGCAGGCGCTGTGGCCGGCCCCACGATCGAAGAATGAAAAAAGGATCATGGGGCGATGACCCCGACCTCCTGATGGAGCACAGCGACCACGGCGTCATCCGCGCGATGCGCCTTCAAGAAATGGGGGTTTCTTCAACCACGACATATCGAAGATGCGGACCCGGCGGCCCGTGGACGAGACTCCTGCCGGGCATCGTCCTCCTCTTCAACGCACCACCCACTCGCGAACAGCAGCTCGCCGCGGCGATGCTCTACGGCGGCGAGACCGCGCTGATCACCGGCGGTGAAGCATGCCGAGCCTATGGTCTGCGCAACGTGCCCGACACCGGCGAAGAGGTCCATCTCCTGGTACCGCACGAACGGAAGCTCCACAATTACGATTTCGTGGTCGTCGAGCGGACACAACGGATGCCTCGGGCAGTGACTCGAGGTGGGCGTCCGCTGGCGGAGGTCACTCGCGCGACTCTCGACGTTTGCCGCAGACAGACGGAGATCAGACCTGTCCGTGCGCTGATGAGCGAAGTGGTCCAGCGCAGATACAGCTCTTTCGAGCGTTTGTCCCGAGAATTGTCCGCCGGTAGCCAGCGTGGCAGCGCGGTGCCCAGGCATGTGCTCGCGGAGTTGGCTTCCGGGCAGGAGTCGATCGCCGAGATCGATGCCCAGCAGGTCTGGGCACGATCTGGTCTTCCGGAACCGCTGTGGAACAAGAAGCTGTACAACGCGGCAGGCGAGTACATCGCCAAACCGGACGGCTGGTTCGACGATGTCGGGCTGGCTTGGGAAGTCGACTCGTTGTCGTTCCATCTCGCGGTCGTGGACGGCTTCGACCGGACATTGCTGAGGAACGGGCGGTACGCGGCGGCTGGTGTTCTCGTTCTCCAGACCTTGCCGTCGCGCCTGCGGACCGAGCCGGACAAAGTGGTCGCCGAGTTGCGGGCCGCACATGCCGCGGCTGCGGCGAGGACGCGGCCGGAGGTCCGGATCGCCGGCTAGCGAAGGGGCCCTTCACCGCATGCCATGCGGTGAAGGGCCCCTTCGTGGCTTCTTATGCGGGGAAAGTCCCCTTCAGCTCCCGTCAGGCGGAGGACTCGGGGCGACCGTCGGCCGCCCAAGCGGTGTGGAACGACCCCTCGCGGTCGACACGGCGGTACGTGTGGGCACCGAAGTAGTCCCGCTGCCCCTGCACCAGCGCGGCGGGGAGCCGCTCGGCGCGTAGACCGTCGTAGTAGGCCAGTGCTGTCGAGAAGCCCGGTGTCGGGATACCGAGCCGCACCGCCGTGGAGATCACCGAACGCCAGGAGTCTTGGGCGTCCTCGACGGCCTTCCGGAAGCCTCCGGACGTCAAGAGCGTCGGCAGCGCGGGCTCCTCGGCGTACGCGGCGGTGATGTCGTTCAGGAACTTCGCGCGGATGATGCAGCCGCCGCGCCAGATGGACGCGACCTTGCCGAGGTCGATGTCCCACCCGTACTCGGCGCCGCCCGCCTGGATCTGGTTGAAGCCCTGGGCGTACGCCACCACCTTCGACGCGTACAGCGCCTGCTCGACGTCATCCGCGAAGGTGTCCAAAGCAGACCCCGTCAGCGGAGTACGCGAAGGACCACCGAGACCACGGGAAGCCTCACGCAGGTTCGACGAACCCGACAGCGACCGCGCGAAGACGGCCTCGGCGATCCCGCTGATCGGAACGCCCAGGTCCAGTCCGATTTGGACGGTCCAGCGACCGGTGCCCTTCTGCTCCGCCTGGTCCGCGACGATGTCGACGAACGGCTTGCCGGACGCGGCGTCGGTATGCGCCAGCACCTGCGAGGTGATTTCGATCAGGTACGAGTCCAGCCGTCCGGAGTTCCAGGTCCGGAAGACCTCGGCGATCTCGGCGGGGGAGTAGCCGCCCGCGCCGCGCAGCAGGTCGAACGACTCGGCGATCAGCTGCATGTCGGCGTACTCGATGCCGTTGTGCACCATCTTCACGAAGTGCCCGGCGCCGTCCGCGCCGACATGCGTGCAGCACGGCTCGCCGTCGACCTTCGCCGAGATGTCCTCGAACAGCGGCCCGAGCGACTGGTACGACTCTTTCGACCCGCCCGGCATGATGCTCGGCCCGTGCAGCGCGCCCTCCTCGCCACCGGACACACCGGTGCCGACGAAGTGGATGCCCTTTTCGCGCAACGCGGCCTCGCGACGGCGGGTGTCCGCGAAATGCGCGTTGCCCGCGTCGACGATCACATCGCCCTTCTCGAGGAGCGGGACGAATTCGTCGATCACGGCGTCCGTCGGCGCACCGGCCTTGACCATGATCACGACCTGGCGCGGCCGCTCCAGCGCGTCGACGAACTCCTGCGCCGAATACGCCGGGATGAAGTCGCCTTCGTCACCGAACTGCTCGACCAGTTCCTTGGTCCGCTTCTCGGAGCGGTTGTGCAGGGCCACCGTGTGCCCGTGCCTCGCCAGGTTCCTGGCCAGGTTGCGGCCCATGACCGCCAGGCCGGTGACCCCGATGCTCGCCTTCTTGCTCATCCGCACCCTTCCGCTTCGATTCCCGTGCCGAGCCTATCCCCGTTGAGGGATACGGCGCCGGGGCGAGAAGGGATCAACCGGGAGTTGTCCACAACCGGCCCGGCCTGTGGACAACTCGGCTCGACCACCCCGGACCGAGGTACCTACGCGTGGCCTGCGGCCCGGCTCTTGGCGAAGTGCATGAAGGAGTCCTTCACGGCACTCGGGAAAGTGTGAAGGTCGAGTTTCCTCGGCTGAGCCGAGGGAAGGGGGCCTTCACGCGCAGCCGATGTGACTGGTGGTGCTGTTGAGACTCGTGATGGCCTTCCGGGGTGGGTGAGGGGAACTTTGAGGGACTCTGAGTCCCTCAAGGAGTCCTTCACGGCCCGGCCGCCACCGGACCCACCCACCGCAGGTACCTAAAACACCCTTGGTCAGAAGCAACCCAAATCACTCACGATCCCTCGCAAGTCACCCAAATCGGGCGCGTCTGCTCGAAAGCGGCTCAAGAGCCAGGTGAGGCCCCTTCGCGAGGCATGAGGGGTCAGGAGAAGCAGCGGATCGGGGCACCGTTGTAGGTGACCATGTCCGTCAGCGCCGCCCCCAGATCGATCGGCGCACCCCAGTCGAGGCCGTCGAGTTCGGCGTAGGCGCGGTGCAGGTTCGCGGGCAGTCGTTCCTGCTCGGACAGAGCGTCGTAAGGGCCGAGATCGGCTTCGCGGGCGGCCTGGAGGGGGGTCAGCCCGGCGGCCTTCCCGTATGCGGCGAGCTTCTGCAGGAAGGCGAGATACCCGTCGACGACGTCGATCGCCTCCGGCCCGCACACCGGGCCGTGCCCCGGCACGATCGTCTCCGGCTCCAGCTCACGGACCACATCCAGTGCCTTCCGCCAGCCGGCGGGCGAGCCCATCAGCGCGAACGGGCTGCCGCCGTTGAAGATCAGGTCGCCGACGAACAACACCCGCCGCTCCGGCAGCCAGACCAGCACGTCGTTGGTGGTGTGCGCGGCGTACCCGGGATGGATCAGCTCCAGGCGGACGTCGCCGGCGTGCACGGTCAGCCGGTCGTCGAACAGCACCTCCGGCGGCCTCAGCTCCAGATGACCCCAGTCGTTCCCGGTGAACGACTCCCCGTAGGTGTTGATCCCGGTGGCGACCATCACCTCGCGGGTCTTCCGGTGCCCGACGATCGTCGCGCCGGTCGCCAGGTAGTTGCCGTTCGTGTGGTCGCCGTGGTGATGCGTGTTGATCACGGTCGTCACCGGGGCCCCGCCGCTCGACGCCGCCGTCTCCAGCAGCGCGCGCGTCCGCCGTTCGGTCGCGCACGTGTCGATCACCACGGTGTGGTCGGCGGCCGCGACGAAGCCGCAGTTGTTGATCCACCACGAACCATCGGGCTGGACGTACCCGAAGACACCGTCGGTGAGCTGCTGAACTGAAGGGGATTGGGCCACCTGGTCACTATGTCGCATCGAGGTGTCCGAAATGTGACGAGATCGCTCCGCCACCAGAGTGACGCACCAGGTGACTGGTGTTTTCAGCCGTTTCCTGGAACGCTGCGCAATGTCATCATCGAACCCCGCAAGGTGGTCTACCCTGGGTGGGTTCGAATGTTCGCGCGCAGGACGGCGGGAAACCGCGGTCCTGGCTATGTGGTCCGGGAGAGCAAGGCTGATGGCCAGCACCGTCACCTCGCGCCGGAAGCAGCTCGGAAACGAGCTCCGGCATGCCCGCAACGCCGCGCGGATGACGCAGCAGCAGGTCGCCGAGGTTCTCGGCTGCACCCAGGGCAAGGTCAACAAGATCGAGTCCGGTGCCGTCGGGGTCAAGCTCGGGGATGTGCGATCCATGCTGAACGCGTTCGGGATCAACGGCGACGAGGCCGACACGCTGATGAACCTGGCCCGCGCCGCGGCCGGGCAGCGCGGCCACTGGTCCGGTTATCGATCCGTGGTCCCGCACTGGTTCCGCACCTTCACCGACCTCGAACCCGCGGCCGCGGAGATCCTCACCTGGCACGGCGAGCGCATCCCCGGTCCGCTGCAGTCCGAGCACTACATGCTCAAGCAGTTCACCGAAGCGGGCGCCACCGACGTCACCTCACTGGTGCGCAACCGGCTGGACCGCAAGGCCGTCTTCGAACAACAGCAGCCGCCCTACTACCGGTTCATCATCAGCGAAGGCGCCCTGCGCCGCGCTCCCGGCGGCTCCGCCCCCGCGGTGATGCTGGACCAGGTCGAGCATCTGCTGGCACTGGAGAAACATCCACGCGTGTATGTGCACGTGCTGCCGTTCGGCGCGCGGCTCGCCGCCGTGCCCAACGATTTCACCATCATGCGTTTTCCGGACCGCACCAGGGATTTCGTCTACATCGAGCATTCCGCCGGCGGGTTGTACCTCGACGACGTCAAGGACTTCAACATTTTCGTCGATTCCTGGGACCGTCTGCGCGGCGCCGCGCTGGAACGCCAGGAGACCCGCCAGTTCCTCAAGGAACTCGCCGAGCTGTACCGCAATCAGATGCAATCCTGAGTACGCCGGTGTCCCTTCGGTAGGGTTGCGGACATCACCGCGGTCGAGTGGACAGGGGCTGGACGTGGACCCGGAGTTCCTACCCGAGGGCGTCGACCTCGAGCGGCCCAACGCCGCCCGGATCTACGACTGGGCCCTCGGCGGGAACGCGAACTGGGCGGTGGACCGGGAATTCGGCGAGCAGATGGTCAAGGCCTTCCCGCTCATCCGCACCGGCGCCAGGGCGAACAGGGCCTTCCTCGGCCGCGCGGTGCGCTACTGCGTCGAAAACGGCGTGACCCAGTTCCTCGACCTCGGTTCCGGCGTGCCGACGGTCGGCAACGTCCATGAAATCGCCGACGACGTCGCCCCCGAAAGCCGATGCGTCTACGTCGACAACGAACCGGTCGCCGTCGCCCATGCCAAGATCCTGCTGGAGAAGGACGGCGACCCCCGTCGGCACGCGGTGATCGCCGGCGACCTGCGCGACGCGGACGACATCTGGGAACGCGCCTTCGACACCGGCGTCCTCGACCCCGCGAAACCGGTGGCGCTGCTCACCGTCGCGGTCCTGCATTTCGTGCCGGGCCCCGAACTCGCCGGAACCATCGCGCGCTACCGCAGGCTGCTGCCTCCCGGTTCCTTCTTCGTTCTTTCCCACGTCACGATGTCCGGGGTGGAAGGCGACGAACTCGAACAGATCCAGCGCGTCGTCAAGCAGTACGAACAGTCGAGCACGCCCGCCACCTTCCGTGACCGGGAGGAGCTCCTGGGCTTCTTCGGGGATTTCGAGCTCGTGGAGCCCGGTCTGGTCCCGGTCGGCGCATGGCGGCTGGACGACCCCCGCTCTCCTACGCTTAACTGCGGCATCGGCGGGGTCGCCCGCAAACCCGCTCTCTGACGAGGTGTGAAGGCATGACCACGCAGCAGGATCCCGTAGCCCCCGAAGGTGTCGATCTCGAACGCCCGAACGTGGCCAGGGTGTACGACTGGTTCCTCGGCGGCTCGGCGAACTGGGCCATCGACCGCGAGTTCGGCGCGCAGGTGCTCAAACAGTTCCCGGAGGTCAAGACGTTCGCCCGCGTCGGGCGCGACTTCCTCGGCCGCGGCGTGGGATACCTGGCGCGCCAAGGGATCACGCAGTTCCTCGACATCGGTTCCGGCGTGCCCACCGTCGGGAACGTCCACCAGATCGCCAGCGCGATCAACCCGGACTCCCGTGTCGTCTACGTCGACATCGAGCCGGTCGCCGTCGCGCATTCCCAGCTGCTGCTGGAACGCGAGGGACTGCTCGGGCGGCACGCGGTCCTGCAGGGCGACGTCCGGGACCCCGCCGACATCTGGAAACAGGCCCTCGAAACCGGAGTGCTCGACCCGCGGCAGCCGATCGGGCTGGTCATGGTCGGCCTGCTGTACTTCCTCGGCCCGGACGAACCGGTGCACGAGATGGTCAAGCACTACCTCGACCTGTTGCCGTCGGGTTCGTATTTCCTGTCCTCGCATCTGACCGAAGACGGCGTCACCCGGAAGGCCGGTGACAACCGCGAGAACGTCCAGGAGCTGTACAAGAAGACGAGCGCGCCGTTCCACCTGCGCTCCCGCGCGGAATTCGCCGCGTTCTTCGACGGCCTGGAGATGGTGGAACCGGGAATCGACTGGATGGCCGCTTGGCATCTGGACGAGGCGGCTTCCCGGGCGAGCGCCAGGTTCGCCGACGACCCGACCTTCACCGGTGGGCTCGGCGGGCTCGGCCGCAAGCCCTGAGGCCACGAGCCGTGGTGATCAGACCCGGCCGGCCAGATGCCCGATCAAGGGCGACAGCTCGAACCGACCTTCGAGCGGCCTGCCGGTTCTGATCGGATCCCGATGCCCTCGCCTGCCGGGGAAGTCGACTTCGGAGTTCCACGGCGGCTGCTTGCGCAGCGGGGCCTGGATGAGGCTGAACCCGAAACGGTGACGCAGTTCGAGACCGATGTTGCGGTGCTTCCCCGACGCCAGGCGTTCGTCCTCACGGCGGAACAACAGCGTGGTGAGGCGGACGGCCATTACGGTCACACCCCCCGGCCAGGACGCGGCAGCCGCGTCTGGTCGGCCGAACCGGCGAGGCCGAGACAACGTTCACACGGCATCCCCGAACCGACAGGGATCCATTCCAAGTGGTCGTAGGGCATCGCCGCGCCACAGCGGGCGTGCAGGAATTCGGGGTAGGAGCCCCCGGAGTGCACGTCGAACAGATGCGCGGAGCGGCGGCTCTCGCCCGCCGTTCCGGCCATGAGCCTGCCGACGGCCAGTACCGTCGACGGCATGGTGTCCTGAATGATCACGCTGATCCTCCCCCACGAGGTCGGCGATGGGTGGTCATGCGCCGCGGGGTGATGCTTCCCGGCCGGTCACCTGCCGTTGGTGCCCTGCTGGAACGACGAAAACCCCGCTGAACGCCACCCGGTGACACGTGTCGCCAAGCTCTTCGCATACTGCGAGCGATTCACCAACAACCGAGCCCCGGCCGCTGCGATTAATCCTACTCCTGGAATAATCTTCATGTCGAGGGTGGGCAGAGTTGATCACCCACTTGGCGGTGCGGGATAGTCCCGTTGAGGCAGGAGAAGCTGGGGACGTGACGGTTCGCGCAGGTGGCGATCGCACCCCCGACAGACGTTCGGAGGTACGACCAATGGCCGATTATCCATCGGCGCCGGATTACGATCCGACCACGGCCGTGTCGCTGTTCGACGACGCCGCCTGGGAGAAGTCCTTCGCGAGCGAGCCCAACGGGGGGAACTGTGTCGAGGTCAACCTGGGCAGGGAGGGCCTGGTCGGGGTCCGTGACACCAAACTGGCCGAGAGTCCTGTCTTCGTCTTCGATTCCGGTGAGTGGAACGCCTTCCTGAAGGCGGTCAAGGCCGGACAGTTCGATTTGAGCCCATGATGAACGGCTCGCGTGCCCGTCAGGACACGCGAGCCATCCGATCTTCGGTCACCCGGAGTCACGCCATCGCCGAAACCCCGTTCCCGCGCAGCCTGGCTTTGGTCCTGCGCCAGGCGATGGTGATCAGGACGGCGAGGACGATCAGCGGGATCAGGCTGATCGACCAGCTCACCGCCATCGGCGGCCCCGGCTGTTCGAGCACCGTCAGATCCCGGAGCTCACCGGTGCCCCGGCCGGCAGGCCCGTCGATCTCGAACCGGAACGTCCACGCGCCCTGCGTCTTCAGCGCCCGGATGTCCAGCCCCCACACCTCCAGCTTCCGCGGATGCTTCGCCAGCGGCTGCGCCCGGCCCAGCCGTCCGGTTTCCGGATTGACGAACGCGAGCGTCCCCGACTTCCCGGCGATCCCGTCGTCCGGGATGAACGTGAAGTCCAGCGATTGCATGGCGCGCAACGGCCACGTGCTGAACCCGACCGTCATCCCGTACGGACCGACCTGCACCCGTTCGGTATGGACGATGTTCACCGGTTCGTAGGCATTCGCCACCGGTGTGGTCGCGAACAGCAACCCGATCGCCGCCGCCAGCGCCAGCAGTGTCTTACGCATTCGCTTCGCCCCCTTCAGTCTTCGCGGGCGCCAGCAACCGCAGCATCCCGCCGAAACGCCATCCGGCGAACCCGCCGAGCAGCCCGACCACCGCGCCGACCGCGGCCGTCATGAACACGACCGGCCAGTCGAGCGAGCCTCCGTAGACGAGGTCGTTCTGGATCGGCATGGTCGCGCCGACCAGGAACCCGCCGACCCCGCCTGCCAGCACCGAAACCCGGCCGGCCGACCAGCCGCGCCGAGAGAGCAGGTAGACCGCTTCGAGGACGGCGGCGATCGGCAGCAGAGCCATCGGCATCATCGCCGGCATCGCGGGGACGCCGTCGATGTAGTCGCGCATCGGCAGGCCGACGGCAGCCGCGTACGCCTCCGCGGCCCACGGCGAGAACCACCAGGTGATCGCCTGGATGACCGCGAGCGAGGCGGCGACCCACACCGCTCCGCCCGGCCTGCCCCGGAATCCCGCGCCCGCCGCGACCAGCAGCACCGAAAGCAGCGCGATGCCGACGGAGATGACGTCGAGCATGTCGATGTCGATCTGCTGCAGCCCCAGCACGGTGACGGTGCTGAACGCGATCAGCACGCCAAGGCTGCCGACCACGCCGCGGGTGCCCCAGCGGTGCTCCCGCGCGGCCGCGAACACCATGACCGTGCCGATGATGCTCAGCGTGATCGACAGCAGCAGCCCGATATGCGGCGGCGAGTCGATCACCGCGTCGAAGCCGTACAGACCGTGCCACCACTGATCCCACAGGCCGTACAGCAGGAACATCGCCGCGCCGCTCCCGGTCACCAGGTAGCCGGCCGGTGCGGCGAACACCTTCCCGAAGACGTTGATCACCCGGCCGCCGACGCGTGCGTCGACCGCCCGGCCCGCCCGCCGCGCGGCCGTGGTCATCAGCACGACCACGAGGCTCGCGAGCCCGCTGATCGCGCTGCCCGAATACAGGAACAGATGCGGCATCGTGAAGAACGTGTCCGGGCCGACGTCGCCGTGCCACTGGATGTCCCAGGTCAGCCCGATCAGCGAGATCACCGATCCGGCCAGCACCGTGCCCGCCGGCACGAGACCGGTGCGCTCACTTCGTGCCACCGAGACGGTCCTCGCCCCTCCCGCGGTGAGATCCATACCCCCGACCTCCCTCTCTTATTTGACCAGCAAAGGAAAAAAATGCTGCGTGGCGCCGGATGGTCCGCGCAGTGAAACGGTGATCTCCCACTGCCCCGCCATCGGCAGCAGGACGTCACCGGTGCGATACCGGCCCGGTGCCTCCGCGATGGCGGGAGACGGCGCGAGCGCGTGCCCCATCTGCGGCATGACGGGTTCGAGGGTGACCACGTCCGGCGCGGCACCCGTGACCGTCAGCGCGAAGACGTTGCCGCCCTGGTGCGGATCCGCGACCGACAACTCCACGGTGTACGGACCCTGTGTCGAGCGCTGCACCTGTTCACCGCCGCCGCTCGGCCACAGCAGCCAGGCCACGATCGCCACCACGAGCACGGCGACCACGGAGATGAGGAGGACGGGTTTCCGTCGCTCGGTGTCTGGTGTGTCCACTGTGGACTTCACTGGGGTGCCCCTCCCGACGGGATTTCGATCTGCATGGGCACGGTCAGCACCGTGTAATCGCGTTCGGCCTGCAGCCAGACGCGGTACTTGCCTGGTGCGCCGAAGGTGTAGGTGAACGGGACGCCGGGGCCGTATGCGGCGACGGTCTCGTCGGGTTTTCCCGGCAGACCGGGCGATTGCGGGATCATCGAGTGCACGTGGGCCCAGGTCGGCGCGGCAGCGGCGTCCGCGCCGACCCGGCCGTCGCCGGTGATCGGGCCGACGACGATCAGGTGGCCGAGCATGCCCAGCCACGGTTGGAGATCGGCGCGGGCGAACCGCGCGGTGATGGTGGTCGGCGTGCCCGGTTTGACGTCGACATCGATCTTGTTCCCGTTGATGACCCGCGAACCAGCCCCCGCGGGCACCGGTTCGGCGGGGGAGTCGGTGCCTGTCGCGACCGGCATCGTGGTGCGGACCAGCTGCACGCCGCCGCCTCGCCGGGCGAGTTCGGCGGCGACGGCGTAGGTCCCCGCCTCGGGCGGCGTGAACTTCACCCGGTAGTCGCCGGGGCCGACGCGCACCGGATGCAGATGCCAGAGCCTGCCCGTCGGCGAGATGACGACGAGATGGATCAAAGCGTTGTCGTGCACCAGAAGGTCGTCGACCGGGCGACCGGTCGCGCCGTCGGTCAAGGCGATCCGGACGTCGGCGAGACCGCCCGACCGGGCACCCGGGGCGTGCACGGCGAGATTCACCGGCGGCCGCGAGAAGTCCACAGTGGACAGCTGCGCGTTCGCGTACGGATCCTGGATGTTGTCGATCGTCGGATCCAGCGCCGCTCCCGGCGCGGGCGGTGGCGGGGTCGACGCCGAGAGCATCGCACCGGTGATCGCGACGGCGAGCGCGGCGACCATCCCGCCCGCCGGGATCAGCGCCAGTTGTGGCCGTTTGACGCGCATCGCGATGACGAGTCCGAGTACCAGGAACACGCCCGCGGCGACGAAACCGCCGAAGGTGGCCTTTTCCCACGGGGGAATGACCCTGGCGGGGACGATGAACGGGATCGACGCGGTGTCCGTCCCGTCGTCGAGGCCGAGTTCCCACGGTCCGGGCTGGTCGACCCGCAGCAGCGCCGAAGAGGCGCCGGGCTTTTCACCCAGCTGGACGGTGGTTTCGGAGAACGTCGTTCCCGCGGTGGACGCGCGCAGTTTCAGCGTTCCCGGCGGGTTCCCGGCGTGCGTGACGACGTCGACGTGCAGCGGACCGGGCGCGATGTCCATCCGCCGCAGCACGATCGTGAGATCGCGCGTGCCGAGCGTCTGCGCGACCTGGACGTCCGCTCCGCTCGACACGCCGTCCGCCTGGGCCGTGCCGCCCGACAGCAAGAACGTCAGCGCACAGAACACGAGTACGCGGACGATGACCAACGGCGCGGTGCGCCGCCCCCTCAGTGAATTCCCCATCCCGGCTGAAGTTAACGGCGGCGCCGAGGGAAAGCGTCACGGCGCGGGGTGAACCGGGGTCCCCCGTAAAGGGGACCTATGCCCTTACTCCCGGTGGGGGTTTCACCGGAGCAGAAACGGTTTCAGGTTTTCGAGCAGGGCGCGAGGGCGTTCTTCGGCGAGAAAATGGCCGCATTCCTCGATCGCCGTACCGGAGACGTCGTTCGCGTAGTCCTGCCAGATCTCCAGTGTCGGCAGCTTTCCCAGCAGGCCGCTCGCACCCCACAGTGCCAGCACCGGCGGTTCGAGGCGACGACCCGCTTCGAAATCGGCGTCGTCCGCTTCCGCGTCGTGCGGGAAGGACGCGCGGTAGTCGTCGAATCCGGCCCGCAGGGCGCCCGGTGCGGAGAAGGCGCGGACGTATTCGTCGACGGCCTCCCGGCTCAGGCCTTGCCGCTGATGCGTCCAGCGTTCGAAGAAATAGCCGAGGTAGGCGGCGATGTCCTGGCCGGCGAGCAGCTCCGGCAGATCCGGCTGGAGGTGGAACAGCCAGTGCCAGTAGGCGCGGCCGATCTCGGCGTCGAGGCGATTCCAGAGTTCCCTGGTGGGGATGATGTCGAGGACGGCGAGCCGGTCGATCTGATCGGCCCGGTCCAGCGCCCAGCGGTGGGCGACCCGGCCGCCGCGGTCGTGTCCGACGACCGACACGCGCTCGAAACCCAGGTGTGTGGCGAGGGCGGCGACGTCCGCGGCCATCGTGCGTTTGTCGTAGCCGTCGCGAGGTTTGTCGCTTTTGCCGTAGCCGCGGAGGTCGGGCGCGATCACCGTATGCGTTTCGGCCAGCTCGCCGAGGATCTCGCGCCAGCAGAACGACGTCTGCGGCCAGCCGTGCAGGAGGAAGAGCGCGGGCCCCTCTCCGGCACGCAGGTAGTGCATCCGGATGCCGTTGACCGAAGCGGTCTCGCTTACTAACCGGTTCATGGGGTTAGAAGGTAGACCGGCTTCCTAACCGATGGCAAGGGTTAGAATCGCCGGATGGAGTGGGTCTTCGACGGTGGGCGACCGTGCCTCGACCTCGTGAACACCGTGCGCGAGCGGCACGAGAGCGGTCGAGAGCTGCTCGCCGACCCTGCCGCGCTCGCGGAATGGCTGCGGCTCATGGGTTTCGCCGTCACCGAAGCGAGCGCGGGTGAACTGTCCGCCGCGCGGACGCTGCGGGAAGCCGTCGACAAAGTCCTTCTGGGCGATCCTCGGCCCACGGATGTCCTGCTGGTCAACGAAATGGCGTCCGACGCGCCGTCGCCGTGGCTGCGGTACGACGACGGCAGGCCGGTGAAGGAGTTGAGGCCGGTGACAGTCGTCGCCGCCCTCGGCGCGCTCGCGGCCGACGCGATCGACCTCGCCACCGGGGGCATCGCCGTTCGGATCTGCGCCGCCGACGACTGTGGCCTGCGGTTCTGCGACGCCTCGCCGAGACGTTCGCGCCAGTGGTGCTCGATGGCGCGCTGCGGCAACCGGGCGAAGGCCCGCGCCCACTATGCCCGCACCCGAAAGCGCGTTTAGAGGACTAAACGCAGGGTTAAGGCAATGTGGTGTCCCCTCCCGTGGGGCCGGACGGGCTACCGGAAGCCGGAGCGAGGACACTTTGTCCACAAAGGACTCTTTTGCTGGCTCGTGAGTGTGTCGCATGGCAGACGCTGCGCGTAGTGTCCCTTGTGGACAGTCGACCACGCCTTCTGTATTACCTCTCAACTAAACGCGGGCACTTCCGGGGCCGGTGGTGCCACCCAGGAAGCGGTACGCGCGGGGATGGGCCCGGAACCAGACGTTCAGCTTGCCGATCCGACGTACGAGCGAAGAACGCAACGTCGTCGGCACCAAGCCGCCGAAAACCCGGACCACCGACCGGAAACGGTCGAAGCGGCGTTGGTCACGATCCGTCCACTGTAGGCCGATACGGGTACGCAGAGCGGGTGGCAGGGTGCCCCGGATGACGAACATCTGCCCGCGGTACTGCCACCGTTGAAGGCGTGTCCAGCGTTTGTCAGGCAACCATCGCCACGGCTTCTTCACCGTCCGGATCGTCTCGAACAGCGTCGAGATCGTCTCGTTCGGGCCGAAACCGTCGATCATTTCCGCGTAGTACCGCTCGAATTCCGGCCACGTCGGCGGCATGTCCTGCTCGCGCAGGCCGAGGAGCCGCCCGACGTCGCACATCTGCGCGTAGTACTCGTCCAATTCGGCCCGGGTCATCGGAGTTCCGTAAAACCGTTGTGTGTCTACGGGAACCATCACCAGCGTGGCGTGCACCCAAGCGTAGGCGTGCGGGTTCAACGCGCTGTACCGGCGCCCGTCGGCGTCGACCCCGGTGAAAGACCGGTGCAGCGCGCGCAGCCGGTCCGCCTCGTACCGTGCGCCGTCCGGACCGCCGTAGATGTAGATGGACAGCGACGCGGCCGTGCGCATCAGCCGGGTCCACGGATCCTCGATGTAGTCCGAATGATCCCGTACCCCGGCCGCCACCACCGGATGCGCGACCTGCAGCACCAGCACCTGACCGGCCAGCAGCCCGGCGCGGAAGTCCCCGAAGTACCGCCATGCCGCCGTCCCCTTGACGATCGGCGGCCCGCTCATGACGCGCCGCGGATGAGCATCATCAACGGTAGCGCCACCTCCACGCCGTCGTCGCCGGTGGCGAGCCTGCGCAGCTGCAGTCCGGCGATCAGTGCCACGACCGGTCCGGTCAGCCGTTCCGGCGACGCGACACCGAGCGTCCGAAGGATCACCAGCGCGAGTTCGTCGTAGGCGGCGAAACAGCGTGCCGCCGCGTCCTGGAGTCCCGGATCGCGCGCGGCCTGCAGGTACAGCTCGTGCGCGCCGAGTTCGTCGGTGCCGAACGGCAGTTTGGCGATGACCTGCTCGACCACCGACGCGGCCTCCTCGACGCTCAACCCCTGTTCGCGGTAGGCGTCGACGAACCCGGTCAGCTTCGCGGTCTCTTCCTCGACGAATAGCAGCATCGCCTCGCGCAGCAACGCGGTCTGGCTCGGGAAGTGGTAGGTCAGCGTGCCGAGCGAGACGCCGGCAGCGGTCGCGATGCGGCGGTTGGTCAGCCCGCCGACCCCCTGTTCCCCGACCACCTTGAGCGTGGCGTGGAGGATGGTCTCGCGGGTGTTCACCAAGCGGTCTCGGGTTTGCGGTTCTGCCACCGTTCGACCTCTTCCAGTTGCGCCGCCAACGAGATCAGCCGTTCCTCGGAGTGCGAGGGGCCGAGCAGCTGCCCGCCGAGCGGAAGCCCTGCCGGGCTCGGTCCGGCAGGCACGTTGACGCCCGGCCAGCCCAGCACGTTCCACGGCCAAGCGTAGGGGCACGCCGCGATCATGGCCTGGTCGGTCTGCCAGCCGCTGAGCTCGTCGAAGCTGCCGATCCGCGGTGGCGGGGTCGCGGTCGTCGGGGTGAGCAGCACGTCCACCCGGCCGAACACCGAGCCGATCTGCCGCTGCAGCAACGGTTCCGCGGCCCTGGAAAGCCGCAGTGCCGGACCGGCGAGCACCGAACCCTGCCGTGCGTTGGCCCTGGTGCGCGGGTCGAGCCGCGCCTGATCCGGGACGCGACGGGACCAGTCACGGACGCCGACGAGCGAGCGCGGCAGGAAGGTGAGGCCGATCAGCCGGTAGTCCGGTTCGACCTCGACGATCTCGTGGCCGAGTTCGGCGAACCGCTCCGCGAGCCGGATGACGGCCGCGTGCGCGTCCGGGTCCAGCCGGGTTTTCGTGGCGGTGAAAGGGATCCTGGTGGACAGCCCGATGCGCATCCGGCCAGGTTCGCGCCGGGCGGCAGCCTGGAACGCGGAGCCGGTGCCCGCCGCGACGTCGAGCAGCAGGGCCGCGTCGGCGACGGTACGCGCGAGCGGGCCGACCACGGTCAGGCCGTGGAACAGTTCCCGTTCGGTCGGGACGCGGCCGCGTTGCGGTTTGATCCCGACCAGATCGGTCCACGCGGCCGGGATCCGGATCGACCCGGCCCCGTCGGAACCCAGCGCGGCGGCGATCACCCCCGACGCGATGGCCGCCGCCGCGCCGCCGGAGGAACCGCCCGGGGTGCGCTCGGGATCCCACGGATTGCGGGTCGCGCCGAACGCCGGGCCTTCGGTGAAGGGCCACTGGCCGAGTTCCGGTGTGTTGGTCTTGCCGATGAGTACCGCCCCCGCCTTGCGCAGCGCGGCGACAGGTGGGGAGTCCGCCGTCGCGGGCGAGAAGTCGCCTTCGCAGCCGAACGCCGTCGGCAGCCCGGTGACGTCGAGGTCGTCCTTGATCGCGGTGGGGACGCCGAGCAGGGGAGCGGTCTCACCGTCGGCCAGCCGCCGGTCCGCCTCTTCGGCCTCGCGAAGGGCTTCCTCGTGGCGAAGGCACTTGAAGGCATTGAGGGTCGGCTGGCTCGCTTCGGCGCGTTCGAGCGCCAGACGGGTCAACTCGACGGAGGACGTCGCACCACTGGCGAGCAGGGCGGCCTGTTCCGCCAGGCCGGTGAACGCGAGGCTCGGTTTCGAGGTGGTCATGGCTCCCCCTGCACGTCTCGTTCGTTCAAACGAACGATACCACCGGGTAGCGTCGGTGTGGTTACGTGAGTTTCATGAACCTCGATCGCTTTCCCCGCGTCGACCTCGGTGGCTACCCGACGCCGCTGCATCCGGCACCTCGGCTGGCCGAGGCGCTCGGCCTGGAGAACCTGCTGCTCAAACGGGACGACGTGCATCCGCTCGGCGTCGGCGGCAACAAACTGCGCAAGCTCGAGTTCCTGCTCGGCGCGGCGATCGAGGCAGGCGTCGACACGGTGATCACCTTCGGCGCGCTGCAGACCAACCACGGCCGCCAGACCGCCGCCGCCTGCGCGAAGCTCGGCCTGCGGTGCGAACTCGTGCTCACCGCCAAGGTCCCTCGCGACGGCGACGCCTACGAACGGTCCGGCAACGTCTCCCTCGACCACCTTTTCGGCGCGAACGTGCACATCTGCCGGGACGGCGAGGAGACCGGCAAAACCTACGACCGGCTGATCACCGAGGCCGCGGCCGAGGGCCGTCAGGTGGCCACCTTCCCGGTCGGCGGTTCCGACGCCGTCGGTGCGCTCGGCTACGTCGCCGCCGCGCAGGAGATCGCCGGGCAACTCGCCGAGCGCGGCATCACCAAGGCACGGCTGGTCGCCCCGCACGCCAGCGGCGGAACGTCGGCAGGGCTCGTCGTGGGGACGGCGGACCTCGACTCGCTGACCCTCGACATCGCCTGCGTCAGCCATCCGGTGGACGAGGCCCTGGACAACCTCGCCGACCTCACCACCGCGGCCTCCGCCCTGCTGGGCAGGGTGCCGCCGTCACTCGAAGGACTTCACATCGACGACCGCACGATCGGCCCCGGCTACGGCATCCCGACCGCCGAAACCTGGGACGCGGTGCGGCTTTTCGGCCGGACGGAAGGGATCGCGCTCGATCCCGTGTACACCGGCAAAGTGGGCGCCGCGCTGATCGACTGGGCCGCTGAAGGCCATTTCGCGGCCGACGAGCACGTTGTCTTCCTGCACACGGGCGGGCTGCCCGGCCTCTACGGGTACGCCCCGGAATTCGCCGACGCGGTGAGCCGCTGACGCGACCCTGAGCATCCCGGCGATCAGGATCACGTGCACCACCAGCGAAAGCCGCTGCGCGACACCGACCGGGACGATGTCGGTGAGGGTCATGAAGAACGGGATGTCGGACAGGCGCACGAAGATGAAGCTGAGCCCGAAGACGACCAGGCCGGTCGCGCTGCCCCAGGCCAGGCGGCCGATCTGCCTGGCCGCGGGGGTGCCGCGCAGGTTGTCGCGCAGGCTGAACCCGGCGGCGGGCAGGCTGAGGAACGCGACGAGGCAGGCGTAGAGGTGGATCTCGCCGCTGACCGGGTCCGGGAATTCGGGGTAGCTCGCCGGGAAGATCGCGGCCGCCGCCAGTCCCAGCGACCACAGCACGAAGAGCAGTTTCGTGGTGCGGCTCAACGGGATCCCGGCCGCGGCCAGCGCGCCCAGCGCGGTGAGCGAGCCGATGGACAGCGAAAGCACGCTGGCCCCGAGCATGCCCGTGCCGCGGTCGACGTAGGCGTAGCTGGACAGCGTGTCGAACACCGGATCGCGTGAGCTGATCAGGTGCAGCACGACCATGGTGAACAGTGCCCAGCCGATGGCCGCCCCCGACGCGATCAGCCAGGGCTTGGTCCGCGATCTCTCCCCAGGGAACGTCATGCGTCCAGCGTGCTCGCGACGCCGCGGATTTCCGATCCGGGAAGCCCCCGGTTTTACCCTGGGGCTACCCCGAAGTCGACTACTACCAACAGCTGGTCATCGTGCCTTTTCGCGCGGGGCCAGCGTTCGCCGTCGGGGTCCTGTTTCTCCGCCGTGCGCACCGCGTCGAGGACGGCGTCCGGACCACGCTTCCGGCTGATGTCGAGCACTTCCGGCCAGTCGAAGAGTTCGTACTCGTCGACACCGACAGCGACGCCGTCCGTCGCCAGCAGCAGGGCTTCGACCTCCGAACGCGGCCAGCTGCGGCGGACGGCCTCGGCGGCCGCCTTCGGTTCCGCCTCGGCGACCCAGAAGCCGTCCGGCGCGTTGCGTTTGGCGCGGACGTCGGAGCCGGTGCGGAGCTGACCGCCGCCGCGCAGCGAGACCAGCCTGTCGTCGGTGAGCGGGTCGGCGCCGGAGGGCCCGAACGCGATGATCGGGCTGTCGGCGAGCACGAGTCCGTCGACGGTGTCGTCCGTCCAGCGCGCGATCGCGACCGTGCTCGACGGCGAGCGGCCCGGTTCGAGGCCTTCGCGCCGGGCGACGTCGGCGATCGACTCGGCCAGCAGCACCGCGAGATCCGCCTGGGGTTCCGCGCTCAGCGCCTGCGACAGGCTGTGCACGAGCAGGCTCGCGTACCAGCCGCCGGGCGGGAGATCCGGCTGCGGCGAGGTCGCGCCGTCGAGCACCACCACGGCGTTCCCGAGCACGGCGACGTGGTCCTCGGTCGGGCGCGGAGAGCCGTCCGCGCCTACTCCGTCCCTTTCCGCCACTGCGATTTCGGCCATGCCCCGACCCTAACTGTCAACCGGAGTTGACACTGTGGAGATGTCAACGTAGGTTGACGTCATGACCGAAGCGACAGACCTGGCCGCGCGAGCCGGCGACCGCGATCCCCGGGTGGGATTGCGCGCCGTCGCCGCCTTGCGCCGGCTGTTGGAACAACTCGAAGCCGTGCAGGTCCGCAGCGCGCGGGTGCACGGATGGTCCTGGCAGGAGATCGCGGCCGAGCTGGGGGTCAGCAGGCAAGCGGTGCACAAGAAATACGGGAGGCACTGATGTTCGAACGCTTTACCCCCGAAGCCCGCGAAGTCGTCGTCGAGGCTCAGCGCGTCGCGTCGGACGAGGCGTCCGCCAACGTCGACCCGCTGCACCTGCTGACCTCACTCGCCCGGAACACGAAGGTGCTGACCGCGCTGGGCTGCCCTGGCGACGAACTGGCCGACGACCTCCGGCGCGTACGCCGTCGTGGCGGGATGAGCGACGCCGATGTCGAAGCCCTGAGCGGGTTCGGCATCGACGTCGAGCACATCGTCGAGCGGGTCGAACAGACCCACGGCCCCGGCGCGCTGACCGGCGGGCAGCGGAGCAAACGCGGCCACCGGCCCTTCGCTCCCGAGGCGAAGAAGGTGCTGGCGCAGACCCTTCGCGAAGCCGTCGATGTCGGCAGCAAGCGCATCGAGGGCGAGCACCTCCTTCTCGCGCTGACGGCCCTTCCCGGCGTCGCCGCCGACGTCCTCGCCCAGCGCGGGATCGACTACCTCGCCGTCCGGCGCCTGCTGGAACGGCGCGAGGCCAGCTAGCGCTCACCAATCACGGGAGATCTCGCGTGATCAGACGGCGGTTACGCGTGATTGGACGGAGATCTCACGTGATCTCCGTCTGATCACGGGAGATCTCCGCTTAGTCACGCGTGATCGCCGTCTAGTCACGTGTAAGACCGTCTTCAGCTCTCGGCCCGTTCACGCCAGGTGACCAGTGGCAGGAAGGCCTGCGTGAGCGGGCCGATGGCGAGCGCGTAGAAGATCGTGCCGATGCCGACGGTGCCGCCGAGCAGCCAGCCGGCAGCCAGGACGGTGATCTCGATGAGGGTCCGGACGAGGCGGATCGACCTGCCCGTCCGGGCCGCGAAGCCGGTCATCAGCCCGTCGCGGGGGCCAGGGCCGAGGCGCGCGCCGACGTAGATCGCGGCGGCGAGACCGTTGAGCACCACCCCGGCGACCAGGTTGAGGATCTGCCAGCCGAGCACGTGCTGATCGGGCAGGAAGAGCCGCACGAAATCGACGGTGAGCGAGATGACCACGATGTTGGCGACCGTGCCGATACCGGGCCGCTGCCGCAGCGGGATCCACAACAGCAGCACCGCGACCGAGGCGAGCGCGGTGACCGTGCCGAACGTGAGGCCGGTGAGCTTCATCAGGCCTTCGTGGAGCACGTCCCACGGGTCGAGGCCGAGGCCGGACCTGGTCAGCATGGCCATGCTGCCGCCGTAGAGGGCGAGTCCGCCGACGAGCTGGATCGAGCGGCGCGCGGTGTCGTGGGAGATGCCGACGGGTCTGAGGTCGAGTGTAAGTGCCACGACTGCACCATCGGGGGTAAGTGGCTACCTTGACCATGGCCAATCCGCAATAATTGGCCTTATGGAACCGCTGATTCCGCTGACTGGACGTGTTTCGGGCCAGAAATTGGCCACCTTGCTGGGAAGTTGGCGGCAGAGTGGTTCTCGTCACGGCGCCGCGGACCTCGCGGCGGCGGTCGAACTGCTGATCCTCGACGGCAGGCTCCCGCTCGGTACGAAACTCCCGGCCGAACGGGAACTCGCCGACGCGCTGGAGGTCAGCCGCACGCTGATCGGCGCCGCACTGGACAAACTGCGGGCCGACGGGCTGGTCGCCAGCCGTCGCGGGGCAGGCTCCTGGATCGCGTCGCCCGGCGGCCGTGGCCGGGAGCCGCTCCTGCCGTCCGGCGAGGACCTCATCGACCTCGCCCAGGCCTGCCCGCCCGCCATCGCGGGCCTCGTACCCGCTGTGGACGCCGCCCGGAAGTCCTTGGTGGAACATCTCGGTGAGAACGGCTATCACGTGCGCGGTCTGCCGGTCCTGCGTGAACGGATCGCCCGCCGCTACACCGAACGCGGGTTGCCGACCAACCCCGAACAGGTGATGGTCACCAACGGCGCGCATCACGCGTTCGTGCAGGTCCTGCGGATGCTGGCCGGTCCAGGTGACCGGGTGCTGGTCGAGCAGCCGACGTATCCGAACGCGCTCGAAGCCATCGGCGCCGCGCACGCCATCCCGGTGCCGGTGCCGCTGGATCCGGCGAGCGGCTGGGACATCGTCGGGATCGAGGCCGCGCTACGGCAGTCCGCGCCGAGGCTCGCGTACTTCGTCGCGGACTTCCAGAACCCGACCGGGCTGCGGCTGGACGTCGACGGCCGGGAGCGGCTCGCCGCCGCGCTGAGCCGCGCGCGGACACCGGCGATCATCGACGAGACCCTGGTGGAGCTGGATCTCGAAGGCGATCCGGTGGACGGGCCGCCGCCGCTCGGCGCGTTCGCGGGCGATCTCGGCATCACGATCGGCTCGGCGTCGAAATCGCATTGGGCCGGGCTCCGGCTGGGCTGGATCCGCGCTTCGGAGGACGTCATCGGCAGGCTGATCGCGGCCCGTTTCGCCGTCGACCTGGGGTCTCCGGTCTTCGAGCAACTCGTCCTCGCCGAACTGCTCGACGACGGCGGGGCCGCGCTCGCGCACCGCCGTGAGGAGACGTTGGCCCTGCGTGACGCGCTGACCGGAGCGCTCAACTGGTACTGCCCGGATTGGACGTTCACTGTGCCGCCGGGTGGGCTTTCGCTGTGGTGCCGGTTGCCGGAGCCGATGAGCACGCGTTTGGCCGTCGCGGCGGCGGGGCACGGGGTGCAGGTGGCGCCGGGCTCGCGATTCGGCGTCCACGGTGGCCTGGAGCGCTGGTTGCGACTGCCGTACGCGTTGCCCGCCGACCGGCTTTTCGAGGCCGTGCGCCGGCTTGGCGCGGCCGCCGCTTCGGTGACCGCGGCCCCCGCCACGGCGACCCCCGTAGCCGTCCAGATCACCTGACGCCCGAGGAGTCCGGGGTGTGAAAACGGAAATAGCCGGTGCGCCGGCGGGGCGGCCGATGCTCCAGGGAGGGCATCGGCGCCGCACGACCAGCGCACCGGCTATCCGGCCCGCCCCCAGGCCGAAACCTGGGGACGGGCACCGCGGCGGTTACCCGGCACAGCCCCTCGACGTGCCGGGAACCGCCCGCGGATCAGGTGGTCTTCGAGCTTGGCCGGCTCCTGCTCGGCGCGGTGAGCAGAAGCCCCCGAAGTCCACCCGGTGCTGGTCCCGGCGCCACAGGGGCAGCGCGGCGCCGGGGCCGGGATCCGAACCGGCCGGGCGCGGTCGGCCGTTCGGGAAGAGGGGGAAACCTGAACGAGGGCAGGCTGAAACGCGACTGGGCCGAGGATTGTCCGAAGACGCCGAAAACCGAAGTTGATCTTGGTTTGGACGTGGTTCTCCCCGGCGACCCGGTCAGGTCAGTCGGGGGAGGTGGCGGGAAGCGCGGCTTCCCTGCCGGTGCGCTCGCCTTCGTGATCGCAGCCGGTGCCGAGAAGCTTCAGCTGCGTGGCGGGGATTCCGGAGTCGAGTACCGCGAGCGGCCCGCGGCCGCCGGCGGAGTTGTCGTGCCCTGGCTGAGCGCTCGATGTAGGCGCCAGCGGGGCGACCGGGGTGTTCGGCAGGCCACCGCCGCCGCCCGAGCCGCCGCCGTCCGGGGACGCGTGCGTGTCGGACTCGGCGGGAGCGGCCGCGGAAGCGGCCTGGACGTCGAACTTGACCCGGGTGGGCAGGACGACGCGGTGGTTCTGGCTCGCCGCGGCCGGAGCGGGCGTCTCGGCCGGGACGACCGGACGTGGCGCGGGCGTGACCGGCGCTGTCGGTGTGAGCGGGGTGGCGGTCTTGGCCGGGACGGCGATGGTGACCGAGCCACTGGCCGAATCGCCGGAGCCGCCGCCGAAGACGGGGTCGAGCGCGTCGCCGACGCCAGGCAGGATCTCGGGATTACCCGCTCCGCAGCAAGGCGCCGGCGTGATGATCGGCGCGATGACGTGCTCGCCGATGCCGCCGACGACCCCGCCGACGGTTTCGACGACGCCGCCGACGGTGTTCGTGACGACGTCGAGCACTCCGCCGAGGAGGCCGCCCAGCAGACCGTTGCCGGACTGGGTCTTGGTGGTCTGCGTGGTCGTCTTCTCGACGGGCTCCGGGGAAGCGGTCTTCTCGACGGAACTCGCGTTCGATACGGCCTGCTCCTCGACGGTGGCCTCAGGTTCCTCGCTCGAAGCGGGGACGGGCTCTTCCGTCGGGGATTCTTCGTTGGGGGACGCGGACTTCGTGGATTCCGTGGTCTCGGCGGGTTTCGTGGCCTTCGCCGAGCCGGAGTCCGAAGTGGACTCATTTGGAGTAGTCGTTTTCCCGGCGTCGGTTTCGTTCGACGGCTGGACCACGGAGGTCTCCGGCGTCGTGGCCGTGGGTTCCTCGGCCGAAGCCGGGGTGCTCAGGACGGCGCCGAGGACCCAGCCCGTGATCGCGATGCCGCTCGCGAAAAGGATTCGCGCTCCGGCGTTCGACAGCGTCTTCGACGGAACGCGGCCGCGACGGTGCACGACTGCCGTACCACTCATGGCAATCACCGCCGTCCGCGCCTGAAACCCACGTTCTCCGCGTGAGTTCGATCTTTCTTGGGGTCTCTTCCGGCCAGGTCGCAGTTCCCCCGGGGCTGCACCAGTTTTAGCACCGGAGGGGAGTGTTTCACTTCAGCCGCCGTCGATCCAGCCCGTTAGGCGGAACGACGCAACCGGCTCCGGTACCTGGACTACCGAAGTTGATCACTCTCGGTATGTGGCGAGCGGCCATCCGGGGACGCGTGGAACTACTCAAATCCTCGGTGACCTGACCTTTTCTGGATCCCTGCTGCGGTGCGTGCCGTCGAAGTCGCGTTCGGTGATCGAGCGGGCGGACGTGCGCCGCCGGGAGGGGAGAGTCCGCGATGTGGGACGTGAACGCGGTGTCGGCGGCGGTGCTCGGCGCGCTGAAGGCCTACCGGCTGAGCGAAGCCGATGCCAGGGACGTCTGTCAGGAAGCGTGGCTGGAACTGTTTCGCGCGCCGGGCTCACTGCGCGACGAAGCGAAGCTCCGTGCTTGGTTGACGACCACCGCGCGACGCCGCGCGCTCCGGATGATCAGCAGGAACAGACGCGAAACGCCGCCTCCGCCGCCGGGTCCGGAAGCGACCCCGGAGGCCGAGGTCGTCCGCGCCGAACGCGACCGCGCGCTCTGGGCGGCGGTCGATCGGCTCCCGGACGTGCACCGCCGCCTGATGTGGTTGCTCGCGCACCGGCCGGAGCTGTCCTACGCCCAGCTCGCCGGGGAGCTGGGGATCAGCCCGGCCAGTGTCGGACGGCTCCGAAGACGGTGTCTCGACCGGCTCCGGCGTGCTCTCGAGAAGGGGGGCTGGGCCTGAGGGACATCAGACCAGTCAGGTCAGTTTGCGCAATCGGGTGACGGCTTCGTCGATGACCTCGTTACGTTTGCAGAACGCGAAACGCAGCAGATGTTTCCACTCTTCCGGGTGATCGGTGAACACCTTTACGGGGACGGCGGCCACGCCCACCCGTTCGGGGAGCTCCCAGGCCAGTTCCGCGGCGTCTTCGAAGCCGAGCGGCCGGACGTCGACGCAGATGAAGTACGTCCCGGCGGTCGGCCGGACGGCGAACCCGGCTTCCGCGAGGCCCGCCGCGAGCCGGTCCCGTTTGCCCTGCAGGCTCGTGCGCAGGTCTTCGACCCACGGCAGTTCGTGCTCCAGCGCGTGTGCGACGGCCGGTTGCAACGGGCCACCCGAGACGAAGGTGATGAACTGCTTCGCCGCCTTCACCGCGGCGACCAGTTCGGGAGTCGCGCAGACCCAGCCGATCTTCCAGCCGGTGCAGTTGAACGTCTTGCCCGCGCTGGAGATCGACACCGTCCGCTCGCGCATACCGGGGAAGGTGGCGAGCGGGAAGTGCTCGGCGTCGTCGAAGACCAGGTGCTCGTACACCTCGTCGGTGATCGCGATCAGGTCGTGCGTCACGCAGAGCGCGGCGACGGCCTCCAGCTCGGCGCGGGTGAACACCGTGCCGGTCGGGTTGTGCGGCGAGTTGATCAGGATCGCCCTGGTCCGTTCGGTCACCGCGGCCCGGAGGCCCTCGATGTCCAGCGCGAACCGGCCGTCACGTTCCACCAGGCCGACTACGCGCCGCTCTGCGCCGGCCATGGCGACCGCGGCCGCGTACGAGTCGTAGTACGGCTCGATGACGATGACCTCGTCGCCTGCCTGCGTCAGCGCGATCAGCGACGCCGCGATGGCCTCGGTCGCGCCCGCCGTGACGAGGATCTCCGTGTCCGGGTCGTACTCGACGCCGTAGCGCAGGCGGTGACCCGCGATCGCCGCGCGCAGCTCCGGGCGCCCCGGACCCGGCGGGTACTGGTTCGCGCCGCCGAACAGCGCGTTCTTGGCGGCGTCGAGCATCCCGGCGGGCCCGTCGGTGTCGGGAAAACCCTGGCCGAGGTTGACGGCGTCGTGGCGGACGGCCAGCGCCGTCATCTCGGCGAAGATGGTCGAGGTGAAGGGCTGGAGGCGGGAGACGAGGAGAGGTTCGCGCACGATCAGCCATCCTCACGGACAATGGCGGTGTGGAGCAACTGACGCCCGCCAAGGTGACCCCAGCCGATCCGCCCGGTGGAACCGCCGCCGAGGAGGAGAAGCGTCGCGGCCTGCGCAAGATGAAGATGGTCGCGCTGTCGTTCCTGCTCGGCGCCACGGTGATCTTCCTGCTGACCAGCTGGGCCGAAGCCGCGGGCTGGCCGGGCTGGGTCGGCTACGTCCGTGCCGCCGCCGAAGCCGGGATGGTCGGCGCGCTCGCCGACTGGTTCGCGGTGACCGCGCTGTTCCGGCATCCGCTGCGGATCAAGATCCCGCACACCGCGATCATCCCGAACAAGAAGGACGCGCTGGGCAGCAGCCTCGGTGACTTCGTCGGCTCGAACTTCCTGTCGGAGTCCGTGATCCGCGAGAAACTGAGCCGCGTCGAGGTCTCGAAGCGGCTCGGCGGCTGGCTCTCGCAGCCGCAGAACGCCGAACGCGTGACGTCCGAGCTGGCCACCGTCGTCCGGGCCGCGGTCAAGGTGCTCCGCGACGAAGACGTCCAGGCGATCATGGAACAGGCCGTGGTCAAGCGGATCGTGGACAAGCCGTGGGGCCCGCCGCTCGGCAAGATCCTCGCGGGCGTGTTCGCCGACGGGGCGCACCACAAACTCGTGGACCTGATGTGCGACCGCGCCTACGAATGGGTGCGGGACAACCACACGACGATGCTGCGCGTGGTCTCGGACCGGGCGCCGAGCTGGTCGCCGAAATTCGTCGACGAGATGCTCGCGGACAAGGTCTACGGCGAGGTGCTGTCGTTCGTCTGGGCGGTGAAGACCGACGTCAACCACCCCATGCGGCTGGCGCTGGACAAGTTCCTCGGCGAGTTCGCCCTCGACCTGCAGACCAACCCCGAGGTGATGGCACGCGCCGAGCAGGTCAAGTCCCAGATGCTGGGGCACGACGAGGTGCAGAAGCTGATCGGCTCGGCCTGGGCGACGGCCAAGGAGATGCTGCTCAACGCCGCCGAGGACCCGTCGAGCGAGCTGCGCCGCCGGGTGCGCACCGGCCTCGAGGCGCTGGGCGGGCGGCTGGTCTCCGACGACCACATCCGGTCCAAGGTGGACAACTGGGTGGAGGGGGCGGCGGCCTATCTGGTCACGCACTACTCCAAGGAGATCACCACGATCATCACCGACACCGTGGAGCGCTGGGACGCCGAGGAGACCTCGCGCAAGATCGAACTCCAGGTCGGCCGGGATCTGCAGTTCATCCGGATCAACGGCACGGTGGTCGGCGCGCTCGCCGGGCTGGTCATCTACGCGGTCGCGCAGCTGCTCTTCTGAGCGGCGGCGCCTATACCACACTCCGGAGGCCTCACCGCGAGTTGTCCACAGGAAGTGGAGTCATCCCCAGGGTTATCCACAGCTTTTCACGTCTTTGGCCTAACGCTGTGCACAACCCCTGGGGGTAACTCGGGGGTGGGTGACCCCAGAAGTTGTGGTGAGGGGGCGGGCCGTGAAGGACTCTTTGAGGGACTCAGAGTCCCTCAAAGTTCCCCCTCACCCGCCCTGGGCGGCCGTCGCGAGCCTCAGCGGCCTCACCTGTCACAACGGCTGCGCGTGAAGGCCCCCTTCCCTCGGCTCAGCCGAGGGAAGGGGGCCTTCACGCGCTTCCCCAGTACATGAAGGACACCTTCCTGTACTTAGGCGCAAGGAGGGAGCCATCACGTCTTCGCCGCGAGCCAGGCGTCGGTACAGGGGGTCGTGGGGGGGGGGGTGGGGTGTTATCACACGTCACCCCGACCACCCAAACCGCCCCGCCAGGGAACACCCCGGGGACGC
>NZ_JBVIRO010000001.1:906268-962979 GCF_055575975.1 Amycolatopsis sp. NPDC033938
CCCGACCCGGGCTGCGGTACCGGGGGTCGTGCGTGCCCTTTGGGTTCATAACCCGAATCGCCACTCACGACCAACCCGGCCCAGCTGGAACCGCCGCGGTCTCCGCCTGGCCCAGCTGGTACCGCCGCCGTCTCCGCCCGGCGCGTCAGGTCGAGACGTCCGCCGTCCGTGCCCGCCACGCCCGCGCCTTCTCCCGGTTCCCGCACGACCGCATCGAGCACCACGTCCGCGACCGGTTGCGCGACTCGTCGTAGAACGCCCACAGGCAGTCGTCCGCCGGGCAGATCTTGAGCCGGATCCACTCCCCGAGCACGGTCAGCCGGATCGACGCCGCCATCACCGCCTCGCTGACCGATTCCGCGACCAGGAGCGGGCCTTCCGGGCCGAGGACGACCTCCGCCGGCGCGCGCAGGCCGAGCCGGGGCAGCCGCGGATCGCCGATCGCGGCCCGAAGCGCGTTCCGGGTTTCACGGGCGGCCGCGGGGGTATCCGGGCGCAGCCGGTGATCGTGGGCCCAGCGTTGCCAGGTCTCCAGATCGTCCAAGAGGTCGGTGCCGCGTTCGACGTTCACCGTGTTCAAAAACTCGACCACCAGGGACGCGTCGGTGTTCACCTCGCCCAGTGTACGGCCGAGACCGGTTGTCATCGGCAGCGATAACCCTCATACTCGTTTCACTGGTTACTCGATCATTCTGGAGGCTGAAGCATGGGTGCGGTACCGACCTTCGGCGCGGTGGCCCTCGACTGCCCGGACCCGGTCGCGCTGGCGGAGTTCTACCGCGAGCTGCTCGACTGGAAGGCCGCGGAAGTCGCCGAAGACGGCCATTGGGTGACGCTGCGGAACCCGGAAGGCGGCGCGCGGTTCTCGTTCCAGCGCGTCCCGGACTACCGCCCGCCCGCGTGGCCGTCCGCCGAGAACCCGCAGCAGGCGCACGTCGACCTCGATGTCACGGATCTCGAAGCGGGGCACGAGCGCGCGCTGGCCATCGGCGCGAAGCTGCTCGACGACTCCCCGGAAAGCTTCCGCGTGTACGCGGATCCGGCCGGGCACCCGTTTTGTCTGTGCGCTTGCTGACCTGGGCGGCGAAAAATGCGTAATCTCTGATACGTGATTTGTCCGAAGTGTCAGAACGTCATGAAGACCGTCGACAAGAACGGTGTCCACATCGACCAGTGCCAGGGATGTCGCGGCATCTTCCTGGACCGAGGCGAGCTGGAAGCCATCGCCAACGCCGAGACTTCGTACTACGGCGGGCATCAGCCTCCGCCGTATCAGGGAGGTGGACACGCGCCGGCTCCGCACTACGGACGGCCGGACTCCCCGCGTCCCCATCGCGGCGGTTACGCCGACTCGCCGAAGGGCTACCGAGGCGGTTACGCGGATTCGCCGAAGGGCTACCGAGGCGGCTACGCGGACTCCCCGCACGGGTACGGCCACAAGCGTCGTAAGGGCGGTTTCCTCGAGGGTCTCTTCGACTGACCGTGGTCCTCGATCTCAAGATCTGCCCGGCCTGCGGTGATCGCGCCGAACGGCCACGAGTCGAGAGCGGGCTGCTGGTGTGCGCCAAATGCGCGCATCGGTGGCCGTTCCGGCGGCTCCCGCTGTTCGCGCTGACCGGCCCGAGCGGGGCGGGGAAATCGACGGTCGGGCCCCGGCTGGCGGAACGGCTCGGCGAGCTGGCACTCGTGGTCGAACAGGACGTGCTGTGGACGGGGGCGCTGCGCGACGACGTCCCCGGCCACCCCGCGTTCCGGTCGACCTGGCTGCGGATGGCGGCGATGCTGCACCAGAACGGGCGGCCGGTCGTGCTCTGCGGCACCGTCGCGCCGCCGGAATTCGAGCGGTTGCCCGAGCGCGTCTTCTTCTCCGACATCCACTACCTGGCGCTCGTCAGCGAGCCCGAAGCCCTGCGCAAGCGCTTGCTGGCTCGACCGGCCTGGCGCGAATGGGACGAGGAGCGGGTCGAGGAGATGCTGGAGTTCAACGAGTGGCTGCAGGCCGAAGCGCCGTCCCTTCAGCCGCCGGTCGAGTTGTTCGACACCACCCACATCCCGGTGGAGCAGACGGTGGACCGGGTCGAAACGTGGGTGCGGGGCCACCTGACGTGAGTGGCCGCACTGCTTGTGCGAACTCGGCCGCCAGGCAGGTGCGGGTCCGGAATCCGGACGGCACCTGCCTTTCACGGCCGCTGAGACCTACCGGTAGACCCAGGTCGCCCAGAAGGGACCGGCGCCGTCATCGCCCTCGAGGCACCGCCCGGGAGGATTGATGTACGTCCCCGCCAGATAAAGGCAGTCGTTGTGCCCCTGATCGGTGTACGGGAAAATCTTGACGATTCGCCAGGACGCCTGGACGGTGATCGGGGACTCCGAGGCCGCGGCCGGAACGCCGGAGCCGAGGAGGCCGATCGCGGCGCCGGCCGCTACCAGCCCGGTGATGGCCATCTTCTTCAAACCCATGCTTTTCCCTCCAGTTGATCTTGCGAGTGCAGTTTCCCCCGGATCGACGGCGCCCGGCGGTTATTTCGAGGAATTTGAATCCTTTTCAGGGGGACAGCGGCCAGGTGCGGCCGTCGGGTGAATCCAGCCAGATCACCTGGTCTTCGCCGTCGAGGCTGAGCCCGAACCGGTCCCGCCACGGCTCACCGAGTTCGAACCATTCCTCCTGCGCGCTTTCGACCAGTTCCCAGAGCCGTCGAGGACCGCCTTCGGCCACCTCGAACCCGTCGCCCCGTCGCCGATGCCGCACCCATGAGCCGTCCGGGTGGACCAGCGCGGTGTTCTGGCCGTCCCGCAAGGCCGTCACGCCGGGAAGCTGGAGCCCGGCGAAGAACTCGAAGCGGCTGCGGACCTCGGTGATGGCCCTCATCGGCAACCGGGTCGGCCGCCAGGCCGTTTCGCCGCCGGGCACCTTCGACGGTTTGAACCGATGCGCGCGCAGCGGCATGAAGCGGCCGTCGCGGGCGAGCACGCGTCCGTGTCCTGTCGCGCCTTCGCCCGCCACGATCCGGACGAGCCCGCCGCCGATCGGCCGGTTCAGCGTGGTGACGATCAACCCGCCCGGCATCGTCTGTTCCAGCCAGGCAGGCGGAATCGACGACACCGAGCAGGTGCACAGGATCCGGTCGTAGAGCACGCCTGCTGGGTAGCCCTCGGCGCCGTCGGCCGCGGCGCACGAAGGCGCGTACCCGGCCTCCGCGAGCCGTTTGCGCGCGGTTTCCACCAGCTCCGGGTCGATGTCCACTGTGTACACGAGTCCGGAACCCAGCCGGTGGCACAGCAGGGCGGCGTTGTAGCCGGTGCCCGTGCCGATTTCCAGCACTCGCTGCCCGTCGGCGACCCGGAGCTCTTCGAGCATGATCGCCATGATCGACGGCTGGCTGGACGAACTCGTCGGTGTGCCCGGCTGCGCGCCGAGATAACGCGCCCGTTCCCAGAGCCCGGAATCGTCGTCGAGCTGGATGACCAGCACGTCGGGGGAGTAGACCCGCTCCAGCCAGCCGTCGTCGCCGCTTTGCATCGCTGCCCAGCCGTTCGCCGCCGGGACGAAGAAGCGCGGCAGGAAGACATGCCGGGGCACGGTGCGGAAAGCGGTCATCCAGCGCGCGTCGTGCAGTACGCCTTCGGCGAGCAAATGCTCGACGAGGCGCCGCCGTAGCCGCGTCGCACTCGACATCCCTCCACCGTAGCGGGGTGAGCGCCAACACACCCGATGGTTGCAAGCAGAGTGCTTGCAATAGCTAGCACTCGGGCGTAGCGTGGAAGACGTCGCGAGGAGGTGACCGATGTCAGACACCAACCGGGATCAGCCCGCATCGGGTGGACCGATGGAGAAGGTCGCGGACATCGCTTCCGACATCGGCGAGTACATCCGCCAGCAGCGCAGCAACGCGAAGATCTCCTTGCGGCAGCTGTCGAAACTCGCCGGCGTGTCCAATCCGTACCTGAGTCAGATCGAGCGCGGGGTCCGCAAGCCCAGCGCGGAGATCCTGCAGCAGATCGCCAAAGGCCTGCGTATCTCGGCCGAGGCGCTCTACGTGCAAGCGGGAATCCTCGATCTGCCGATGGGCGGCCCGGTCGGCGACGCGATCCGCGCCGACACCGAGCTGACCGAACGGCAGAAGCAGGTCCTGCTCGACGTCTACGAATCGTTCCGCCGCGAGAACGCCGCCGCGCAGCCAGAACAGGCGGCGCGGGCGAAAACCACAGCCACAGTCAAGATCGAAAACGAAGCCGTCGAAGCCAAGGAGTCAGCATGACCACCGCCACGAAGAACAAGACCGAGCGCAAGCACAGCGCCCTCGACCAGGTCCGCACCCCGCTGCTCGCCGCCCTCGGCGCCGGGAACCTGGCGGGCCAGGCCGTCGTCGACGCCGTGTCGAAGGCCAAGGAGCGCGTCGTCGAGGGCAGCGAGACCGCCCGTAAGAACATCGAAGAGCTCCCGCACGACGTCGAGGGTCTCCGCGAGAAGCTGGACCCGGCCGAGCTGCGCAAGGTCATCGACGAGTACACCGAGGCCGCGCTGAAGCTGTACAACAAGCTGGCCGAGTCCGGTGAGCAGGCGTGGGACAAGATCGCCACGCAGCCGCAGGTCAAGAAGGCCATCGAGCAGCTCGAGGACGCGCTGAGCACCGCGCAGGACCGTGTCGAGGAAGCCACCACCGACGCCCGTGAGCGCATCGACACCGTGCTCGGCAAGGTCACCAAGGGCACCCGCTCGGTCGGCGAGAAGACCGCCCGCAAGGTGACCGAGGTCGCCGGCGAGATCGCCGACGAGGTCGAGGAGATCGGCGACGACCTCGCGCACGAGACCCGCTCGGCTTCGCGCAAGGTCGCCAACAAGACCGCGCCGAAGACCACCACCCCGGCGCGCCGCACCACCACCAGCACCACCACCGCGGCCGCCAAGAAGCCGGCCACCGCGCCGAAGACGACCGAGAAGTAAGGTCCGCGTGAATCCCAGGGCCCCTGGTACCGGCTTCGGTACCAGGGGCCCGGGCCATTCGCCCGGTTTGACGTAAGCTGACTTCGTGTTCGTTGCCACCTGGATCCTCATCGCCATTCATTGGGGCGGCGCACTGACGGGGCTGTTCGCTTTCGTGCATGCGCTGCTGCAGCGCGCGGACGCGTATTCGGCCGCCGACCGCAAGACCAAACCGATCTGGATGCTCATCACCGGTGGGTCCACCGTCGTGCTGACCGTCTTCCAGTTCTACGGCGGCGGCATGATCCTGTGGCTGCCCGCGCTCGTCGCGGTCCTGGTCTATCTCGTGGACGTCCGGCCCAAGCTCATCGAGGTCCAGCGCGGCGGCCGCAACTGGTGACTATCGTGGCGGTGTGACTGACTGGACCATCGCCGGAAGCCTCACCGTCGTCCCCGCTCCTTCGCGTCCGGACCTGCTCGCCGAGCCCGTCGCCAAGGCACTCGCCGCCCTTTCCGATCCGGACGCCGTCGGCGTCACCGAGATCGATGCCGGACTGGCCGACACCGCCGCCTTCTGCGAGGCGTACGGCTCACCGCTTTCCGCGTCCGCGAACTGTGTCGTCATCGCGGGCAAACGCGCCGGTGAAGTCCGGTTCGCCGCCGCGATGATCCTCGCCACCACCCGCGCCGACGTGAACGGCGTGATCAAACGCCGCCTCGACGTCCGCAAGGCGTCCTTCGCCCCGATGGACGAAGCCGTCTCGATCACCGGCATGGAGTACGGCGGCATCACGCCGGTCGGGCTGCCGGAGGGCTGGCCGATCCTGATCGACCAGCGGGTCGCGGACGAGCCCGAACTGGTCATCGGAAGCGGTATCCGCGGCAGCAAGCTGCTGATCTCGGGTGCGGCGCTCGCGTCCCTGCCCGGCGCCGAGGTGATCGACGGTCTCGCCCGTCCCATCGAGTGAGGCTGTCCACAAAGGACTTCGCGCTGCCTTCGGCGTTCGAGGCGGAGTTCCTCGAGGTCGATTCCGCGTTGCTCGCCAGGCTCGGTGAGAACCGCGCCCGCGTCCTCGCCGCCCTGTCCGACCGTCCTGTCTACGGTGTGAACACGGGCATGGGACGGCTCGCCGGGATTTCCGTGGACGGCTCGGCCGGGCATCAGCGGAACCTGCTGGTCGGCCGGGCCGTCGGCGGACCGCCGTGGCTCTCGGCCGAGGAAGTGCGCTGGCTTCTGCTGGTGCGCCTGCGGGATCTGCTCGCGCCGGAGGCGGGCGCGAGCCCGGAGCTGGTGACGTTCCTCGTCGACCGGCTGAACGAGGGGTTCACGCCCGCGGTGCCGAGGACGGGGTTGGGCAGTGCGGGCGAGATCATCCCGCTGGCGCATGCCTTCCAGACCTTTCTCGGCATCGGGACCGTGCTGGTCGACGGCGTCGAGACGCCCGCGTCGGAGGTGCTCGCGAAGCCGTACGAGCTGGGCCTCAAGGAGGGGGCGACGCTCATCCAGGGCTCGCCACTGGCCGAGACACTCGCGGCTTTCGCGCGGACCGAGGTCCAGCAGGTGGTGGATCTCCAGACGCTGGCCGCGGCCATCGCGATCGACGTTCTCGGTGCGCCGCGAGCGGTCTATCGCCCTTCGCTCGCGGGAGACGACCAGGTGCTGGAGTCGGTGCTGGATGAAATCGGTTGTTTGCTCGACGGTGCCGAGACGCGCTCGGACGTCGTGCAGGCGCCGGTCTCCGTCCGCGTCGCGCCGCGGGCGATCGCTCATCTGACCCGGGTCAACGGTGAGCTGCGCGAGGCCATGCGGCGTTCGATGCCGACCGACTCACCCGCGTTCCTCGACGGCGAATTCGTGTCCACGACGGGTTTCCACGCCGTCGAACTCGGCCTGCGGATGGACGCGGTGACGGCGGCGCTGGTGCATCTCGGCGAGGTGAGCGTCCAGCGGACGCACCGGTTGCTGGACGAGCGGTTCAGCGGGTTGCCCGCGCAGCTCGCGGTGGATCCGGGGCCGCAGGCGGGGCTGGTGCCGTTGCACAAACGCGCGGTGGGGGAACTGCACGCGCTGCGAAGGCTGGCCACCCCGGCGACGGTGGGCTCTGTCGACACTTCCGCCGGGCAGGAGGACGTGCAGGCGTTCGCCTGGGCGGCCGGGAATCAGCTCCGGGAGGCGTGTGCGCGGATGTTCGCCATCACGGCCTGCGAGCTGATCACGGGTTCGCAGGCGCGGTGGCTGGCGGCCGGGGAAGGCGCGGCTGGGCTCCAGAACGCTTACGGGTGGCTTGGTTCGCTGGTTCCGCCGGTCGCGGTGGATCGGTCGCTGGGGCCGGAGGTGACGGCTCTCGTCGCGGCGCTCAAGAGCGGGCTTCCGCGCGGGACCGGACGGCCAGCCCCCGCGGAGTCACCAAGCGAGTGATGAGCGCGAAGGCGGCCTCGCACACCAAAGCCAGTACGACGACGGCGATCCCGCCTGCCAGGATTTCGCCGTGGCCGGGATCCCCGAGCGCGAAACCGTCCACAATGTACCGTCCGAGCCCGCCGCCGTCGTTGACGATCGCGCCGATCGCGACGGTGGCGACCAATTGCAGGAACGCGACGCGAGCACCCGCGAGAATGACCGGAGACGCGAGCGGCAACTCCAGGCGCAGCATGATCTGCCACTCGCGGTAACCCGTTCCGCGTGCGGCGTCGATGGTTTCCTGCTCCAGCTGGATGACGCCCGCGTACGTGTTCGTGAACAACGGCGGCAGCGCCAAAGCCACCAGCGCGAGCATCAGCGGCCAGAACGTCGTGTCGACTTCGAGCCGGGAAGCCAGGAACCAGAACAGGATCACCAGCCCGAAACTGGGGATCGCGCGGCCGATGTTCACCGCGCTCGTCGCGAGGAACTGCGCGCGCCGGTAGTGCGCCAGCCACAACGCGGGCGGGATCGTCAGCACGGCCGAGATCGCCAAGGCCAGCAAGGAGAACTGCAGGTGCTCGACCGTCCGGTACGGCACGCCTGCCGGATCGGTCCAGCTCCAGCGGTCCGGTTCGCCGAACCACTCGATGGTCTGGTCGATGATGCTCATCGCGACGCCGCCTTCCGCGACCACGGCGCGAGGGCGCGCCCGCCGAGCCACAGCAGCAGATCCACCACGACGGCGAGCACCACGGAAAGCCCGACACCGACGATGATCGACGTCGGATTCGGGGTGGCCGTCTGGATTCCGTTGCGGATGAAGTAACCCAAGCCGCCCTTGCCGAGCATGGAAGTCACCGTCACGAGCCCGATCGTCGTCACCGCCGCGACCCGCAGCCCCGCCATCACCACCGGCAGCGCGAGCGGGAGTTCGACCTGCCACAGCAGGCGCGAGCGCGTGAAACCCATGCCTATCGCGGCTTCGCGGACTTCCTTGGGTACCTGTTCGACACCGGTGACGATGTTGCGGATCAGGATCAGCAACGTGTAAGTCGCCAAGGGGATCACCGCGGTGGTGAAGGACGTCAGGCCGGTGAACGGCACCAGTACCGCGAAGGCGCCGAGACTCGGTATGACGTACAGCGACCCGGCCGTGCTCAGCGCGACGACGTAGAACCATCGGCGACGCAGCGAAACCACGGAGATACCGACCGACACCACCAGTCCGATGGCCAGCGCCGCCGCGGTCAGCGTGATGTGCTCGCCGAGCCGATCGAGGATCTCGTCGAAATGGCGGTCCACCCAGCGCCATTCGAACAGCGGCCGCCCGCTTTGGGCGGGCACGGGGAACACGGAGGACGCTCGCACCGGCCGACCCTACCCCGTTCGGGCGGCCCGATTCCGCTTGTCGGGAGCGAAAAGGGCGGAACTCTCAAAATGTGGATTCTGTCGGTACCCGGAGATACTGTCCATTCCTCTGATCGAGTCATAGGAGTGTGCACGTGCGCTGGACACGGAATGTTCGAGTGGGCGCGGTGCTCGCCGCCGCCGTCCTCGGTATGACCGCCTGCGGGGGTGGCGACGACGCTGCGGCTCCGGCCGCGCAGAGCAAGGGCGGGGCACCGATCGTCGTCGCCTCCTTCAACTTCACCGACAGCCTGGTCCTCGCCGAGCTGTACGCGAACGCGCTGGAGGCCAAGGGCTATCCGATCACCCGCAAGCTGAACCTCGGTTCGCGCGAGCTGATCTACCCGGCGCTGAAGTCCGGGGAACTGCAGTTCATCCCGGAGTACCAGGGCGCCGCCATCACCACCGGCTTCGGCAAGGAGGCCGCGAAGGACGCGGCAGGCGAGCACGAGCAGCTCAAGAAGCTGTTCGAGCCCGAAGGAATCGGCCTGCTGGACTACTCGCCGGCGGAGGACAAGAACACCTACATCGTGAAGGCCGACCTCGCCAAGGAGAAGGGCCTCACGAAGATCAGCGATCTGTCCAAGGTCGACAACGTCATCGTGGCCGGCGGCCCGGAGTGCGAGAAGCGGCTTCCCTGCTTCAAGGGCTTCACGGACGTGTACAAGCTGAAGGCCACTTTCCAGACCGTGCAGGAGGCAGGCCCGCGTGTCGAGCAGCTGCGGTCCGGCAAGGTCACCGTCATCCCGGTCGACTCGGTCAGCCCGCTCGTCGGCGACCCGCAGTTCGTGGCACTGGAGGACGACCTCGCCATCGTCCCGACCGAGAACGTCGTGCCCGCGGTGAACAAGAAGGTGCTCGACGAGCGCGGCGCCGACTTCGCGGCCGCCGTCAACGCCGTCAGCAAGGCCCTCGACACCGCGCAGCTGCGTGAGCTGAACAAGCGCGTCGACTCGGACGGCGAGAAGCCGGGCGATGTCGCGAAGGACTGGCTGAAGGAGAAGTCCCTCATCTAGTCCTCCCCCCTCGCGCGCGCCATGAAAGGTCCTTTCCTTGCAAATTTTGCAAGGAAAGGACCTTTCATGGCGTTTGGGGCAGGGGGCGCCCGCTCCGGTCGCACCTCGCGGTGGAATCGTGGACGCTGTCTTGCACACGGGTGAAAGGGAGTGGGATGGGAAAGGTCACCGCCATCGCGGAGCGCACCATCGAGGCGCCGGCCGACAAGGTCAGGGCGCTCGTCGCGGACTACGCCGAAACCCGCCCGAAGCTGCTGACGGAGCACTACCGCGACTACGAGGTCATCGAAGGCGGCGTCGGGGCGGGCACGAAGGCGCGCTGGAAGCTGCAGGCGACGTCGAAGCGCGTACGGGACGTCGCCGCGACGGTGACCGAGCCCGCCGAAGGCACCCTCGTCGAGACCGACGCGAACTCCAGCATGGTCACCACCTGGACCGTCCGCGAGGTGCCGGAAGGCAGCCTCGTCCACATCGAGACGACTTGGGACGGTGCGGGCGGCATCGGCGGCTTCTTCGAGAGGACCTTCGCGCCCGGCGGACTCAAGCGGATCTACGAGGGAGTTCTCGGCAAGCTCGCCGAGGTCGTGTAGCGCTCGCCACAATCGGAATGGTCGCCCCGGTTAGCTCGTTGTACCGGTGGTGAATACGGGGCGATCGCCCCGCTTGTAGTGCGCAACAGACTTGGAGTCACCCCGTGAACGCAACCGAGATCCGGCTCGCCTCCCGTCCCCACGGTGTCCCGACGCTCGAGAACTTCGAGATCGCGGACGTCGAGATCCCGACCCCCGGCGAGGGGCAGCTCCTGGTCCGCAACCAGGTGCTGAGCGTGGACCCGTACATGCGCGGCCGGATGAGCAGCGCGAAGTCCTACGCCGAGCCGTACGAGGTCGGCAAGGTCATGCACGGTGGGGCCGTCGGTGAGGTCGTCGAGTCGACCGTCGACGACTTCAAGCCGGGCGACATCGTGCTGCACGGCCTCGGCTGGCGTTCGCACGCCGTCGTCGCCGCCAAGCACGCGGTGAAGGTCGACCCCAATGCCGCGCCGATCTCGGCCTACCTCGGTGTCCTCGGCATGACCGGGCTCACCGCGTACGCCGGGCTGCTGGAGGTCGCGGAGTTCAAAGAGGGCGACACCGTCTTCGTGTCCGGCGCGGCGGGCGCTGTCGGGTCCGTCGTCGGCCAGCTGGCGAAGCTGAAGGGTGCGAAGCGGGTCATCGGCAGCGCGGGCTCGGACGAGAAGGTCAAGTGGCTGACCGACGAGCTGGGCTTCGACGCGGCGTTCAACTACAAGGACGCCCCCGTCATCGAGCAGCTGCGCGCGGCGGCGCCCGAGGGGATCGACGTGTACTTCGACAACGTCGGTGGCGACCACCTCGAAGCGGCCATCGACTCGATCAACCTGCACGGCCGGATGGCGATCTGCGGGATGATCTCGGTCTACAACAACACCGAACCGGCCGCGGCGCCGCGGAACCTTTCGCAGATCATCGCGAAACGATTCACCATGCGCGGTCTGCTGGTCGGCGACCACTACGCGCTGCAGCCGCAGTTCGTCAAGGAGGTCGCGCCGCTGGTCGCCTCCGGTGAACTCAAGTACTCCGAGACCATTGTGGACGGTATCCGCAACGCGCCGCAGGCGTTCCTGGACCTGTTGGGCGGGGCGAACACCGGCAAGATGCTGGTCCGCGTCTGACCCCTTCACCGATGCTATGAAAGGTCCTTTCCTTGCAAAATTTGCAAGGAAAGGACCTTTCATAGCGCGCGCGGGGGCCTCAGTACTGCGTCGTGAGCGCCCCGTGCGTCAGTGCCGCGTCCAGCTCCTCGGCCGACATGTCGAGCTTCATCTGGTCGCGGAAGATCTGCCCGGCGGTCGGCAGACCGGACCGCTCCGGCCACGTCTCCGGCTTCCACAGCGAAGACCGCAGGAACGCCTTGGCACAGTGCATGTACAGCTCTTCGACCTCGACCAGGATCGCCAGCTTCGGCCGCTTTCCCTTGACCACGAGGTCGTCGAAGAACGGCGCGTCCGCGACCAGTTTCGCGCGGCCGTTGATCCGCAGCGTCTCGTTCATTCCCGGCACCAGGAACAGCAGCCCGGCGTGCGGGTTCTCGATGATGTTGGTCTGGCTGTCGAGCAGCTTGTTGCCGGGCCGGTCGGCCAGCACGAGCGTCCGGTCGTCGAGCACCTTCACGGAACCGGCCGGGTCACCGCGCGGGGAGACGTCACAGGTCCCCTCGGACGACGCCGTCGCCAGCAGATAGAACGGCGAGTGTTCGATGAGCGTGCGCGCGTGCTGGTCGATGAAGGGGATGATCTTCCCCTTGGTCCGCTCGGCCGGGTGGCCGAGGTGCTCGCGGAGCGCTTCGTGCGTCTCGATCACCTTGATCTCTGGAGTCCCCATGGATCCAGTCAACCACTAGAAGACGACAGTCCGGTTCCCGTGCACCAGGACGCGGCCCTCCAGATGCCACCGCAGTCCCCGCGCCAGCGTCACCTTTTCGATGTCGCGGCCCTTGCGGACCAGGTCCTCGACCGAGTCACCGTGGTCGACGCGGATGACGTCCTGGTCGACGATCGGGCCCGCGTCGAGGTCGGCGGTGACGTAGTGGCAGGTCGCGCCGATCAGCTTCACCCCACGCGCGTGGGCCTGGTGATACGGCCGCGCGCCGACGAACGACGGCAGGAAGCTGTGGTGGATGTTGAGCGCCCGCCCGGCCCAGGCCTCGCACAGTTCCGGGGGCAGGACCTGCATGAACCGGGCGAGGACGACGGCGTGCGGGTCGTGTTCGTCGACCAGTTTCCGCACCTCGGCGAAGGCGGACGCCTTGGCCGCGGCGTCGCCGGCGGGGAACGGGACGTGGTGGAACGGGATGCCGTGGGCGCGGGTGATGTCGCCGAGCGACTCGTGGTTGCCGATGACCGCGGCGACGTCGACGTCCAGTTCGCCGGACGCGACACGGCCGAGGAGGTCGTAGAGGCAGTGCCCGGCCTTGGAGACGAGGATCACGGCGCGGCGGCGCTCGCCGGTGTCGCTGACCTGCCAGCTCGACTCGGCCGAAAGCGACTTCGCGACCTCGGCGAAGCGCGAGCGCAGTTCCGTGGCGTCGAAGGGCAGCGAATCGGCGCGGACGACCTGGCGGGTGAAGAACCAGCCGGTGTCGGGGTCGGTGTGGTACGCGGCTTCGACGATCCAGCCGCCGTGCTCGGCGAGGAAACCCGAGATCCGGGCGATGATGCCGGTGCGGTCGGGGCAACCGAAGGAGATCACGTAGCGGCGTTCAGGGTTCGACACGCACACCATTGTCGCTGGTCCCGGCCGCGGCGCGGCGCCGGGTCAGGATGCGGACGCGGACCCGGCGGCCGATCTCGATCGCCCCGACCAGCAGCAGGCCGAGTGCGAAGGACAGCAGAAGGCCCTTCTCCGGTTCGTCCGTGAAGGCCGCTCCGCCGACGAGACCGATCAGGACGCTGTACACCGCCCAGACGCTCGCGCCGAGGGCGTCGAGCGGGATGAACTTGCGCGGTGGGTAGCCGAGGCTGCCGGTGGCGAGTCCACTCGCGACGCGGCCGCCTGGCAGGTAGCGGGCGGCGAGGATCAGCAGGACGGCGTTGCGCCGGACCTGGATCTTGGCCCATTCGTAGCGCCGGATCCCGTCCGGACCGCGCTGCAGACGGGCGAGTGCTCGCGGGCCCGCCGCGGCGCCGACGGTGTAGCCGAGGCAGTCGCCCAGCCAGGCCCCGAGCGCGGCGATCACGGCGAGCAGCACCAGTTGCGGCAGATCCGGGCCGGTCAGGACGGCGACCGTGATGACGGTCGTCTCACTCGGCATGAACGGCAGGAGCGCGTCCAACCCGGACACGAGGAACACGATCACCCACAGCCAGGGTGATCCCAGCGAGCCCCGAAGCAGTTCGGTGACGTACTCCAGCAGTTCCACGGTTCCATGGTGATCACCGCAGGTCGCTTTGGGGTGACGGAGCGGGGTTCGGCCGATGAATTCCTAGTCGGGGGCCACCGAGGACCACGGCACGGTGAGTTCGCCCAGTCGCCAGCGCGACGGGCGGCTCAGCACCGGCCAGCCGCGCGCGGTGAGCAGGTGCACGGTATGCGCCCAGCGGGCACGGACACCGAAGTTCTGATGCGGCGCCGCCGTCGCCCAGCAAATGTCCAGAGTGGACAATAGCTCGTAGATACGTTCACCGGGAACGTTGCGGTGAATGAGGATCTTGGGTAGTCGTTCGGCCACTGTGGACGGACGTTCCAGGCTGGCGAGGTGCACCGAAAGGGTCAGCGCGCGAGGGCCGTCGTGCCCGACGGCGACCCAGGTGCTCAGTCGCCCGATCTCGTCGCAGGTGCCTTCGACGAGGAGTCCGTCCGGGGCCATCGCGGCCAGCATCAGCGACCAGGCCCCGGCGACCTCGGCTTCGTCGTACTGCCGGAGCACGTTGAACGCGCGCACCAGCACGGGCCGGGTCCCGGCGAGTTCGAAGCCGCCGCGCCGGAAGTCCAGCCACGGCCGGTCGGCACACGCCTGCGCCACGGCCACTCGTTCGGCGTCCAGTTCCAAGCCGAGCACCCGGACGTCGCGGCGCACGGAGCGCAGCCAGCGCGCCATCTCCACCGTGGTCACCGGGGAGGCGCCGTAGCCGAGGTCCACCACCAGCGGTTCGTCCGCGCGGCGCAGCAGCCGGGTCACGACGGCGTCGCTCGCGAGCCACCGGTCCACGCGGCGGAGCCGGTTGGGGTTGGTCGTCCCGCGTGTCGGTGCCCCGACCGGTTTCAGCGCTCGGCCAGCCACTTCGCGACGAATTCGGCCTCGCGCTCCAGCAGTTTGACGACCTGTTCGGCGATCACGCCCTCCAGCTTCCCGCCGACGAACGGGATCCGCACCTTGACCTCGCCGCTGTTGGCCAGCGTCGTCTGCCCGCCTTGGCCGGTCAGCGACGTCTTCGCGGTGATCTCGCCCGGCACACCGTGCACGGACGCCGACGCGACGCCCGTGTACCCGTCGCCGTCGGCACGCCAGGTCTGCTCGCGCTCGACGACGAGGTCGCCGCGGTGCAGGGTCCGGACGGCGGACGGGAGCTTGTCCGAGCTGATGCCCTGACGCAGCTTGTAGCGCACGCCGTCCCCGGTCGTGACGTACTCCAGCAGTTCCGCGTCGTCCCCGCCGATCTGCTCCAGCCTGGCCCGCAGCGCCGCCTCGCTCGACACCGCGTCCCACACGCTCGGGACGTCGGCGGAGAAGGCTGTGCGGTGCTCGATACGGGAGGCCATGGCGCCAGACAGTACCGTTCACGGGCGTGAGCACCGCTGAAACTCCCACCCAGCACGCCGCCCTCGCCGACCACACCACGCTGCGGCTCGGCGGCCCGGCGCGGCGCTACGCCGAGGCGACGACGGCACAGGCCCTGGTCGACGCGGTCCGCGAGGCCGACGACGCGGGTGAGCCGGTCCTGCTGCTCGGCGGCGGTTCGAACCTGGTCGTCGCCGACGAGGGCTTCGAGGGCGCGCTCCTGAAGGTCGGCCACACCGGCTGGACACGTGACGGAGATCTCGTCGAGGTCGCGGCCGGGCAGAACTGGGACGGTTTCGTCGAGGGCCTCGTCGCGGAAGGCGTCGGCGGACTCGAATGTCTTTCCGGGATCCCCGGCTCGGTCGGCGCGACGCCGATCCAGAACGTCGGCGCGTACGGCTGCGAGGTGGCCGAGTCGCTGGTCTCGGTCGACCTCTACGACCGCGCCGACCGCGAGATCCGCACGCTGACCGCCGAAGAGCTCGGGTTCGGCTACCGCACTTCGATCCTGAAGGGGACCGACGCGGGCGTCGTGCTCACGGTGCGCTTCAACGTCACCGAAGACGGCCTCTCGGCCCCGATCCGCTACGCCGAACTCGCCCGCACGCTCGGCGTCGAGATCGGTGATCGCGTCCCAACGGCCGAAGCGCGCGAAGCGGTCCTCGGGCTGCGTCGCGGTAAGGGCATGGTCCTCGACGCGGACGATCACGACACCTGGAGCGCGGGCTCGTTCTTCACCAACCCGATCATCGGGGAGGCCCAGGTCGCGAAGGTGCTGGCGAGGATCGTCGACGTCGTCGGCGAGGACGTGCGCGTGCCGCGGTACCCGGCACCTGGCGGCACGAAGCTGTCCGCGGCGTGGCTGATCGAGCGGGCGGGGTTCGCGAAGGGACACGAAGGGCCCGGAGGCCGGGTCTCGCTGTCGACGAAGCACACCCTCGCGCTCACTAACCGGGGGAAGGCGTCGACCGCCGACCTCCTTGCCCTGGCCCGCGAAGTGCGCGACGGCGTCGAGGCTCGCTTCGGTGTTTCGCTCCACCCGGAACCCCTGCTCATCAACTGCTCGCTCTAGCCCTGTCGCGAAATGCGGGTAGCCGGAACAACCCGGCGACGGTCCCATGCGTCTAGACCATGAGGGGCGCGGGGTGAGTTCCGTCGCCGCGGGTAACGTCGGAGAGGTCTCCAGCGCTGAGCGGGTAGGTGCTCGCGTGGGGGTCAATGGGAGGTTCACGGTGATCGAACGGCGCACGGTGTTCAAGGCCGCGCTCGCCGCGGGTGCGGCCATGCTGGCGGCTGCCTGCTCCAGCGAAGAAGGCGGCAACGCCAAACCGCAGGGCAGTGGTGGCGAAGGAGAGACCGCCACGCCGCCGGTCGCGAAGATCACCGCCGAACCCGCCGTCGACGCCAAGGACGCTCCCGTGGTGACGCCGGTCGTGGTGAAGGTCGCCGACGGCAAGCTCACCGAGGTCAAGGTCACCGGCGATTCGGGCAAGGACGTCAAGGGTGAGCTTTCCCCCGACGGCCTCACCTGGACGGCCTCCGAGGTCCTCGGCTACGGCAAGACGTACACGTACGCCGCCAAGGCCACCGGCAGCGACAACAAGACCGCCGAACTCAAGGGCACGTTCACCACGGTCAAGCCGGCCAAGGAGGTGCGCGCCACGCTGAACCCGACCGACAACGCCGAGGTCGGCGTCGCGATGCCGATCAGCGTGAAGTTCGCGTCCGCGGTCAAGGACAAGGCGGCCGCCGAGAAGGCGCTCAAGGTGAAGACCGACAAGGACGTCGAGGGCTCCTGGGGCTGGCTGTCGGATACGCAGGTCGACTGGCGGCCCAAGGAGTACTGGCCAGCCAACATCACGGTCAGCGTCGAGGCGAAGCTCTACGGGGTCGCGCTCGGCGGCGGCGCGTACGGCAAGGCCGACGTCACGACCAAGTTCAAGATCGGCCGCAACCAGGTGGTCAAGATCAACACCCCGGACCACGTCATGAAGGTCTACCGCAACGGGGCGGAGTCGGCGAGCTACCCGTGCTCGAACGGGCTCGACGGCGACGTCCAGCGCAACACCCCCAACGGCACGTTCATCGTGATGACGAAGGAGCCGATGGCGCGGTTCGACAACGCGCGCTACGGCTACACCAACGTCAACAAGAAGTGGTCCTGCCGGATCTCGAACAACGGCGAGTACATCCACGAGAACCAGGACAACGCGGCCAACATCGGCAAGGCCAACACCTCGCACGGCTGCGTGAACCTGCTCGAAGCGGACGCGAAGAAGTACTTCGACTCGGCGATGATCGGCGACCCGGTCGAGATCACCGGTTCGAAGCTGGGCAGCCCGACCAAGTCGGACGTCAAGAACTGGTTCTACGACTGGAAGTCCTGGAAGGCCCTCTCGGCCGTCAAGTAGAAGCCGGGTGAGGGCACCGGCCACCGAAGCCCTCATAGGCTGCTGGCATGAAAACCGAAGTGGTCGGCTATGGCGGGACGCGGATCGGGCTGTGGGTCGAGGGTGCCGAGAACACCCGTCCGATCGTGTTCGTGCACGGTTGGGCCCAGTCCGCCAAGGCCTGGGCGCCCCAGCTCGCCGATCCCGCGCTGTCCGAGCGGTTTCGCCTGGTCGCGATGGATCTGCGCGGGCACGGGGACTCCGAAGCCCCCTCGGCCGGCTACGACGACCCGCGGGTCTGGGCCGAAGACCTCGCCTCCGTGCTCGACTTCGCCGGCGAAGACGCGATCGTCGTCGGCTGGTCGTACGGCGGGTTGGTGATCACCGACTACCTCCGCGTGCACGGTTCCGCACGCCTCGGCGGTGTCATGCTGGTGGGCGCGATCACAGAGATCGGCAAGAATCGTCCGGGCGGGAAGGTCGGCCCCGCCATGCGCGAAGCCATCCCGGCGGTGCTGTCGGACGATCCGGCGGTCGCGATTCCCGCGTTGGTGCGGTTCAGCCGGCGGATGACCGCCTCGCCGGTGTCGGGGACGCTGACCCAGTCCCTGCTCGGCGCCAGTCTCGCCACGCCGCCCTCGGTGCGTTCCGCGCTGTTCAGGCGCGACGTCGGCAGCGAGGACGTACTTCGCGAACTGGACAAACCGACACTGATCGTCCATGGTCTCGCGGACGCTGTGATCGATCCGACGTCCGCGGAGTACGCGGCCGGGAAGATTCCGGGTGCCGTCCTGCGTTGGCTACCTGAGGTGGGGCATCTGCCGTTCGCCGAAGCGGCGGAGGAGTTCGGTGGCCTGCTGCGCGGGTTCGCCGATCAGTAGGACTTCAGGAGTGTTGACCAGGTGACGTTCCCTCCGTACGGGTTCGATGCCGCGCCCAGGCGCGTCGCGGTGCTGTCGTTGCACACCTCTCCGCTGGAACAGCCGGGTACCGGTGACGCCGGCGGGATGAACGTCTACGTGAGCCAGACGGCCACCGAGATGGCCCGCCGCGGCGTCGAGGTCGAGGTGTTCACGCGGGCCACGTCCTCGGACCAGCCACCGGTGGCCGAACTGGCGCCCGGCGTGCTGGTGCGGCACATCCCGGCCGGGCCGTTCGAGCCGCTGGGCCGCGACGAGCTGACGGCGCAGCTGTGCGCCTTCACCGCCGGGGTGCTGCGGGCCGAAGCGTTCCACGAGCCCGGCTACTACGACCTCATCCATTCGCATTACTGGCTCTCCGGCCAGGCGGGCTGGCTCGCCCGCGACCGCTGGGGCGTGCCGCTGGTGCACACCGCGCACACCCTGGCCAAGGTCAAGAACGCCGCGCTGGCCGAAGGCGACACGCCCGAACCGCGCACCCGCGTGATCGGCGAGGAGCAGGTCGTCGCCGAGGCGGACTGTCTGGTCGCGAACACCCGCGTCGAGGCTCGCGAGCTCATCGAGCTGTACGACGCCGACCCGAGCGCCGTGCACGCCATCCCGCCGGGGGTCGACCTCGACCGGTTCACGCCGGGCTCCCAGCAGGCCGCGCGCCGGGCGCTGGGGCTGCCGGAGGACGCGATCGTGCTGGCCTTCGCGGGCCGGATCCAGCCGCTGAAGGCACCGGACGTCCTCCTGCTCGCCGCGGCTGAAATGCTGCGCGAGCGGCCGGAACTGGCGTCGCGGCTGGTCGTGCTGATCGTCGGCGGCCCGTCCGGGAACGGGCTGGAGCAGCCGCAGGCCCTGCGTGAACTGGCCGTCTCCCTCGGCATCGAGCGGCAGACCCGGTTCATGCCGCCGCAGCCGGGCGCGGCATTGGTCGACGTCTACCGTGCGGCCGACATCGTCGCTGTGCCGAGCTACAACGAGTCGTTCGGCCTCGTCGCCCTCGAAGCGCAGGCCTGTGGGACGCCGGTGATCGCGGCCGAGGTCGGCGGGCTGCCGGTCGCGGTCCCGCACGGTGTTTCCGGGCTGCTGGTGCCTTCGCATGATCCGAAGGACTGGGCAGGCGCGCTCGCGAACGTCGCTCTGCGGCCCGGTTGGCGTGCCGAACTCTCGGCCAACGCCGTCGTCCACGCGCAGCGCTTTTCCTGGCGCCGCACGACGGATCGGCTGCTCGGCACGTACGCTCAAGCGACCGGCGCGTTCCGGCGTGCCCTCGAACAGCGCGCGGAGGTGGCGGTTTGACGCTCGACGAGACTTTGCGGTCCTCTTTGGACAACGCGGGCCTGAAGTACGACAAACGTGGCGAGGGAAAGTACTTCGTCACCTTGCCCGGTACCAAGAAACTGCAGACGAACTGCTGGCTGGTCGCCGGGGATCACGCCTTCGCCGTCGAAGCCTTCGTCTGCCGCCGCCCCGATGAGTCCCATGAGGACGTTTACCGATTTCTGTTGCGGCGCAACGCGAAACTGTACGGCGTGCACTACACGGTGGACGCGATGGGCGACATCTACCTGGTCGGCCGGTTCGGCCTGGACACGGTGACCGAGTCCGAATTGGACAAGATCCTCGGGCAGGTGCTGGAGGCCGCCGACGGCGACTTCAACACGCTGCTGGAACTCGGGTTCGCCGAGTCGATCAAACGCGAATGGGACTGGCGGGTCTCGCGTGGCGAGTCGCTGGCGAATCTGCAGGCGTTCAAGCATCTCGTCGAGCCTTCGAACGGACACGAACCAGGGGCCTTGACCGACTCGTGACCCGGACGGTGCAACGGCGCCGAGTCCCGCTCCGTCTCTCTCCGCAGCACTGGAGGGAGAAGGTTTGATGCACAAGCGATGGAGATGGGTCGCCGCCGCCGGGATCGTGCTGGCGCTCGCGGGCTGCTCGGCGAACGACTCCGGCGAGAAATCCGCCGCGCAGCCGATGTCGGCGGACGGCCGGGCCGCGCCGAACCAGGGCGCGCCGAACCAGGAAAGTGGCGACGGGGCCGGGAAGGCGGGCCAGCAGAAGGCGCCGGTGCCCGCCGGGCAACCGGGGGTCGCCGACCGCAAACTGGTGCGCACGGCGAACCTGGAGCTCACCGCGCCGAACGTGGCTGAGGTGATCTCGCAGGTGCGGGTCATCACGCAGGGCGCCGCCGGTTACACCGGGCAGGAAAGCACCCAGGAGAAGCGGGCGTCGGTCAACGTCATCGTCCCCTCCGAGCGCCTCGACGGTGTGCTGGACCAGCTGGGGAAGCTGGGCAAGCAGGTCAAACGTGAGGTCACCGCGACGGACGTGACCGAGCAGATGGTCGACGTCGATTCCCGGCTGGCCACCCAGCGGGCGAGTGTCGAGCGCATCCGGGCACTGCTCGCGAGGGCGACGTCGGTTTCGGAGATCGCTTCGGTCGAGAGTGAGCTGACGAGCCGCGAAGCCGAACTCGAGTCGCTTCAGAAACGTCGCGAGAGCCTCGCCGGAAGTGTCGCCATGTCGACGATCACCCTGCAGGTGAAGGCGGAAACGGTCGCGGCGACGGAGGAATCGCGCGGCGGGTTCTTCGGCGGGCTGGCCGACGGCTGGGACGCGTTTCTGACCTTCGGTGGCGGTCTGCTGACCGTGCTCGGCGCGATGGCGCCGTTCCTGCTGGTCTTCGGGGTCCCTGTGGCCGCACTGGTGTGGTGGCTGCGCAAGCGGCGCCGCTCGGCGACGCCCGCGATGGCGACGGCGTCCGATCTGCCGTCCGCGCCGCCGCTGGACTGAAAGAACTAGGCGGGACGGCTCGAGGGAGGGGGGAGTCGCGATCTCGAGCCGCCCCGCTGAAGTTCCCGCCGAGGTGGACCCGGTGACGAGGGGGATGCCAACGGGGCCGGCGGGCGCCGCGACTCGGCAGGGGGGAGACGAGTCGCGGTCGTCACCCGCGTCGGGCCGGGGAGTGCGTGGAATCCGGCCGCGCGGGACGTAGTCAACCTGTCAGATCTCCACCTGTAATCACAAGACTACCCGTTACTCCGTTAGAGTGAACTTCGTGAACTGGGATAACGGAGTGCAGTCCGAAATTCGCGGATTCGCGCTTGTTGGCAGCCCGTCTTCTGGACGAGTGAGGTGTTACTCGCGGGTAACGCACTCTCTGTAGAGGAACGGGCAATTCCAGCCCTCTGACCGGCGCTTCCGCTCGCTCTGGCAGGCTGGGCGCATGGCTGAGCTTGGGACTCTGGTGCTGCTGCGTCACGGGCAGAGCACGTGGAACGCCGAAAATCTGTTCACCGGCTGGGTGGACGTGCCGCTCTCGGAGCAGGGCGAGCAGGAGGCCCGGAAGAGCGGGCAGCTGCTCGCCGAGTCCGGTCTGCTGCCGGACGTCGTGCACACCTCGCTGATGCGCCGGGCGATCTCCACCGCCAACCTGGCGCTCGACGCCGCCGACAGGCACTGGATCCCGGTGAAGCGCGACTGGCGCCTCAACGAGCGGCACTACGGCGCGCTTCAGGGGAAGAACAAGAAGCAGACGCTGGACGAGTTCGGCGAGGAGCAGTTCATGCTCTGGCGCCGTTCGTACGACACCCCGCCGCCCCCGATCGACCCGGCCGACGAGTTCAGCCAGGTCGGCGACGCGCGCTACGCCGACCTCGGCGACTCCGCGCCGCTCACCGAATGCCTCAAGGACGTCGTCGCGCGGCTGCTGCCGTACTGGGAGTCCGCGATCGTGCCGGATCTGCGGGCGGGCAAGACCGTTCTGGTCGCCGCGCACGGAAACTCGCTGCGGGCGCTGGTGAAGCACCTCGACGGCATCTCCGACGACGCCATCGCCGGGCTCAACATCCCGACCGGTATCCCGCTGCGCTACGACCTGACCGACGACCTCAAGCCGGTCACCGCCGGCGGGACCTACCTGGACCCGGAGGCCGCCAAGGAAGCCGCGGCCGCCGTCGCGAACCAGGGCCGCTGAACCTCGCGCCACACCGCCCGCGTTTCGTCCTCTAGACGCGGTAGTTCGTACTACGGACCACCGCGTTTAGAGGACGAATTGCGTCAGGGGAGGGCCGAGACCATCTCGACGTCGGCGGCCTTCCAGCCTTCGGGGAGACGCTGCAGGCGCAGGACGATCGGCAGGTACTTCGGCTGGGTCGTGCCCTGGGCGTCCGTGACGTTCGTCGTCGCGAAGAGCAGCACGCTCGCCTTGTCGCCCACGAGTTCCATCACCGCCGCGATCGACTTCGGATCCATCGACGACTTCGTGCCCCCGCTCCGGATCCGGTCCACCTGAGCCGCTTTGCCCTGCTGGAACTGGGTCAGCAGCGGTCCGGTCGAGACGGATTCGTAGCGAGCGTAGGTGCCTTCAGGGTCGGCGGGATTCACGTTCAGCAGGACCTCCGCGATCCGCAGACCGCCGTCACGGGCGGAGTCCCGCGCCACCGCGATCGCGCGGTCGCCCGCGCCCGGCTTCTCGGGCGGCAGCTGGACCCGCGACGGATTCACGTTGATCCCGCCGATCCGCCACCGGTCGCCCTCGCGCACCGTCGAAAGCAGTATCGACGCGACGCCCTTGTTGGTGGTGCCCGCCCGGGTGCTGGTCTGGTCGAGCACGGTCAGCACCTGTGCCTTGTCGGGTGCCTGCTCGACGGCCGCCGAGACGATCACCCGCGTGACCAGCTTGATCGGCTCCGGCGAGTTCCGGACCTCGGTCAGCAACTTCGCCACCTCTTCACGCGCGGCGGGCGTCAGGTGTTCGTTGGCCGCCTTCTCGTGCGCGGGCAGGGCCGTGCTGTCGTAGGAGAACACCGCTTCGACGGCCGTCTTCACCGCTCCCAGCACCGAACCGGTCTGCGCCGGGTCGACGAGGGCGAAGTTCGCCGGTGGGCTCTCCGGTTCGGGCCGCGCGGCGCCGGAGACCGTGGTGGTGCAGCCCGCGAGCGCGAGCAGCACGGCGAGTCCCACCCAGCGCTTCACAGCAGCCCCAGCTCCCGCGCCCGCGCGTCCACCTGGAGCCGCGACGTCACGCCGAGCGCGACCAGCAGTTCCGAGACGCGTCGCTGATAGGTGCGCACGCCCATACCGAGGCTCTTCGCCGCCTTGTCGTCCTTGCAGCCGGTGGTCAGGAACTCGAGGATTTGCGGTGCCTCCATCCGGATGTCGGCGAACCGCGCGTCGAACGTCTCCAGTGTGGCGGCCGCCCGCCAGGCGGTTTCGAACAGCGACAGGATGCCCTGCACCAGCTCCGGGCGCGAGATGACGCTGTAGGAGCGCACCGCCTTGCCCTCGTCACCCGCCATGATCGCGACCCGCTCGTCGAGCAGGATCGTCTCGTTGATCTCCTCGGTGCCGATCCGGATCTGCGCGCCGAGGCCGGAGAGGCGGTGCAGATGCTGCGCGGTCTGCTCGTTCAGCAGGACGCCGGGGCGGTACAGCTTCCGGATCCGCTTGTCGGGCACCAGCCGCTCGCCCTGCCTGGTGAGCGACGGCCGGGAAAGCGCCCAGGTGTACAGGTCGTCGGCCGCGCACGCGATGTCGGTCGCCGCGACGAACAGATGAGCCGTCCGGTCGAACAGCTCTTCTTCTCCACGGATCAGGGAGATGTCACTGACGAGTTCCACGGCGACAGTCTCCCAACATTCCTTGGCGACTGTGACGGGAACGTCGCTATTTCCCCGTGGACGGGATATCGGGTGCCGGATGATCGCGACGAAAGTAGGAATCCGGGCGCCAGGTGCCGTCGGTGTCCCCGCTTCGGGTGACCCGCCTCACCCAGGAGATCTCGGCAAGGGCTCGGCCACGTGAACGGGGTCTGACCTGCAGGCGAACAGGGTGTCCCCAGGTGTCATAGGCATCACGAGTACGGATCCAGTACTAGGCCAAAAGGCTACCCGGACGCTTACGATTCCCCTGTGACCACGCCTGTTGCACTCGCCCTTGCCGTCGGCGGACTGATCGTCGGTGTGGTTTTCGGCTTCCTGATCGCGAGGGGCCGTGCCCGCCGCGAGGAGCGTCGCCCGACCGGCCCCACCGTGGCCGAACTGCTCGAACGGCTCGTGCGTTCCAGCAACAACGGGGTCGTCGTGCTCAACAAGTTCGGCGACATGGTCCTGCACAACCCCCGCGCCTACGAGCTGGGCCTGGTGAAGGTCAACCAGGCCGACCCGCGGGCCCGCAAGGCGGCCGAGCAGGTGGTCGAGACCGACGAGCCGATGGAGATCGACCTCTCCCCGCTGGAGGCGAGGGGCCGCCAGCCCGAAGCCGTCCTCGGCGAGGTCCGTCCGCTCGGTGACGGGTTCACCGTGGTCGAGGCCGTGGACCACTCCGAAGCGATCCGCCTCGAAGCCGTCCGGCGGGACTTCGTCGCGAACGTCAGCCATGAACTGAAGACTCCGGTCGGCGCGATCGCACTGCTCACCGAGGCCGTCCTCGACGCCGCGGACGACGTGGAGGAGGTCCGCCGGTTCGGCGGCAAGATCCTCCGCGAGTCGACCCGGCTCGGCCAGCTGGTCACGGAGCTGATCGCGCTTTCACGGCTGCAGGGCGCCGAGCGGCTGCCCGATCTGAACGTGGTCGAGGTCGACGCCGTCGTGCGCGAGGCGCTCGGCCGGACCACGCTCTCGGCCGAATCCGCCCAGATCACCATCACCACCGACGCGGCGAGCGGGCTCCTCATCGAGGGCGACCGCACGCTGATGGTCACCGCGTTGTCGAATCTGCTGGAGAACGCGGTCGCCTACTCGCAGCCGGGCAGCCCGGTGTCGATCAGCAGGCGGCTGGTCGACGGCAAGGTCGAGATCGCGGTGACCGACCGCGGGATCGGCATCGCCGAGGACGAGCAGCAGCGCGTCTTCGAGCGGTTCTACCGCGCGGACAAGGCGCGGTCGCGGGCCACCGGCGGGACCGGGCTCGGCCTGGCGATCGTCAAACACGTCGCGGCCAACCACGGCGGTTCGGTCGGCCTGTGGAGCCGTCCCGGCACCGGATCGACGTTCACCCTGCGGATCCCCGCGCATATCGGTGCCGAACCGGCGGCGGCCGCCAAACAGACTCCGCCGGCATCCCGGCCGGAGAAGACCCCCGAGCGGACACCCCGTCTCGTGGCAACAGGGCAAGAAAGCCCCGACCATGGAGGAAACCTGTGACGAGGGTTCTCATCGTCGAGGACGAAGAGTCGTTCGCCGACCCGCTCGCGTTCTTGCTGCGCAAGGAGGGCTTCACCGCCGCCGTGGCCGGAACGGGACAGCAGGCGCTCGAGGAATTCGACCGCAACGGCGCCGACATCGTCCTGCTCGATCTCATGCTTCCCGGAATGAGCGGAACGGACGTCTGCAAGCAGCTCCGGCAGCGCTCCGCCGTCCCGGTGATCATGGTGACCGCGCGGGACAGCGAGATCGACAAGGTCGTCGGGCTGGAACTCGGCGCCGACGACTACGTCACCAAGCCGTACTCGGCCCGCGAGCTCATCGCGCGGGTGCGGGCGGTGCTGCGCCGCGGCGGTGAACCCGGCGCCGAAGGCGAGCTGGCGCCGCTGGTGCTGTCCGCCGGGCCGGTCCGGATGGACGTCGAGCGGCACGTGGTGACCGTCGACGGCCAGGAGGTGTCCTTGCCGCTCAAGGAGTTCGACCTGCTCGAGTACTTGCTGCGCAACGTGGGCCGCGTGCTCACCCGCGGGCAGCTGATCGACCGGGTGTGGGGCGCGGACTACGTCGGTGACACCAAGACGCTCGACGTCCACGTGAAGCGGCTGCGGTCCAAGATCGAACCGGACCCGGGTTCGCCCCGGCACCTGGTCACGGTGCGTGGCCTCGGCTACAAGTTCGAGACGTGAGCTGAAGGGGACTTTCCCCGCATAAGACGCGGTGAAGGGAGCTTTCCCCGCATCGCATGCGGGGAAAGTCCCCTTCAGCTCCGCCGGTTGCGATACAGATCACGGTTACGGTTTCGTGACCTGACGTGCGGGCGGGTACCGTAGACGCTCGTGCGCCTAGGGGTACTCGACGTCGGTTCCAACACCGTCCACCTACTCGTGGTCGACGCCCATCGTGGCGCCCACCCGACCCCGATGCATTCCGAAAAGGCCGTCCTCCGGCTCGCCGAGCAGATCACCCGCAACGGCGACCTGAGCCGCGCGGGCGCGGACAGCCTCGTGCGGGCGGTCGAATCAGCGAAGGCGGCGGCCCTGCGGCTCGGCTGCGAAGAGGTCATGGCGTTCGCGACCTCCGCGGTCCGCGAGGCCAAGAACGCCCCCAAGGTGCTGGCGAAGGTCCAAGAGCAGACCGGCGTCGAGTTGAAGGTGCTCTCCGGGGTCGACGAGTCCCGGCTCACCTTCCTCGCCGTCCGCCGGTGGTTCGGCTGGTCGGCAGGCAAGCTGCTGGTCCTCGACATCGGCGGCGGCTCGCTCGAGGTCGCGATGGGCCGCGACGAGGAGCCCGAGCTGGCCGAGTCACTCCCGCTGGGCGCGGGCCGGACCACCCGGACGAGGTTCCGGAACGATCCGCCGTCCCGCTCGGAACTCATCGCGACTTCGGCCTGGCTCGAAGAACAGCTCGGCACGCTCGCGAAGAAGGTCGCCAAATTGGGTGAACCCGATCGTGTCGTCGCGACGTCGAAGACGTTCCGGTCACTCGCTCGGCTGACCGGAGCGGCGCCGTCGGCCAGCGGGCCGCATGTGCGCCGTACCCTGACCGACACCGCGTTGCGCCAGCTCATCGCGTTCATCTCCCGGATGACCGCCCATGACCTGGCACAACTCGAGGGGGTCAGCGCGAGCAGGTCGCATCAACTGGTGGCGGGCGCGCTCGTCGCACAAGCCACCATGCGGGCGCTTTCACTGGAAGAACTGGAGATCTGCCCGTGGGCGCTGCGAGAAGGTGTCATCCTGCGGCGGCTGGACCATTCGAATGGTGCGGACGAGACTGGGGGCGGCAGCGCCCGACTGGACTTCGTCGAAGGAGAACGGGCACGGTGAAGAGGTGACGGAAATGCGGATGACGGCCACTAGCGCGCGTGACGCCGCCGATGCCCCGTCGCGTGCCGGTTCGCGACGGCTGGAGCGCGCATTGGACAGCACGGTATGACGGACGAGACAGAGAGCGGCCCGCCGCAGAAGACCGTGGCGGAGCTGCTCGCGCAGCACGGAGCCCAGCCGGAAGGCGGGCGCCGCAGGCGACGCCGCGCGGCCGACGACGAGGACGAGGCTCCCGAGCCGACGCGCGGCCGCCGCGCGCCGTCGGTGAGCGACACCGCGCCGCAGGCGATCATCGACCGGGTCTCCGGCGACACCCCGCCGCCGCCTTCGCGCCCGCCGCGCCGCGGCCGCCCGCAGGCTCCGCCGCAGCAGGACTCCGCGCCGCTGCCGGTGCCGCCGGACGTCGCGTCGACACCGACCCGGCAGACACCGCCGGTCCGCCCGCCGAAGCCGGTCCAGCCCCCGCAGGAGTCCGGGCAGTTCGCCCGTCCGGCCCCGCCGAAGCCGGGCCAGCCGCCGCAGGAGTCGGGCCAGTTCGTCCGGCCCGCCCCGCCGCAGGAGCAGAGCGGCTACCAGCAGCGGCCACCCCAGCAGTCCGGCCAGTTCGCGCGCCCGGCCCCGCCCCAGGAGTCGAGCGGGTACCAGCGGATGCCCGATTCCAACGGCCTGCCCCCGCGCGGCCGTCCGCGGCCGCCCGGCCCGGAAGAGACCCGCGGCGCGGTGCCACCGGTCCGCCGGCGCCCGGAGCCGCCCGCCGGTCCGCCGTCCGCCGGTCTCTCGGCGAGACTCGACGGTGGGGCGGACGCGGGCGTCGACGAGGACCAGGACCAGCCCGGCCCGATGGCCAGCGGCGCGTTCGCGACCCCGCCCGCCCAGCCGGTGCGGCGCCGTCGCCCGCCCGCCCGGCCGGCCCAGCCCAAGGCCGAGCCGAGCACCGAGCAGTTCGCCGCCGTGGGTGACGAGGCCGCGCCCGAAGCCAAGGCGCCCGCGCCCGTCGAGCCGGAGGTGCCCGCCGGGCTGGCAGGCTGGCGCAAGCGACGCCAGAAGGTGCAGTCCGAGGACACCGAGATCGGCGGGATCCCGCCGGTGCCGCCCCCAGTGGCCGCCGCGCCCGTCGAGCCGCAGGCGGATCCCGAACCGGATCCGTTCGACGCCGGACCACCCACCATGGGTTCTTCCCACCCGCCCCATCCCGCCCCGATGCCGTTCGTGCCGCCGCATTCGCTCGACGAACGCGACCGGCAGCAGGACGACCTCGACGAGTACGAACGCGACTTCGCCGACCCTGCCTACCCGGACAGCGGTCCCGACTTCGACCGCGAGGAGTACGGCTTCGGCCGGACGGCGGACGGCTACCGGTCCGACGACTATGAGGACGACTACGAGGACGACCAGGACGCGGACGTCGTCGAAGAGGACGAGCCCGAGTACGCCGAGAACGTGTCGCCGGGCAAGCAGTGGCTGGCCTTGGCGGGTCAGCTCGCCCTCGGCGTCGTCGGCGGTGCCGGGGTCTGGCTGGGCTTCAACTGGCTGTGGGTGAACATCCCCGCCGCCGCGCTGGTCGCCGCGCTGCTGGTGATCGTCGCGCTGGTGTGGATCGTCCGGAAGATCCGCAAGGCGGACGACCTGCAGACCCTGGTGCTCGCGGTACTGGTCGGACTGGTGGTGACGGTCTCACCGGCCGCACTCCTCCTCGTCGCCCGTTAGCGGCCTCGGGGAGGATGCCGGAATGGCAGTTCCTGTTCCGGTGGGGATCTCGACCGCTTCCGTCTGGCCGTTACGGGCGGGAGCGGCCTTCGAGATGGCCGCCGACCTCGGCTACGACGGCGTCGAGGTGATGGTCTGGGCCGACCCGGTCAGCCAGGACGTCACCGCGCTGCGCCGGTGGTCGCGCCGCACCGGGGTGCCGGTGCTGTCGATCCACTCGCCGTCGCTGCTGATCACCCAGCGCGTGTGGTCGCCGGATCCCGAAGTACGCCTGCGGATGTCCGTCGACGCGGCGCTGGAACTGGGCGCGCGCACGGTCGTGGTGCATCCGCCGTTCCGGTGGCAGCGCCGCTACGGCGACGCGTTCGGTGACCTCGTCGACGAACTCGAAGCGGAAAGCGGCATCGAGATCGCGGTCGAGAACATGTTCAAGGTCCGCCCGCCCGGCGGCTCGCGGACCGCGCGCGTGTCGGCTTTCCGGCCGTCGATCGACCCTACGGACGTAGGGTTTCGTCACTACACGCTCGACCTGTCCCACACGGCGGCGGCGGGAATGGACGCCCTCGCGCTCGCCGAACGGATGGGTTCCGGGCTCACCCACGTCCATCTGGCGGACGGCACCGGCCTCCCGAAGGACGAGCACCTGGTGCCCGGACGCGGGATCGAACCCTGCGCCGAACTTCTCGAAAAGCTCGTGAACAGCGATTTCGCCGGACAGATCGTGCTGGAGATCAACACCCGCCGAGCACCGAACGCGGCACAGCGATCGAGGGACCTCGCGGAGTCACTCCTGTTCGCGAGGTTCCACCTCGGCCAGTGACAAAGATCGTCTCCAGGTGCGGAGATTCATTCCTCTCTGCACTCCAGGCGCTGGTACACGTAAAGTTCCGACCGTGAACCAGCTGCGCTTGTTGATCTCCCGCACCCCGATGGATCGGCTCGTGGCCTTGGTCAGTTCTCGGTGAGCGCGGCCGACAACACGGTCACCTCCTTCGACGCGGCATGCGCGACGCGATCACTGGGTGACGGCACGTTCACCGCGGTACTGCGCACGGAATGGTCGATCGGCGGACATCCGCACGGCGGCTTCCTGATGGCACTGATGGCCCGGACCGCCATCGCACACCTGCACGAACGCGGCGAACCGCCGTCCGAGCCGCTGGCGATCAGCGCGGAGTTCCTCCACCCGCCGGCGGTGGGGCCGGTGCTGCTGCGGATGGACGTCCGGAAGGTCGGAAGGCGCGCCTCGGTCGTCGCGGTCCTGCTGGAGCAGCGGGGCCGCAGTTGCGTCGAGGCCAGGGTGACCACCGGACGGCTGCCGATGCGGCGGCCGGAGTGGACCGACGTCCCCGCCATGCCCGCCGAGCCGCCGCCCGGCGCGGTGCCCGTCACCGGTGAGACCTCCGAAGGCATGTTCAACCTGGCCAAGGGGTGCGACGTCCGGCTGGATCCGGCGAGTGTCGGCTACCTGCACGGCCGGATCGGCGACCCGCCGAAGATGCGGCTGTGGGTCCGGCCGCGGCACGGCCTGCCGGACCCGTACTTCGCCTTGCTCGCGGGGGATGTGAACCCGCCGGTGGTCTACAACCTCGGCCGCGTGGGCTGGGCGCCCACCGTGCAGCTGACCGCGTTGCTGCGCACGCGCCCCGCGCCGGGCTGGCTGCGGGTGATCGTGCAGGCCCAGTCGGTGCACGAGTCCTGGTTCGACTCGGACGCCATGGTGGTGGACTCGCAGGGCAGGCTGGTCTGCCAGGCGCGTCAGCTGGCGCTCGCCCCGGCGCCCGGCGGCTGACGGCGGTTTGGCACGCTGAACGGCATGAGTGTGATCGCGGTCCTTGGTGCCGGAAAGATCGGGGAGGCCCTGCTCTCGGGCCTGCTGCACGGCGGGCACAGCCCCGCTGACCTGCTGTTCACCGAGCGCTACCCGGCCCGCGCGGCCGAGCTGACCGAGCGCTACGGCGTCCAAGGGGTCACCGTCGCCGACGCCGCGCGCCGGGCGGACGTGCTGGTCGTCGCGGTCAAACCGCAGGACATCGAGCCGGTGCTGGACGAACTCGCGCCGTTGCTCGGCAAGGAGTCGCTGGTGGTCTCGCTGTGCGCGGGCCTGCCGACCGCCCTGTACGAGCGCAGGCTGGCCGAGGGCGTCCCCGTGGTGCGGGTCATGCCGAACACCCCGATGCTCGTCGGCGAGGCCATGAGCGCGGTCTCAGCGGGTGCGCACGCCACCGCCGAGCACATCGCGGTGGTGAAGGACCTGCTTTCGCACGTCGGGCAGGTCGTGGAGGTGCCGGAGTCGCAGCAGGACGCCGTCACGGCGCTGTCCGGTTCCGGACCGGCGTACTTCTTCTACCTGGTCGAGGCCATGATCGACGCCGGGATCCTGCTCGGCCTGCCGCGCGCGCTCGCCGGGCAGCTGATCATCCAGTCGGCGGTCGGGGCGGCCAAGATGCTCGCGGAGTCCGACGAACACCCGGTACTGCTGCGCGAAGCCGTCACTTCGCCCGCCGGGACGACCATCAACGCGATCCGCGAACTGGAGAAGCACGGTGTCCGCGCGGCACTCCTGGCCGCCATCGAGGCCGCGAAGGACCGCTCGACCGAACTCGGCGCCGCCCACGACCCTCGCGTTTAGTCCTCTATTGAGGGGTGAGACCAACGTGGCGTGATCGGCTCACTGTCTGGTGGCAGGCGAGGAGCTCCCCGCTGAGGCGGGAGGTGTCGTGTGACTGTCCACAAGGGACACCTTTCGAGGGCTCGTTGTCCGATTGATGACGCTATGCGCGGTTCCGCGTGGGGTCGTGAGTGGCGAATAGGGTTAGAACCCTCATTGCCACTCACGACCCCCCAGGCGGACCGCGCAAAACACCCAAGTCGGACAACTTCTTCAGAAAAGCGTTCCTTGTGGACGCTGGGGGCGCGGCCCGGCTTTCGTCAGCCAGCACAGTCCCGCGCCGGGACACGCCACATTTGCCTTACCCCTCAATAATGCGGGCTGGCGGTCGTGAGTTCGGTGGCTGCCGACACAAGGGGATCGCATCGGCTCGGATGGTGCTCAAGGGCACGTCGCTCAGGTTCGGCACGAAGCCGGGTGTGGCGCACGGCCCGCCCGGCGCGAGAACTCCACTAGGAGGTCAGCAAATCAGTGGTCGTGGAGGGGCGCCGCCGGTGTGACCGGTGGTGCTGGTGAGGCTCGCGAGGGCCTTCCAGGGCAGGTGAGGGGAACTTTGAGGGACTCTGAGTCCCTCAAGGGGTCCTTCAGGGCCCCGCGCCCCTGGCAAGCGGGCCCAAGTCACTCGCGACCCCTCTGGACGCCGAAGCGACCCCCGTGGACGCCGAAGCGACCCAAGCTGAGGCGACCAAGGTCTTTTGATCCCTTGAAGTCGCGCGTTTTAGGCCAATAGGCCCCGCTATCGCGATGGCAGGGCGCCATTCGAGCGAACCGCGACTTCACTCCGTAGTCGCGCCCTGGCAGCGCGATAGCGTTCGCGCGATATAAATCCAGTCTCGCGTCGCTTTAGTCCCACCAGTCCCGCTACTCTCAGGAGAGCACGTGCGTGTCGATACCACAGGTGGGGAAGCCTCGTGGCGCGACACGTGTCGAAGGACACGGTGAATCATGCCGCCGAACAAGAAGGATGATCTGCCCTCAGTGGGCCAGGTCCAGTTTCTGACGGTCGCCGAGGTGGCCACGCTGATGCGGGTCTCCAAGATGACCGTCTACCGCCTAGTTCACTCGGGCGAGTTGCCCGCGGTGCGCGTGGGGAAGTCGTTCAGAGTGCCCGAAAAGGCCGTTCACGAATATCTGCAGGGCGCGTACTTCGACGTGGGCTGAGGCTCGCTTCGCGGAGCACAGCGTGCCCGCCGGAGGGCGTCTTCCGGGGCGCGGGTACCCTGGAAGACCGCTCGTGCCTGTGCGCTCCACCCGTTGGACGCTGCGCCGGGCAGCGTGACCGACGACGAAGGAAGGAGCGCTCTCGATGGGCTCTGTGATCAAGAAGCGCCGTAAGCGCATGTCGAAGAAGAAGCACCGCAAGTTGCTGCGCCGGACGCGCGTTCAGCGTAGGAAGGCCGGCAAGTAAGACACAGCCGGTGAGTGGCCCGTCCAGTTTCTGGACGGGCCACTCCCATTTAGTGGGCGCCGTCCACCCATTCGAGTGAGACGTGCATCCCCTCTGCGAGCGCCTGGTTAATAGCATGTAAGCGCTGCCTCGACTACCCCTAATGAGCGGTAACATCTCAAGGGCAGCCGCGCGATGCTTCCAGTGAGTGCAGGTACGCGCACACTCGGTGGATCAAGTACGTACTCAAGGTCATCAGGACCCCGTGATCGAAGTCCGAGAAACCGCCTGAAAGCCGCAGGGAGTCCTATGCCGTCGAACATCGTGCTCGTGACCGGGGTCGGGGGAGACCTTGGCGGGAAACTGCTCGCCAGACTCGGCAACAATCCGGAGTTCGAGCGGGTGATCGGCGTGGACACCACGCCTCCGCAGAAGTCGGTGTTGCAGCGGATGGGCCACGCCGAATACGTCCGCGCCGACATTCGCAACCCGCTGATCGCCAAGGTGATCAGCACGGCCAAGGTCGACACCGTGGTGCACGCGTCGTGCACCGCGCATCCGGCCGGGCCCGCTCGCCGCACGGCGATCAAAGAGGTCAACGTCATCGGCACGATGCGACTGCTGGCGGCCTGCCAGCGCTCGCCGCTCGTGCGCAAGCTCGTGGTGAAGTCGACGGCCGCGGTCTACGGCGCGGGAGCGCGTTCGCAGGCCGTCTTCACCGAGGATTCCGAGCTCATCCCCACCTCGACCAGCGGATACGCCAAGGACGCCGTCGAGATGGAGGGTTACGTGCGCGGGCTCATGCGCCGCCGTCCCGACATCACGACGACGCTGTTCCGGTTCGCCAACATCATCAGCCCCGAAATCGACACCGTGCTCTCGCGCTACTTCGCGCTGCCGGTCGTCCCGACGGTTTTCGGCTACGACGCGCGGATCCAGCTGCTGCACGCCTCGGACGCGCTGGCCGTCTTCGAGCGGGCGACGCTGGAAGACAAGCCAGGCGTGTTCAATGTCGGCTCGGAAGGGGTACTCACCCTTTCTCAGGCGATTCGGCGAGCTGGCCGGGTCGGGCTGCCGATGCCCAGTGGTGTCGTGCCGTCGGTCGGGAAGGTCCTGCGCGGTGCCCGCGTGGTCGACTTCTCCGCCGACCAGGTCCGGTTGCTGAACTTCGGCCGCGTCGTGGACATCACGAAGCTGAAGAAGGACTTCGGCTACATCCCGCGCTGGACGACGCGTGAGGCGTTCGACGACTACATCACCGGCCGCGGGCTCAGGCCCGTGGTGGACGGTGGCAGGCTCGCCGGGCTCGCGGGCAAGGTACTGGTGGCCGCGGCCACCGGGCAGGCGACGAACCGGTGAGCAGGCCCTACGAGAACACCCCCGAAAACTCTCACGAAGGCGAGGCGGAAAACGTGAGCGGCGCTCAAGCGCAGGTCATCCCGTTGCACGGCCCCGGCAGAGAGAAGCCGGCCCCGGCCGCTCAGGCGGATCGGGATCTTCGCGAGTCCGAAGAGGCGCAAAGGCACCTGAACCAGCAGGAACGCGGGGCCGACGCGCCCGTCGTCGAGTTCCCCGGCGCTTCACGGGTCTCCCCGGCGAAGACCCGGCCCGCCGACGCGGATCTGCTCCCGGAGTCGCTCAAGAAGGCACTGGGGTTCCTGCGGGGCAGGCTGACCGGTGACTACACCGTCGACGAGTTCGGGTTCGACGCCGAACTCACCGAAACACTGCTGTTGCCGCCGCTGCGCGCGCTGTACGAGAAGTGGTTCCGCGTCGACACCTTCGGCGTCGAGAACCTGCCGCCCGACGGCGGCGCGCTGCTGGTTTCGAACCACTCGGGCACGTTGCCGCTCGACGCGCTGATGACCGCCGTCGCCGTGCACGACCACGCCCCCGGCGGCAGGCATTTGCGGGGCCTTGGCGCGGATCTGGTGTTCCAGGTGCCGCTGATCGGCTCCTTCGCGCGCAAGTCCGGGCAGACCCTCGCCTGCAACGCCGACGCGGAACGCTTGCTGCGCAAGGGAGAACTCGTCGGTGTCTGGCCGGAAGGGTTCAAGGGCATCGGGAAACCGTTCTCGTCGCGGTACAAACTGCAGCGCTTCGGCCGTGGCGGTTTCGTTTCCGCGGCGTTGCGGGCCGGGGTGCCGATCATTCCCGTGTCGGTCGTCGGCGCGGAGGAGATCTACCCCAAGGTGGGCGACATCAAGCTGCTCGCCCGGCTTCTCGGCTTGCCGTACTTCCCGGTGACGCCGTTCTTCCCGCTGCTCGGCCCCCTCGGCGCGATCCCGCTGCCGACGAAGTGGAGCATCGAGTTCGGCGAGCCCATCCGCACGGACACCTACGACGCGGACGCCGTCGACGACCCGATGCTGGTGTTCACGCTGACCGATCAGGTGCGGGAGTCGATCCAGCAGTCGCTGTACAAACGTCTTTCGCAGCGGAAGAGCGTCTTCAAGGGCTGAGCCGCTTTTCCGGATGCCATGAAAGGTCCTTTCCTTGCAAAATTTGCAAGGAAAGGACCTTTCATGGCGTTGGGGAGGTGGGTGGTCAGCGCTTCCGGTAGGCCATCCCGGCCGCCACGGCACCGGCCACCGCGCCGACGCCGAGCACCGACGGGACGCCGATCTTCGCGGCCTTCCGCCCGGTCCGGAAGTCGCGGATCTCCCAGCCGCGCGCACGGGCGACGTCGCGAAGGCCGCCATCGGGGTTCACCGCGACCGCGGTTCCCACGACCGACAGCATCGGGACGTCGTTCTGCGAGTCCGAATACGCCGTGCAGCGCTTGAGATTCAGCCCTTCGCGTGACGCGAGTGCCCGGACGGCGTGGGCTTTCGCCCGGCCGTGCAGGAGATCGCCGACGAGACGGCCGGTGTAGACGCCGTCCTTGGTCTCGGCGACGGTGCCCAGCGCGCCGGTGAGGCCGAGGCGCCGCGAGATGATGGCCGCGAGTTCGATCGGGGTCGCGGTGACGAGCCAGACGCGCTGGCCGGCGTCGAGGTGCATCTGCGCCAGTGCCCTGGTGCCGGACCAGATCTTGTCCGCCATCAGCTCGTCGTAGATCTCTTCGCTGATGTCGGTCAGTTCCTGCACGGTCCGACCGGCCACAAAGGACAGTGCGCGTTCGCGATGGGTTTTGATGTCCTCTTTGTTCTCCCGGCCGCCGAGCCGGAATTTCACCTGCTGCCAGACGAATCCGGCCAGATCGGCGGAGGTGAAGAACTTCCGCGCGGCCAGGCCGCGGGCGAAGTAGAAGATCGACGCGCCCATCATCATGGTGTTGTCGACGTCGAAGAAGGCGGCCGCGGTCAGGTCCGGCGGTGCGGGCGGGGCCGGCGGTTCGAGGGCTTCGGCGGACGCGGTCGCCATGGCGGCCTCGGCCGACGCCTCGCCCGCGAGCTCGGCCAGCCGTTCGAGCTCTTGACTCTTATCCCTGCCCCGCCAAACTGACACGCACACCGCCTCCGGAATCCCAGGTGCCTACGCACAGCGTAGCGAGAGCTCAACCGGGCTGTCCCAGGTGTGGCGCCTGCCTCATCACCCGGCTCGTCAGCCGATGACGATCGGTGGCAATCCCGGGATCAGCGGCGGAATCGAAAGCAGCGGCGGGGGTGGCGTGACGGTCGTCGGAACCGGCAGCGGCGGGTTCGGTTTCGGTGTGGGAGTCGCCACCACGGGCGGCGGCGTCCCACCGGTCGGCGGCGCGAGCGGGCCGGTGGGGTTCGCGGTATCCACGCCGGACGACGGCGGGACGGCCGTCGGTGTCGGCGTCGGCGAGCCTGTCAGCGCGGAGGACGGCGGGGGGATGGTCACCGGCGGTACGACGGCGTCGGGGGAGCTGGGGTCGCGTACACAGTCACCGGCGGCCGGGACGGCGCCCAGCTCGTCGGAGAAGCCCGTGGTGATCGTGTAGCAGACCAGCCGCGAGCCGAGCTCCGTCGTGCGGGCCTGGACCTTGTCGAGCAGGGTGCGGGCGGCGGTGAACTTGTCCCGCGCTTCGGCGGGGGCCCGCTCGATCTGCAGGCCGAGCCGATCGGACTGCTGCCGCGCCCAGGTGCGGAGTTCCGTCAGCCGGGTCTGGCCGCCTTCGTCGGTGACGACGGCCGTCAGCTGCGAGACACCGGCGCGCAGATCGGACTCGAAATCGGCGAGGCCGGTGAAGTACGCCTCGGTGGTCGAAGCCTGGCGGGTGAGTTCGTCGAGTTCACCGACACGGTTCGTGGCGAACTCCAGATGCTTGTTCGCCTTGTCCTTCTCGTCGAAGGTGAGCCCGAGCGCGGCCGATTCACCCGCTCGTTTGATGCCGTAGAGCGGATCACCCGGCAACGCGTCCTTGGACAGCAGCAAGGTGAGACCGCCCAGCGCGAGGACGAGCGCGACGGCGGCCGCGGCGAGGTTGGCGACGGTGTGGCCACGCCGTTTCGGCGGTGCTTCGGCTTCGGCGAGACGTCCGGCGATCTCTTCGCGGATCCGTCGCCGGGTTTCGGCGTCGGGAGCGCCGGCCGCGCCCAATTCGCGGAGGCCGCCGACGAGCGCGAGTTCACGCGAGAATTCGTCCTCTTCCGGAACCGCGTCGCCGTCGACAAGGTCCGCGAAGCGGTCACCGTCCGCTCGCTCCCGTGCGAACCATCCCGGCACGCCCACGGTCCTGCTCCGTCTCTTGCGCTCAGCCCGGTCCTGACACCGGTCTGGCTTGGGAAACGAGTGGGAACGCCCCAGGGTTACGGCAAGGTCCGGTGAGGAACAAATATGGAACGTTAACGCAATCCGGTGGGCAGAAGTTGTGCCAAACGGCGTACCGCTCGGTGCTGGAGCGCCTTGATGGCGCCTTCGTTGCGTTTCATGATCGCCGCGGTCTCGGCGACCGAAAGCCCCTGCATGAACCGCAGCACGATGCATTCGCGCTGGTCTTCACCGAGTTCGGCGACACAACGCAGCAATTCGGCACGGGTGGCGCGGCTGATCGCCTGCTGTTCCGGCCCCGCGACGGCCTGGACACCGACGTTGCCGATCGGCGCCCCGCTGGGTTCGGCGACCTCGTCGGTCACCACCTCCAGCCGGAACCGGCTCGACTTCACGTGGTCGAGGATGATGTTGCGCGCGATCGTGACGAACCAGGCGCCGACGTCACGCCCCTGGTAGCTGACCGACGTGATGCGGCGCAGCGCGCGCAGGAAGGTCTCGCTCGTGACGTCCTCGGCGAGGTCCCGGTCGCCGAGCCGGAACAGGACGTAGCGGTAGACGACGTCGACGTAGCGGTCGTACAGCCTGCCGAAGGCGGAAGTGTCGCCACCCTGCGCGGCGCTGACCAGCTCCCAGGCTTCGGCCTTCGCGGCTTCGGCGGCGGCATTGGTCTCTTCGGCGGTTTCGTCGTGGCTCGGGGCCTTGGCCTGCCGAGGCGACGACGGCGCCGGGGAGAGACCGCTCCGGCGGAGGATGTGGCCCGCCAGCATGGAGACGGGGTTGGGCGCGGGAAGGGTCACGGTGCACCTCCCGTTCCGGGCAGAGAAGACCGGCCCGCATGTCCCACCGCCGCGTGGGCCTGCAAGATCTGCACGTCCGGACTTCCTTTCTCACCATCGAGTGATCAACACCACTCGACGACGCCCAGCAGCATACGTGTAGTTACCGCGAAGTAGGTAGCGGTGCCGGGGTTACGGAACTGCGACGAAACCGAGTGACCCCCATGACGGTGGCCGAGATGACAAACTGGCAACGCCGTTCACCGAGGGAAGAGGTTCGCAGTTGAGCGCGGAGCAGGTTGCCGATCCAAGTGTGCCCACTTTGCTCGCCGAGGCCGCCCGGCAGTGGCCCGGCAAGACGGCCGTCCAGGAGACCGGCGGCGGGGTCACGCTGACTTGGGCGGAACTCGACAACGCCGCCCACACACTGGCCCGTGCCCTGCTCGACGCGGGAATCGACCGCGGCGACAGGGTCGCGTTGCGGCTGCCGACTTCGGCCGCGTTCGCCGTCTCGCTGTTCGGGGCGCTGCGGGCGGGCGCGACCGTCGTCCCGATCTCGCCGCAGGCTCCGGTGGCGGAGCTGAACGGGTTGCTGGAGCACAGCGGCGCGCGGCTCCTCCTGGAGCGCGAAGCGACCGAGGAACTCCTTGAGGGGGTGACAAGCCTCTCACCACCCGTTACCTCGGATGGAGCAGTCGAACCGGTCGACTCGGCCGGCGCCGGTGAGGACATAGCCGTCATTTCGTACACCTCCGGAACGACCGGCCCGCCGCGCGGCGTGATGCTGTCGCACCGGGCGCTGCTGGCGAACCTGGACCAGCTGAGCCGGATCGTCCCGACGCCGCTCGAGCACAGCGACCGCGTGCTCATCACCATCCCGCTGTTCCACGTCTACGGCCTCGGTCCGGGGCTGCTGCAGACCACGTCGGTCGGCGCGACGGCGATCCTTTCCGAGCGCTTCCTCGCCGAACGAACCCTCTCCGACTGCGCCGAATACCGCGTGACCTCGATCGCCGGCGTGCCCGCGATGTACGCCGAGTTCGCCGCGATGGACCCGGAAGAACTGGGCGCCGGGCTCTCCAGCATCCGGCGGATGACCTCGGGAGCGGCACCGCTGCACCCGAGGATCCTCGCCGCGATCCGCGGCGCCACCGGCTTGGACGTCTACGAGGGCTACGGCCTCACCGAATGCGCGCCGGTGGTCACCACGACGCTGGTCACCGGCTACCCGAAGCCGGGTTCGGTCGGGCGGCCGCTGCCCGGGATCGAGATCCGGCTGGTCGACAGCGACGGCGACGCGGCGCCCGTCCCGCTGGACCCCGACGACCTCGGCGACGCCTTCGACGAGGACGGCGGCACCGGGCTGGTGTCCATCCGCGGCGCGAACCTGTTCTCCGGCTACTGGCCCGACGGCGCGCACGGTCCCGACGAGGAGGGCTGGTTCCGCACCGGAGACGTCGGCTATCTCGACACCGACGGCGACCTGCACCTGGTGGACCGGGCGAACGACCTGATCATCGTCAACGGCTTCAACGTCTACCCGCACGAGGTCGAGAACGTGATCTCGATGCTGGACGAGGTCGTCGAGGCGGGTGTCGTCGGCGTCGTCGACGAGCGCACCGGTGAGGCCGTGAAGGCCGTCGTGGTCCCCGCGCCGGGCGCGTCGCTTTCGGAACAGCAGGTCGTCGAGCACTGTGCGGAGCACCTGGCCGGGTACAAGGTGCCGCACACCGTCGAGTTCGCCGAGTCGCTGCCGCATTCGGCGACCGGGAAACTCCGTCGGTTGCGCCTCAGGTGAGGATTGACGCATGGCACACCACGTGACCGTCATGACCCGCACGGGCTGCCATCTGTGCGAGGTCGCGGAACAGGACATCGAACGGATCTGCGGCGAACTCGGCGTCGCCTGGTCGGCTCAGGACGTCGACAGCGACCCGGAATGGCGGGCCGAATACGGCGACCGCGTGCCGGTGATCCTGATCGACGACGCCGAACACGGCTACTGGCGGGTCGAAGAGGACAGGCTCCGGAAAGCACTGGCGTAAGACACTCGTAAGGGCGAACGGCCGACCCCGGGCACCGCGCCTGACGAAGATGGAGTCGTGAACGACGAACGCAGGCTCACCTTCCCGCAAGCCGCGCTGACCGGCCTGCTCGCGCTGGCCGCCGCGCTCGGCGTCGGGCATCTTGTCGCGGGCTTCGTCGGGTACACGGCTTCGCCGTTCATCGCCGTGGCGAACTTCGTCATCGACCACAGCCCGCACGCCGTCGTGGCCTGGGCCGAGCGGACGCTGGAGACCTGGGACAAACCCGTCCTCAGGTTCGGTCTCGCTGTCGTCTTGGTGCTGTTCGCGCTGCTCGCCGGACAATTGTCGCGACGCAAGCCGCTGCCGGGCCAGATACTCGTCGGGGTACTCGGCGCGGCCGGGGTCGCCGCGGTCTTCGTGCGCACCGACCTCGGGCAGATCTCGCTTCTGGCGCCGGTGGCCGCGACTGTCGCGGGACTCGCCGTCTTCACCTGGCTGCACCGGTTCTTCCGGCCGCCGGTGTTCTTCGACGACCGCGAAGGCGAGGGGCCGGACCGGCGGAAGGTCCTGATCACCGGGGCTTCCGTCGCGGCGGGAGCCGGTGTGGCCGCGCTGACCGGCCAGGTCGTCGGCACCAGGAAGAACGCCGACGAGTCGCGTGCCGCCGTCGGCAGGCTCGTCGCGGCCCGGACCGCTCCGCCGATCCCGCCGGACGCGGACTTCGTGAAGTTCGGCACCCCGCCGTATCTCACTCCTTCGAAGGATTTCTATCGGATCGACACGGCACTGGTCGTCCCGCAGGTCCGCACCGAGGACTGGCGCCTGCGGATCCACGGGATGGTCGACCGCGAAGTCACCTATACGTATGACGACATCCGCTCACGGCCGCTGATCGAACGCGACGTCACGCTGTGCTGCGTCTCCAACGAGGTCGGCGGCCCGTACATCTCCAACGCGCGCTGGATCGGCGTCGACCTGCGCGACCTGCTGAACGAGGCGGGGGTGAAGTCCGGCGCCGAGCAGATGTTCGCGACGAGCGTCGACGGCTGGACCTGCGGATCCCCGGTCGAAGCCGCCCTCGACCCTCAGCGGGGCGCGATGCTCGCCATCGGCATGGACGGCGAACCGCTGCCGATCGAACACGGTTTCCCCGCGCGGATCGTGATCCCCGGGCTGTACGGCTATGTGTCCGCCACGAAATGGGTGACCGACCTGGAGATCACCACCTGGCAGGCGCGCGAGGCGTACTGGCTCGGTCGCGGCTGGGGCCGCGAGGGGCCGGTGAAGACGCAGTCACGGATCGACGCGCCCGGTTCGGCGGTGAACGCGGGCAAGGTCGTCGTGTCCGGGATCGCGTGGGCGCAGCACACCGGCGTCGCGAAGGTCGAGATCCGGGTCGATCAGGAGCCGTGGCGGGAGACCGTGCTGTCGGCCGAGACGTCGAAGGACACCTGGCGTATGTGGTGGACCGAGGTCGACATCGCCGCCGGTTCTCACCGAATCGCCGTCAGGGCGACGGATCAGTCGGGCTACACGCAGACGGAAACGCGCGCCGGCACGGTGCCGGATGGCGCCACGGGCTGGCACACGGTGTCGGTGAACGCGCGCTGACGTCGCGTGAAGGCCCCCTTCCCTCGGCTGAGCCGCGGGAAGGGGGCCTTCACGCGGGAGCGGCAAAGTCGGCAGCTCGCAGGTGTCTTCGTCATGGCGCAGGCTGGCGATGAAGGAATTGGGACGTTGAGTGTCCCAATTCCTTCATGGACGCTCTATGCACGGTTCTGGTGGTGCTAGGTGAGGGGAACTTTGAGGGACTCTGAGTCCCTCAAAGTGGCCTTCACGGACTTCCGACTTCCGGCACTTCGCCGTCGCCGACCGCCACTCGCCTCCTCGCACGGCATCAAGCGTGGGTGTGGGGTGCGTCATCCCCTCTACCTGTGACTTTGTGCCTGCGTTCACAAGTGGCTACCGTAGAGCCATCGCCGCCGATGGGCGCCCGGCATCGAACCGGACTCAGCGCCTCGGGTCAAGAGCCGATTTCCTGGTTCGGGCGACTCATGTACTCAGCAGGACCAGAGGGAGCGGACAAGCGTGGTGTCGCAACGAGGCCGGCGCACCCGGGTGACACCGGACGCCGACAACGCGCCCACCGCGGAGATGCCCGCCGTCGAGACCGCCGCCGAACCGGAAGCGGTCCGCGCGAAGTCGATCCCCGAGGCCGCGGTCGCCCGCCTCGCCGTCTACCTGCGAGTCCTCTCCGGATTGGCCGAGCAGGGCGCGACCACGATCTCCAGCGAGGAACTCTCACAGGCCGCGGGCGTCAACTCCGCGAAACTGCGCAAGGACCTGTCCTACCTCGGTTCCTACGGCACCCGCGGCGTCGGCTACGAGGTCGGCGTCCTGGTCAGCCAGATCGAGCGCATCCTCGGCCTGACCCGCAAGCACAAGGTCGCCGTGGTCGGTATCGGTAACCTCGGCCACGCGCTGGCCAACTACGGCGGGTTCCCCGGCCGCGGTTTCCCGGTCGAAGCGCTGTTCGACCTCGACCCGGACCTGGTCGGCGTGCCGGTCGGCGGCCTCCCGGTCTCGCATCTCGACGAGATCCCCAAAGTCTGCGCCGAACGGCAGATCTCCATCGGCGTCATCGCCACCCCGCCGACCGCCGCGCAGTCGGTCTGCGACCGGCTTGTCGCAGGTGGCGTGCAGTGCATCCTGAATTTCGCCCCGGTGGTGCTGCAGGTGCCGCCGCATATCGAGGTTCGCAAGGTCGATCTCGCCGTCGAGCTGCAGATCCTGTCGTTTCATGTCGCCCGCCGCGCGGATCTGGCCGCTCATGGCAACGGCGGAGGAGACGCTGGCCCCGCGACGGCCGAGAATGGCAGCGTGAACGGCCACGGCAACGGAATGGTGGTGCGCTGAAATGAGCGTGTTGGCGGTCGGGCTCTCGCACCGCAGTGCCGAGCTGAGCACCCTGGAGCGCGTCGCGGTCCCCGCGACCGACGTGACCAAGGTGCTCCACGAACTGCAGCAGGCCGAGCACGTCAGTGAGGCGATACTCGTCTCCACCTGCAACCGCATCGAGGTCTACGCCGTCGTCGAGACCTTCCACGGCGGGCTGAACGACGTTTCCGACGTGCTCGCCCGCCAGGCCGGGATGCAGCCCGCGGACCTCTACGACTCGCTGTACGTGCACTACGCGGGCGCGGCGATCGAGCATCTGTTCTCGGTCACCTCGGGCCTGGATTCGATGGTCGTCGGCGAGACGCAGATCCTCGGCCAGATCCGGTCCTCCTACGCCACCGCGCGTGACGCCGGCACCGTCGGCCGCACCCTGCACGAGCTGATCCAGACCACGCTGCGCGTCGGCAAACGTGTGCACAGTGAAACGGGTCTCGATCAGCTCGGCGCCTCGGTCGTTTCCGAGGCGCTGGCCGCGGCCGGGGACATCGCGGGCAAGCACGCGCTGATCGTCGGCGCCGGTTCGATGGGCGCGCTGACCGCCTCTCACCTGCGCAAGTCCGGTATCGGCGAGATCACCATCGCCAACCGCACCGAGGCGAGGGCCGCCCGGCTCGCCGCCGCGAGCGTCGAGCAGGGTGTGCCCGCGAAGGCCGTGCAGATGAGCGGCATCGCGGCCGCGGTCGCCGAGGCGGACGTCGTCGTCTGCTGCACCGGCGCGCAGGCCGCGGTCTTCACCGCCGAGCACGTCCCGGCCCGCGAAGGCCGTCCGCTGGTGGTGTGCGACCTCGGTCTCCCGCGCGACGTCGAGCACGACGTCGCGGAGCTGGCCGACGTCACCGTGGTCGACCTCGAGACCATCCAGCGCCGCATGCGTGAGGCCGGCACCCCGACCACCGAACGCCAGACCGCGAAGGCCACCGGCATCGTGCTCGACGAGGTGCGCGAGTACCTCGCCGGACAGCGCAGCGCCGAGGTCACCCCGACGGTGACCGCGCTGCGGCGCCGGGCGGCCGAGGTGGTCGACGCCGAACTGCTGCGGCTGGACAACCGCCTGCCGGACCTCGAAGCCGGGGTCCGCGAGGAGGTCGGCCGCACGGTCCGCCGGGTGGTCGACAAGCTGCTGCACGCGCCGACGGTGCGGGTGAAGCAGCTGGCCGCCGAGACGGCCGACACCGACTACGCCAACGCGCTGCGCGAGCTGTTCTGCCTCGACCCGCAGGCGCCCGCCGCCGTGGCGAGTCCCACCGCTACGAAAGACAGTGATCATCAGTGAGCAGAGTCATCCGCATCGGGACGCGCGGCAGCAAACTCGCCCTCGCGCAGACCGGCACCATCGCCGACGCCCTGCGCGCCACCGGGGCCGAGGTCGAGCTCGTCACCGTGACGACCCCTGGCGACAAGTCGTCCGCGCCGATCCCCACGATCGGGGTCGGCGTCTTCACTTCCGCACTGCGCGAAGCGTTGCTGCGCAAGGAAGTCGACGTCATCGTGCATTCGTACAAGGATCTGCCGACGAAACCGGAACCGGGCATCGTGCTCGCCGCCGTGCCGCGCCGCGAGGACCCGCGTGACGCGCTGATCGCCCGTGACGGGCTGACCCTCGGCGAGCTTCCGCCCGGTTCGACCGTCGGCACCGGCTCGCCGCGACGCACCGCGCAACTGCGCGCGCTCGGTCTCGGTTTGGAAATCGTGCCGATCCGAGGCAATATCGACACCCGCATGCGCAAGGTGACCGACGGAGAGCTCGACGCCGTCGTCCTGGCGCGTGCCGGACTGGCCAGGATCGGCCGGGCGGAGGAGATCACCGAGACCCTCGACCCGATCCAGATGCTGCCCGCCCCCGCGCAGGGTGCGCTGGCGGTGGAGTGCCGGGCCGGAGACGTGGACATCGAGCACCTGCTCGGATCCACAGTGGACGATGAAGGCACCCGTGCCGTGGCGACCGCCGAACGGGCGTTGCTCGCGGCGCTGGAAGCCGGGTGCAGCGCACCGGTCGGAGCGCTGGCGGAGATCGTCGAGGACCTGGACGCCGAAGGGCGGGTCGTCGAGCGGATCTCGTTGCGGGGCACCGCCGCCGTCGAAGCCGACGGGGAAGCGGTCGACATGGTGCGCGCTTCGGCGCTCGCCGACAAGCACGAAGCCGAACAGCTCGGCCGGACATTGGCCGCCGAGCTGCTCGACCTGGGGGCCGGCGCGCTGTCCGGCCCCGCCCAGTGAGCTGAGAGTGACAGTTACGGCCGCGATCGACCGCGGCCGCCTAAGAGGAGAACGCACAGATGACCCCCGCGCGTAAGACCACCGGGCGTGTCGCCTTCGTGGGCTCGGGCCCCGGTGACGCCGGTCTGCTGACCGTCCGCGCTCAGGAGCTGCTCGCCAAGGCCGAGGTCGTGGTGACCGACCCGGACGTCCCTTCGGGCGTTCTGGCCTTCACCGCGGAGGGCGCCGAAGTGCGCCCCGCCGTCGGCGAGGCCACCGAGGTCGCCAAGGACCTGGTGAACGAGGCCAAGGCCGGACGGCTGGTGCTCCGGCTGATCGCCGGTGACCCGCTGACCCAGCCCGCCGTGGTCGCCGAGGTGCAGGCCGTTTCCCGGACCAGCGCCGTCTTCGACATCATCCCCGGCGTCTCGCCCGGCGCCGCCGTCCCGGCGTACGCCGGTGTCGCGCTCGGTGGCACGCACACCGAGGTCGACGTCCGCGGTGACGTCGACTGGGCCGCGCTGGCCGCCACCCCCGGCCCGATCGTGCTGCACGCGACCTCGGCGCACCTCGCCGAAGCCGCGTCCGCGCTGACCGAGCACGGCCTGGCGGCGACCACGCCGGTAGCGGTGACCTCCAACGGCACCATCAACACCCAGCGCACCCTGGACACCACGCTGGCCACCGTCGCGAACGAGGCGGGCGAGCTCGTCGGCCCGCTGATCGTGACCATCGGCCAGGCCGTCGGCCAGCGCTCGAAGCTGTCGTGGTGGGAGTCGCGCGCGCTGTACGGCTGGAAGGTCCTGGTGCCGCGCACCAAGGAGCAGGCCGGTGAGATGGCGGAGCGGCTTCGCGGCCACGGCGCCACCTCGCACGAGGTCCCGACCATCTCGGTCGAGCCGCCGCGCAGCCCCGCGCAGATGGAGCGTTCGGTCAAGGGTCTCGTCGACGGCCGCTACCAGTGGATCGTCTTCACCTCGACCAACGCCGTCCGCGCGGTGTGGGAGAAGTTCGAGGAGTTCGGCCTCGACGCCCGCGCGTTCTCCGGTGTGAAGATCGCCTGCGTCGGCGAATCGACCGCCGCGAAGGTGCGTTCCTTCGGCATCATCCCGGAGCTGGTCCCGGAGGGCGAGCAGTCCTCGGAGGGCCTGCTGGCCGAGTTCCCCCCGTACGACGACGTCCTCGACCCGGTCGACCGCGTGCTGCTGCCGCGGGCGGACATCGCCACCGAGACCCTGTCGGCCGGTCTGCGCGAACGTGGCTGGGAGATCGACGACGTGACCGCGTACCGCACCGTGCGCGCCGCGCCGCCGCCGGCCGAGACCCGCGAGATGATCAAGACCGGTGGTTTCGACGCGGTCTGCTTCACCTCGTCCTCGACCGTGCGGAACCTCGTCGGCATCGCCGGCAAGCCGCACACCCGCACGCTGGTCGCGTGCATCGGCCCGAAGACCGCGGAGACCGCCGTGGAGTTCGGGCTGCGGGTCGACGTCCAGCCCGAGAAGGCCGACGTCCCGCACCTGGTCGACGCGCTCGCCGAGCACGCCGCACGGCTCCGCGCCGAAGGTGCGCTTCCGCCGCCGCGTAAGGCGAAGCGGGCCCGTCGCTCCTGATTTCGTGACGAAAACCCCCTTCTCCGCCTGATGCGGGAAGGGGGTTTTCTTCGTTAGCGAAACCTTGGTGAGCGCCAAGCGGGGCGGCTTAGCCTCGGTGATCCGACAATCGCTGGGGAGTGACCATGAAATCTCTTGTGCACGCAGGTACCGCTTTCAGTGTGCTGGCACTCGGTTTCGCCGGGTTCGCGGGGACCGCCTCCGCCGCGGCGGCCCCGTTCGAGGTCTGCAGTCCGCTCGGGTGCGCGGCGCAGAGCGTGCGGGGCACGGTCGAGACCGTCGGGGGCCAGGTGCGGGTGGTGGCCACGGTTTCCGACAGTGCGCCTTCGTCGAGTCTCACCGCTCAGTTCGTCCTGTCCGGCAAGACGACCGAAGCACACCGGGTCGTCGTGAATGACGAGACGCGGCGGGTGTTCTTCACTTCGTTGGCGGATCCGACGAAGCTGACCGTGACGGCCTGCGGTGGCGGGGGCTGCAACACCAAGTCCATTCCGCTGTAAGGACTTGCTGGCGTGAGGTACATGATGGCCCCCTTCCTTGCTGTAGGCGCAAGGAAGGGGGCCATCATGTACTGGGCAAGGAGCCCTTCACGGCCTGGCCGCTACCGGCCTCGCCCGCCATAGGTACCTAAAACACCCTTGGTTCGTCCTTCAGCTGAAGAACTTCACGACTTCGGTGTAGGCGAGATACGCGAACATCGCGAGACAGATGCCCAGCAGGGCGTTGGAAAGCCAGCCGGATCGCCCTTCGCGGGGCACCCGTGACGTATTGAGCAGCACCAGCAGGGTCGCCGCCAGGAACGGCATGAACAACGCGCCCAGCACGCCGTAGATCACCGTGAGCTGGAAAGGCTGATCGAGGAACAGCAACGCCATCGGCGGAAAAGTCAGCCACAGCACGTAACCCCGGTATGCGGGACTGCGTTCACCGGCCTTCTTTTCATACGCCTCAACGGTTTCGGTTGTGTTCGCGGGCAGTCGAAGAATGCGCCAACAGTCCGCGAAAAGCAGGCTCACGCCGTGCCAGACCCCGATCACCGAGGTGAACGAAACCGCGAAAAAGCCGATGAGGAACGGGATCCGCGCCCATTGCCCGTAATCCGCGGCGAGCGTGTCGCCGAGGAACAGCAGGCCCTTGTCACCCGAGATGATCTTCTGGCCCAGCAGCAGTTCCGCGCCGACGATCAGCATCGCGATCACGAAGATCCCGGTCATGACGTAGCCGACGGCGTTGTCGGTCCGCATCATCGGCAGCCACTTCGACGAACGCCAGCCCTTCGCGAGCGTCCAGTAGCCGTAGGCCGCCATGGTGATCGTGCCGCCGACGCCACCCACCAGACCGAGCACGTAGACGAGCGAGCCGTCGGGCAGTGTGGGGACGGCGCCCTCGAACAGCGCGGTGAAGTTCGGCACGACCAGCACCGCGGTCCCGACCACGGTCACGAACATCACGCCGGTGAGCACCGTCATCAACTTCTCGATGATCGCGTACCTGCCGAACCACACCAGCGCGAAGCCCAGCAGACCGCAGAGCATCGCCCAGTACCGCACCGAAAGCGCGGGGAAGAGCGCGTTCAGCGGCAGCCCCGACGCCGACATCGCGGTCGCGCCGTAGACGAACCCCCAGATCACCGCGTAGATCCCGAAGTAGATCAGCGCCCAGATCCCCAGCGTTCGCCAGCCGGACAGGATCGTGCGGCCCGACGTCAGATGCCAGCGGCCGACCGCTTCGGCCAGCGCGAGTTTGAAGATCGTCCCGACGAGCACCGCCCACAGCAGCGTGTACCCGAAGCGCGATCCCGCCACCATCGTCGCGACGAGGTCGCCCGCGCCGACGCCGGTCGCCGCGGCCATGATCCCCGGTCCGACCTGGCGCAGCCGTGCGCGCCAGCCGACGGGCGGTTCCTCCACTTGGCCGGTCACCGTTGAACTCGACATGACTGGGAAGGTAACCCACGTCACACTGGGTGCGAATAGGACAAAGGTGACTCTTTACCGTTTCTTAGGGAAGGTCCGCCCGGCTGGACCAACGAGCCGTTCACCGCGCCTGCGGACCGCTTCTCGAGCGGGCGGGAGTACCGTCTATGGGGTGTTTCCCGAACATCGTCCCCGCAGGCTCCGTACCACTCCGGCCATGCGCAGGCTGGTCAGTGAGACGACGCTGCGCCCACGTCAGCTGATCCTCCCGATGTTCGTGGCCGAGGGCATCGACACGCCCCGCCCGATCTCGAGCATGCCCGGCGTCGTCCAGCACACCCGTGACACGCTGCGCAAGGCCGCCGTCGACGCGGTCAACGCCGGTGTCGGCGGTCTGATGCTGTTCGGCATCCCGAAGACCCGTGACGCCGAAGGTTCCGGCGCGATCGACCCGGACGGCATCCTCAACGTCGCCCTGCGTGACCTGAGGGCGGAACTCGGCGACGCGACGGTCTTGATGGCCGACACCTGTCTCGACGAGTTCACCGACCACGGCCACTGCGGCGTCCTCGACGCCGACGGCCGGGTCGACAACGACGCGACCCTGCGGGTGTACGCGGAGATGGGCCTGGCGCAGGCGGAAGCGGGTGCGCATCTGCTCGGGCCCAGCGGGATGATGGACGGCCAGGTCGGCGTCATCCGCGCGGCCCTCGACCGGGCCGGGCGCACCGACACCGGCATCCTCGCCTACTCGGCGAAGTTCGCCAGCTCGTTCTACGGCCCCTTCCGGGAAGCCATCGATTCGCAGCTGAAGGGCGACCGGAAGACGTATCAGCAGGATCCGGGCAACGTGCGCGAGGCGCTGCGCGAGATCGAGCTGGACATCGCCGAGGGCGCGGACATGATCATCATCAAGCCCGCACTGTCCTATATGGACGTCATCAGGGCGGCCGCCGAGGCTTCGCCGGTCCCCGTCGCGGCGTACAACATCTCGGGCGAATACGCGATGGTCGAGGCCGCCGCCGCGAACGGCTGGATCGAGCGCGAGCGCACGGTCCTCGAGCTGCTGACGTCGTTCCGCCGCGCAGGCGCGGACATGATCCTCACCTACTGGGCCGCCGAAGCCGCCGCCTGGCTGGACTGACCTGCCTGTACTGACTCGTGAGTGGTAATGACGGTTAGAACCGTCATTACCACTCACGAGGCGCTACTTGTCCAAGGTGAACAGGTCCAGGCTGTACTTCGGGAAGCGCCCGGAAACGGCGTAGACCCGCTCTTCCGCCCAGTAGAAGCGGTAGTGCCCGGTCGTCGGCCCGAATTCGTCCTTCTCGTCGTTCTTGATCTTGACCTCCGCGTACGGCGTCACGGCCCCGTCGCCGACGGCGGCCTTCACGACCCGCTGCGGGCCCTTCTTGTCGACCGGCGCGACCTCGGTGATCACCTGGCCGTCCTCGACGGCGATCGGCGTCATCACGGTGCCTTCGGGAATCTTCGCCTCCCACTTCCGCTGTCCGGACTTGAGGTCGACGGCGACGAGCGCGTTCACCGTGCCCGCCTGCGGGGTCGTGACGGTGTACAGCGTGTCGTCGGTGACGACGGCCCGGCCGCCGTTGTGCTCGGTGCCCGACGCGTCCACTCCGAAGCCCATGCCGTCGGCCCCGGCGAGCCCGTCCGGTTCGTGCGACGTGCCGCCGTCGATGGTCGAAGTGACCTTCAGCTGGTCGTCGAAGACCTGGTAGATGCCCTTCGTGCCGTCGGAGGAGAACACGACCAACGGCTTCAGCGACAGGATTCCGATACCGACCAGCATCTGGCCCGTTTTCGGCAGGCTTTCCTCGAGTTCGACGTTCCCGGTCGCCGGATCCACCGAAAGCAGGCTGAGGCCGTAGTCGCCGAGGAGGCAGGTCATCACGAGGAGGACCTTGCCGTCCTTGGGCATCAGGTCGGCCGCCGAGCACGGATCCTCGTTGTCCGCCTTGCGGATCAGCGTCTTCGCCCATTTCTGAGTGCCGGTCGCCAGGTCGAGTCCGGCGATGCCCTCCTCCTGGCCGACGAAGACGACGTCGCCGACGATCTGCAGCACCGCGACCTCGGGCGGCGAGGTGCCCGCCAGTTTCTGGGGGACCTTGAGCGGTTGCTGCCAGCCGAGTTTCCCGTCTTTCAGGTCGAGTACGGTCGCGTTCTCGCAGGTCTTGTCATCCCCGAAACCGAGCGCGATCTTCCCGTCGGTGGGGACCGCCGACGTGCCGCAGAACCGCTTTTGGCCCTCCGGGACCTCGGTGAGCCAGTTCCGCTTGCCGTTCGCCCTCGCGAAGGAGGCCACGTACTTGTCGCGGACGACGACGATCGCGTCGTCGACCAGCCAGGAGGCGAGGCCGTCGTGGTACTCGGGGACGTCTTCCCGGTAGGCCGACAGCTGCCACTTCTCCGTCTTGACGGCGGGTGCCGTCGACGCGGGGGGAGCGGCGGTGGGATTCCCGCCGTCGTCGCCACCACTGAGCAGGATCGGCACGGTCACCGCGGCGGCGACCACCACGACGACCAGCGGGATCAGCCAGTACAGGAACTTCTTGCCCCGCTTGGGCGGCGGTGGCTGCTGCGGCCAGCCGCCCGGGTACGGCTGCTGCTGCGGATAGCCGTGGCCCTGCTGCGGCCAAGGCCGCTGCCCCTGCCATTGCCCGCCGGGATGGTTCGGTGTGGTCATCGCGAAATCCCCAGTGGTCGAGTCGATTCGCGCATAAGCTACCCGGGCGGAAACCCTCTGGCCTGCGGAACCACGTAGGCTGCCTCGCGTGAGCGACAGCACAGCCGACGAAACGGACGACGAGCGCCGCAAGCGGGGGAGGGCACCCGACCCGCTCCTTCCCGGGCAGAAGCCCCCGGCGATCACCGTGCCGACGCCGATCACCATCTCCTTCTGGCTCTGGATCGCCACGGGCGTCGTGCTGGTGGCCGGTCAGATCGCCTTGCTGGTGTTGAAGCAGGAATTGACCGACGGGATCATCAAGCAGATCACCGCCAACCCGGTCCCCGGCCAGCCGGTCGACCCCGCGCAGATCGCCTCCGGGGTGAACACCCTGCTGTGGATGCTGCTCGGCGGCGCGGTCACCTTCGCCGTCCTGTTCGCGTTGTTCGCCTACAAGGCTCGCGAGGGAACGCGTTCGGCCAGGACGGTGCTGACCGTGGGCGCCGTCTTCCTGGTGCTGGTGGAGTTGTTCGTCCTGCGCGGCACGCTCAACGTGTTCCTGCTGGTGGCCACGCTGCTGACCGCGATCGCGCTGATCCTGATGTACCTGCCCAGCGTCGCCGACTTCTTCCCGAAGGTCGGGCGCAAGCTGCCATGACGCCCGAGCCGTCCCTCTACGGCGAACCCGGCGTCGGCTGGACGGCGTTGCTCTGGGCACCGCTGTTCGCCCTCGCCGGGTTGCTCGCCGAACTGGCGACCGGCGGACCCGTGCACTGGACGGCCTGGATCCTGGTCGCGGCGGGGCTGGTGCTGATCACCGTGCCATGGGTGTACGCGCGCCGCCGCTACCTCTCGCTCGAAGTCACCGCCGACGGCTACCGGCAGGGCAGGGAGACCCTGGCGGCGGCCCGGATCGCCGAGGTCCTCGAAGACGAGGAAGCGCCCGTCGGGTCACGGGTCCTCGGTGGCGGCTGGACGATCCCCAAGAAGCACGGCGAGGTCCCGTTGAAGCTCGACGACGGCGTCTTCGTCCGCGCCTGGGCGAAGGATCCCGACGCCCTTCGCGAGGCTCTCGAGGGTTTGGTGCGTGCTCGCACCACAGAGTCATGAGAAGCTGCTCATTGTGATCGACCTTCCCCAGCCGACCGGGGCCGACTTGTGGCCGCCGGAGGACGACCGGCCAGCGGCCCGGCTGCACAAACCCCTGCGCGCGCTGGTGGGGGTCGCCGAACTGATTCTCGCCGCGCTCGCGGTCTGGGGCGTTTTCGCTTGCTGGAAGGCCGGTGTCGTCCCGGTGCGGATCACCTACGGCGAATCGACGACGCTCGAATCGCAGCGGTACTTCGGCGGCCCGCTCGCCGGTGCCATCGGGCTGGGTGTGCTGGCCGCGATCCTGGTGGTGGACGCGATCCGCCAGTTCCTGCTCGCGATGAAGACGCGGCAGCGCGCGCCCAAGGATTCCCAGAAGTGAGAACCCGGCTCAGTTGAGCCAGACGACCGCGGCGTTGACCGCGGTCGAGAACAGCAGCCACAGCAGATACGGCACGAGCAGCCAGGCCGCGAGCTTCGAGCGGCGCGCGAACTCCATCATCGTGACGGGCACGACGAAGTCCAGTACGACGACGTCGGCCAGTGCCAGGGCGTGGGCGCCGCTCGCGAAGAACAGCGGTGTCCACAGCAGGGTCAGCAGCAGGCAGACGCCGTAGAGGGCGAAGCCGCGCGTTTCGCCGTCGGTCCGCCAATAGCACCAGCCCGCGATGGCCACCAGGAGGAGCAGCGCCGACCACATCGGGCCGTAGAGCCAGCCCGGCGGCGCCCACGACGGGCGGGCCAGCGCGGTGTTCAGCTCGGACCGGCTGGCCACGGCCAGCGCGGCCACCACCCCCACGATCACCGACATGGCGATGAATCCGGCCAGTGCTTGCCAGCGCAGGCGACGGTGGTGGGTCGGCGGTGGCGGCACCGTGGACACGTGGATTCCTCCGCGAGGGTTTCGGCGGGAGTGGTTCCCACCCTAGTGGGGCCGGTCACCCCGCGCCCGTATCCGCGAGACTCGGCGGCGGGTGTCGACGGGGATTTGCGAGACTGGGGAGGTGACTACCGGAGTCGATCAGTCCAAGGCATGGTTCGAACGAGCGAAGGCCGTGGTCCCGGGCGGGGTGAACTCCCCGGTGCGGGCCTTCAACTCCGTCGGCGGGACCCCGAGGTTCATGGTCCGCGGCGAGGGGCCGTATCTCTGGGACGCCGACGACAACCGCTATGTCGACCTGGTCTCTTCCTGGGGGCCGATGATCCTCGGGCACGCGCATCCGGCCGTCGTTTCCGCCGCGCGCGAAGCCGCCGTCCACGGACTGTCGTTCGGCACGCCGACCCTCGGTGAGGTCGAATTGGCCGAGGAGATCATCGGGCGCGTCGCGCCGGTCGAGCAGATCCGGCTGGTCAACTCCGGCACCGAGGCGACGATGAGCGCGATCCGGCTGGCCAGGGGGTTCACCGGCCGGGCGAAGATCATCAAGTTCGCGGGCTGCTACCACGGCCACGTCGACGCGCTCCTCGCCGAAGCGGGCTCGGGCGTCGCGACGCTCGGCCTCCCGACCTCGCCCGGGGTCACCGGTGCGCAGGCGGCCGACACGATCGTCCTGCCCTACAACGACCTCGACGCGGTTCGTAAGTCCTTTGTGGACAATCCGGACTCGATCGCCGCGATCATCACCGAGGCCGCCGCCGGCAACATGGGCGCCGTCGCCCCGGTCGACGGCTTCAACGCCGGGCTCAAGGAAATCGCGCACGAGCACGGCGCGCTGCTGATCATGGACGAGGTGATGACCGGGTTCCGCGTTTCGAAGGCGGGCTGGTTCGGCCTCGAAGGTGTCGCCGGTGACCTGTACACCTTCGGCAAGGTGATGTCCGGCGGGCTGCCCGCCGCGGCCTTCGGTGGCCGCGCCGACGTGATGGCGAAGCTGGCCCCTGGCGGTCCCGTCTACCAGGCCGGGACGCTTTCGGGGAACCCCGTGGCCGTCGCCGCCGGGCTCGCGACGCTGCGCGCGGCCGACGACGCCGTGTACGCGGCCCTCGACGCCAACGCGAAGCGGCTCGGTGACCTGTTCGACCGGTCGCTGACCGAGGCCGGTGTCACGCACACCGTGCAGTACGCGGGCAACCTGGTCAGCGTGTTCTTCAGCGACAGCCCGGTGACGAACTACCCGGGCGCGCAGGCCTCGGAGACCTGGCGGTTCCCGGCGTTCTTCCACGCCCTGCTGGACAACGGCGTGTACGCGCCGCCGAGTGCTTACGAGGCGTGGTTCGTCAACGCCGCCATGGGTGACACCGAGTTCGAGATCATCGAGTCCGCGCTGCGCGTGGCGGCTCGTGCCGCGGCCGAGGCGGTCCAGGCGTGAGCGAGACGACGATCGTGCACCTGCTCCGCCACGGCGAGGTGCACAACCCGGACAAGATCCTCTACGGCCGCCTGCCCGGCTTCAAGCTCTCCGACCGCGGTCAGCGCCAGGCGCTGACGGTCGCCGAAGCCGTCGCGACCCACGACATCACCCACGTCGTCGCTTCGCCGCTTCAGCGGGCGCAGGAAACCGCGGCGCCGATCGCCGCCGCGCACCGGCTCGACGTCGAAACCGACGAGCGGCTCATCGAGGCGGACAACCAGTTCGAAGGCGAGCGGGTCGCCGTCGGTGACGGCGCCCTGCGCCAGCCGAAGCACTGGCCGAAGCTGGTCAACCCGTTCCGGCCGTCGTGGGGCGAGCCGTACGTCGAGATCGCGCACCGCATGCTCGGCGCGATCCACCGCGCGCGGCAGGCGGCCGAGGGGCACGAGGCACTGTGCGTCTCGCACCAGCTGCCGATCTGGACCGTGCGGCGGTTCCTGGAGGCGAAGCGGCTCTGGCACGACCCGCGCGTCCGGCAGTGCTCGCTCGCTTCGCTGACCAGCCTGGTCTTCGAGGGCGAAGAGCTGGTGCGGATCGTCTACAGCGAGCCCGCCGGCGCGACCGACCCGAAGGTGACCGGAGCATGAAGAGGGTACTGGCGGCCGTCGTCGGGCTGGTGCTCGTCGTTTCGGGCTGCACCACCGGCAAGGACGCCGTCGTCACCGGCGGCTCCTTCAACTTCGTTTCGCCCGGCGGGAAGGTCGACATCACCTACGACGTCGCCGACCGCCAGCAGTCGCCGACGCTGTCCGGCGACGACCTGATGCACGAGGGCAAGCAGCTCTCGATCGCCGACTTCCCCGGCAAGGTCATCGTGCTGAACCTGTGGGGCCAGTGGTGCGGTCCGTGCCGCGTCGAGGCGCCCGAGATGCAGAAGGTCTACGACCAGACCAAGGCGTCCGGTGTCCAGGTCGTCGGCATCGACCTGCGGGACAACGACCGCGCGCCGGCGCAGGACTTCATGCGGGACCGGAAGCTGACGTACCCGTCGATCTACGACCCGTCCGGACGGACGTTGCTGCAGCTGTCGGGCTATCCGCGCAACATCATCCCGTCGACGATCGTGCTGGACAAACAGCACCGCGTCGCGGCGGTCTTCCTGCGCGACCTGCTGGCTTCGGACCTGCTGCCCGTGGTCCAGCGCTTGGTCGCCGAACCCGCCTGACGCGGCTGGTCCAGCGCGTCGTCCTCCGAACGCGGTCGGTCCAGCGTGTCGTAAGTGGCGGGTGAGGTGGGGGTCAAGGTGGTGGGGGTGGGTGGGGTGGGTGGGTGCACCCAACGGCCCACTCCACGCCCCCGACACCCGCCGCGAGAATGCGGACCCGGGTCT
>NZ_JBVIRO010000001.1:962989-1030303 GCF_055575975.1 Amycolatopsis sp. NPDC033938
CCCGCGGCGGGGCTCGTGCCTTTGGGGGGGGGGGGGGGGGCGGCACCTGGGGGGGGGGGGGCGGCTTAGGCTCCCCCCCCCACCACCCCCACCCCCCACCACCTTGACCCGACCACTCACTTCGCGCCACGGTCAACCCGGCGTTTCGTCCTCCGAACGCGGTCGGTGCCCACGCGAGGATCGCGTTTAGCGGGCTAAACGCGACGCGGTGGGACGGGACCAAGGTCCTGACCGGGTGCGACGTAGGTCCCGTTGGGGACGCCCCGGCGCTTTCACCTCGACCACACTGCCTACGCTCCTTTGCGTGAACGGTGTGACCGAGCTGGCCCTCTCCGGGCCGCTGCTGCTCGCGGCGGGTGTCGCGCTGCTGGCCGGGGCGATCTCCTTCGCGTCACCGTGCGTCGTCCCGCTGGTGCCGGGGTATCTCGCGTACCTGGCGGCGCTGGTCGGTGCGGACGCCCCCGCGGTCAGCGCTGACGAAGAGCGCAAGAAGGGCCGCTACGCCGTCGTCGGCGCGGCGGCGCTGTTCGTGCTCGGGTTCACCGTCGTCTTCGTGGTGACACTGGGGACGCTGGTGTGGATCGCCGCCGTCGTCCAGATCAACATGGATCTCCTCCAGCGTCTCGGCGGCGTACTGACGATCGCGATGGCGCTGGTCTTCCTCGGCTGGATCCCCGGGCTGCGCCGCGAGTTCCGTTCGCACCACGTGCCGCGCGGCGGTCTGTGGGGCGCGCCGGTGCTCGGCGCGGTGTTCGGGCTCGGCTGGACGCCGTGCATCGGGCCGACGCTGTCCGCGGTCATCTCCATGGCCAGCGCCACCGGCGGGGCGGCGGCGCGCGGGTACGTGCTGATCCTGGTCTACTGCCTCGGCCTCGGCCTGCCGTTCCTCCTCATCGCGTTCGGTGCCCGCTGGGCCGTCCGCGCCACCGACTGGCTGCGCCGCCACGGTCGCCAGGTGCAGGTCTTCGGCGGCGCAGTGCTGCTGATCGTCGGCGTCCTGCTGGTGACCGGACTGTGGGGCGACATGACCGGCTGGATGCGGAACACCCTCGTCACCGACCTCAGGCTGCCCTTGTGACCACCACCGAAGCACCGCCCAAGAAGGAATACCGTCAGACGCCGCTGAAGCGCGCCCTCGCCTTCCTCCGCAACACGTGGCGTGGTCTGACGTCGATGCGCACCGCGTTGGTGCTGCTGTTCCTGCTCGCGCTCGCCGCGATGCCCGGCGCGCTCCTGCCGCAGCGGAACCTCAACGTCGCCAAGACCGACGAGTACATCGCCGCGCACGGCTGGTGGGGCGAACTGCTCGACAAGACGCAGTTCTTCGAGGTCTACGGCAGCGTCTGGTTTTCGGCGATCTACATCCTGCTGATGGTCTCGCTCATCGGCTGTCTCGCGCCGCGCAGCCTCGAATACGCGAAGGCGATGCGCGCGAAGCCGGTGCTCACGCCGCGCAAACTCTCGCGGATGCCGCATCACCTGTCCACCACGACCGACCGGACCCCCGAGACGGTCATGAAGGACACTCACGCACTGCTCAAGGGCTGGCGCCGCGTAGAGCGCGAAGAGGCCGACGGCGGCCGAAGCATCTCCGCCGAGCGCGGATATCTCCGCGAGACCGGCAACCTCGTCTTCCACTTCGGCATGCTCGGCCTGATCATCTTCTTCGCGCTCGGCAAGCTCTTCGGCTACGAAGGCCAGGTCATCGTCCAGGCCGACAACAGCCCGTGGTGCAACTCCGGCATCCTCGGCTACGACACCTTCAACGCCGGCTTGCGCGTCGACGGCACCGACCTCAACGCCTTCTGCATCCGGCTGAAGGACTTCGAAGCGCGCTACACCGAGGCCGGGCAGGCGAACTACTACCACTCCAACATGGAGTACCAGTCCGGCGAAGACCTGAAGACCGGCGCTTGGAAGCCGTACGGACTCGAGGTCAACTCGCCGCTGCGCACCGCCGGCGACCGCGTCTACCTGCTGAACTTCGGCTACTCCCCGAAGTTCACGGTCACCTTCCCGGACGGCACGGTGCGCTCCAACATCACGCCGTGGCGTCCCGCCGACGAGCCGACGAAGCTCTCCGAAGGCGCCACGAAGATCGACCAGCCCGGCATCACCGACCCGGTCGAACGCCGCACCCGGCAGCTCGCGATCACCGGCCTGCTCGCCCCGACCGCGTTCATGCACGGCAACGTGCTGACGTCGTCGCGGCCCGAGGCGAACAAACCGGCCGTCGCCGTCGACATCTATCGCGGCGACCTCGGCCTCGACGCAGGCCGCGGGCAGTCGATCTTCCAGATCGACCAGTCGCTCGTCGAGGACGGCAGGCTCAAGAAACTCACCCGGCAGAATTTGAACCAGGGCCAGGAAACCGTGCTGGACGACGGCACGAAGGTCCGCTTCGACGGAGTACAGGAATGGGTGGCGATCCAGGTCTCGCACGATCCCGTGCAGGGCTGGGTGCTGGTCTGCGCGATCGCGATGCTGATCGGGCTGGCGGGATCCTTGCTGGTCAAACGGCGCCGCGTATGGGTCCGGGTGACACCGGCGCGCGAAGGTGAGACGGGTACCGTGATCGAGGTCGCCGGGCTGGCGCGCACCGATCAGGCGGGCTACGGCGAAGAGTTCCAGCGGATCAGCGCCAAGCTGGTCCAGGGGCAGAGAGGCAACTAGAGGTCATGCCGATCAACGAGACGCTGTCCCAGTACAGCGACTACTCCTACACCACCGCGGCGGCGATCTACGTCCTCGCGTTGATGTTCGCCCTCGTCGAGCAGGGGTTCGGGGCGAAGGGCCGCCTGGCGGCGGAACGCAGCATCCAGCGTTCCCGCGAACTGGTCGGCGCGGGCGGTCCGCCGTCGACGCCGCCGGCTTACGGGACACCCGTCGAGCCCCCTCGTGAGATCGGCCGCCCCGAGCGCATCGGCCGCATGGGTGCCGCGCTGCTGGTGCTGGCCGCACTGCTCCACCTGTCCGCGATCGTGTTGCGCGGGCTCGCCGTGCACCGCGCGCCGTGGGGCAACCTCTACGAATACGGCATGGCCACGACCTTCATCGCCGTCGTGACCTGGCTCGTCATCATCCGGAAGTTCCCGGTCCGCCACCTCACCGGCTTCCTGCTGCTGCCGGTCGTGATCCTGATGTTCGTCAACGGCACCATGCTGTACACGACGGCCGCGCCGGTGCAGCCCGCGCTTCAGTCGTACTGGCTGGTCATCCACGTTTCCGCGGCGATCATCGGCTCGGGGGTGTTCCTGGTGCCGGGTGTCGCCAGCGTCCTCTACCTCTTCCGCGCCGCGCACGACGACAACCCGGCCAAGTTCGCCAAGTTCGGCTCGAAGCTGCCCGCCGCAGACGTACTCGACCGCATCGCCTACCGCACCACCATCTTCGCCTTCCCGATCTTCACCTTCGGCGTGCTCTGCGGCGCGGTGTGGGCCGAGGCGGCGTGGGGCCGGTTCTGGGGCTGGGACCCCAAGGAGACCGTCGCTTTCGTGGCGTGGGTCGTCTACGCGGCGTACCTCCACTCCCGTGCCACCGCGGGCTGGCGCGGGAAGCGGGCCGCGATCATCAACATCGTCGGATTCTCCGCGACGATCTTCAACATGTTCTTCGTGAACTTGGTGACGTCGGGCCTGCACTCCTACGCCGGGGGCTGACCGACACCGCTGCACGCGAGCCGACTACCGTCGATACTTGAGGTAGTGGGGGAAGACGTGCGCGGAGGAGGAATTCAGCGGTGACCGGACCCAGCGAAGAATCGGCTCCTGGCCACCCCGAACCCACCGAGAGCGTCCAGCCCTCGGAGTTGTTCTCCGAGGACAGGACGGACTCGGCGCCGCATCCGAACGCGGGCGGCTTCGAAGCCGAGCCGACGCAGGTCGTCCAGCCGCAGTACCCGCAGCAGGCGCCACAGGCTCAGTACGCGCAGCCCGCCCAGCAACCGCTGCCGCAGCCTTCGCACGGGCAGTACCAGCAGCCGTACGACCAGAACCTGCCCCCGTTGCAGCCGCAGCAAGCCCAGCAGCCTCAACCAGCCCAGTACCCGCCGCAGCAGCAGTACGCGCCCCAGCAGCCTGTCCAGCAGCCCGCCGTCCCGGGGCTGCCGCAGCCGCAGGGCAGGCACGCGCTCCCGGACGAACTCGCCACCGCGAGCCTGGTCAAGCCGCAGAAGCGCAAGCCGCAATCGGGCTGGCGCAAAGCGGTCTACGTCGGCACCGGCAAGCTCATCAACCCGGGGGAGAGTCCGGCCGACACGCGCAAGCGCGAGCTGATCGCGCAGATCAACCAGCCGCTGCGCGGGTGCTACAAGATCGCGATGCTGAGCCTCAAGGGCGGCGTCGGCAAGACCACCACGACGACCACGCTGGGCTCGACGTTCGCGTCGCTGCGCGGTGACCGCGTCGTCGCCGTCGACGCCAACCCGGACCGCGGGACGCTGTCGCAGAAGATCCCGATCGAGACCACCGCGACCGTACGGCATCTGCTGCGGGACGCGGACAAGATCACCAGGTACAGCGACGTCCGCTCGTACACCTCGCAGGGCGGAAGCCGGCTGGAGATCCTCGCCAGCGAGCAGGACCCGGCGGTTTCGGAAGCGTTCTCCGAGGACGACTACCGGCGCACGGTCAACCTGCTGGAGCACTTCTACAACATCGTGCTCACCGACTGCGGGACCGGGTTGATGCACTCGGCGATGAAGGGCGTCCTGGACGTCGCGGACGCGCTGGTGGTGGTCTCGTCAGGCTCCGTGGACGGCGCGCGCAGTGCTTCGGCGACGCTCGACTGGCTTGAGGCGCACGGCTACGGCGACCTGGTCAAACGGTCTGTCGCGGTGATCAACTCGGTGCGCCCGAAGGGTGGCTCCGTCGATCTCGACAAGCTCTCCGCGCACTTCGGCGCACGCGTCCGGTCGGTCTGCCGGATCCCGTTCGACCCGCATCTGGAAGAGGGCGCCGAGATCGAACTGGACCGGCTCCACGCCGACACCCGGCTGGCGCTGCTGGAACTGGCCGCCACCGTCGCCGACGGTTTCGGAGGCCAGCAGTACCGCCAGGTCCAGCCCTGAGTCTTACTCTTTGTCCTCGTCTTTACTCTTGCGCTGTTGCTCACCGAGCTTGCGCAGGAAGTCCGGGTCGTCGTCCGGGGCCAGCGTCGGCCGCGACGAGGGCACCCCGACGCGCTCGATCCCGAACGCGCGCCATAAGACAACGGCGACGGTGAGCGCTCCGATGGCCGCGAGCAGATAGATCATGCTCGGTCCCTTTCCGCGTGGAGGACGTTGCTCAGTCCCACGAGGCTAGCCTCTTTACCGCGTACGGGGGGACCTACGGATACCCCAATGTGACGAAGGGCCATTCGAGCCCTTCGTCACCGGAGTCCTTTATGCGAAAAACGCGAGGTCAGACCTTGCGGGCGGGTTCGCTGGCGTCGGTGGTCAGCTCGGCGAGGAGCTCGTTCACTTCGGCCTCACGGAACCGGCGGTGCCCGCCGGGAGTGCGGATCGAGCCGATCCGGCCCGCGGTCGCCCAGCGGGTCACGGTCTTGGGGTCGACCCGGAACAGGGCCGCCACTTCGCCGGGGGTGAGCAACCTTCCGCCCATCGTCGCGGTCATTTTCCGCCTCCTTCACGGTTCCAGTGCTAAACCGGAGGCGGGCCCAATGCCCGTCGTGCCGGGGTAGCCAACACGGCAATCGTTGCATCTCACCCGTCAGGTACTCGAACGGTTGTCCAATAGTAAAGAGCCCTTAAAGGGCAAAACCGACAAGCGAGACATGCGCTCCGCGACCCGCCGGTCTTGTCACAGAGGTACGAAAAACCCGCCCTTGTCATGCGAATCGGCGCATGGCCCCTAAGGTGTAGCGGTGGACCAGGTGGATCGGAAGATCATCGCGGCATTGCGGGAGAACGGGCGGGCTACCTACGCCGACCTCGGCCGATCGGTCGGCCTCTCGGCCTCATCGGTGCACGAGCGGGTCGGCAAACTCGAAGCCGCCGGGGTGATCACCGGCTACCACGCCATGGTCGATCCCAGCACCGTCGGACTCGGGGTGACGGCGCTCGTCGGCATCCACCCCACCGACACCGCGACCGAAGACGACGTCGCGGCCGCGCTCGGGGCTTTGGACGAGGTCGAAAGCTGCTACGCCGTCGCAGGTGACGAGGCGTTCGTCGTCAAGGTGCGGGTGGCGACCGTCGACGACCTGGAGCGGACGCTGGGCAGGCTGCGGCGGATCCCCGGCGTCGGCCGGACGAACACCACCGTCGTGCTTTCCACCCGCTTCGAGGGACGGCCCAACAACGCGGGTCTGGAGGACGGCCGCAACGGCGACGCGTAGCCTGCGTTGATGTGAGCGACACTCCAGAAACCGCCGATCACCTCGCCCGTGACCTGACGCTGTACGTGCTGGCCAGGTTCCTCCTGGTCGGGGTCATCGGTGGCGGGTTGCTGCTGGTCAACGTCCCGCTGCTGGTCGCGTTGCTGATCGGCCTGGTCGTGGGGCTGCCACTGGGGCTGCTGCTGTTCCGCCCGCTGAACGCGCGCGTGACCGCCGGGCTCGCGCGCCGCAACGAAAAGCGCGCTCGCGCCCGTGCCGAACTGCGCTCCCAGTTGCGTGGCGACCGGGTGGACGGGACAGCGTGAGCCGGCTCCACAGCCGCAGCTGGGTCCGCGAGGCCGTCCGCATCATCGAGGCCGACGCGAACCGCAGCGCGGATACGCACCTGCACGTCTTCCCGCTGCCCGCGGAGTGGGGGATCGACCTCTACCTGAAGGACGAGTCCGTCCACCCGACCGGCTCGCTCAAACACCGGCTGGCGCGCTCGCTGTTCCTGTACGGCCTGGTGAACGGCCAGATCGGGCAGGACACCGTGCTCGTCGAGGCCTCCAGTGGCTCGACGGCGGTTTCGGAGGCGTACTTCGCGCGGATGCTCGGGCTGCGGTTCATCACCGTCGTGCCGCGCAGCACCTCGCCGGAGAAGATCGCGCTCATCGAGTTCTACGGCGGCGAGTGCCACTACGTCGACAAGGCGCCCGCGATGTACCCGGAGGCCGAGCGCCTCGCCGCCGAGTGCAACGGCCACTACCTCGACCAGTTCACCTACGCCGAGCGTGCGACGGATTGGCGCGGGAACAACAACATCGCCGAGTCGGTCTACGCGCAGATGCAGTCCGAGCGGCACCCCGTACCGACGTGGATCGTGGTCGGCGCCGGAACCGGCGGCACGAGCGCGACCTTCGGCCGCTACGTGCGCTACAAGCGGCACACCACGAAGATCGCCGTCGTCGACCCGGAGAACTCGTCGTTCTACGGGGCTTGGGAGACCGGCGCGCTCGACTACGGCACTGGCATGCCGTCGCGGATCGAGGGTATCGGGCGGCCGCGGTGCGAGCCGTCCTTCGTGCCCGGCGTGATCGACGAGATGTTCCAGGTGCCGGACGCCGGTTCGCTGGCGGCCATCCGGTTGCTGCGGGAGCACACCGGGCACTGGGCGGGCGGCTCGACCGGGACGAACCTCTACGGTGCGTTCACCCTCATCTCGCGGATGCTCGCCGAGGGTCAGGCGGGCAGCGTCGTCACGCTGCTGTGCGATGGCGGCGAGCGGTACGCCAACACGTACTACAACGACGAGTGGCTGGCCCAGAAGAACCTCGACATCGCGCCTTATCTGGAGAAGTGCCGGGAGTTCCTGGTGAGCGGGAAGTTCGCTCCGGAGAGCTGAGGGGCTTTACCTCAGGTTGGCCGGATCACCAAAAGAGCGAGGGACCTTTGCTATCGCCTGGGCCACATTTAGCGGCCACTTGGGTGCTGAATCACTACGGGTAGTGGCTCCAGGCGCGAAACTCAAGGGATGAACGGTCCGTTCATCGCGCTCATGCCGCCTGGCCCACGTGAGCGTATGACCGGCCAATCGCGGCCGCACTGTGTGGATTCAGGGTCATCCAACGTCCCGAAATCCACGCAGTCCCGCATCAAAGGTCCGGTGGCGGCTCAGAGCGACAGCGCGATGGCCGTCAGGATCGCCCAGCCCAGCATGGCGAACCCGGTGTCCCGCAGCGCCGGGATCAGTGCGCGACCCTGTTCGCCACCGCCGACGGCCTTGACCGACTTCAGCAGCAAGGGCGCGGTCGCCCACCCCAGCAGCGCCCACGGCGTCACGAAGGCGAGCAGCACGCTGACGACGTACGGCACCGCGACCAGCACCAGGTAGAGCCGCCGCGTGCCCTTGTCGCCGAGCCGGGTGGCGAGCGTGCGCTTGCCGGACTCGATGTCGGTCGGGATGTCGCGGAGGTTGTTGGCGGTCAGCACGCCGGTCGAGAACGAACCGACGGCGACCGCGCAGCCGAACGCCGTCCAGCTGATCTGTCCGGCTTGGACGTACACCGTGCCCAGCACGCCGGCCAGCCCGAAGAAGACGAAGACGGCGATCTCGCCGAAACCGTAGTAGCCGTAAGGCTTCTTGCCGCCGGTGTAGAACCAGGCGCCGAGGATGCAGACAGCGCCCATCGCCAGCAGCCACCACAGCCCGCTGATCGCGACGAGCACGAGGCCGAGAACCCCGGCGAGCCCGAGGGCCACGAGAGCGGCGGCGAGGACCGCCTTCGGCTTCGCGGCGCCGGAGCCGACCAGCCGCAGCGGGCCGACGCGGTTCTCGTCGGTGCCGCGGATGCCGTCGGAGTAGTCGTTCGCGTAGTTGACGCCGACGATCAGGGCCAGCGAGACCAGGAGCGCGAGAACCGAGCGGGGCCAGGAGAAGCCGTCGAGCGCGACGGCCGCGCCGACTCCGGCGACCACCGGCGCCACCGCGTTGGGCAGCGTCCGGGGGCGCGCCCCTTCGATCCATTCACCAGCAGTCGCCATGCCGCCATTCTGGCCCTGGCCACTACCGGTCGGTACGTGGGGCTACTCGCATTTCGTCCTCTGCCTGCGGCATCGAGTCACCGCGAGCAGAGGACGAAACGCGCTACTTCACGTCGAGGACGTCTTCGAGCGTCCAGGTGAGCGTGCCGCTGTTCGGAACGGCGATTTCCGGTTCGTCCGCCAGCGCGGGTCCGGCCAAAGCGACCAGACCCATCGTGACGGCGGTGCAGGCCAATACTGTGCGTGTCCAGCGCGTCATGCTTAGACGTAAACCCGCGGGTAATGACTCTGTCAACAAAGTCCCAGTAATCGGTGGGAAATTCACGACCTTAGTAGGAGATCCCGTACCGCCGCCCTATCGACCTTTCCGGGGCCCCGCAACGGTAGTTCTTCGGTGAACTCGACCCGCTTCGGCGCGGCCGCCGCACCGGCTTCTTCGCGGCACGCCGCGCGCAAGGAATCGACGTCGCAACCAGCGCCGACGACGAGCGCGACGACCGCTTCACCCCACTCGGGATCGGGTACGCCGACCACGCACGCGTCGCGGACTCCGGGCTGTGCGGTCAAAACCCGTTCCACGGCCGCGGCGGCCACCTTCACCCCGCCGGTGTTGATCATGTCGTCGATCCGGCCCAGGATTTCCCACCGGCCATCGGGCCCGAGCCGTCCGCGGTCGGAGGTGCGGAACCGGCCCCCGTCGAACGCTTCGGCGGTCAGTTCCGGTCGAAGGCGGTAACCGTGCGCGAGGACGTCCCCGGCGACGCAGACCCGCTCGTCGTCGAGTTCGATCCGCACGCCGTCGAGCGGCACGCCGTCGTACACGCAGCCGCTCGCCGTCTCGCTCATGCCGTACGCGGGCACGATCTTCACGCCCGCTTCGGCCGCGCGCTCCCGCAGGTCCGCGGTGGTCGCCGCGGCGCCGATCACGATCGCGTCGAACGCGCGGGCCGCGGCCAGCCCAGGCCCGCCGTCGTCGAGCAGCCGCCCGAGCTGGGTCGGGACGAGCGCGGTGTAGCGCGGCCCGTCCAGCGCGAGGAGCGGCGCGGCGGCCTCGGCGAAGTCGTCGGGCCGGAAACCGGAGGCGTGCAGCACGGCGGGCGTCGTCCCGGCCAGCAGCGAGCGGACCAGCACCTGCAGCCCGCCGATGTACTGCGCCGGAGTGGCGAGCAGCCAGTGCCCCGGCCCGCCGAGCCGCGTGTGGGTCGCGTTGGCCGACGCGACCAGCGCGGCGGCCGAGAGCAGGACGCCCTTGGGCTCGCCGGTGGACCCCGAGGTGGCGATGATCACCGCTGTCCCGGGCTCGGCCGGGCGCGTCGGTTCCATCGCGTCCCGCAGGGTCTCCGAGGCGTACGGGAGGACGGCGGGGCCGCCGCCGAGCGCCTCGGCCAGTGCCGTGGTCAGCTCGGCGATCGACTCCGGACTCCCGTCCACCCCTACCGCACGCATCCCGCCAGCCTACGTCCGCCGCCGGAGCGCAGTTAGCGGGCTAAACGCGATCTGCCTGGTCAGTAGTAGTACGGGAAGGCCGACCAGTCGGGAGAGCGCTTCTCCAGGAACGCGTCGCGGCCTTCGACGGCTTCGTCCTGCATGTAGGCCAGCCGGGTGGTCTCGCCGGCGAAGAGCTGCTGGCCGACCAGGCCGTCGTCGGTGAGGTTGAACGCGTACTTCAGCATCCGCTGCGCCGTCGGCGACTTGCCGTTGATCGTCCACGCCCAGTCCAGCGCCTCGGTTTCGAGGTCGGCGTGCGGGACGGCGGCGTTGACCGCGCCCATCGCCTGCATCTGCTCGGCCGTGTACTCCCGGCCGAGGAAGAAGATCTCCCGCGCGAACTTCTGCCCGACCTGTTTGGCGAGGTACGCCGAGCCGTAGCCGCCGTCGAACGAGCCGACGTCGGCGTCGGTCTGCTTGAACCGCGCGTGCTCGGCCGAGGCGAGCGTGAGGTCGCACACCACGTGCAGCGAGTGCCCGCCACCGGCGGCCCAGCCAGGGACCACCGCGATGACCACCTTCGGCATGAACCTGATCAGCCGCTGGACCTCGAGAATGTGCAGCCGTCCGGCCCGCGCCGGATCGATCGTGTCAGAGGTCTCCCCATCCGCGTACTGATACCCGGAGCGTCCGCGAATACGCTGGTCACCACCGGAGCAGAACGCCCAGCCACCGTCTTTCGGCGACGGGCCGTTGCCGGTGAGCAGGACGCACCCGACGTCCGAGCTCATCCGCGCGTGGTCGAGCGCGCGGTACAGCTCGTCGACGGTGTGCGGGCGGAAGGCGTTGCGGACCTCGGGACGGTCGAACGCGACACGCACGACGCGTTTGCCCGATCGGCTCTCAGCGGAGCGGTGATAGGTGATGTCGGTGAAGTCGAAACCTTCGACCTCGGTCCACAAGGCGGGGTCGAACAGCTCGGAAACCTGGGCGTCATCCACGTTTGGGAGAATAGGACGTGTGGCCGTGAGTCGTAGTGTCAAACCCGAGGTCTGCCGGTGAATCCATCCACCGCGCAGGCCAGGGTCATCGTCGACGAGCTCGTCCGCAACACCGTCTCGCACGTCGTCCTCTGTCCTGGCTCACGCAACGCCCCGCTGTCGATCGCGCTTTACGACGCGGCGGCGGCCGGGCGCCTCCAGCTGCACGTCCGCATCGACGAACGCGGCGCCGCCTTCCTCGCCCTCGGTATCGCCGCGCGCACCGGCCGCCCCGTCGCCGTGCTGTGCACCTCGGGCACCGCGGCCGCGAACTTCCACCCCGCCGTGCTGGAGGCCGATCGCGCCGGTGTCCCGCTGATCGTGCTGACCGCCGACCGCCCGCCCGAGCTGCGGGCCGCCGGCGCGAGCCAGGTCATCGACCAGCACCAGCTCTACGGCAACGCCATCCGCTACTTCGACGAGCTGGCCGTCGCCGAACGCCGCGCCGGGCAGAACTCGTACTGGCGCAGCCAGATCTGCCGCGCCTGGAACGCCGCGTACGGCGAATGGCGCTGCGGGCCGGTACACCTGAACATCCCGTTCCGTGAGCCGCTCGTGCCGGACATCGACGATGACGGTGAGTGGTTCGAGTCACTCGAAGGGCGTCCCGACGGCGCCCGTTGGACCGAACTTCCCGACTTCGGCGCGCTTCCCTCCTTCGTGGTCCCCTCGGCCCGTACCGGTCTGGTCATCGCTTGCGACACCGGCGTGCAGGCCGCCAGCGAGTGGGCCGAACTGCACGGTTGGCCGGTCGTCTCCGAAACCGGCGGGATCGGGCTGGCGGGCGCGACGGCGATCTCGTCCGGCGCCTGGCTGCTCGGCGTCGAGGAGTTCATCTCGCGGCACAAGCCGGAGCAGGTGCTGTGCATCGGCCGTCCGACGGTGTTCCGGCAGGTCCAGCGGGTCCTGTCCGATCCCGACGTCGAGGTGTTGCTGGTCCGGCCCGATTCGGACTGGCCCGCGCCCGCGCACAACGTCCGGCAGGTCGGCCAGTGGTTCGACGAGCCGACCAAACCCGCCGACCCGGAGTGGCTCGCCAGCTGGCAGCGCGCGGACAAGGCGGCGTCGGCGGCGGTGGCCGAAGCGCTGGCCGCCGAACCGTGGCCGAGCGGGCTGCGCCTGGCCACCGAACTGGTCGACGCGGTCCCGGAGGGGTCGCTGCTGGTCGTCGGCTCGTCCAACCCGACCCGCGACGTCGCGCTCGCCGGACGCCTGCGGCCCGACGTCCTCGTGCACCGCAACCGCGGTGTCGCCGGGATCGACGGCATGGTGTCGACCGCCATCGGCGCCGCCACCGTCCACAGGGGACATTCGTACGCCCTGCTCGGGGACCTGACCTTCCTGCACGACGCGAGCGGCCTGCTGACCGGGCCCGCCGAGCAACGCCCCGACCTGACGATCGTGGTGCTCAACGACGACGGCGGCGGCATCTTCTCGCTGCTGGAGCAGGGCGCGCCGGAGCACAACGCGAGCTTCGAACGTGTCTTCGGCACGCCGCACGGCGCCGATCTGGGCGCGCTGTGCGCGGGCTACCGCGTCCCGCACGTCGTCGCGGAGACGCTCACCGAGTTCCGCGCCGCGCTGAAGCCCGCGCCCGGTCTGCGAGTGGTGGAGGTCCGGGTGGACCGAACGCGCCATCGCGAGCTGCACGCGCGCCTCCGTACGGCGGTGTCCTCCGCCGTGCGTGCTGTCTAGCCGTTTCCAGAGGCTGGGAACCCCTCCTTCGGACGTGTCTGGCCGCTGATCGTCTGGCTACGTTCGAGCGCGCTGACAAATCCTGGGAGGGATCCTCAATGCGCTTGAAGACTCGCGCCGGCTTCGCCGGATTGACCGCGGGCGTCGTCACGGTGCTGCTCGTGGGCACCGCGGCCGCCGCGCCCGCCCCCGGCTCGATCGGCGTCGGTGACCCGTACTACCCGCACGCCGGAAACGGCGGCTACGACGTCGGGCACTACGACCTCCGGCTGAGCTACCAGCCGTCGACCGACCTGCTGTCCGGGGCCACGACGATCCTGCTCACCGCGACACAGGACCTCTCGCGGTTCAACCTTGACTTCGGCCTGAAGGTGTCGAGCGTCCGGGTCGACAACAGGCCCGCGAAGTTCGCGACATCGACCGACGGCACCGGTGAGCTCACCGTCACCCCGGCCACCCCGCTGAAGAAGGGCCAGGCGGCGACCGTCGTCGTGGCCTACGCGGATACGCCGTCGAAGGTGAAGATCGACGGTTTCACCGCATGGAAGAAGACCCCGGACGGCGCGCTGGCCGTCGACGAACCGCAGAGCGCGGCCTGGTGGTTCCCGTCCAACGACCATCCGACGGACCTGGCCACCTACGACGTCTCGGTCGAGGTCCCGAACGACGTCGCGGCGCTGTCCAACGGCACGCTCGTGCGCAAGACCGCGCAGCGGCCGGGCTGGACCCGCTGGAACTGGCGCAGCACCAAACCGCAGGCGACGTATCTCACGTCGCTGGAGGTCGGCAAGTTCGAGGTGAACGAGCAGACCACGCCGAACGGCCAGCCCTTCGTCACCGCTTACGGCGCCGACCTCGGCGAATCGCTCGGCGCGGCCAAGGCGAGCATCGAGCGGACACCGGAGATCACCGAGTTCCTCGCCTCGAAGTTCGGGCCTTACCCGTTCGAGGCACAGGGCGGCGTCGCCACCACCGGCATCACCTTCGCGCTGGAGAACCAGACGCGGCCGGTGTACGGCGCGCGGGCGTTCCGGTCCGGCTCGAACACCTCGGTCGTCGCGCACGAGCAGGCGCACCAGTGGTTCGGCGACAGCGTCACGCTCGGCAAGTGGAGCGACATCTGGCTCAACGAGGGCTTCGCCTCCTACGCGGAGTTCCTGTGGTCGGAGGAGACCGGCGAGGGAACGGCCGACGAACTCGCCCAGTACATCTACGACTCGGCACCCGCCGACGACCCCTTCTGGCAGGTCCTGCCCGCCGATCCGGGCGTGGAGAACCAGTTCGACGCGGCCGTCTACGACCGCGGCGCGCTCGCGGTGCACGCGTTGCGCAAGGCTGTGGGCGACGACACGTTCTTCCGCATCCTGCAGACCTGGCAGCAGGTGAAGAAGCACAAGTCCGCGGTGATCCCGGAGTTCATCGCGCTGGCGGAGAAGATCTCGGGCAAGCCGCTGTACGACCTGTTCCAGACCTGGCTCTACACCAAGGGCAAGCCCGCGGCGGGGCCGAACGGCGCGCCCGCCCTCCGGGCCGCTGTGGCGCCGGTCGCACCGAAGTCCTACCCGCGGATCAGGGCGACGCACGAATTCCTCGCCGAGCGACACGCCCACTGACGGGTAGCGCTACGCTCGCGGCGTGACGGCCAAAACGGAGCGGGTGAGGCGCATCGGGTGGTACGCCGCCCTCGGTGTCGCCTCACTCGTCACCGTGCTCTGCTGCTCGCTGCTGTTCGCCGCCATCCGCAACGACAACGCGATCGAAGCGCAACTCGGCCAGGCGACCGCGCAGGTCGAGAAGGTGACGTTCGACCGCACGATCATCAACTACGCCACCCCGGACGGCATCGTGCACAGCCCGGCCAACGGCGTCCTCTACCCGGCAGGGCTCGCCGCCGAGCAGCTCGTGAACATCGAGTACGACGTCGGTGACCCGGAACTCGCGCGGGTGGCAGGCCGGTCGGCGGTCAACACACTGCTGCCGCTGGGCAGCATGGTCTTCTTCACCTGGCTGATCGCGGGGCCGCTGCTGTGGTGGATCCGGCGGCAGAACACCCGGTCACGCGCCGAGTCCTCCGTCTGATCACGCGAGATCTCCGTCCAGTCACGCGTGATCGCCGTTTCCGCACGGGTGGTTCGTGTGACCGAGCGGGTGACTCGCGTGACCAGGCGGCGAACACACGTGATCAGGCGGCGAACACGCGTGATCGAACGGCGAACTCAGCCCACGGACTCCCGCCACCACCCCAAGACCTCGTCCGCCACTCCCGGCGCCGCGACCAGCAGCCCGTCGGCGGGCAGCGGTACCCCTTCCCCGTGCCGGTCCAGCACCACGGCCCCCGACTCGATGGCCAGCGCGACCGAACCGGCGACGTCCCATTCGCGGTAGCTGTGCAGCACCGCGGCGGCCGCGTGTCCCAGCGCGACCTGCGCGATGGCCAGCGCCGCCGAACCCAGCACCCGGACGCCGGCGTGCGCGGTGGCGGCGCGTTCGATGAACCGGCCCATGCCCGGCCAGAGGCCCTTGCGGGTCAGTTCCGTGCAGACGATCGCTCCGGCGGTCCCGTAGCGGTCGGTCAGCCGGATCGGCTTGCCGTTCGCGCGGGCGCCGCGGCCTCGGGCGGCGGCGTAGATCTGGGCGCGGTACGGGTCGGCGACCACGCCGACCACCGGCCCCGAAGCGTCGATCAGGGCGAGGCTGTAGGCGCACCAGGGGACACCGGCGACGTAGTTCGCGGTGCCGTCGACCGGGTCGACCACCCAGCGGTATTCGGCGACGTCGGCACCGTGGTCGGCGCCGAATTCACCGCCGACGACGGGGATGCCGGGGAATTCCGCGGTCAGCACGCGGCGGGTGTGGCGTTCGAGGATGCGGTCGGTGTCGGTGACCCAGTCGAAGGGCGAGTCCTTCAGATCGGGCTGGGTGCCGCGGCCGGCGGTCGCGGTGATCACGTCGGTCGCGTCGTTGGCCAGCCGCCCGGCCACTTCGAGGGCCCTCGACAGCAACCCGGGCTCGACGGGCTGCGGCGGCCTTGACGACAGGAGGGTCATGCCTGACTAGTGTGGCCGAGCCTGGTTTCCGGAACACGACCACGAGATGACATGTCGTCTGTTCCGTTTTTGTTGGCATGGGCGTCACAACCGGATGCGACAGTGTGCCTCGTGCGAGTCGCGATAGTCACCGAAAGTTTCCTGCCCCAGGTGAACGGCGTGACCAACTCCGTGCTCCGCGTCGTGGAACACCTCCGCGACCGCGCGCACGACGTGCTGATCATCGCCCCCGGGCCGGGTCCCGTGGAGTATCTCGGCGCCCCGGTCGTGCGCATTCCCGCCCTCGACTTCCCCGGCGTGAACTCCCTCCCGGTCGGCGTGCCGACCCGGACGGTGCTCACCGCCCTCGCCGATTTCCGGCCGGACGTGGTGCACCTCGCCTCGCCGTTCGTGGTCGGCGCCCGCGGTCTCGCCGCGGCCAGACGGCTGCGGGTGCCGTGCGTCGCGGTGTATCAGACCGACATCGCCGGTTTCGCCGCCGCGTACGGCTTCGGCATCGCCGCCCGCGCGGCCTGGCGCTGGGTGCGCCGTCTGCACTCGCGGGCCGACCGCACGCTCGCGCCGTCGTCGGATTCGGTGGAGCAGCTGAGACTGCACGGGATCCCACGGGTGCACCACTGGGCGCGGGGCGTCGACATCGAGCGGTTCTCGCCGGCGCACGCCGATCCGGCGTTGCGCGCCGAGCTGGCGCCGAACGGGGAACTGCTGGTCGGTTTCGTCGGCAGGCTCGCGCCCGAGAAGGAGGTCGAGCGGCTGACCGCGCTCGCCGGTGTCGACGGGATCCGGGTGGTCGTCGTCGGGGACGGGCCGGAACTGCCGATGCTGCGCGAGCGGATTCCGGGCGCCGCTTTCCTCGGCGCCCGATACGGCGAAGAGCTTTCCGCCGCGTACGCGAGCCTTGACGTCTTTGTCCACACAGGACCGCACGAGACGTTCTGCCAGGCCGTCCAGGAGGCGATGGCGTCCGGGCTGCCGGTGCTCGCGCCGGACGCGGGCGGGCCGAAGGATCTGGTCCTGCCGGGCCGCACCGGCTATCTGCTGCCCGCCGACCGGGCCGGATTCGCGACGGCGCTGGTGGACAAGGTGAACGACCTGCGTGACGACGCACTGCGCGCCAGGTTGGGGGAGAAGGCGCGCAAGGTGGTGCTGGGCCGGACCTGGCCCGCCGTCTGCCGGGAACTGGTCGGCCACTACGAGGCCGTCCAGGGCAAGATCGCCCGCGCGGCCTGACATGCACATCATCCAGCTGGCCAACTTCTACGGGCCACGCTCGGGTGGGCTGCGGACGGCGTTGCATCACCTCGGCGCGGGCTACGTGGCCAGCGGGCATCAGGTGACCCTCGTGGTGCCCGGACGGCGCTACGCGGACGAAATGCTGCCCTCGGGAGTACGCCGGTTTTCCCTGCCCGCGCCCCGGATCCCCGGCACGGGCGGGTATCGCGCGGTCGATCCGCACCGGGTGCGCGCGGTGCTGAACCGGCTGGAGCCGGACAGGCTGGAGGTGTCCGACAGGCTCACGTTGCGCGGTATGGGGGTCTGGGCGCGGCGCAACGGTGTGCCCAGCATGGTGATCTCGCACGAGCGGCTCGACAGGCTGCTGGAGCAGTTCCTGATGCCGGAACCCGTCGCGCGGCGCGTCGCGGACGTCGCGAACCGGCGGATGGCGCGGCGGTACGACACGGTCGTCTGCACGACGGCGTTCGCCCGCGCGGAATTCGATCGGATCGCCGCGCCGAACGTCCGCCGTGTCCCGCTCGGCGTCGACCTCGCGACGTTCACCCCGGCCAGGCGGGACGACGGCTGGCGGTACGCGCTGTCCGGCACCGCGGACACCCTGTTGGTCCACTGTGGACGCTTGTCGCCGGAGAAGCACGTCGAGCGCAGTGTGGACACCGTCGCCGAGCTGACCGAGTCGGGACATCGTGTGCGGCTCGTGATCGCGGGCGACGGGCCACGGCGGCGGGCACTGGAACGGCGGGCTCGCGGGCTTCCGGTGACGTTCCTCGGCTTCCTGACCGGACGCGGTGCGGTCGCGCGCCTGCTGGCCAGCGCCGACGTCTCACTCGCCCCGGGGCCGCACGAGACCTTCGGGCTGGCCGCGCTGGAGGCGCTCGCTTCGGGAACGCCCGTGGTGGTCTCGGCTTCGTCGGCGCTACGGGAGATCGTGGGGCCCGGTTGCGGCGAAGCCGTCGACGATCACGCCGCCGCGTTCGCGGGCGCCGTCACCGAGCTTTTGACGTGGCCGGAGCCCACCCGGCGCGCCGCGGCGCGGGCACGGGCGGAGGAATTCGCCTGGCCGCGCTCGGTACAGGGAATGCTCTCCGCGCTCACCTGATCACCGGTCCTGGAATTTGTATCTCTTTTGTACAACCGGCATTCATCGTCCCCACACGCCATCGAGCGAGAGGACGGCACGTTGAGGTTCGAAGTACTGGGGACGTTCACCCTCTCTTCCGGTTCGCGGTCGGTTCCGCTGGGCGGCCGGATGAGAAGAACGCTGCTGGGCGTGCTGCTGGTCCGGGCGAACACCTTCGTGCCGGTCGACGTGCTCACCGAGGCCCTGTGGGAGAGCCGGTGGGAGCCGAGGGCGGTGCCGAAGCTGCACTGGCACGTCCACAAGCTCCGGCAGGCCCTCCCCGAAGACGACCGGATCTGCTTCGACAACGGTGGCTACCGGCTGGAGGTCCATCCCGGCGAACTCGACGTCGAGACCTTCGAGACGCTGGGCGGCCAGGCGCTGAAGGCCACGGATCCCGCGCAGCGCGCCTCGGTGATCCGGCAGGCGCTCACCCACTGGCACGGCGCGCCCTACGACGGCCTCGACGTCCCGCTGCTTTCGGACGAGACCATGCGTCTCTCGGAGTACCGTCTGGTCCTGCTCGAAGAGCTCTACCAGGCGGAACTCGACCTCGGGCGGCACGCGAGCGCGGCCGTCGAGCTGGCCGGGCTGGTGCGGCGGCATCCGCTGCGTCAGCGTGCCCAATACCTCCTGATGGACGCTCTCTGGCGAGCCGGGCGCACGTCCGACGCGCTGGCTGCGTACCGGCGGGCGCGCCGGGTCTCGATCGATCAGCTCGGCCTCGAACCGGGGCCGGAACTGCGGTTGCTGGAGCGGAGGATCCTCGCCGGTGAAGCCGCGGGGGCCGGTGCGCACCGTGCCCCGGCGTTGCTGGACCGGGCGAGGTGAACCTACGGGGCGCCGCTTTGCTCCTGCTTGGCCGACGGCGCCCCTCAGGGTTCGCGAAGTAGTGTTCGGGTATGTCCCGAGCGAGTCTTGACAAGGATCCGCACGAAGTCGCCGCCATGTTCGACGACGTCGCGGACGGCTACGACCGCGCGAATTCGTTCATGACCTTCGGCTTCGACCGCCGCTGGCGCACCACCACCGCACGGGTGCTGGACGCCGAACGCGGCGAGAAGGTGCTGGACCTCGCGGCGGGCACCGGCGTGTCCACCGTCGAGTACGCGCGCAACGGGGCCTGGTGCCTGGCCGCGGACTTCTCGGTCGGCATGCTCAAGGCTGGCAAGCACCGCGGCGTCCCGATGGTGGCCGCCGACGCGTTGAAGCTGCCGTTCGCGGACGAGAGCTTCGACGCGGTGACCATCTCGCTCGCGCTGCGGAACTTCGTCGACACCAAGGCCGCGCTCACCGAGATCGCGCGGGTGGTGAAACCAGGCGGCCGACTGGTGATCTGCGAGGTGTCGACGCCCACATTCCCGCCGATCCGGTTCCTGCACCGCAAGTTCATCCTGCGGCTGCTCACCTGGGTCGGCAGCCGGACCTCGACGAACCCCGAGGCCTACTCCTACCTGGCCGAATCCATGCTGGCGTGGCCGGATCAGCGGACGCTGGGCGAGATCATCGCGAGCGCCGGGTGGACCGAGGTGGAGTGGCTGAACCTCACGTTCGGCGTCGTCGCCATCCACCGTGCGAAGAAGCCCGCCTAAACTCGCGGACATGACCCGTCGCAACGCAGACCACGACGCCGAAGTCATCGTCGTCGGTGCCGGACCGGCCGGCTCCACCGCCGCCACGTACCTCGCCCGCGCGGGCGTCGACGTGCTGCTGCTGGAGAAGACCGAGTTCCCGCGCGAGAAGGTGTGCGGCGACGGGCTGACCCCTCGCGGCGTCAAGCAGCTCATCGACCTCGGGATCGACACCAGCGAGGACGCGGGCTGGGTGCACAGCCGCGGTCTGCGGATCCTCACCGGCGAGCTGACGCTGGAACTCGACTGGCCCGATCTGACGAGCTACCCGCCCTACGGCGTTTCGCGGACCCGTCAGGACTTCGACGACCTGCTCGCGAAGACCGCGGTCAAGGCGGGCGCGCGGCTGTACGAGCGCACGACCGTCACCGGCGCCATCACCAGCCCGACCGGTCGCGTGATCGGCGTCGAAGCGAAGGTCGGCCCCGAGAAGACCCCGGTGAGCTACCGCGCTCCGCTGGTTCTGGCCTGCGACGGTGTCTCGGCGCGGCTGGCGCTGAGCGTCGGCATCCAGAAGAACGAGAAGCGCCCGATGGGCGTCGCGGTGCGCCAGTACTACAAGAGCCCGCGCCACGACGACCCGTTCATCGAGGGGCACCTGGAGCTTTGGGACCGCAGCGACCCGCGCGACCCGAAGCTGCTCCCCGGTTACGGCTGGGCGTTCCCGCTCGGCGACGGCACGGTGAACGTCGGCCTCGGCATGCTGTCGACGTCGGCCGCGTTCCGCAGCACCGACTACCGCGCGCTGCTGCGCCAGTGGCTCGACGGGACGCCCGAGGAATGGGGCTACCGCGAGGAAAACGCCATCGGCAAGGTCGGCGGCGCCGGTCTCCCGATGGGCTTCAACCGCACCCCGCACTACCGCGACGGCCTGCTGCTGCTCGGCGACGCGGGCGGCATGGTCAGCCCGTTCAACGGCGAGGGCATCTCGGCCGCGATGGAGTCCGCGCAGCTGGCGTCGGAGTTCGTCGTGCAGGCCTTGGCGCGGCGTGAGGGACCGTCGCGTGAGCGGGCCCTGGAGGGCTACCCGCGCGCCGTCGGTGAGCTGATGGGCGGCTACTACCGGCTCGGCAACGTGTTCGCGAAGCTGATCGGGAAGCCGAAGGTCATGCACGCCGCGACGAAGTACGGGCTGCGGATCAACTCGATCCTTCCGCTGGTCTACAAGGGACTTTCGGGCTGCTACGACGCCAAGGGCGGGGACGGCGTCGACCGCCTCATCGCCGCGCTGGCCCGCGCCACGCCCTCCCCGCGCTGACCCTTTCGTACCTCGCGTGAAGGCCCCCTTCCCTCGGCTCAGCCGAGGGAAGGGGGCCTTCACGCGCAGGTGGCACCACACGTCTGGACCAGTCACGGGTACGCCGGGAAGTGGTATCGGTCACAGGACAAATGTGGTCAAACGGACTCCCGGACTCGATCTTGGGAACGACGTCGCAGGTCACCGGTACCGCACGCCGGAAGTAACCGTACTGGCCGTGCGGTCAAGTTAGGGCAGCCTTATAGCACGGGGCCTAGGGACAAGAATGTGAGTCGCGTCCTACACTCGCCCCATGCTTTGTGAATCGCTTCACATCCTCGACGGGAGGCTTGTGAACTATTTCACAAGCAAAGGGGTCGTCATGCACGGCCCGTAAGGGTTGCCTAACCCTCGGCGGTGTGACCCAGGTCCCTTAGGGTGCCGACGAGGGAAGCGGTGAACCCCGACTCGAAAACCGCAGCGGCGCGGAAAGGATGGCGAAAACCCCGTGCTGATGTTGCCCGTGCTGGCCCAGGCCGGTACCCCGACGGTCCCCAATCTCGACATGTACCTCCCCCTGGTGCTCCTGTTCGTCCTCGCTCTCGGCTTCGCGGTGCTCTCGGTGCTGCTCGGCCCGCTCGTCGGTCCGAGCCGCGCCAACAAGGCGAAGCTCGCGGCCTACGAATGCGGTATCGAACCGTCGCCGCAGCCGGTCGTCGGCGGCGGCCGGATGCCGGTCGCGTACTACATCACCGCGATGCTGTTCATCCTGTTCGACATCGAGATGGTCTTCCTCTACCCGTTCGCGGTCTCCGCGGACGCGCTGGGCATGTTCGGCCTGGTGGAGATCGTGCTGTTCATCGCGACGGTCGGTTTCGCGTACGCCTACGTATGGCGTCGCGGCGGCCTGGATTGGAACTAGAGAAGCATGGGCCTCGAAGAAAAACTCCCCAACGGCATCCTGCTCGCCAGCCTTGAAGGCCTGGTCAACTGGGCGCGCAAGAACTCGATGTGGCCCGCCACCTTCGGTCTCGCCTGCTGCGCGATCGAGATGATGACCGTCGGCGGTTCCCGCTACGACATCGCCCGGTTCGGCATGGAGCGCTTCAGCGCGACGCCGCGTCAGGCCGATCTGATGATCGTCGCCGGCCGCGTCACGCAGAAGATGGCGCCGGTGCTGCGCCAGATCTACGACCAGATGGCGGAGCCCAAGTGGGTCCTGGCGATGGGTGTCTGCGCCTCGTCCGGCGGGATGTTCAACAACTACGCCGTGGTGCAGGGCGTCGACCACATCGTCCCGGTCGACATGTACCTCCCCGGCTGCCCGCCGCGGCCCGAGATGCTGCTCGACGCGATCCTGAAGCTGCACGCCAAGATCCAGGACGAGCCGATCAACGCGCGCCGGGCCGCGATCCGCGCCGCCAGTGGTGAGCGCACCGAGCTGATCGCCTCCTCGATCAAGTACGCGAAGAAGTGAGCGACGTGCCCGAAGAAAACTCCCCTGAAACCCCGGAAACCGGCGGCGAGCAGTCCAGCGCCGAACGGCCCGAAGGCGGCCTCGAACCGCAGGGCGCCCGCCCGGCCGAACCGGTCGTCACCGGTAAAGAGCGCCAGGGCATGTTCGGCGTGCACGGCACCGGTGACACCTCCGGCTACGGCGGCGTCCGCCTCCCCGCGTACAGCCCGCCCCCGGCCGAGCGCCCGTACGGCGGCTGGTTCGACGAATTCGCCGACGAGTTCTACGCGGCCTTGGCGGACAACAAGATTCCGGCGAACGCGGTCCTTCAGACCACGGTCGACCGCGGCGAGATCACCTTCTACGTCGCCCGCGAGCACCTCGTCGAGATCGCCAAGGTCCTCCGTGACGACACCGGTCTCCGCTTCGAACTGCTCAGCTCCGTTTCCGGCGTGGACTACGGCGTCGACGTTCCGCAGCGGCTGCACTCGGTCTACCACTTCACGTCGATGACCTACCGCCGCCGCATCCGGCTCGAGGTCACCCTCGACATCGAGGACCCGCACGTCCCGTCGCTGGTCGGGGTCTACCCGACGGCTGACTGGCAGGAGCGGGAGGCCTACGACATGTTCGGCATCGTCTACGACGGCCACCCCGCGCTGACCCGCATCCTCATGCCGGACGACTGGGACGGCCACCCCCAGCGCAAGGACTACCCGCTCGGCGGGATCCCCGTCGAATACAAGGGCGCGGAGATCCCGCCGCCGGACCAGCGGAGGTCGTACTCGTGAGCACCGAACACCTCTCCGACGTCACCACTGGCACGGACACTTCGCCCGAAGGCAGCAACAGCGTCCCCGAAGCCGACTCCCGCGAGACCACCGAAGGCCGCGTCTACACCGTCTCCGGCGGTGACTGGGAAGACCTCATCGAGGACTCCCGCCACGACGAGCGCATGGTCATCAACATGGGCCCGCAGCACCCGTCGACGCACGGCGTGCTCCGGCTCGTGCTGGAGATGGAGGGCGAGACCGTCACCCAGCTCCGTTCGGTCATCGGCTACCTGCACACCGGGATCGAGAAGAACTGCGAGTACCGCACGTGGACCCAGGGCGTCACCTTCGTGACGCGCATGGACTACCTCGCGCCGCTCTCCACCGAACTCGCGTACTGCCTCGGCGTCGAAAAGCTGCTCGGCATCCAGGCCCCGCGCCGCGCCGAACTGCTGCGCGTGATGCTGCTGGAGATCAACCGCATCGGTTCGCACCTGGTCTACATCGCCACCGGCGGGATGGAACTCGGTGCTACCACGGCGATGACGCTCGGTTTCCGTGAGCGCGAAGAGGTGCTGCACCTGCTGGAGCACCTCACCGGCCTGCGGATGAACCACGCGTTCATCCGGCCCGGCGGGCTCGCGCAGGACATGCCGGACGACTACCAAGAGGTGGTCAGCGCGTTCGTCAAGACGATGGACGAGCGGCTTCCCTTGTACGACAAGCTCTTCACCGGTCAGCCGATCTGGCGCAACCGGCTCAAGGGCGTCGGCTACCTGCCGGTGGACGCCTGCCTCGCGCTCGGGGTCACCGGCCCGGTGCTGCGCAGCGCCGGTCTTCCCTGGGACCTGCGCAAGACCGAGCCGTACTCCCGCTACGACGAGTTCGAGTTCGACATCCCGACCTCGACCGACGCGGACTGCTGGGCGCGCTACCTGATCCGCGTCGAGGAGATGCACCAGAGCCTGCGGATCATCAAGCAGTGCCTGAAGAAGCTCGAGCCGGGCCCGGTCATGGTCGAGGACAAGAAGGTCGCCTGGCCGGCGCAGCTCTCGATCGGCAGCGACGGCATGGGCAACTCGCTCGAACACGTCCGCAAGATCATGGGCCAGTCGATGGAATCGCTGATCCACCACTTCAAGCTGGTCACCGAGGGCTTCAAGGTCCCGCCGGGCCAGGTGTACACGACGGTGGAATCGCCGCGTGGCGAACTCGGCGCGCATCTCGTGTCCGACGGCGGCACCAGGCCGCTGCGGGTCCACGTGCGCGAACCGAGTTTCGTGAACCTGCAGTCGATGCCCGCGATGGCCGAAGGCGGCCTGGTGGCGGACGTCATCGCCGCCATCGCCTCGATCGACCCCGTCATGGGGGGAGTGGACCGCTGATGACCCAGCCCGGAACGACACCGACGCCCGAGCCCGGCACCAGCCTGGCCGAGCAGACCCATATCGCCGCCGGCGGTGACGTCGACGTGATCGCGATCGCGCCGGATCCCGCCGAGGCGGAAGGGATCCTGGAGAACACGAAGCTCGAAGACATCTTCGACGCCGACACCTACGCCAAGGCACAGAACCTGATCGCGCGGTACCCGCAGTCGCGGTCGGCGCTGCTGCCGATGCTGCACCTGGTGCAGTCGGTGCAGGGGTACGTGAGCCAGGAGGGCATCGCCTTCTGCGCTTCGCAGCTGGACCTGTCCGACGCCGAGGTCAGCGCGGTCGCGACGTTCTACACCATGTACAAACGCCGTCCGTGCGGCGAGCATTTGGTCAGTGTGTGTACGAATACGCTCTGCGCGGCCATGGGCGGCGACGCGATCTACAAGAAGCTCCAGACGCACCTCGGTTCCGAGGAAATGCCGTTGGGGCACAACGAGACCGCGGGCACGCCGAACGAGCCCGGCTCGATCACGCTGGAGCACGCCGAATGTCTCGCGGCCTGTGACCTCGCCCCGGTCATCCAGGTCAACTACGAGTACTTCGACAACCAGACCGAGGACAAGGCCGTCGCGCTGGTCGACGCGTTGCAGGCGGGCAAGAAGCCGGCCCCGACGCGCGGCGCGCCGCTGACGAACTTCAAGGGCGCCGAACTGCAGCTCGCCGGGTTCTTCCCGGAGGACGCGCAGCAGTACCGCACGGACGTCGACGGTCCTTCGCAGGCCGTCGAGACCCTGCGTGGCGCTCAGGTCGCGCAGGACCGCGGCTGGACCGCGCCCGCGATGAAGGACGTTCCGCTCCCTGAAGTGGAGAAGAAGTAATGGCTGACCCGATCACCCCGGTCCTCACGAAGCGCTGGCTTTCGCCCAACTCCTGGACGATCCAGTCCTACGAAGCCCTTGAGGGCTACACCGCGATCCGCAAGGCGCTCAAGGCCACTCCCGAGCAGATCGTCCAGCTGGTCAAGGACTCCGGTCTGCGCGGCCGGGGCGGCGCGGGCTTCCCGGCCGGCATCAAGTGGTCCTTCATGCCGCCGAACGAGGACAAGCCGCACTACCTCGTCATCAACGCCGACGAGGGCGAGCCGGGTACCTGCAAGGACATCCCGCTGATGATGGCGGACCCGCACTCGCTGATCGAGGGCTGCATCATCGCCTCGTACGCGATGCGTTCGCACCACTGCTTCATCTACGTCCGCGGCGAGGCGCTGCACTGCATCCGCCGTCTCAACGCGGCCGTGCGCGAGGCGTACGACGCGGGCTACCTCGGCAAGAACATCCTCGACTCCGGATTCGACCTCGACATCACCGTGCACGCGGGCGCCGGGGCGTACATCTGCGGTGAGGAGACGGCGCTGCTGGACTCGCTGGAAGGCCGTCGCGGCCAGCCGCGGCTCAAGCCGCCGTTCCCGGCGGCCGCGGGTCTCTACGCCGCGCCGACCACGGTGAACAACGTCGAGACCATCGCCAGCGCGCCGTACATCATCAACGGCGGCTCGGACTGGTTCCGCCAGATGGGCCGCGAGAAGTCGCCCGGCCCGAAGATCTACTCGATCTCCGGCCACGTCGAGAAGCCCGGCCAGTACGAATGCCCGCTCGGCACCACGCTGCGCGAGCTGCTGGACATGGCGGGCGGCATGAAGGACGGCATCCCGCTGAAGTTCTGGACCCCGGGTGGGTCCTCCACGCCGATGTTCACCGCGGAGCACCTCGATGTTCCGCTGGACTTCGAGGGCGCGGCGGAAGCCGGGTCGATGCTGGGCACGACGGCCGTGCAGGTCTTCAACGAGACCGTTTCCGTGCCGTGGGCCGTGATGAAGTGGACGCAGTTCTACGAGCACGAGTCCTGCGGCAAGTGCACGCCGTGCCGTGAGGGCACCTACTGGCTGGCGCAGATCCTGGAGCGCATGGTCGAGGGCAAGGGCACCGAGGAGGACATCGACACCCTGCTCGACGTCTGCGACAACATCCTCGGCCGCTCGTTCTGCGCGCTCGGCGACGGCGCCGTTTCGCCGATCCAGAGCGGGATCAAGTACTTCCGCGAGGAATTCCTCGCGTTGTGTGAAAAGAACAAGGCTCCAAAGGACGAGCGTGAGCTGGCGGGAGTGAGCGCGTGACGGCTTCAAAGCGGCTGAAGGGGACTTTCCCCGCATCTCATGCGGCGAAAGCGTCCTTCACCTCATCTCACGCGGGGAAAGTCCCCTTCAGCTCTCCCGGAGGGCAGGCATGACGATCGCACCCGACAAGCCCGGGACCGAGGTCGAAGAGACCCCGGTCCCCGAGGGCCATGTCAAGCTGGTCATCGACGGTGAAACGGTCATCGCGCCCAAGGGCGAGCTGCTGATCCGCACCGCCGAACGTCTCGGCACGGTCATCCCGCGCTTCTGCGACCACCCGCTGCTCGACCCGGCGGGCGCCTGCCGCCAGTGCCTGGTCGAGGTCGAAATGGGCGGCCGTCCGATGCCGAAGCCGCAGGCCTCGTGCACGATGACGGTCGCCGACGGCATGGTCGTGAAGACCCAGCTGACCTCGGCCGTCGCGGACAAGGCCCAGCAGGGTGTGATGGAGCTGCTGCTCATCAACCACCCGCTGGACTGCCCGATCTGCGACAAGGGCGGCGAATGCCCGCTGCAGAACCAGGCGCTCGCGCACGGCCGCGCGGACTCCCGCTTCGTCGACACGAAGCGGACGTTCCCGAAGCCGCTGCCGATCTCTTCGCAGGTGCTGCTGGACCGCGAGCGCTGCGTGCTCTGCCAGCGCTGCACCCGGTTCTCCCGCGAGATCGCCGGTGACCCGTTCATCGAGCTGCTCGAACGCGGCGCCCACCAGCAGATCGGCACCGCCGAGACCGCGGACGTCCTGGACCTGGCTTCCCGGACCACCTCCGGCCAGCCGTTCCAGTCGTACTTCTCCGGCAACGTCATCCAGATCTGCCCGGTCGGCGCGCTGACGTCGGCCGCGTACCGGTTCCGTTCGCGGCCGTTCGACCTGGTGTCCGCGCCGAGTGTGTGCGAGCACTGCTCGTCCGGCTGCGCCGAGCGGACCGACTTCCGCCGCGGCAAGGTCATGCGGAAGCTCGCGGGCGACGACCCCGAGGTCAACGAAGAGTGGATCTGCGACAAGGGCCGCTTCGCGTTCCGTTACGCCACGGCCGAGGACCGCATCCGCCGTCCGCTGGTCCGCAACGCCGACGGCGTACTGGAAGAGGCCTCCTGGACCGACGCGCTGCGCGCGGCCGCGGCCGGGCTGGCCAAGGCGCGTGACGGCAAGGGCGCCGCGGTACTGACCGGTGGCCGTCTGACCGTCGAGGACGCCTACGCGTACTCGAAGTTCGCGCGGATCGCCTTGGGCACCAACGACATCGACTTCCGCGCCCGCCCGCACTCTGCGGAGGAACTGAGCTTCCTCGCGTCACACGTGGTCGGGACGACGCCGGAAAGCGGCGTCACGTTCGGCGAGATCGAGCGGGCGCGCACGGTGTTGTGCGTCGCTTTCGAGCCCGAGGACGAGGCGCCGATCGTGTTCCTGCGGCTGCGCAAGGCGGCCCGCAAGAACCGCACGCGCGTCGTCCACTTGGGACAGTGGACCACCTCGTCGGTCCGCAAGACCTTCGGGGAACTGCTGGCCTGTGCGCCGGGTGCCGAGGCCGCCGCGATCGACGGCATCGCGCAGCACGCGCAGGACGTCGACCAGGCGCTTTCGGCCGAGGGATCCGTGATCCTCGTCGGCGAGCGCGCCGCCGAGGTCCCGGGTCTGTTCTCGGCCCTGCACCGGCTGGTGGAGCGCACCGGCGCCCGGCTCGCGTGGATCCCGCGTCGTGCGGGTGAGCGCGGTGCCCTGGCGGCGGGCGCGGCGCCGACGCTGCTGCCCGGTGGCCGCCCGGTCACCGACGCCGCTGCTCGCGCCGAAATCGAAAAGGCTTGGGGCGTCACGCTTCCCGCCGGTGAAGGACGCGACACCACCGCGATCCTCAAGGCCGCTTCCGGTCAGGACCTCGACGGTCTGCTGGTCGGCGGGGTCGACCCGGACGACCTGCCGGACCCGGATCTGGCCCGCCGCGCGCTGGAGAACGCGAAGTTCGTGGTGAGCCTGGAACTGCGGCACAGCTCGGTCACCGAGCACGCGGACGTCGTCCTCCCGATCGCCCCGGCGGTCGAGAAGGCGGGCAGCTACCTGAACTGGGAAGGCCGCCGTCGCGAGTTCGCCGTCACCCTCGAAGGCACCGGCGCCCTGCCGGACTGCCGGGTGCTCGACACCCTCGCCGTCGAGATGGACGCGGACATCTTCACCCAGACCCCGGCCGCCGCTGCCGCCGATCTGGCGAAGCTGCCTGCTAGGAAAGGCTCTTTCCTTGCAGAATTTGCAAGTAAAGGACCTTTCATTGCACGCGCCGAGCCCAAGGACGGCCAAGCCCTCCTCTCCACCTGGCGTCAGCTGATCGACAACGGATCGCTGCAGGACGACGAGCCGCACCTCAAGGGCACGCAGCGCGAGGTCGTCGCCAAGCTCTCGGCGAAGACCGCCGAAGGCCTGGGCAAGACCGTGAAGGTCTCCACCGAACGCGGTTCCATCACGCTGCCGGTCGAGATCGCGGACCTGCCGGACGGCGTCGTATGGCTCCCGGGCAACTCCGACGGCTCGGCCGTCCGCGCCTCTCTCGGCGCTGGACATGGCTCGGCCGTCACCCTCACCAGGGTGGAGGCGTGAGTTCGATGTTGCTCTGCCCAGGCGACCGAGCACGACGCCGCGTGCTGGCCGAAGGCCCCGCTATCGCGGCGGCAGGGCGCCCCGACTCGTCAGCTGTGCCGGGATCGCCAGAGTGCGCCCTGGCGACGCGATCGCGGTCGCGCGGCTTTGAAGAATGCCGAGGTGAGAAGTGACTCCGTTGCTCAGCCAGATGCCGGACGCCGCCGAGCGGGCGGCGCTGCTGGCCGACGACCCGTTGTGGCTGGTCCTGCTCAAGACGGTCGTCATCCTGCTGATCGGCCCGATCCTGACGATCTTCCTGATCGTCTGGGAGCGCAAGGCCGTCGGCCGGATGCAGAACCGTCCCGGCCCCAACCGGGTCGGCCCCGGCGGCTACCTGCAGTCCCTCGCGGACGCGATCAAGCTGCCGTTCAAGGAACAGATCATCCCGGACACCGCCGACCGCAAGGTGTACTTCCTCGCGCCGGTGATCTCTGCGGTGCCGGCGCTGATCGCGCTGGCCGCGATCCCGTTCGGCCCGGTGGTCTCGATCTTCGGCGAGCGGACCGTGCTCCAGTTGGTCGACCTGCCGGTCGGCGTGCTGGTGATCCTGGCCTGCTCCTCGATCGGCGTGTACGGCCTGGTGCTGGCGGGCTGGTCCTCCGGTTCCCCGTATCCGCTGCTCGGTGGCCTGCGAAGCGCGGCTCAGGTGATCTCCTACGAGATCGCGATGGGTCTGTCCATTGTGGGCGTCATCCTCTACGCGGGCTCGATGTCGACGTCGGCGATCGTCGAGTCGCAGCAGAGCGGCTGGTACTTCTACCTGCTGCTGCCGAGTTTCGTGATCTACCTGATCTCCATGGTCGGTGAGACCAACCGCGCGCCGTTCGACCTCCCCGAGGCCGAATCCGAGCTGGTCGGCGGTTTCCACACCGAGTACAGCTCGATGAAGTTCGCGATGTTCTTCCTCGCCGAGTACGTCAACATGGTGATCGTCTCGGCGTTCGCGACGACGTTGTTCCTCGGTGGCTGGAAGTTCCCGTTCGTCGGCGCCGACCACGCGCTGAACCAGGGCTGGCTCCCGCTGATCTGGTTCTCCGCCAAGCTGTTCATCCTGCTGTTCGGCTTCATCTGGCTGCGCGGCACGCTGCCCCGGCTGCGGTACGACCAGTTCATGCGGCTGGGCTGGAAGGTACTGGTCCCGGTCAACCTGGTCTGGATCGTCGTGATCGTCACGGTCCGCGCGATCAAGAACTCGGGTGGGCTCTCCACACCGCAGATCCTCATCGGCGGCGGCGCGCTCATTCTCGTCGTCGTCATCCTGAGCCTGCTGCTGCCGGACAAGAAGGTCCCGGACGACGACTACGTCCCGGTGACCGGTGGCGGGTTCCCGGTACCGCCGCTCGACCTGCAGGTTCCGGAGAAGACTCCGCGTCAGAAGGCCATCGCGAAGGCCGAAGCCCGGGCTGCCAAGCGCAAGCCCGCGGCGGTTTCCAGTGGAAGGGAGGCCGGCGATGGGGATGTTTGATCCCATCAAGGGTTTCGGTGTCACCTTCGGGATGATGTTCAAGAAGGTCGCCACCGAGGAGTACCCGGAGGCGGGCGCCCCCGCCGCGCCGCGCTATCACGGCAGGCACCAGCTCAACCGGCATCCGGACGGGCTGGAGAAATGCGTCGGCTGCGAGCTGTGCGCGTGGGCCTGCCCGGCGGACGCGATCTTCGTCGAAGGCGGCGACAACACCGAAGAGGCGCGTTACTCGCCCGGTGAGCGGTACGGCGCCGACTACCAGATCAACTACCTGCGCTGCATCGGCTGCGGGTTGTGCGTCGAGGCCTGCCCGACCCGGTCACTGACGATGATCAACTTCTACGAGCTGGCCGACGACGACCGGCAGCGGCTGATCTACACCAAGGAAGACCTCCTCGCGCCGCTGCTGCCCGGCATGGAGCAGCCGCCGCACCCGATGCGGCTGGGCGACAACGAGCAGGACTACTACGTCAACGGTCCCGAGCTGGCGCGCAAGCAGCCCACCGGGGCCACCGAAGCGGAGGCCGTCCAGTGATCACGGCTTTCCTCGCCCAGACGGACGTTTCGGCCGGGATCACCACGGGCGAGACCATCGCCTTCTGGGTGCTCGGTCCGCTCGCGCTGCTCGGCGGGCTCGGCATGATCTTCTCCCGCAACGCCGTGCACTCGGCGCTGTGGCTGGTCCTCACGATGCTGTGCCTCGGCGCGCTGTACATGATCCAGCAGGCGCCGTTCCTCGGCTTCACGCAGATCATCGTCTACACCGGCGCGATCATGATGCTGTTCCTGTTCGTGCTGATGCTGGTCGGCAGGGAGAGTTCGGACTCGGTCGTCGAAGTACTGCGCGGGCAGCGGGTCATGGCGACCCTGCTCGGCATCGGTGTCGGCGGGCTGCTCGCGGCGGGTCTCGCCCGTTCGCTGGTCAACGTCACCCCGGCGATGCCGCTGGACCCGGCGAGCCTCGACGGCGGCGGCCCCGGCGGACTGGGACGGCTCATCTTCACCAAGTACCTCTTCCCGTTCGAGCTCACGTCGGCGCTGCTGATCACCGCCGCGCTCGGCGCGATGGTGCTCGCCTTCACCGACCGGCACGCCAAGGGCGGCAAGAAGTCGCAGAAGGAACTCGTCGTCGACCGGTTCACCGGCAAGCACGACCGGCCTTCGCCGCTGCCCGGTCCGGGTGTCTTCGCCACCGCCAACTCGATCGCCACCCCGGCGCTGCTGCCGGACGGTTCGATCGCGCCGGAGTCGCTCTCGGACATCATCGAGTCGACTTCGGCCTCGCGGCTGGAAGACGAACGCAAGCAGGTCGCCGGAACCGAGGACGGCCCGGACGCCCACGCGCTCGTAGGGAAATCTGAAGGGGAGAAGGAATGACCCCGACGTACTACCTGCTCCTGTCCGCGCTGCTGTTCACCATCGGCGCGGTCGGGGTGCTGGTGCGCCGCAACGCGATCGTCGTGTTCATGTGCATCGAGCTGATGCTGAACGCGGCGAACCTTTCCCTGGTCACGTTCGCCCGGATCAACGGGTCGCTCGACGGCCAGGTGATGGCGTTCTTCGTGATGGTCGTCGCCGCCGCCGAGGTCGTGGTGGGACTGGCGATCATCATGGCGATCTTCCGCACCCGGCGCTCGGCCTCGGTCGACGACACCAACCTGCTGAAGTACTAAGGGAGCACGGAGTTGACCGCATCATCGTGGCTGCTGGTGGCCTTCCCTGCCCTCGGCGCCCTTATTCTCCTGCTGGCCGGTAAACGGGCCAGGGGCTGGGGACACCTCCTCGGCAGTGCGACCGTCTCACTGTCCTTTGTGTACGGCCTGATCCTGTTCTTCACGGCCGACACGAAGAACGTCGCGGACGTCAAGCTGTTCTCGTGGATCCCGGTTTCGGCGCTGCAGGTCGACTTCGGGCTCCGGATCGACGCGCTTTCGCTGACGTTCGTGCTGCTGATCACCGGCGTCGGCATGCTGATCCACTTCTACTCGATCGGCTACATGGCCGAGGACCGCGACCGGTCGAGGTTCTTCGCCTACCTCAACCTCTTCGTCGCCTCGATGCTGATCCTGGTGCTGGGCAACAGCTTCGTGACGCTGTACCTCGGCTGGGAAGGCGTCGGTCTCGCGTCGTACCTGCTCATCGGCTGGTACCAGGACCGCCCGTCCGCGGCCACCGCGGCGAAGAAGGCGTTCCTGATGAACCGCGTCGGTGACGTCGGGCTCGCGCTGGCGATCTTCCTGATGTTCAAGTACGTCGGGAGCACCGGTTACGCCGAGGTCTTCGGCGCGATCGACAAGATCCCGGCCGGCGCGATCACCGCCATCGCGATCCTCCTGCTGCTGGGCGCCTGCGGTAAATCCGGTCAGTTCCCGCTGCAGGCCTGGCTTCCGGACGCGATGGAGGGCCCGACCCCGGTCTCGGCCCTGATCCACGCGGCGACGATGGTCACCGCCGGTGTCTACCTGGTGGCCCGCGCGCACGAGATCTTCAACGCCACCGCGGACGGCAGGCTGATCGTCACCCTCGTCGGTACGGTCACGCTCTTGATCGGGTGCATCATCGGTTGCGCCTACGACGACATCAAGAAGGTCCTGGCGTACTCCACGGTCAGCCAGATCGGGTACATGATGCTCGCCGTCGGCCTCGGGCCGATCGCCTACGCGCTCGGCATCATGCACCTGGTCGCGCACGGTTTCTTCAAGGCAGGGCTGTTCCTCGGGGCCGGTTCGGTCATGCACGCCATGAACGACGAGGTCGACATGCGGAAGTACGGCGGGCTGCGCAAGCACCTGCCGGTCACCTTCTGGACCTTCGCACTCGGCTACCTGGCGCTGATCGGCATCCCGCCGCTCTCGGGCTTCTTCACCAAGGACGCGATCATCGAGGCGGCGCTGAGCCAGGGCGGCTGGCGTGGCTGGGTGATGGGCGGCGCGGCACTGCTCGGCGCCGGGCTCACCGCGTTCTACATGACGCGCCTGATGGTGATGACCTTCTTCGGCAAGGAACGCTGGAAGGAGATCAAGAGCAGCGACGGCCGCGACTTCCACCCGCACGAGTCTCCCGCGGTGATGAAGTGGCCGATGATCATCCTGGCCGTCGGCTCGGTCGGCGCCGGTGCGTTCTTCGCCCTCGGCGACCGGTTCGCCGAATGGCTGGCCCCGGTGGTCGGCCCGCTCGAAGAGGGTGGCCACAGCGTCATCCCGCACGCGCTGGTCCCGATCCTCACCGTGGCGCTCTCCGTTCTCGGTGCGGTGGCCGCGTGGCTCTTCGTCGGTCGTAAGGACGTTCCGGTGGAACGGCCCGAGCGGGTCTCCGCCGTGGTCAAGGCCGCGCGCAACGACCTCTACGGCAACACCCTGAACGAGACGCTGGTCGCCCGTCCGGGCACCTGGCTCGCCCGCGCGCTGGTCTACGTGGACAACCGCGGCGTCGACGGCGCGGTCAACGGCCTCGCCGCCGCGCTCGGCGGCGGATCCGGGCGCCTGCGCCGCCTGCAGACCGGCTTCGTCCGCTCGTACGCACTGTCCATGCTGGGCGGCACATTCCTGCTTCTGGCGGCACTCCTGCTGGTGAGGTTCTCCTGATGACCTGGCTACTCGCAACCATCCTGCTGCCGCTGGCCGGCGCCGCGGTCGTCGCGGGGATGAAGAAGAACGACAGGTTGGCGACGCTCACGGCGCTCGCGGTGTCCATCCTGACGTTCCTGCTGGTGATCCCCCTGTGGGCGAGCTATTCGCCGACCGGGGACCGGATCCAGCAGAAGTCCTCGATGGACTGGATCCCCAACTTCGGCATCCACATCTCGTTCGGCATCGACGGCATCGCGCTGGTGATGATCGCGGTCATCGGGCTGCTGGTGCCGATCGTGGTCGGCGCGCTCGGCCTGACCGACAAGCTCCCGGCCGGGCGCTCGGCGGGCGGGTTCCTCTCGCTGATCCTGGTGCAGGAAGCGCTCACCATCGGCGTCTTCGCCGCGACCGACGTCTTCCTGTTCTACGTGCTGTTCGAGATCATGCTGATCCCGATGTACTTCCTCATCGGCGGCTACGGCGGCGCGAACCGGCAGTACGCGGCGGTGAAGTTCTTCCTCTACTCGTTCCTCGGCGGCCTGATCATGCTGGCCTCGGCGATCGGGGCGTACTCGATGGCGTCGGACGAACTCGGCAAGGGCACCTTCGACTGGGAAACCCTCGTCACCGTCGTCCGAGACGCCCCGACGAGCACCCAGATCTGGCTGTTCCTCGGGTTCTTCCTCGCCTTCGCGATCAAGGCCCCTTTGGTGCCGTTCCACACCTGGCTGCCGGACGCCGCTGGCCAAGCGCCCATCGGCGTCGCGGTGCTGCTGGTCGGTGTGCTGGACAAGGTCGGCACGTTCGGGTTCCTGCGCTACTGCCTCCCGATGTTCCCGGAGGCCAGCAAGGAACTCGCGCCGTGGGTGCTGGTGCTCGCCGTCGCGGGTGTCCTTTATGGATCCATCCTCGCCGCGGGGCAGCGCGACATGAAGCGCTTCATCGCTTATGTGTCGATCGCCCACTTCGGCTTCATCGCGCTGGGCATCTTCACCTTCAACGAGCAGGCGATGGTCGGCTCGGTGTCGTACATGCTCAACCACAGCCTCGCCACCGGCATGCTGATCGTGGTGGTCGGCCTCATCGTGATGCGTGGCGGATCCACCAGGATCTCCGACTACGGCGGCATGGCGAAGGTGACCCCGCTGCTCGGCGGGATGCTGCTCATCGCCGGTCTGTCCACTTTGTCCCTGCCCGGCACGAACTCGTTCATCAGTGAGTTCCTGGTGCTGCTGGGGTCCTTTGTGGACTACCCGGTGTACACGATCATCGCGACGGTCGGCATGGTGCTGGCCGCGGCGTACGTGCTCTGGCTCTACCAGCGCGTCATGCAGGGCCCCGTCCGCGGTGACGCCCTGATCGGCGCGGGTGGCGGCCCTGGCACCGCGATCGCGCCCGAACTCGGGGCGACCAAGGCCATCAAGGACCTCGGCGGCAAGGAGATCGCGATCCTGGCGCCGATGGTCGTGCTGATCATCGCGCTCGGCTTCTACCCCAAGCCGGTGCTCGACACGATCACCCCGTCGGTGCAGGCGACGATGTCGTCCGTACAGGGAGGCAAGTAACAGTGCTCTTCTTGACTCAGGCGCCACCGGTGCAGGTGCCGTCGATCGACTACTTCGCCGTCACGCCGATCCTGATCATCCTCGGGGCCGCGTGTGTCAGCGTGCTGTTCGAGGCCTTCCTGCCCAAGCACATGCGGTGGCCGTCGCAGGTCTTCCTGTCCCTGCTCGGGATCGGGGCGGCCGGTGTCTTCCTCGCCTGGTACGCCAGTTCGTCCGCCCCGAAGAACGGCATCACCACCTTCAGCGGCGCGATCGCCGTCGACCGGCCGTCGCTGTTCCTGTGGGGCACGCTGCTGGCGCTGGCGCTGGGCGCGGTACTGCTGATCGCCGACCGCTCGGTCGAACCGGGCGGCGCGTTCGTCGCGCAGGCGGGTATCCGCCCCGGCACCCTGCAGGACCGCGCGCAGGTCGGCACCACCGGGATGCAGACCGAGGTCTTCCCGCTGACGCTGTTCGCGCTCGGCGGCATGATGTCGTTCGTCGCGGCCAACGATCTGCTGACCATGTTCATCGCGCTCGAAGTGCTGAGCCTGCCGCTGTACCTGATGTGCGGTCTCGCGCGGCGGCGTCGCCTGCTCTCGCAGGAATCCGCGGTCAAGTACTTCCTGCTCGGCGCGTTCTCGTCGGCGTTCTTCCTCTACGGCCTCGCGCTGCTCTACGGCTACGCGAACTCCGTGAAGCTGTCGGACATCGCCAACGCCGCCGCCGGTTCGGACCGCTCGGACACGCTGCTGTTCGCCGGGCTCGGGCTGCTCGCGGTCGGTCTGCTGTTCAAGGGTTCGGTCGGTCCGTTCCACACCTGGACCCCGGACGTCTACCAGGGCGCGCCGACCCCGGTCACCGCGTTCATGGGTGCCTGCACCAAGGTCGCCGCGTTCGGCGGCATCCTGCGGGTGTTCTCGGTGGCGTTCGAATCGACCAGCTGGGAATGGCGCGGTGTGCTCTGGGGCGTCGCGATCATCTCGATGCTGATCGGCGCGGTGCTGGGTCTCACGCAGACCGACGTCAAGCGCATGATCGCCTACTCGTCCATCGCGCACGCCGGGTTCCTGCTCGTTGGCGCGATCGCGATGACCGAGGAAGGCCTGTCGAGCACGCTGTTCTACCTGCTGGCCTACGGTTTCACCACGCTCGCCGCGTTCGGTGTCGTCTCGCTGGTGCGGGACTCGAACGGCGAGGCGACGCACCTGTCCGCGTGGGCGGGCCTGGCGAAGCGGTCACCGGTGCTGGCGGGGGTGTTCACCTTCCTGCTGCTCGCACTGGCCGGTATCCCGCTGACCAGTGGGTTCGTCGGCAAGTTCGTGGTGTTCTCGGCGGCCCTGTCCGACGGGATGGCGCCGCTGGTCGTCGTCGCCCTGGTCTTCAGCGCCGTCGCCGCGTTCTTCTACCTGCGGGTGATCGTGCTGATGTACTTCTCCGAACCGGCACCCGACGGCCCGACCGTCACCGTGCCCGGCGCGTTCACCACCACCGCGATCACCATCGGCGTCATCGTCACGCTGGTGCTCGGCCTGATCCCGGCGTTCGCCCTCGACTGGGCGGGCTCCGGCGGTTTCGCCCTGAAGTAGTTTTTCTTTGCGCGTGAAGGCCCCCTTCCCTCGGCTCAGCCGAGGGAAGGGGGCCTTCACGCGCATCGGGTACTGAATTGCCGGGCCGCACCTGGCAAATTTTCGCCATGCCGAAGCCGAAACCCAGCCCCCAGGCACGGGCACTCGCCGAAGGACTTCGAGTCGCGCGGAAGATCAGCAGACTGGCCATGACCGAAGTGGCCGACAAACTGGACTGGTCGCAGTCGACGCTCAGCCGTCTCGAAACCGGAGTACGCGCGGCGTCCACCGAAGAGGTGTCGGCACTGCTCGCGGTCTATCAGATCACTGGCGAGCAAAGGGAAGTATTGATCGAGCTGGCTCGCGACGCCGATCGTCCCAGCTGGCTGGAAACTCGCGACGCCGAGGTGCCGTGTCAGGTGAAAACCCTTGCGCAGTACGAACTCGAAGCCACCAAGATCGTCGAATCCAGTACCGCGTTGCTTCCCGTGCTGCTGCAGACACCTTCGTATGCGAGGGCCGCGCTGTCCGCGGCCGACTTCTCCGCCGCGGCGCTCGAAGCACGAATGGACTTACGCCAGGACCGGCAGAAGGTGCTGGACCGGAAGAATCCGCCGAGGCTGGTCGCGTTCCTCGACGAGGGAACCCTGCGACGGCACGTCGGTGGCGAACGGATCATGGCCAACCAGCTTCGGTATCTCCTCGCGCTGGCGCAGCGGCCGACGGTCGAACTGCGCGTCTTCCCGTTCGACGTCGGCGGCCATCCCGGGATGTGCGGCGGTTACGCCCTGCTCGAGTTCGCGGACGGCCGTCCGCTGGTGCGGCTGGAACACCGGGGCGCCGGGGTGTTCCTGCACCAGCCCGAGGACGTCGAGCCTTACGAGCGGGCGACAGTGCGGTCGACCGCGGTGGCGCTGGATCCGGGGCGGTCGGTGAGTTTGATCGAGAGCCTGGTGCCGCTGGTCTAGTGGTCGAGGCTCGCCCGCAACGCGGCGACCTTCTGGGCCAGCAACGTGGGTTCACCGGGAAGGACGGTGATGTACCGGTTCGTGGACGAGCCGGTCACGTGCATGGCCACCCGCCCGGCGTCGATGTCCAGATACGTCAGCCCGTCGGTGGCTTCGACGCGTTTGCCGCCATCGGGCCGCTTGGCCGCGGCGAAAAAGCCGACACCGAAGTACGGCTGATCGAAGACCTCGTCCAGCTGCCGGGCATCACGGCTCCGTGACTCGGCTTCGTCGTCGTAGAGGCCGCTTCCCGCACCGGGCTTGAAATCGTCCTGGGGCAAGGAGAACGGCGCGAATCGCGCGGGTGGATACTCGGGCAGGTTCAGCACGAGCGCCGCCGCGCGGTCGTCGGTCCGCACACCCTTCAGCCAGACCCGGTTGCCCTGGCAGATCGCGGTCACCGCGGCACGCCCGCGCACGGCGACCAGGACGCTGTACTGCTCCGCTTCCGTCCGCACGGTCGCGTAGTACTCGGTGTTCGGCCGGTCGAGGATGTGCAGGACGTCCTCGAAGTCGCTCGTCAACCGCTTGCCTTCGGTGAAGCCCAGGCCACCGAGCTCCTCGAACGCCGCCCTGTCTTCGCCGTTTCGCGACGACGGCGGGATGTAGCGCAGGCCGCCCGCGAAGATCAGATGCGGATCTCCGCAGCCGGCGTGACGGAACGCGGTCAGCAAGGTGTCGAGTGTGATCTCGACCGGGCGCGCGAGCACCACGTTTCTCCCTCCCCTGAGACTGTGGCGCTACTGCTTCTTCTCGCCGATCACCGGCGGCATCGGCTTCTCGATGTAACCGCCGAAGGTCTCGTCCGGATCCGGGTTCTGGAGGTACGCCGGAGCCTTCTTCTCCTTGTCCTCCTCGCCCTTGCCGCGGGCCCCGCCGGGCGCCATCGGCATCCCGTTCGCCCCGCCACGACCGCCGGCTCCCGGCGCTCCCGCCGTGCTTCGGCCGCCCACGGGCTGACCAGGCGTCCCAGCGCCGCTACGACCGCCCGCACCGGGCTGCCCGGTGCCGCCCGGCGCGCCGGGGACACTGCCGCCCCGGTACCCGCCCGGCGATCCGGGCCCGCCGGCGGTCCGCCCGCCGGGTCCATAGGTGGACCCCGGCCCTCCGCCGGTACCCGGACCGAACGAGGGGTACCCGGGTGGGAAGGTGCCTGGCTGGTTGAAGGTGTTGATGGGCTTGCCGGTCGGCCCGAAGTCGACGTTCGCCGCGGGCGGTAGGACCGGGTTGACCTGAGGCGGCGTGTACGAGTTCGCGCGGGTTCCGTCGTCAGGTGCCGGAAGGTGCGTCACGGGCTGGACCGGCTGCGAACCACCCTGTCCGGGCTGCGGACCACTCACGGGACCGCCTGTTCCTGGACCGCCCGTGCCTGGCCCACCTGTGCCGGGACCGCCCGGACCCGGCGTGCCGGTGCCTGGTCCACCGGTCCCGCGGTACGGCTCGCCGGTCCCGGGGTCCCGCCCGTCGGAGCCGTCGCCGAAGCCCTTGACCGGCGGCCTGCCGGAGCTGCCGTCGTCCATCGTGATGGTGCCGCCGGGATCGGTGAGCTGCGCGTACTGGGCGGGCAGCACGTCACCGTTGGAGGTGCTGGCCGAGTGATAGGTCGCGAAGGTGTCGATGTTGTGCTGGCTGTCGGCCTGGTAACCCTTGACCTTGTCCCAGTAGCCACGGCCGCCGTCGCCACCCTGGCCGACAAGCATTCCCAGGACGTCCTCGGCCGTGGGCGCCGGCTGCTCCGGCGGGACCGGCTTGACCGAGTTCTTCGCCGAGCCGAAGGCCTCCATCTGCGCTGAGATGGCGCTCTGGGCGACCGCCAGATGCATCGCGTCGTCCATGGCCGCCTCGACGACGGGCCGCGTCGCGTCAGCGGCAGCGGTGCCCGACGCGCCTTGCCAGCCGGCCACGGACTTCTGGGCGAGCGCCGTGAGCTTTTGGGCGCGTTCGTGGTGCCGCTGAGTCAGGTTGTAGGCCGCAATCTGCGCCTCGGAGAGCGAACCGGTGCCCTCGCCCTTTGTGATCTGCTCGTAGATCTGGGAGGCGGTAAGTGGTCCTTCGGCGACCATCAGTTGCCACCCCCTCTGACCGTGGCGAGGACTCGGATCGCCGCCTCACGCGCGGCGTCGCAGGGGTCCTTGTGACCGATGTTGGCTTCGGACTGCTCAAGCACGATGTCGACGGTCTCGTTATCGCTGGTTCCCAGCGCAACGGAGCATTTACCTCGGCTGGCCCGCTCATCTTCCGTGCCGTAAGCGGTTACCGGATAACCATCGATCGCTTCAAGGGGTTCGAACAGCTTGTAAGTTGTGCCCTTGGCTTCATAGACACTCGTCATTCCGCGATCGGGAGTCTTGCTGAAGAGCACGGTGACCGTTGGACGAGTGGACGAGGGCGGTGCCCACAAGCACGAAGGCCCAGTTGACCCGTCCAGGCGTTCTCGTGTTTCCCCCTCTGACCCGAGGAGTTCCTTCACCTGAGTTCCGCTGAGGGCTTTGCAGGGTGTCGTCTTAATCTGGGCCAGGTTGATCGGATCGTCGACCTTGGGAACCCCAGGACCGGGAAGCTGCACGGTAGTGCTTGAAGGGCTGGGCCGGGCGTCGCCGCTGGTGGGGGTAGGGGTACCGTTCTCAGTCGGAGGCGAACAGGCGGAGAGAGCCAGCGTGATGACGCTGGCTAGAAGGATGGTGCGGCGCATCAGGCGATGCCCTTCGGCTGTTGGTTGATGACTGTAGTGGCGTGATCTTCTGCTCTGGCGTACTTACCGAGAGCGGTCACGTACTTACTGGCCATATTCTCGCAATAGCTGATTCGCTGCCGGAGGGCCTCTTCAAGTGCAGCCCCGGACTGCTGAGTCGTGCCTGCGTTGTTAGCGCTGGCGTACTCCAACCCCGGAGGCAGGGCCCTGGCGACCTTTCCTGCTTCAGCGAGGTCGACCTTGTACTCGAGCGCCAGCGCGCGCCACTCTTTCACCAGTTCGTGGAGAGTCGCCTCGTCGTACTTGAACCCCGCGCCTTCTGCGACCGGCGTCCCGTAGGAGCCGCCGACCGGTGGCGCTTTGCAGACCGAGCCCTGGTCGAAGCCGGGTTGGTAGACGGGTGTCCCCTCAGGCATGGCCATGCACCCCTGCCACCCCGAAACGATCCCCGTTGACTGGGCGAACCCGCCCCGAAGTCACCGTCGTCATATGCCCCTCCCGTGGCTACAAGGCGCTCCACCCCGATGCACCCTGCGTAATCCGACGCCGGGAAGATTACCAGGGTTCCCCGTCAGTCGAGCACGTCTGCATAAAGTTCCGTTCCCCACTGAATAGCGCTCGCGTCCCTGGTGACTATCAGTAAAAACCATTCGGGTGGTTGAGCGTCGATAGAAGGGCTTTCTGCTGGTGGATGCCACCGCGAGTTCGCATACTCCGCGTAATGAAGTTTCGAAGAGTGATTCTTGTTGCACTGCTCGCCGGGCTTTTGGCGGCTTGTACGGATTCCGTCGTAACGGCCCCGCCTCAGCAGCACTTTCCGAAATGGCAGCCGAAACAACCTCGACCCGCCGATCGTGACGAACGAGCCGTGGACGCCGCGCTGGCCGCACTCGATTTCTGCGAGCTGATCGACCTCGCCGCCTACGACCGCAGGAAGGCAGGCAACACCCGGCCCGTCGAGCGGAAGGCGGAGGTGAAGAACGGCAGGAAACAGTGCACGCTGTTCCGTGGGGGCTACGACATCATCGAGGTCCGTGATGTGGACCCGGGTCACACGGCGCTCCGAAACGACGGAGCCGTCGTCGACCTCGGCGGGGTGAAGGCGTACCAGATCGAAACCCATCGTGAAGGCGGGATCAGCGGTTGCGCGATCACGGTTCCGGCCAGCTTCCTGCGGGCCGTCAAGTTCGAGATCGGCAGCGCCAGTCGTGGCAAGGACTGCGAACTCCTCCGTGACTTCGCCGCCGCCGGTGCCGCCAAACTCCCCCGCGACCTCGTCTACCCACCGGACGGCCAGGACAGCGCCCGGATCGGGGCCTGCGCGAACTGGGTTTCGAACAGCACGGGCGAGAACTGCGATCCGGCCGTCGACGCGCAGGTGCCCACGGGTGCCGAACTGATCCTGGCCGCCGGTGCGGCCGATCCGAACGTCGAATGCGCGGTGTTCCGCGACGCGGTCAAGAAGGTCTTCGGGCCGGAGTTCGAGCCGATCGCGACGCCGGGATCCTGCTACTTCGTCGAGCCGCGGCATCGGATCCAGATCGAGGCCGGGGCCACCGCGAACGGCGGTGCGCCGGGGGAGTGGCTCGCGGATCCGCACAGGACCTTCAAGGACCACCATCAGGTCTCGTTCAGCGGAAATCCAGGAGTCACCCTTCGTAACAAGGACGAGAGCGAACTGCTCATCTATGTCTCGCCTTTCGGCGATCTCGACTCCCGTGGGCATGTCCGGCTGCTGATCGCGTCCGAGCGGGAGCGAGGGATTGACGAGTGGCCGCGGTCAAGGGCGATCCCGGTGGTGGAAGTCGCACGGGCACGCGCCGTGATGGAACTGGCGATGGCCACCCACTTTCGGGCGACCAGGTGAGGTCCGTGCCGTCGTAAGCTTCCTCCATGTACATCGAGCGGGTCCGGCTGGAGAACATCCGCGGGTTCAGCGGTGCCCGCGCCGTGGACCTGCGCCTTCCCGGCCCTGGCTGGGTGGTGCTCGCCGGCCGGAACGGTTCGGGCAAGACGTCGCTGCTGCGCGCCATCGCGGTCGCGGCGGCGCCGGACGTGGCGTGGGGGCTGCTGTCGGACGCCGCGAGCTGGATCTCGACGGGGTCGACGAACGGGTCCATCGAGCTGTCGGTGATGCGCGAGGAAGGGCCGGCGCCGGTCGAGGTCCGCTGGCTCGATTCCGGACTGCTGCCGATCTCCGGTCTCCCGCCTGGTCAGCCGTTCTGCGCGGCCTACGGCCCCTTCCGGCGGCTCGCGGGCGGCAGCGGCGAGGCCGAGTCGTGGATGCGTGGCGCCGGATCACTGGCGCGGATGGCGAGCCTGTTCCACGAAGACGCCTCGCTCGCCGAGGGGGTCACCTGGCTGATCAATCAACATCTCCGTGCCCTGGAAGGAAAAGCAGGCGCCCGCGAGCTGAAGGACGCGGCGCTGGAGATCCTCGGGGACGGTCTCCTGCCCGGCGGCTACCGGATCCGGGACGTCGATTCGGACGGGCTCTGGGTCGAATACCGGGGCGACCGGTTCCCGCTGCGCGAGATGAGCGACGGCTACCGCACGGTGACGGCGCTCGTGGTCGACCTGCTCAAGCAACTCGACAGCGCGGGCCTCGACCACGAGAGTCCCGGGGTCGTGATCATCGACGAGGTGGACGCGCATCTCCACGTGTCGTGGCAGAAACGCATGGGGCCGTGGTTCAAGGCGCACTTTCCGCGCATTCAGTTCATCGTGACCACGCACAGCCCCTATGTCTGCCAGGCCGCCGATCCCGGCGGGCTCATCCGGCTTTCCGGGCCCGACGAAGAAGTCCCGCCGCGGGTGGTCTCCGAGGAGCTGTACGAACGGGTCGTGTTCGGCACCGGCGACGACGCCGTGCTTTCCGACCTCTTCGGCCTGGACACGCCCTATTCGCCGCAGGCCGTCGAGCTTCGGGAACACCTCGCCGAGCTCGAGTTCCAGGTGGCTTCCGGGCGGGCGGACGCGAACGGCGTCCGGGAATGGGAACGTCTGCGGGGCATGCTGAGCAGCTCGCCACCGAGCCGGGTGGACGAGGTGTCCAGGCGGTTCGAGGCCGACGATCGGTGATCGGGATCCGCCGGATCGCGCTGCCGGGCAGGGTGGTGGCCGATCTCGAAGACCTGACAGCGCGGATTCCGCCGGGCGACAGCAAAGAAGCACGACGGTTGTGGCGGGTTTCCCGTGCCGTACGGCGTTCTTTGCGGGCCGGCTTGGACGTCATGGCCGCAGGCCGCGGCTACTGCATGTACTGCGGTGACGGTCTCGGGTCCACTGTGGACCATTTCGAGCCGATCGCGCGGAATCCGGGACGCGCGTTCGACTGGCTCAACCACCTGCTCGCTTGCGAGTACTGCAACAGCCACCACAAACGCGACCTGTTCCCGGTCGACGACGACGGCAACAGCCTGCTGATCGACCCGACCGCCGAAGACCCGCTGGAGCACCTGTTCCTGGTGCTGTCGATCGGGACTTACCGCGCACTGAGCGAAAAAGGCGAACAGACGATCAAGGTATGCGGGCTGAACCGGGCGCAATTGGCGCGCGGGCGGGAAACGGCGGTCAATCAGGTGGGCGCGCTCGTCATGGGCTGGTGGACCGCGCGTGCACTGGGCGACGAGGAAAAACGGCGCGCGATGGTCTGGACCCTGCTCGACCAGCCGCACGCCGACGTCCTCCACGCGATGCTCCGGCAGGCGGGGATGCCGGGGGCGCGCGCCGTTTTCCGGGCGGACGACGAACTCGTCGACCTGCTTCGCGCCCCCGAGCTCGCCGAGGATCTTCAGCTCTCCGGCGGCGCGGTGTAGGCGGCCAGGGTGGCGTCGGCCCGGGTGCGGGCGCTGTCCGCGTCGGTGCCGCCGGCGACATCCGCCTCGTACCAGGCCTCGCTGCTCAGGGTCATGAACAGCTTGCCCTCTTCGCTCACCATCCAGGCCATGGCCGCCTCGGGATCGTTGGCCTCACCGGATTCGAGGTGCAGCGCGAGCCCGTTCAGCATCATGTCCCAGCCGATGCCGACCGCGCCCGGGCCGAACTGGTTCCAGTGCTCGTTGGGGACCGCGGTGTGGTCGAGTTCGAACCGCGTGCGCCCGTCGGGTTCGGAGCTCAGCCGGACCTCGATCCAGCTGACGTCACCGCCGTACTCCCAGGTCGCGGCGAAACTCTTCGGGGGATCGCAGCGTTCGACGGTCCCGCCCGCGTTGCCTTCGAGCTGGTACTTGCCGCCGACCCGCAGCTCGCCGGTGACCGGCAGGAACCAGCGCGGGATGCGTTCGGGGTTGGTGCAGGCGTCCCAGAGGTCGTCCAGATCGGTGTCGTAGACCTGGCTGACGGTGACCGTGGACGCCTCACCCGCTTCGATCACCCGTTTGCCCACCTTGCGCTGGACGGAGTTGAGCTGGCTGGTCACGTCGACCATGGGAGTCCTCCTCGGCTCGGTTAGGGACAAAGTATCAGCCCACACTTATATAAGCCACTACAGAAAAGGGCGTCCGGGTCGACCCCGGACGCCCCTCTCCCGGCGTGATGGTTATGGCGTGGGGGAGCAGGCCGCGCGGCCGACGATCACTTCGCCGGTGATGTTCGAGGCCGGGGCGAATTTGATCCGCAGCATGGTCAGCCCGATGCTGCCGTCGCCGGGCAGGGCCTGCTCGTTGAAGATCGCCTCGGCGAGCAGGGTCCCGTTGGACTTGGTGATCGGCTTGACGTAGCCGACCGGCACCGGCGACGGCAGCGTGCCGAGACCGGTCGCGCCGCTGTAGGACCAGGTGGCGTTCGTGTTGTTCTGGGTCGCCGTGCAGCTGACCGAGTAGGACCGGATCTTGATCCGCGGCCCGCTCGACGAGACCAGCGCCGACAGTTCGAAGTTCTGTCCCGTGGCCTCCGACTTCGTCGTGGTCACGTCGTTCGCCGGGTCGACGACCGTGGTCGTGCAGGTCGTCGTGCCGCCACCGAAGGTGATCCCGGTCTTGGACACGACCCCGGACGAGTTGGCCGTCGGTCCCTCGACGGCGCAGTCGGCCAGCGACGAGATCGCGATCGGCGTCTGCCCGGCCTTGGTGAAGGCGGCGGAGCCGAGCGACGCGACGCCCGCGGGGTTGGACGCGGCGGCAGGGGTCACTCCGACACCGATACCCGCCAGCAGCAGTGCGCCGACGAGACCGGCCCGACTTGCGATGGTGATGCGCATCGCTTCCTCCTCACGTGTTGGAGAGCGAGCCCGGAGCGGCCGTTCTTCCCTTTTGTCATCACTATCTGCGTGTCGGATTCGCCCGTTGCGGGCGTGACGGTCGTTTCACTCGTCCGTGGATCATGGGCACCCATTGGATATTCAGGTGCGTATTCAGATACAGATCCGTATATTCGGCCGCATGCCGACCTACCGCGTCCTCGTCAACGGCAAGTTCGACCACCCCGACGCCGAGACCCGCGCCCGGCTCCTCGCCGAGTTGGACCGGCACCAGGCGATCGGGTTCACCGAGGACGGCCTGTTCACCTACAGCGCGCACCTCGGCGCCTTCACCTTCCGCATCACCTTGCGCGGCGAGGAGGAACGCGAGGTACTCGACGAAGCCGAGCTGAAGGTCATGGAGCTGCTGGACGCGAAGGGCTACCCGTATCGCGACGTCGCGGGCAAGGCGACCTGCATGGACGACATCAAGATCCGCCGCCGCTGACCTCGGGCGGTCAGGAGACCTCGGCGGGCGGGGCCGCGAAGGTGTTGCAGGCCGAAGTGTCCTTGGCTTTCAGGCCGCGCTTCTGCCACAACGCGGCGTTCTTCGCCGAGCCGTGGGTTTCGCTGTCCGCGCCTTCGTATCCGGCTTGTCCGAGCGGGGCGACCAGCCCGGCGGTGATCGAGCCGCGGCCGGCGGCGTTGGCGAGGAACAGTGCGCTGAAGCAGTCGGCCTGCAGTTCGAGCCGCCTGCTCAGGTCGAGGACCTTCGGCCGGTCGCCGTCCGCCTCGCGATAGAGCGTGTCGTGCTTCCGGAGGATGCCGGACTGCTCCTGGACGTGATGTCCGTACTCATGGGCGAGCAGGAAGAGCTGGCTCAGCAGTTCGGGACCGCCGTCTTCGAGCTGTCTCGGCAACGGGACGAAGATCGTCTTGTCGTCCGAGCAGTAGAAGCCCATGGCCTCCGAGGCGGGTGGCGGTGGGCCGCAGGCGGTGTTCGAGACGTCGTGAAGGTTCACCGCGACCGGGATCCGCGGCTCGCCGACCTGGGTCAGGACGGGATGCCACGCCCGCTCCAGACAAGGGATCAGAGCCAGGTAGAACGCCTCCAGCTGCTCCTTCGTGCCGCGGAGCTTGGGCAGTTCGCAGGTCACCTTCGGCATCACCACACCGGGAGCGACGAGCGGATTGGCCGCCGTCTCGAGTTTGCGGATCGGCACCTCCTGCCGTGAAGTGGACGGTGCGGACGGCGTCGGCGTGGACGATGCCGCGACCGTCGGCTGCCGGGTCTGGACCGCGCCGGCCTTCGAATCCTTCACGCCGCCGACCACCAGCACGGCCACGAGCAGCATCACCGCCATGAACGCGACGAACAGGATCACCGTGATCCAGACCGTCGAACGCTGCTCCTGGTGGTCTTCGGCGGGCGGTGCCCACGCCGGTCTTTCGCCGGAATCGTCCGGTGTCGTCATGTCTTATCCCCAGTTCGTGCCAAGAGCGGCAGGATACTCGGCGGGGGTGTCATCTTCGTCACCGTTTCCCCTGGACAGCACGTCAACAGGCCCGACGGGGTAGCCACTACGCTGGAAGCAATCCCGAACCGGTGTCAAAGAGAGCGGAGCCGACGTGTCTGTGTCTTCACCTGCCCCAGGTGGTGCCATCGAGGACCTGCGCGCGTCCGTGGGGCTCCAGATCGCCGACGAGCAGCTCCTGCGCACCCTCGCGACCGGTCTCGCCGAGGTCGAGACCCTGCTCCGCGAGGTCGTCCGCAGTGACGTCAAGGCTGTCGAGGACGCCGCTTCGCACCTGGTCGAAGCGGGGGGCAAACGTTTCCGTCCGCTGTTCACGCTGCTGGCCTCGCAGTTCGGGCCGAAGCAGGGCGACCAGGTGGTCATCGCCGCCGCGGCGGTCGAACTGGTGCACCTCGCGACGCTGTACCACGACGACGTGATGGACGAGGCGACGATGCGCCGCGGCGCGGAGAGCGTCAACGCCCGCTGGGACAACACCATCGCGATCCTGACCGGCGACTTCCTGTTCGCGCACGCCTCGCGGCTGGTCGCGGACCTCGGCACGGACGCCGCCCGGATCATCGCCGAGACCTTCGGCGAGCTGGTCACCGGTCAGATGCGCGAGACGGTCGGCCCGGCCGACGGCGACGACGCTGTCGAGCACTACCTCACGGTCATCGCGCAGAAGACCGGTTCGCTGATCGCCACCTCCGGCCGCTTCGGCGGGATGATGTCCGGCGCGGCCGACGAGCACATCGACGCGCTTCGCCGCTTCGGCGACATCATCGGGACGGCGTTCCAGATCTCCGACGACGTCATCGACATCGCGTCGCCTTCGGCCGAGCTCGGCAAGGCGCAGGGCACGGACCTGCGCGAAGGCGTCAGGACCCTTCCGATGCTGTACGCGCTGGCCGATCCGGCCACCGACCCGCGCCTGGTCGAGCTGCTGTCCGGCCCGATCTCCGACGACAAGCTCGTCGCCGAGGCCCTGGAACTGCTGCGGGCCTCGTCCGGACTCGAACGCGCACGCGAAACCCTTTCCGACTACGCTCGGCGGGCGCGTGCCGAGCTCGCTGCGCTGCCCGCGTCGCCCGCCCGGGACGCCTGCGAATCGGTCGCCGACTACCTCGTCGCGCGAACGCATTAACAAGGGGCAAGATAGATGTCCATTTTCGGACAGGTTTGGCTGTGGAGTCTGCTGGCGTTCGTCGTCGGGGCGCTGCTCACCTGGCTGGTACTGGTGCTTCCGGCACGCAAGCGCATCCGCGAGCTGGAAAGCTCGCTGGCCACCGCGCACGCCGAGACGTCACGGGTCCCGGCCGGGGTGAGCCTCGGCGCGGGGGCCGCCGCGGCCGCCGGCGGGACCGCGTACTTCACGAAGCCGTCGCACGACGAGCTGGACGAGGAGTTCGCGGCCGCCGAGGAGCCGAAGCCCGCTTATCCCGAGACTCTCACCGAACGCGAGCCCGCGCGGCCGTGGTCCGAACCGGTCGAGGAGAAGGCGCCGGAGCCTGTCGAGGACGTCCAGGAGGACCTCGTCGAGGAGAGGCAGCTCGTCGACGAGAGTCAGCTCGTCGAGGAGAGGCAGCCGGAGCCGACGCGGACTTTCGAGCCCGAAGACGAGTACGAGGCCGAGTACCGCACCGCGCCCGAAGCGGAGCCGGAGCCCGCCGAGCGGACACAGTTCATTCCGGCGACCCCGGCCGAGCCCGAACCCGAGCCGGAGAACCCGTACGCCGCCGCGGCGACCGAGTACCTCCAGCCCGCGTCGAAGCTGGACGTCGAGCCCCAGTTCGAACCGCAGCCCGAGCCGCAGCCGTCGCCGGGTGACGGGCCGTACCGGTCCCGCCTGGAGATGCAGCTGGACCCCGAGGGCACGGAGACGCAGCCCGAACCGGTCTCGCTGTTCAGCCCCGCGTCGCGCGTGGAAACGGAGCAGCCGCCGGTCGAGACCAACTGGTTCGAGCGGGAAGAAGAGCTGCAGGATCCGCCCGCGTACGCCTTCGGTTCCGACGAAGAAGCGAAGGCCGGTCTCCTCGACTCGGAGCCCGAGACGCCCGCCGAAGCCACTCAGGTGCTGCCCAAACGCACGCCGCGGGGCACGGTCCGCGGCGGTTTCGAGCCGCCGCAGCCGATCCAGCCGTCGATGCGGGCGATCGAACGCCGTGAGCCGGACCTGTCCGGCGGGCAGAGCGGCTCGCTCTTCGAGCCCGCCGTCCAGCCCGGCGACGCGATGCCCGCCCCGGAACCCCCGCCCGCGCGGCAGGTCGCGCCCGCGGTGGAGTCCGTTCCGCCGGGTCCGTTCGGTCCCGGTTCGGCGATGCCGCGGCCGGGCGGTGGCCGTCCGGCCGACGACTTCGGGGTCAAGGCCAGCGTGACGGCACTGCGGTACTGCACCGAGGACTCGCCTCAGTTCCCGAAGATGGTGGCCGAGGTCTGGTTCCGCACCGCCGCCGACGCCGAGCGGGTCGGCTTCCGTCCCCTCGCCTGAGCCCCTCACCTGACAAACGCCATGAAAGGTCCTTTCCTTGCAAAATTTGCAAGGAAAGGACCTTTCATGGCGTTCGGGACCGGAACCGGCGGCTAGCTGACCACGGTCCAGGTGTCCTTGCCGCGCAGCAGCCCCTGCAGATCCGGCTTCCGGGCCGCCTGGGCCTCCGCGACCTGCGCACGCGCCTGGTCGTCGTAGGTGGGCCGCTCGACCTGCCGCAGGATGCCGGTCGGCACGTGGTTCAGGTTCTGGTCGCCGATCCGCGACAGCGCGAACGCGTACGCGGTGTCCTCGATCGTCGGATCGTGCACGACGAGGTTCTCCTCGCCGATGTTCGCGACCTTCCCGACCTCGAGGCCGCCCCAGCCGCTGCGCGTGACGCCGAATTCGCTCTGCGGACCGAACCTGATCGGTTCGCCGGTCCGCAGCGGGATGAGCCGGGAGGCGGCTTCGTCCTTGTCCTTGAGGACCTCGAAAGCGCCGTCGTTGAAGATCGGGCAGTTCTGGTAGATCTCCACCAGCGCCGATCCCCGGTGCTTCGCGGCGGCCTCCAGCACCTCGGTGAGGCCCTTGCGGTCCGAGTCGAGCGCCCGGCCCACGAACGACGCCTCGGCGCCGATCGCCAGCGAGAGCGGGTTGAACGGGGTGTCGACCGAGCCCATCGGGGTGGACTTGGTGACCATGCCCGGCCCGGACGTCGGCGAGTACTGGCCCTTGGTGAGGCCGTAGATCCGGTTGTTGAACAGCAGGATCTTGATGTTCACGTTGCGCCGCAACGCGTGGATCAGGTGGTTGCCGCCGATGGACAGCGCGTCGCCGTCGCCGGTGACGACCCACACCGACAGATCCGGCCGGGCGGTCGCGAGCCCGGTCGCGATCGACGGCGCGCGGCCGTGGATCGAGTGCATGCCGTAGGTGTTCAGGTAGTACGGGAACCGGGACGAGCAGCCGATCCCCGAGATGAACACGATGTTCTCGCGTTTGAGGCCGAGTGTCGGCAGGAACGACTGCACGGCGTTGAGCACGACGTAGTCGCCGCAGCCGGGACACCAGCGGACCTCCTGGTCCGACTTGTAGTCCTTCGCCTTCTGCGGCTCGGTTTCGGTCGGCACGAGGTCCAGGCCGCCGAGGGTGGGAATCCCCAGATCAATCGCGGTCACTTCGCCGCCTCCATACTGGTGATGATCTCCGTGAACACGCCTTGCAGCTCCTCGGCCTTGAACGCCATCCCGGCGACCTTCGTGTACGACTTCACGTCCACGAGGTACTTCGCCCTCAAGAGCATCGACAGCTGGCCGAGATTCATTTCAGGGACGACCACGGTGTCGTACGAACGGAGCACGTCCCCGAGATTGCCCGGGAACGGGTTGAGGTGCCGCAGATGCGCCTGCGCGATCGGCATGCCCTCCTTGCGGACCCGGCGGCACGCGGCGCCGATCGGCCCGTAGGAAGAGCCCCAGCCGAGCGCGAGGACCCTGGCCTTACCGCCGCTCGGATCGTCGACGACGAGGTCCGGGACGTCGATGCCGTCGATCTTGGCCTGCCGCAGCCGGACCATCTTGTCGTGGTTGTCGGGGTCGTAGGAGATGTGCCCGGTCTTGTCGGCCTTCTCCAGCCCGCCGATGCGGTGCTGCAGCCCGGCGGCGCCCGGCACGGCCCAGGCGCGGGCGAGGGTCTCGGGATCGCGGACATACGGCCAGAATTCCCCGGAGCCGTCTTCGGCATTCGGCTCGGTGGCGAATTCCACCCGCAGATCCGGCAGGTTCTCGACGTCCGGGATCAGCCACGGCTCCGAGCCGTTCGCGATCGCGCCGTCCGACAGCAGGAAGACCGGGGTGCGGTACTTCAGTGCGATCCGGGTGGCCTCCAGCGCCGCGTCGAAGCAGTCCGCGGGGGACAGCGGCGCGACGATCGGGACCGGGGATTCGCCGTTGCGGCCGAACATCGCCTGCAGCAGGTCGGCCTGCTCGGTCTTGGTCGGCAGCCCGGTGGACGGGCCGCCGCGCTGGACGTCGATCACGACCAGCGGAAGTTCCGTCATCACCGCGAGCCCGATGGCTTCGGACTTCAGCGCGACACCGGGACCGGAGGTCGAGGTGACGCCCAGCGCTCCGCCGTAGGAGGCGCCGAGCGCGGCGCCGATGCCGGCGATCTCGTCCTCGGCCTGGAAGGTGAGGATGCCGTAGTTCTTGTGCTTGGACAGCTCGTGGAGGATGTCCGACGCCGGGGTGATCGGGTACGTGCCGAGCAGGATCTGCAGCCCGGACTGCTGCCCGGCGGCGACCAGCCCGTACGCCAGCGCGGTGTTGCCGGTGATCTGGCGGTACGTGCCCTGGTTCAGCTTCGCGGGCGCGACCTCGTATGTGGTCGCGAAGGATTCCGTGGTCTCGCCGTAGTTCCAGCCCGCCCGGAAGGCGAGGATGTTGGCTTCGGCGATGTCGGACTTCTTCGCGAACTTCTCGCGCAGGAACCGTTCGGTGCCCTCGGTCGGCCGGTGGTACATCCAGGAGAGCAGCCCGAGCGCGAACATGTTCTTCGCGCGTTCGGCGTCCTTTTTGGACAGTCCGGTTTCTTCGAGCGCGCCTCTGGTCAACGTCGACATCGCGACCCGGTGGACTTGATAGGCCGAAAGGGTGTCGTCGTCGAGAGGATCGTTCTCGAAGCCGACCTTGACCAGATTCCGCTTCGTGAACTCGTCGGTGTTGAGGATGATGGTCCCACCGTGCGGGACGTCGGCGAGGTTCGCCTTGAGCGCGGCGGGGTTCATCGCGACCAGGACGTCCGGCCGGTCGCCCGGGGTCAGGATGTCGTAGTCGGCGAAGTGCACCTGAAAGCTCGAGACGCCGGGAATGGTGCCCTGTGGCGCGCGGATCTCCGCGGGGAAGTTCGGCATGGTCGACAGGTCGTTGCCGAAGGCGGCCGCCTCCGAGGTGAACCTGTCGCCTGTCAGCTGCATGCCGTCACCGGAGTCACCCGCGAACCGGATGACCACCCGATCCAGCTTGGCGACCTCGGTCGGCCGTACGGCCGACAAGGAGCCGTTGCCGTTCGCACTCGTGCTCATAGGTCAGGGATTCCCTCTCTCCCGACGTGCGTCGTCCCCGGCCAAGCCGGAGATCGGCGTGCCTCGCCCGGCGATGTCGGCCAGGTCACAGCTGCCATGTCCCGAGGTTAGTCCTCGGCACACTTCCCAGGTTGCCCTAAAAATGGCCTGGACCTACTTCTCGAGTGACCTGAGCTCGTCGCTGAGCGGGGATTATGCGGTTTATCTGTTACTGATGGTAACGGTCAGCGATGCGACCCGATTGTGAGCCGTATCTCCTTCAAGCCTAGTGAAGTCCGGTCGAGGGGCTATCGGCAGTTGGACGTTGGTTGGACAACGAAGCCCGCAACCTGGCCAGTCGTTCGGCGAACGCGGGTGCGGTGAGTGACGCCACCTGGGGCTCGATCTCGGCGTCGACGGCTGCCGAATGGTCGGTCAGCGCCGCGGTGTGCCGAAGCGTGCGCTTCGTCGCCAGAAGGACGTCTCGCGGAGCGTCGACGGCGGGTTTCGCCAGTTCACGAGCGGCCTTGACCAGATCGCCGTCGGCGAGCCGGAGCGCGAGCCCGCATTCGACAGCGGCTTCGGCACCGACGACCTCACCGAAGAGGGTCATCGCCGCGGCCTTCTGCGGTCCGACGAGCCGCTGGATCATCCACGTCATCCCGCCGCCGGGATGGATGCCGAGATCGAGAAATCTGGCCACGAACTTCGCCCTCGGTCCCACGATGCGGACGTCCGCGGCGAGCGCGAGGTTCAATCCGGCGCCCACCGCGGCGCCGCCGACCGCCGCGATCGTCGGCAGGGAACACCTCGCCACCGAAAGGAAACCGTCGTAGATCGCGCGGAGCCCGTCCTCCCGGGCTGCGGCGAGCGTGTCCAGGTCGGCGCCCGCGCAGAACGCCGGCGGCGCGCCGGTGACGACCAAGGCGTGGACGCTCTCGTCGGCTTCGGCCCGTGAGACGGCCTCGGCCAGCTGCGCGGACAGGTCGAGAGTCAGTGCGTTGCGGGTCGCGGGCGCGTCGATGGTGAGCACGGCGACGCCGCCGTCATGGCTGGAGCGGATCTGATCGGTCACGCGTCGAGGGTGTCACGCTTCTGGCGTCGGCGGGCGTTCCAGTAACCGGGACAGGACGACGGTGGAGACCGTGCGGTCGACGATCTCCAGCCCGCGCAACCGTTCCAGCGCGGTCTCCAGGTGATGGATGTCCGAAGCGCGCAGATGGACGATCGCGTCGGCGGCGCCGGAGACCGTGTAGGCCGCGACGACCTCGGGCAACGGCTCCAGGCGGGCCCGGATCCGGGCCGGGGTGATGTTGCCGTTGCACGTGACCTCGACGAACGCCTCCGTCCCCCAGCCGAGCGCCTCGGGGTCGACGACCGCGGTGAAACCGCGCAGGACGCCGGTTTCGAGCAGTCTGTCCACCCGCCGCTTCACGGCGGGCGCGGAAAGACCGACGACTTTCCCGATGTCGGCGTAGCTGGACCTCGCGTTGGCCATCAGACATGAAACGATTCGCTGGTCGATGGTGTTCACACGCAATGTTTAGCAGGTATACGCGCAGCGAACAGCGATTGATTGCGGAATTAGGTGAGCCTTACCCTTCGTGTATGCCGGTACTAGAGCAGCCCCGTGTGCCCACGACGCGCCGCTACCTCATGTGCCCGCCGCGGTACTTCGCGGTGGATTACGTCATCAACCCCTGGATGGATCCGACCGTCCCGGTCAGCGTCGACACCGCGATGGCGCAATGGACCGAACTCCGTGACACCTACCGACGCCTCGGCCACACCGTCGAGGAGATCGACGCCCAGCCCGGCCTGCCCGACATGGTGTTCGCCGCGAACTCCGGCACCGTCGTCGACGGCCGCGTCCTCGGCTCCCGTTTCCGCGCTCCGCAGCGCACCGCCGAGGCCGAGCACTTCCGCCGCTGGTTCGTCGAGCACGGCTACCGCGACATCACCATGCCCGAGAAGATCAACGAGGCCGAAGGCGACTTCGCCTGGACCGGCAAGGTCCTGCTCGCCGGCACCGGCTTCCGGACCGACCCCGCCGCGCACGCCGAAGCGCAGGAGGTCCTCGGTGTCCCCGTCGTCTCACTGCGGCTGATCGACCCGAGCTACTACCACCTCGACACCGCGCTGTTCGTCCTCGCCGAGGCCACCGACACCGCGCCCGCGCGGATCGCCTACTACCCGGAGGCGTTCTCGGCCGGGTCGCGGAAGGTGCTGGAGCGGATGTTCCCGGACGCGGTAATCGCGGATCGGGCCGACGCCGAATGCTTTGGGCTGAACGGGGTTTCCGACGGCCGCAACGTCGTCCTGCCGGTCGAAGCGACCGGATTGGCCGCGCGGCTCACCGAACGCGGCTACGAGCCGGTCTTCGTGGACATTTCCGAGCTCAGGAAGGCGGGCGGCGGCCCGAAGTGCTGCACCCTGGAGATCCGCAAGTAACCCGTTCGTGGACACCTTGCCGGATCATGTAACTACTCCATTCGCCAACGCGATTAATCGGGAAACTGACGGACTCGGTCCCGAATGAGGCGCGATGGTGATCCTGGCGATTGGCGGCGTGGGCAGGCCCGTGCGCACGCTTGATCCAGGCGAAGACGACACATGGGTGACGGTCGAGCAGTTCGAGCGGGTGCTCGACACGGTGGCCGGACGTGAAGACGTCGGGCTCACCTTCGACGACGGCAACTCCTCCGACGTCGAGATCGCGTTGCCGCGGTTGGTGGAACGCGATCTCACGGCGGAGTTCTTCCCGCTGGCCGGCCGCATCGGCCAGCGGGGCTTCGTCGACGCGGACGGCCTTCGTGAGCTGGCCGACGCCGGGATGTCGATCGGTTCGCACGGCTGGGAGCACCGCGACTGGCGGCGGCTCGACGGCAGGCACGCGCGCCGCGAACTCGAAACGGCGCCGAAGCTGCTCGCCGATTTGAGCGGGAGGCCGGTGCGGTCGTACGCGCCGCCGTTCGGTGCCTACGACCGGCGGGTGCTCAGCAGGCTCCGGCATTCCGGTGCGACGAGGGTCTACACGGCCGAAGGCGGTGCGGCGTCGCGCGACGGTTTGCTGCGGCCGCGGGTCAAGGTCCGGCACGATGTCGACCAGCAGTGGATCGACGGCGTGCTCGGTGACCGGGAAGGCCTGTACCGCCGAGCGGGAAGGTTCGTGACGCGGGTCGCCAAGCTTGCCCACTTTTGACCGGTTTTCGTTGCCTAGTGGGAAAACAACCCCCTGACAGCCCTTGAGTCCGCTGGTGCGCGGCGGCATCCTGAGTGCCCTCGATAAAGAAGCTTTATTAACTAAGGGGTGTTCGGGATGCGGAAACTGCTCCTGTTCTCGGCGATGGTGATGGCCGCGGGGCTGGCCCCGGCGGCAACGGCCGCGGCCGCACCGGCCTCCGCGGGGGATGTCGCCATCCAGGCGGGCCCGACCGCGCAGCAGCTGCTCGCGAAGACCGCGAGCTGCAAGCAGGTCTCGAACGGCAAGTACAAGACCGACGACGAAACCGGCCGGACCATCGCGGTCTGCGACGCGGGCAGCGCCGTGTTCTGGAAGGCCGACATGGACATCGACTGCGACGGGCAGCCGACGGCGCGGTGCAACAAGACCACCGACCCGTGGTTCCAGCCCGACACCGCGTACCCGCGATCCGACGGCAAGGCGCTGATCGCCGACCAGACGCCCTACATCGTCGTGCCGAGCATCAGCAGCACGTGGAACTTCGAAAAGTCCGGCCTCAAGGGCGCCGGCTCGTGCGCGGTGATCTACAACAACAAGGTGCTGTACACCGTCATCGGTGACACCGGCCCGAACGACATCATCGGCGAAGCGTCCTACGCGACCGCGAAGGCGCTGGGCATCAACCCGGACCCGAAGAACGGCGGCGTCGACTCGGGCGTGACCTACATCTGCTTCAAGAACTCGAAGGTGTCGCCCATCGAGAACCACGACAAGGCGACGTCCGTGGGCGAAGGCCTGGCGGCGAAGTTCGTCCAGGGCTGACGAAAAGCCGTTGTACGGCGACGGCCCCGGAGGCTTTCGCTTCCGGGGCCGTACCATTCGGATGATCAGCGCGGGACCACGTGCAGGGTCCACTGGCCGGGGTTGTAAGGCCCTGCGACGACCTCGATGGTCTCGCCGGATCCTTCCGTCCGCCAAGGGCCGAGTATGACGAGCCGGTAGCCGCCGACCGCGACGTTGGTGAAGGTCAGGAAGCCGTTGGCGTCGGTCTTGGTGAGCGACACGAGCTTCTTGTCGGTCGTGCTCAGGGCGACGGTCGTGTTCGCCACTCCCTCGCCGGGGTCGAGCCGATGGTTGCCGTTCCTGTCGTGCCAGAGCTGACCGCGGGAGTCGGCCCTGGCGCCCGGCACCTTCGCGTTTTGGTAGGCATACGGCCCGGAACCCAAGGAGTTGTCGTTGTCGAACCAGCAATCGAGCCCGGTCTCACCGTAGGCGCCCGCTTTCGCGGGCACCGTGCCGGTGACCTTCAAGACCACGCTTTGCCCCGGGGCCACCTTGCCCGCCTTGTTCACGTAGCTGAACGCGCCCCACTGGGTTTGCGGGATCTCCAAACCCCGCTGGAAGCCGCCCGGGTCACATCCCGCGTACAGGCCGGTGACTTCGCGGGCGCCGACGTTCGTGAGCGTCACTGTCGCCGTCGCGGTCTCGCCCACCGCGTAGCTGGCCTTGTCGAGCGAGATCTTCGCGCTCAACGAGTCTGTCAGCGGGCGGATCGCCCTGCCCTCGAGTGCGGTGTTCTGCCCGCTGCCGTCCACTCTCAGGCTCGGCGGGTATCCGGTCACCCAGCCGTCCGGAAGCTTCTCGAAGTGCCAAGAGATGTCGTTGCCGACCGGGACGGCATCGAAGGCGAACCGGCCTTCGGCGTCAGTGATCGCTACGAGGTGCTCGGACATACCCGGGCCGATCAACCGAGCTTCGGCCCCGGCGAGCCCTTCGCCGGGGGAGAACTTGCCGTCTTCGTCGCGGTCACCGTAGAGGACCCCGGCGACTCGATCGGTGGTGCCGGGGGAAAGCAGTCCGACGGTGATCAGGCTGCGGTTGTCCGAGTAGTCGGCTTCTTCCGATCCGCTCACATCGATGTTGAGCACCGGATTGCCCTCGTTGAGGGTGAACACGCTGCCCTTGAGTGTGTATGTCCTGCTCTCGCCCGGCGCGTAGGTGGCGCCGTCCTTGGACCGAAGGTCGCCCCAGGAGGCTTCGTCGACGGTGAAGTAAGCGCCGGACTCCCGCTCGCTGTACCCCTTGACCTGATTCGCCGTCGTGTCACCGATGTTGGCGACCGTCACCTCGATCGGGATGGCGTCGCCCGGCAGCCAGCGGCCCTCCTGAGCCTTGGCCGTCACTTTGATGTTGGGGCCGGTGGCGGCGTAGGCGGGCACGGCGGTCGCCAACCCGGCGACCGTGAGGGCCGCCGTCAGCACTCCGATCGCGCGCAGCGATGTTCTTCGCATGGTGTTCTCCCCAGTCCCGCCCGACACGCCCGTTCGTCACGGACGTCCCCAGGCGATCGTTGACGAATCGAACCTAAAGACGGGAATGGCGGGGCGGCCAGAGCGGAACATTCCGGTGCCGTGGCCGGGCAACCGTAAAGGGGGCTTCGGCGTTCTTAGCGGTCGCGTGCGATCAGCGGCACCGGCGGCAAGTCGCGGCCCGGACGACCGTCACGAGCCCCAGCGGCACCACCTGTCACAACGGCTGCGCGTGAAGGCCCCCTTCCCTCGGCTCAGCCGAGGGAAGGGGGCCTTCACGCGCTCCGCCGCGAGGTACCTAAGAGAGGATTCGCTCTAACGACACTTACCACTCACGACCCACGTGCCCCACCCGGTCCCGCCGCCGCCCCTTCCCGCCTCGCCCCAATCGAGACGAAACCCTTACGCGCGCCGTGTAGCATTTCGTGCCCCTCGAACGATGAGTAATTCCCTTGCCGCACAGGCATTCCGCCAAAAGCAGGCGAACTCGGGACGGCGGTAACGAACCCGGTCCCCAAGCCGACCAACGGGCAGCGGAATGCGGCTGGAGGAATTCGTCATGAAGATCAGTGTCTTCGGGCTCGGTTACGTCGGTTGTGTGTCGGCGGCGTGCCTGGCCGGGCGTGGGCACGAGGTCGTCGGGGTCGACGTGAACCCGGTGAAGATCGACCTCATCTCCAGCGGCAAGGCGCCGGTGGTGGAGGAGCGCATCGGTGAGCTGACCGCCGAGGTGGTCGCGCAGGGCAAGTTGAGAGCCACCACCGACGTCAGACAGGCGGTCGCGGACAGCGAAGTCTCCCTCATCTGCGTCGGTACCCCCTCGGCCCCCAACGGCAGCCTGTCGACGGCGTTCCTGGAGCGGGTGGCCGAGGAAATCGGCGAAGCGCTCAAGGAGAAGACCACCAGGCACACCGTCGTCTTCCGCAGCACCATGCTGCCGGGCACGTGTCTCGATCTGCTCGTCCCGATCCTCGAGAAGTCGTCCGGCCGCACCGCCGGCGTCGATTTCGGGGTGGCGGTCAACCCGGAGTTCCTGCGCGAGGGCAGCAGCGTCAAGGACTTCTACGACCCGCCCAAGACCGTCATCGGCGAACTCGACGCGGCCAGCGGTGACGTCGTCGCGGCGCTCTACGAAGGGCTTCCCGGCGAGGTCTTCCGCGTCGCGATCCCCGTCGCCGAGATGACGAAGTACGCCGACAACTCCTTCCACGGGCTCAAGATCGGCTTCGCGAACGAACTGGGCTCGATCTGCCGCGCCTTGGGGCTCGATTCGCATCAGGTGATCGACGTCTTCCTCGCCGATCGCAAGCTCAACATCAGCCCCGCCTACCTCCGCCCCGGGTTCGCCTTCGGCGGCTCGTGCCTCCCCAAGGATCTCCGCGGCCTCGTCTACGCGGCGCACCGCGCGGACGTCGCCGTCCCGATCCTCTCGCACGTGCTGCCCTCCAACGACGAACATCTCCAGCGCGCATTCGACCTGGTCGCGCGTACCGGTAAACGCAAGGTCGGGCTGTTCGGCCTGTCCTTCAAACCCGGTACCGACGACCTCCGTGAGAGCCCGCTCGTCGAGCTCGCGGAGCGTCTGCTCGGCAAGGGTTACGACCTCCGCATCTACGACGCCAACGTCAGCCTCTCGCGGCTGATGGGCGCGAACCGCGAGTACATCGAGGGCAGGTTGCCGCATCTCGGGCAGCTGCTGGCCGGTTCCGTCGGCGAGGTCGTCGACCACGCCGAGGTCTGCCTCATCGGCTGCACCGATCCGGACGTCCTCGCGGCGCTCCCGGCGGGTGGCGGTCACACCATCATCGATCTCGTCCGCGTACCCGACGCCGACCGGCGCCGGTCTGAAGAGGGATATGTCGGTCTTGCCTGGTAAAGCTCTCATCCTCGTCGAGAACCTTTCCGTCCCCTTCGACCGCCGGGTCTGGCAGGAGTGCCAGACGCTGCGCGACGACGGCTGGGAAGTCCACGTCATCTGTCCACAAGGGACGAAACGGGACACCGAGGCCGAAGTCACCATCGACGGCGTCCACATCCTGAGGTACCCGCTGAAGGCCGCCACCGGTGGCCCGGCCGGGTATGTCCAGGAGTACGGCTCCGCGCTGTGGCACACCCTTCGCCTGGCCCGCAAGGTCGGCCGGGGCGGGAAAATCGACGTGGTGCACGCCTGCAACCCGCCGGACATGCTGTTCCTGGTCGCGCTGTACCTCAAGCGCCAGGGCGCGAAGTTCATCTTCGATCAGCACGACCTCTGCCCCGAGCTGTACCTCTCGCGCTTCGACCGCGGTGAGGACCTCCTGTACCGCGCGGTCTGCGCGCTGGAGCGCCGCACCTACAAGACCGCCGACGTCGTCATCGCGACCAACGAGAGCTACAAGGACGTCGCCGTGAAGCGTGGCGGCAAGTCGCCGGACGACGTCTTCGTCGTGCGCAGCGCGCCCGTGGTCGAACGGTTCCACATGGTCCCGGCCGAGCCCGAGCTGAAGAAGGGCAAGCCGCATCTGCTGGCGTACCTCGGCGTGATGGGCCCGCAGGACGGCGTCGACTACGCACTGCGCGCGCTCGCGTCCCTGCGTGACGAGGTCGGCCGCACCGACTGGCACGCCGTGTTCATCGGTTCCGGCGACGCCTTCGACGCCATGGTCGCGCTGTCCAAGGAACTGAAGCTCGACGACCAGGTCGAGTTCACCGGCCGGATCTCCGACGAGGATCTGCTGCGCTACCTGTCCGCGGCCGACGTGTGCCTTTCGCCGGATCCGCTGAACCCGCTCAACGACGTGTCGACCATGAACAAGATCATGGAGTACATGGCGATGAGCCGCCCGATCGTCTCCTTCGAGCTGCGGGAGGCCCGGGTCTCGGCCGGGGAGGCCGCGCTGTACGCGCCGGCGAACGACGAGCCGGAGTTCGCGAAGCTGATCGCGCATCTGCTCGACTCGCCGGAACAGCGGGCCGAGATGGGTGAGCTGGGGCGGGCGCGCGTCGCCGGTCCGCTCTCTTGGGAGAACTCCCAGAAAGCCCTGCTCGCGGCCTACGCGGCCGCGGTCCGTTGACCGTCTTCACGGTCGCGTTTCGAACAAGACTCGGGCGATCCTGTAACCAACGCCGCGATCGGGCCGACGAGGTTGGTGATACGCCATCCGCGGCGGTGCCAGGCACCGATGGGAGATCCCGGCTTTGACTGACGACACGGTGCGCCTGTCCATGATCGGACAGGTTCTGCGCGGACGATGGCGGACCCTGCTGGTCCTCGCCGTCCTCGGCGCCCTGGTCGGTGCGGGATCGTCGGTGATCCTTTCCCCCGGCTACCGGACCACCTCCAGCGTGCTGCTCCAGGGGCCGCGCGAGGCGGACGAACTGCTCACCCAGGCCGACGTGGCGACCAGCTCCGTCGTCCTCGACCGGGCCGCCGCCGCCCTCGGGGACGGCCAGACCGGCGCCGATCTGCGGGACAAGGTGGCCACGTCGGTCGCACAGGGCAATGTGATCACCATCGAAGCCACCGGCGAAACCGCCGAACAGACGCAGCGGCTGGCTGATCAGCTCGCGCAGGAGTTCGTGAAGTACTCCACCCAGATCATCGCCGGTTCCGGGGACGCCGCCGTGCAGCTGGCGCAGGAGCGCCGCGAGACGTTGCGCCAGCAGGTCGCGCAGACCAACCAGCGGATCAGCGAACTTTCGGCGAAGGTCAACGACGGCAAGACGACCGTGGAGAGCGTCCAGCTCCGCACTGAACTGCAGGGGCTGCGCTCGACGATCGAGTCGGCGATGTCCACCCTGAACGCGGCCGACACCGCCAGCGGCCTCGGCAACATGGTCGTGCTGGGCTCGGCCGAGCTGCCGTCCTCGGCGGCCGCGCCCACCCTGGTGCAGCTCGCGCTCGGTGGTGCGGCACTGTTCTTCCTGCTCGGCCTGTTCGGGCATCTCTTCACCGCCCGCACCGACCGGCGGCTGCGCGACGAGGAGGAGATCGCCGCGGCGCTCGGTGGCCCGGTACTGGCCACCTTCGACGTCGTGGACGAGCGGCCGTCGGGGTCCACCCTGCGGGCCAAGCTCCTCCACGACGACCGGCCGTGGAACATCCCGCGGGTCGACGTCTTCCCCGACGAGATCGACACCGTCGTCCAGTACCGGCGCCTGGTGTCCCGGCTCCCGCACCGGCGGCTGCTGGTGGTGTCCGCCGACGGCGACCACGCCGGGCGGAAGGCCGCCGAGCGGATCGCCGGTCTCGCCGACCGGTGGTTCGTCCCGGTGACCGTTTCCCCGGTCCGTCCCGTCATCGAAGACACCGCCGCCGACGGCGTGCTCGTCGTGTCGAGCCTTGGTTCCCGGTCCGCGTGGGAGCTGGTCGGGATCGCCGAGGCCTGCGCCGACGCCGGTCTCACCGTGGTGGGCACCGTCCTGACCCGCCCGGTCCGGCCGACCCGCACCCGCCCCGCCGCACCCGCCCGCAAGGACCACGAAGCACTGGCAGGCACATCGTGACGAGCGCCGAGAAAGTGAAATCCGAGCCGCTCATCGACCTTCAGCGGCTGGTCGTCTCGGTACGGAGACGCCGTCGCCTGTGGGTGGCCACCGCCTTGCTCGGGCTGATCGTCGGCGGGCTGGTCGCGGTGTTCCTGCCGTCGCCGCCCACCGCGGTCGCGCAGATCCTGGTCGTCCACCCCGACGACTCGCCGACCGACAGCGGGACGCTGATGCGGACCGACGTCGCCGTGCTCCAGACGACGAAGATCGCCACCGAGGCGCTCAAGAAACTGAACAGCACCCAGGCGCCGGAAGAATTCCTCAAGGATTACGAGGGGCTCGGCCTGACGAACAACGTCCTTCAGCTGACGGTCAAGGCCAAGAGCAAGGACGAGGCGCTGGCCCGCGCGCAGGCGATCTCCGACGCCTTCATCACCGAATACATCGCGCGCAACCAGGCGGCCGCGGCGGCGCAGCAGAAGGCCCTGCTCGATCAGCGCAACCAGGCCCAGAACGAACTGACCCCCATCGAAGCGGCGATCGTCACCGAAGAGGCCAAGAACCGCAACGCCAACCCGGCCCAGCTGGAGCGGCTGTACGCGCGCCGGGCGGAGCTGAACTCGAAGATCTCCGACTACGACGGCCGCGCGCAGGAGGCGGGTATCGGCACGCCGAAGGTCGCCGCCGGGACACAGATCGTGGACGCGCCGCGGATCCTGCCGCGTTCCTTCCTCAAGACCCTCGCCACGGACGCCGGGATCGGCTTCGTGCTGGGACTGCTCGCCGGACTGGGGCTCGCGGCCGTCACGAGCGTGATCAAGGACCGGCCGGTGCTGCGCCGCGAGATCTCGCGGCACCTCGGCGCCTCGGTGATCGCGCAGCTGCCCGAACCGTCGCGGTTCCTGCGGGGTTCCCGCGCGGCCGCCCGGCGGCAGCGGGTCGCGACGACGCTGGTCCGGGCCGTCCGGCAGCCGGGCGGACCGGTGTCCTTGCTCGACCTCGGTGCCCGCAAGGTCACCGCCGCGCTCGCCGTCGACATGGCGCGGGAGCTGGCGGAGAAGGGGCCGGTCTCGCTCGTCGACGACCTGCCGAAGGCGGACCTCCGCGGGCTGGTGGGTGAAGGCCCGATCCAGGTACTCGACCGCGGTGACGTGCCGATCTCCGCGCAGGAGCGCCGGATCGGTGTCGGCTCGGTCGAGCCGGGGACGTCGTGGACCGATTTGGAATTCCTCGGTGAGGAGACGATCCTCGTCGTCCGCACCGGGTACGCGAACACCGAATGGCTGCACACCGTCGCGCGTCAGCTCGCCGATCGGCGCATCCCGATCATCGGCGTCGTCGTGGTGGATCCCGATCCGCGGGACCACACCGACGGGACACTGTGGGACGGCCTGCACACGGCGTTGCGCGGACGTGCCGTGCCCATGCCGAAACCGGTGGAGATGTTCCCGCGCGAGAAGAAGAAGGGGCATCCGACGCCGTACAAACGCGCCATGGAAGTCGGCAACGCCGATCAGCCGACGAAACGATTCGCGCCTGTGTCACCGGATAACGCGGAAGCCTTGTAAGGGGAGTAAAAGCAGATGTGCGGTATCGCAGGCGCTTACTTGTGGCCGGACGGGGGACCGCTCACCGATCGGCTCACCAAGATCCTCGCCCACCGCGGACCGGACGGTTCGGGCCGGTACGACCACCGTGCCGGGGACGGGGAAGTCCATTTAGGACACCGAAGGCTGTCGATCGTCGACCTGACCGAGACCGGCGCGCAGCCGATGGTCAAGGACGGTCTCGCGCTGACCTACAACGGCGAGCTGTACAACGCGCCGGAGCTGCGGAAGGAGCTCGAAGCCGCGGGCGTGCGGTTCCGGGGGACCTCCGACACCGAGGTCCTGCTGGAGGCTTGGCGGAAGTGGGGCACCGAAGGCCTTTCCCGGCTGCGCGGCATGTTCGCGTTCGGCGTGTTCGACGAACGCTCCGGCGCTTTGACCTTGGTGCGAGACCAGCTGGGCATCAAACCGCTGTTCCTGGTGCGCCGGGGCAAGGGCGTCGCGTTCGCGTCCGAGCTGAAGGCGCTGGCCGCCGAACTCGGCGGTTCCCTGACCGTGGACGACACCGCCCTCGTCGCTTCCCTGCTCTACTACTGGGTTCCGGACGGCCGGTGCGCGTTCCGCGAGGCCGAGAAGCTGCCGCCGGGCAGCTGGGCGCGCTTCCGGCCCAACGGCGACGTCGAACGCGGCACCTTCTGGTCGCTGCGCCAGGTCGCCGAGGAAGGGGCGGCTTACGAGGGGGAATTCGACCTCAACGCGGTCATCGAGGACTCGACGAGCAAGCACATGATGGCCGACGTGCCGGTCGCGACGTTCCTCTCCGGCGGCCTCGACTCCAGTTACCTGACCGCGCTCGCCGCACGCGAGCAGCCCGGTATCTCCGCGTACACCATCGGTTTCCGGGCCGAGGACGCGAAGTTCGAGGCGATGCCGGACGACCTGATGTACGCGAAGAAGGTCGCCGCGAAGTTCGGCGTCGATCTGCACGAGATCGAGATCGCGCCGCAGGTGCTCGATCTGTTGCCGCGGATGACGTATCACCTCGACGAGCCGATCGGCGATCCGGCGGCGATCAACAGCTACCTGATCTGCACCGCGGCGCGCGAGGCAGGTGTCAAGGTGATGCTTTCGGGCATGGGTGCCGACGAGCTGTTCGCCGGATACCGCAAACATCTCGCGAACAAGATCGCCGTCCAGTACCAGCGGGTCCCCGGTCTGGTGCGCCGTCCGATCGAGTCCGTTGTGGACAGACTGCCGGTGGCGACGTCGAAGCGCGGGTTCCGGTCGGTCCGGTTCGCCAAGCGGTTCCTCTCGTTCGCGGAACTGCCCGAGGAGACCGCGTTCCGGCGCAGCTACACGATGTACGACCAGGCCGAACTGGCCGGACTCCTGAACCCGGACCTGGCGGGTGCGGTCGACGACGTGATCACCGAACACGCGGACACCTACCACGACAACACGCTGACCGATTTCGTGAACCGCATGTGCCTTGCCGATTCGCGGCTCTTCCTGCCGGGCCTCAACCTCGCCTACACCGACCGGTCCAGCATGGCGGCCTCCACCGAGGTGCGGACGCCGTTCGTCGACATCGAGGTGGTGAAGGCCGCGTTCCGGATCCCCGGTGACAAGAAGATCGTGAAGCGCCAAGGGAAAATGGCGCTGAAGGAAGCGGCGCTGTCGATCCTGCCCGCCGAGATCGTGCACCGGCCGAAGGGGCTGTTCAGCGCGCCGCTGCGGGCTTGGATGAGCCGCGACCTCGCACCGCTGGTGCGCGAGGTGACCAACGAAGGCGAATTGGTGAAGGCCGGGTTCCTCCGCCGTGAGGCCCTGCAACGGCTCGTCGACGAAGACGCGTCCGGGCAGCAGGACCGGTCCAAGCATCTCTGGCACATCTTGACCCTCGAATACTGGTATCGCGGCGCCGTCGCGGCCCGATCTGACCCAGCTCGGTCCGGTGGGTCGTGAGTGGCGATTCGGGTTCTAAACCGAGAGGCCCGAGCGCTCCCCCACGAGGCTCACCCCGCCCCCG
>NZ_JBVIRO010000001.1:1030313-1254987 GCF_055575975.1 Amycolatopsis sp. NPDC033938
GGCGGGGGGGGTGTGTGGTGGGGTGTGGCGGTACGCCCCAAGACGCACCCGCCCCGACCACCGGTACCGACCACCCACCGCGGCGCCGTCGCGGCCCGAACCACCTGATCGCTGAGGAGCGACGTGAAGCAGGTAGTGCAGAACTACAAGAGCGGGGAGCTGGCGCTCCTCGACGTCGAAGTCCCCGCGTGCAAACCGGGGGGTGTGCTGGTCCGCACCGCCTATTCGCTGATCTCCACCGGCACCGAGATGATGAAGGTGTCCGAGGCGAGCCTTTCCCTGGTGGGCAAGGCGAAGGCACGGCCGGATCAGGTCGCGAAGGTGATGCAGAGCGTCGCGACGAACGGGCTGGGCGCCACCTACCGCAAGGCGATGAACAAGCTCGACTCCTACACCCCGCTCGGGTATTCGCTGTGCGGGGTGGTCGAGGAGGTCGGCGCGGGTATCGACGACGTCGCCGTCGGGGATTTCGTGGCCTGCGCGGGGAACGAGCACGCGCTGCACGCGGAACTGAACTGGGTGCCCAAGAACCTCTACACCAAGGTGCCCGACGGCGTCGATCCGCGGCACGCCGCGTTCGGCACGGTCGGCTCGATCGCGATGCAGGGTGTCCGCCAGGGTGAACCGCAGATCGGCGACATCGCGCTGGTCATCGGGCTCGGCCTGATCGGGCAGCTGGTCGTCCAGTTGCTGGTCGCCTCCGGCGTCCGCGTGGTCGGCGTCGACCCGGACCCGGCACGCTGCGCGCTGGCAGAACAGCTCGGGGCGCTGAAATGCGGCGATCCCGGATCCGGCGTCATCGACACCGCGGTCGCGGAGATCAGCTCCGGGCACGGCGTCGACCAGGTGTACCTCGCCGCCGGTGGCAGCACGAACGAGCCGGTGGAGCTGGCCGCGAAGCTGGCCCGCGACCGCGGCCGGGTGATCGACATCGGCAAATGCTCGCTGAACCTGCCGTGGAACGCCTACTACGAAAAGGAACTCGACGTCCGGTTCTCCCGCTCGTACGGCCCCGGCCGCTACGACCCGGAGTACGAACTCGAAGGCCGCGACTACCCGATCGGTCAGGTCCGCTGGACCGAGCGCCGCAACCTCGAATGCGTCGTCGATCTGATGGGCAGCGGCCGTCTCGACGTCGAGCCGCTGATCTCGCACGTCTCGGCCTTCTCCGACGCCGTCGAGACGTACCGGAAGCTGAACGAGGGCGAGCTCAAGGCCGTCGCGGTGCTGTTCGAGTACGAAAAGCGTGCCGCCGCCACCACCGAGCAGGTCACCTCCGTCACCCTCCCGAAGCCGGTGACCGCGCGCGCGGTGCCGAAGCCTGACAGCCTGCGGATCGGCTTTATCGGCGCGGGCAACTACGCGTCCTCGATGCTTCTCCCGCATCTCGTGGAGATGGAGTATCTCGACCTCTTCGAAGTCGTCACCACGTCCGCACTCTCGGGCGCGAACGCGAAGCGCAAGTTCGGCTTCGCCCGCGCCACCACCGACGTCGACGAGATGCTCGAAGACGACTCGATCGACGCCGTGTTCATCGTGACCCGGCACAGCTCGCACGCCGAGCTGACCCGCCGCGCACTGCTCGCGGGCAAGGCCGTCTTCGTCGAGAAGCCGCTCGCCCTGTCGGAGAAGGAACTCGAGGTCGTGCTCGGCGCGATCGAGGAATCCGGCAACGACCGGCTGCAGGTGGGCTTCAACCGCCGGTTCGCGCCGCTGCTGAACGAGTCGGTGCTCCACTTCGGACCGCGGATCGGCCCGGCTTCCGTGCGGTACCTGGTCAACGCCGGCCGTCTCGACGCGGGCAGCTGGTACAACCAGGCCGACAGCGAGGGTTCGCGCTTCGCGGGCGAGGGCGGTCACTTCATCGACACGGTCAGCTGGCTGCTCGGCTCCGACCCGGTCTCGGTGTACGCCACCGCGACGCCGGGGCATCAGGACCTGCAGATCCTGCTGCGCTACCCGGACGGCTCGACCGCGTCGATCGCCTACACCACCAACGGGTCGTCGGCGTTCCCCAAGGAGACCATCGACGTCACCGCCGACGGCAAGGTGCTGAAGTTCGACGACTTCGCGCGCGCGTCGGTGTTCGGCCGCAAGAAGTGGACCAGCTCCCGGATCCCCAAGGGCCGCGACAAGGGCCAGGCCGCCGAACTCGAAGCCTTCGTGAACGCGCTGACGACCGGGGTCGCGATGCCGGTGTCCGTCGACTCGCTGGTGTCGACGACGCTGGCCACGCTCGCGGTCAGCCGGAGCCTGGAGACCGGCGCCGTGGTGCGGATCAACGCCAAAGAGGGGCTTGGCTGATGGATCCCTCCTGGTACCTGCGAAGACTGTCGCGGATGGGGCCCGCCGAGATCGCGGGCCGGGTCACCGACGTCGTGCGCAAACGCCAGTGGCGCGGGGTCGCGGGGGAGAAGGCGGTCTGGCTGCCGGACCGGCGATTCGCGTCGGTGCCGGGCGAAGACGTCCTCGCCGCCGTCTCCGGTGAGGCGGTCAAGGATCTGCTCGTCAAGGCGGATCGGCTGATGGACGGGCACGCCGAGTACTTCGGCGTCGAACGGGACGACCTCGTCGACCCGGACTGGTCGTACGACCCGAAGACCGGCCGCCGGGCACCGTCCGATGTGTACTCCTTCGACATCCCGTATCGCAGCGAGGACGCCGTCGGCGACATCAAGCAGATCTGGGAGCCGTCACGGCACCAGCACCTCACCGTGCTGGCCGCCGCGTACGCCCTGACCGGCGAAGACCGCTACGCCGAACGCGTGGCCGCGCACCTGAAGTCCTGGTGGACGGCCAATCCGCCGATGCGCGGAGTGCACTGGGTCAGCGGGATCGAACTCGGCATCCGGCTGCTGTCGTGGGTGTGGGTGCGGCGGCTGCTCGACGGCTGGGCGACGGCCCCGGCGCTGTTCGAGGACAACCCGGTGGCGCTCGGCCAGATCTGGCATCACCAGCGCTGGCTGGCGGCGTTCCCCAGCCGGGGTTCGTCGGCGAACAACCACGTGATCGCCGAGGACGCCGGGCAGCTCGCCGCCGCCTGCGCGTTCGGCTGGTTCCCGGAATCCGCCGGGTGGCGGGATTCGGCACTGGCATCGCTGGACAAGATGCTGCATCACAACACCTTCGACTCCGGCGTCAACCGCGAACTCGCCACCGAGTACCACGGGCTGGTCCTGGAACTCGGTCTCGCCGGCGCACTGGAGGCGAAGGCGGCCGGCGTCGCGGTGCCCGCGTCGACCTGGCGCGTCCTGCTCCGGATGACCGACGCGCTGGCGTCCCTTGTGGACACACACCTGCGGCCGCCGCGCCAGGGTGACGCGGACGACGGCTTCGGACTCATCGTGGACGGTGACGGCACCAGCCGCTGGGCGTCGCTGCTCAACACCGGGTCTGTCCTTTTCGGACGGTTGGACTGGTGGCCCGAGGTGCCGGGCGGGGACGTGCGGACGCCGCTCTTCTCCGCGTTGGGCGAGAACATCGAGGTGTGTTCGTCGAGGCCGGTCAAGCGCTTGGACGACTTCGCCGACGCGGGTGTGACCATCCTGCGCGACGGCGCGATCTGGTGCCGCTGCGACGGCGGGCCGCACGGCTTCCTGTCCATCGCCGCCCACGCGCACGCGGACGCGCTCTCGGTCGAGGTCCGGCACAACGGCGTCGACATCCTCGCCGACCCGGGGACCTACTGCTACCACGGCGAACCGAAGTGGCGGTCGTACTTCCGGTCCACGGCCGGGCACAACACGCTCGAACTCTCCGGTACCGACCAGTCCGTTTCCGGCGGTCCGTTCCTGTGGACGAAACACGCCGCCACCACGGTGATCCCGACCGGCACTCCTTCGCGCTGGAGTGCCGAGCACGACGGCTACGCGCCGTCGGTCCACCGGCGTTCGGTGGAGCTGGAGGGCGCTGAGCTGCGTATTTCCGACGAGGTGCGCGGCGGCGAAACGCGGCCGTGCCGTCTCGCGTTCCACTTCGGCCCGGCCGTCGAAGTCGCGCTTTCCGGCGGGACGGCGACGCTTTCCTGGACGGTCGACGGCCGCGAGCGGAAGGCTTCGCTCGCATTGCCGCCGGAGCTGCGGTGGACGGCGCACCGCGGGGAGACCAGCCCGCCGCTGGGCTGGTATTCGGCCGGATTCGGCAGGCGCGAACCCGCGTGGACGGTGCTCGGCAGCGGGACCGCCGCCGACGGCACCACCTTCACCACCGCGCTCACCTTCGATTCAGGTAACGAGGATCCCCCATTGTGATCGCACGTCCGCACCGTCTCCGCCGGGCAGCGCTTCTGGTGCTGCTCGGCCCGCTGGCGCTCACCGCTTGCACGTCCGGACCGGCCGACGAGGCCGGGACGGCGCCGGATCCGGCCAAGGCGCCGTCCGGTTCGATCGCGCAGGTGTGCGACAAACAGCCCGCCGGTCCGGCGGAGGCACCGGCGGGGGCGGTGAAGATCGACCCGGCGGTACCGGGCGACCTCGCCGCGAAGACGCGGTCGAGCCCGGCCGGGACGACGTTCTGGCTGGCACCGGGCACTCACAAACTCGGCGACGACCGCTATGACCAGGTCAACCCGAAGGCGGGCAACGTCTACCTCGGCGGCCCGAACGCCGTCCTCGACGGCCGGAAGATCAACCAGTACGCCTTCGCGGGAAACGCCGCCGACGTCAAGATCCAGAACCTGACCGTGCAGGGTTTCGCGGCACCGCACGACGAAGGCGTGGTCAACCACGATTCGGCCGACGGCTGGATCGTCGAGCACAGCACCCTGCAGGACAACGACGGCGCCGCGCTGATGGCGGGCGCACGGCAGCAGGTGCGGGGGAACTGCCTGCGGCGCAACGGCCAGTACGGGATGAACGCCTACGCACAGGACAACGAGATCACCGGGCTGGTCGTCGAGGGCAACGAGATCTCCGGCAACAACACCGGCGACTGGGAACGCAAGATCGACGGCTGCGGCTGCACCGGCGGGATCAAGTTCTGGTCGGTCAACGGCGCCGACGTCCGAGGGAACTGGGTGCACGACAACCGCGGCGCGGGGCTCTGGGCGGACACGAACAACAACGACTTCCTCATCGAGGGCAACGTCATCGAGAACAACGACAGTTCCGCCCTCCTGTACGAGACCAGCTACAACGCCGTCGTCCGCGGCAACACGATCCGCCGGAACAACTGGGTGGACGGCAAGGGCTACATCGACCGCGGTGACAGCTTCCCGGTGGCGGCGGTCTACGTGTCCGAGTCCGGTGGCGAGCCGAGGGTGAAGGCGCGCACGGACAAACTGGAGATCTACGGGAACTCGTTCGAGAACAACTGGAACGGCGTCACCCTGTGGGAGAACTCCGACCGGTTCTGCAACAGCCCGGCGAACACGTCGTCCGGATCCTGCACGCGACTGGTGCCCGAACAGGCGAAATGCGCGCAGCCCGCGATCGCGGCGGGCGCGCTGAACGCCGACTGCCGGTGGAAGACCCAGCGCGTCGAGATCCACCACAACCGGTTCGTACTCGACCCGGCCGCCACCGGCTGCGAGGAGAGCTGCGCGCGGATGGCGATGCTCGCGAACTTCGGCACGTTCCCGGAGTGGTCGCCGTACAAGGGCGAGGTCGTCCAGCACGCGATCACCTTCGCCCAGGGCAACCGGCTCTACGACAACACCTACTCCGGGCCGTGGAGCTTCGTGGCCTTCGAGCCGAGCCGGGTACTGGGTTTCGGTGAATGGCAAGGCGCGCCCTACCGCCAGGACCAGGGCAGCAAACTCGCCCGTGCCGGAGGTGGCTGACATGCTCGATCCCGCGGTCCGGCCCGACATGGCGCTCCACCGGCGCACGCCCAAGGCGGTCGGGGTCGTCTGGACGTTGCTGATCATCAACACCCTGGGCTCGACAGGGGCGAAGACGGTCATCCCGCTGCCGAGGTCGGTCAGCCAGCTGATCACCATGGGCGCGCTGGGCGCCGCGTTCGTGATCGCGCTCGCCTTGAACAGCAAGCTGCGGATCAGGCCGAGCGCCTATCTCTTCCTGCTCACGGTGTTGCTGGTGCTGAGCGTGGTCGCGAGCCTGAACCTCGAAGGCGGGTTCGGCGCGCTGTTCCGCTGCTTCCGGTTCGGCCTGTTCCTCAGCACCCTGTGGCTGCTGACCCGCTGGTGGGGCAGCCTCGACCTCGTCCGCACCCATATCCGCGCGTACACCGTGGTGCTGGTGACCGTGGTGATCGGGCTCGCGGTGAGCCCCGGCAACGCGCTGCCGTTCGAGTACGGCGGCCGCCTCACCGGGACACTGTGGCCGCTGACCCCGCCGCAGGTCGGCCAGTACGCGGCCATCGTCATCGGCCTCACGACCCTGTTGTGGCTCGGCGGGAAACTGGACCGGCGGAACGCGCTGATCGTCATCGTCCCGGCGTTCGGGATCCTGCTGCTGACCCACACCCGCACCGCGATGCTCGGCCTGGTCGCCGGAACCATCGTGGCGCTGATGTCGCAGTGGATGTCCAGTGCCCGCGCCCGCAAGGTGTTCACCGGACTGGTCTTCGGCGGGTTGATCGTCGTGGTGGTGCTGGGCGGGCTGCTGCAGGCGTGGTTCCTGCGCGGTCAGAGCGAGGAGAACTTCTCCAGCCTCACGGGCCGGGCGAAGGTGTGGGACGCGCTGCTCGACGCGCCGCGCACGACGCTGCAGTACCTGTTCGGTGTCGGACTGACCGACAAGTCCTACGACGGGCTCCCGATCGACAACAGCTGGCTCGCGGTCTACCACGAACAGGGTTTCGCCGGGATGGCGATCGTGGCGGCGTTCCTGCTCGTGCTGGTCGTGGTCGCCGTGCTGCGGCCGCCGTCGCCGGCGAGGGCGTGCGCGATCTTCCTGATCACCTACTGTCTTTCCGCCTCCTACACCGAGGCGGGCCTCGGCGACGCGTCGCCGTACCTGCTGCACCTGGCCCTGGCCGCGTCGCTGCTGGTGCGGGTGCCCGCCGACGAACCGGATTTTCTCAAGGAGAAGATGGCGTGAAGGTTCTCGTGATCCACAACCGGTACAGATCCGAGCAGCCGAGCGGGGAGAACAACGTCGTCGACCAGGAGGCCGCGCTGCTGGCCGAAGCCGGGCACGAGGTCGGCCTGTTCGAACGGCGCAGCGACGACATCGCGGAGATGTCCCTGCCGCGCAAGGCCGTCGTCCCGCTCCAGGTGCCGTGGAACCGGGCCGTGCGCGCGGAACTCGCCCGGCGGTTGAGCGAAGACCGGCCGGACGTCGTCCATATCCACAACACGTTCCCGCTGCTGTCGCCTTCGGTGCTCGCCGCTTGTGCCGACGCCGGGGTGCCGACGGTCGCGACCGTGCACAACTACACCCTGATCTGTCCTCCCGGCACGCTGTACCGCGACGGCCAGGTATGCACCGATTGCGTGGGCCGCAAGCCGATCCCGGCCGTGCGGCACGGGTGCTACCGCGGTTCGGCGCTCGCCACCGTGCCGATGGCGGCGAGCCTGATGTTGAACCGCAAACGCTGGTGGTCCGGGGTTTCGCGGTTCTTCTGCATCTCGCGGGCGCAACGCGAGGTGCTGATCTCCGCCGGAATGCCCGCCGACCGGCTCACGGTGAAGTACAACTACGTCGACGATCCGGGTAAGACCCGCAAGGGCGCGGGCGAGCACGTGCTGTTCCTCGGCCGGATCACCGCCGAAAAGGGGATCGGCCTGCTGATGACGGCCTGGGACCGGCTCGCGGTGGCGGGCGGTCCGCTTCCGCCGCTGGTGATCGCCGGCACCGGCCCGATGCAGGACGAGGTCGCCCGCTGGGCGCACGGCCGCGACGACGTCCGTTACGTCGGCCTTCAGTCCAAAGAGGAGTGTCGCGACCTCATCGCCCGCTCGACCGCCGTCGTCGCCCCCTCGGAATGGCTGGAGACGTTCGGCCTGGTCGTGGTCGAGGCGATGGCAGCCGGTGTCCCGACGGTCGCCGCCGCCCACGGCGCCTTCCGCGAACTGGTGGAGGACGGCGTCACCGGCCTGCTGCACGAACCCGGGAACCCCGAGTCACTCGCGGCACGGCTGCGGGAGATCGTCGCCGACGCCGAACGGAACCAGCAGATGGGCTGGGCCGCCCGGCTGGTGTACGAACAGGAGTTCACGCCGAAGGTCGGCCTCGAACGACTCATCGGCGGATACCAGGCCGCGATCGACGTAGTATCGCCCGCGTGATCACCGGTCCGCCCGCGCTCCCGCCGCGGGCGCGAGTGCCACTGTGGCTCCTCGGCGCTTTCGGTTTCCTCGTCGCCCTCGTCCTCGGCGTGCGCTACGCCGGGACCTCCCACACGGCCGGACTGGACGCCCTGCTGCTTCCGGCCATCGACCGGGTCGAGGGCCCGCTCTGGTACCTGGCGACCGCGATCGACTTCGCCGGGGAACCGGTGGGCGCGGTCGTGGTCATCGCGCTGTTCGGCTGGCTGTGCCTGCGGCACCGGCGGCCGAGGACGGCGATCCTGCTGATGGCCGCCGCCGGGGTGACGGTGGCGCTGTCCACCGGCCTGAAACCGCTGACCGGGAGGCTGATCCACGGCGAGTTCCTCTCCTATCCCAGCGGGCACACGGCTTTCGCGGTGACCGTGGCGGCGGTCGTCGCGTTGCTGGTGATCGACGTGCGTGATCTCGGAGCCGTCGGCGGGGCTTCGGTGCTGGTGGGGCTGGTCGCGTTCGCGGGGCTCGCGATGGGGTGGGCGGAGGTGGCGCTGGGGGCGCACTATCCGACGGACACCTTCGGGGGTTTCGGCGTCGCTGTCGCGGTGGTGCCGGTGGTGGGGTGGGCGGTGGACCGGCTCACGCCGCGGGATTGACGTCCGGGCGCGGCCGATGGCTGGGCGGACGCGCTTTCTTTCACAGGGAAAGCCAGGATCGCCGTCGCATTGCGGTCGAGGTAGCCGAGGAGCAGTGCACGGGTATCGGCGAGCACCGGTGAAGGCTCGGGCGTCTCTGCCATCTCCTCACGTTACGCCGACCGCTTGAACAGAGTCCCCGGCCGCGGACGACTCCGCGCGGCCCGGAACGCGGCGTGGAGTTCGTCGAGGACCCGGTCCGGCTCGGTGCGCAGCCGGGACGGCAGTGTCTGGAGCACGACGATCCCCGCGGCGGCGTACCGGGCGTTGCGGGCGACGGTGGCACGGTGGTCTTCGAGGCTCGTGTGGTGACGGTAGGAGTCGATCTCCCAAGCGAACGCGACCTCGTCGCACCAGAAGTCAGGGGTGGCGATGTAGTTGCCGTTCGCGTCGTAGATCGCGACATTCCACTGGCCGGGCGGGAGACCGGATCTTCGTAAGAGGTGCCAAGCGTCGGCCTCGGCCACTGATCTGGCGCCATCGGCGAGTGGGATCAGGGCCTTTCTGAACAGGGCGGTTCCGGCACGTCCGGCTTGGTCGAGTTCGTGGGTGAGCATGTCGGTGGTGCAGAAGCGGCGTTGGACGGACTCGGCCATCATCGCTTGGATCTCGTCTTCGTTCGTGAGCCTTCGGGCGGCGTCGAGGACGGCCCGGGGGACGGGCGCGACGGGCAGCCCGTCTCGAAAGTGCGGGCGTGGAAGCCGGTGAGTCCGCTCCACACGGGCGAATCCGATGTCCGCGATCCCGCGGTTGGCCGGAATGAGGACATGAATTTCCTCTTGTCGAGGAATTCTCTCCAAGCCGTGGCGGCGAAGAGCCCAAGTGCCGGTGAGCACCGCGTCCCGCCGGGCGTGGAGTACCACGGCACGAAGGCGGTGCTCATCGGTCGGTTCACCATTACTGAGCAGCACGATGCCGGGAAGCAGCGTCCGCCACGGCCCATCCGCCGCACACCGTCGGTAGATGGTCCGGCGTGGCACACCGATCCGTTCCAGATCGGCCGCGCGGACCACCTCCGGCCGGTCCGGAGCGGTGAGCAAAGGGTCAGTTGGCCAAGTTCCTCGTCGCACCGGAACACTATGCGACCGGGCACCGACAATTTTCACCGCTCAGGGCACGAAAGTCCCTCTCATGAACCGCAGGGGGTATCGATGTAGGAATTGGGACACTCAACGTCCCAATTCCTACATTGATCTCTTTCGGCCGCGGTAGGTCCGCTCAGCACCCACCATCCTCGAACGAACTACAAGCATCCTGCGAGTAAGGAGCCCCCTGCCACTCCGAAACCCCCACCGTCCGCGAAGTGTCGTGCACGACGAAGCGCCAGTCCCCCGAGTAAGCGTTGTCGTACCACCGATTCTCCTGCCGGAAGGTGATCGCGTCCGAAACGGAAGAGCCCCGGTAAGGCGACCAGTCCGGATAGGTCCCGAAGTTCGCCAGGAGAGCCATCCGTCCGCAAAAGCCCGAGCAAGCGGATCCGTGAGAGAACTTGTTGCCGTGCACCGAAACCCGTTGCGTCTTCCACCGGCAGTCGTCGTACAACGGCCGCGACGAAATCCCCGGCGCGGAACACGAAGAGACCGAAGGGACGAGAAGCGTGCAAGAGCCCGAAGAGGTGTTCGCCGGGCTGTTGCAGAAGCGGTCCGCGTTCTCCCACAGGGTGATCCCGGCCCAGTTGTCCTCGAAGACGTTGTCGACGATCTCCACCGAAGAGGTCCGCGCCTTCAACCGAGGCTCGCCGCCGGACTCGGACAGGTAGATCGTCCCGACCGGGAAGTCGTCCCCGCGCGCGGCGAACGCGCGGCCTTGGACAAGGGTGTTGCGCCGGAAGGTGTTCCCCCGGACGACGAGGTTGTAGGAGATCTCGTAGAACAACGCCTCCGCCTCGTTGTCCTCGATCACGTTGTCCTCGATGAGGAAGTCGTTGTTGTTCGTGTCCGCCCACAGTCCCGCGCCGTGGTTGTGGTGGACCCAGTTGCCGCGGACGTCGGCGCCGTCGACGGCCCAGAATTTGGCGCCGCCGCTGCACCCGCAACCGGGGACCTTCTTCTCCCAGTCGTCGGTGTTGTTCCCGCTGATCTCGTTGCCCTCGACGACCAGCCCGGTGATCCCGTCGCCGGCGCGGTAGGCGTTGATGCCGTATTGGCCGTTGTTCCGCAGGCAGTTCCGCAGGATCTCCTGGCGCGGCCCCGCCATCATCGCGGCGCCGCGGTTGTCTTCGATGACGTTGCCCTCGATGGTCCAGTGTGTACCGGAGTCGTGGTTGACCACGCCTTGATCCTGTGGCGCCGCGAAACCGCGGATCGTCAAGCCTTGGATCACGACGTCGTGTGCCTGCTGGGTGAACGCGTAGCGGTTGACGCCGCCGCCGTCCAAGACCGCGCCGGGTGCGCCGAGGTAGGCGTTGCCGTCCTTCGGGATGATCTGGCCGAACTCGTCGGGGCCCAGGGTGTGCTTGCCACCGGCCAGCCAGAACGTGGTGCCTGCCGGGAGTTCACGCGTCTTCGCGGAAAGATCCGTTCCCGGTTCGATGACGACGGCGTCGGCCGGTTTCGGCGGACTCGCCGGTCCCGCGTCGCAGACCGCGACAGGAGCCGCCGAGGCCGGTGAGGCGGTGACGACTCCTGCCGCGAGGAGCAGCGACAAAATCAGGGACACGGACATACTGGAAACGGTAAGCCACTATGGACGGTCCCAGATGGACACTTACAGGTGAAACTTCAGCAGGTCGTCCCCTCCCCGAACCCACTGCAGACGTCCTGTCGATACGGCTCGGCCTGCCATTGCGCCGCGGTCAGCCGCCGCGACGTGTCGTGCGCGACGAATGTCCACGGCCCGTAGTACTGGTTGTCGTACCACCGGTTCTCCTGCCGGAAGGTGATCGCCTCCGAGACCACCGCGCCGCGGTAGGGCGACCACGTCGGGAAGGTCCCGTAGTTCGAGAGCACCGCCATCCGTCCGCAGAGGCTCAGGCAGCCTTCCAGTGCCGAATCGATCTCGAACGTGTTCTCGTGCACCGAAACGCGTTGGGTCTTCCATCGGCAGTCGCTGTACAGCGGCTCGGTGGCGATGCCCGGATCGGCGCAGCTGGACGTCGGCGAGACCAGCGCCGTACACGAGAGGGTGGAGGTGTTGGCCGGGCTGTTGCAGAACCGGTCGGCGTTCTCCCACAGCGTGATCCCCGACCAGTTGTCGGAGAACATGTTGCCCCGGATGTCGATCCGGCTGGTCCTGGCGGGCAGCCTCGGCTCCCCGCCCGATTCGCTGAGGTACACCGCCGCGACCGGGAAGTTGTCACCCTTCGCCGCCCGGGTGCGGCCCTGGACCAGCGCGTTGCGGTTGAACGTGTTCCCGATCAGCTCCAGGTTGTAGGAGATCTCGTAGAACAGCCCTTCGGACGCGTTGTCCTCGATCAGATTGTCCTCGATGAGGAAATCGTTGTTGTTCGTGTCGGCCCAGAGCCCGACACCGTGGTTGTGGTGGACCCAGTTGCCGACGATGTCGGCGCGGTTCACCGACCAGAATTTCGCGCCACCACTGCAGCCGCAGCCCGGGATCTTCGCTTCCCAGTCGCCGGTGTTGTTGCCGGAGATCTCGTTGCCTTCGATGACCAGATCGGTCAGCCCGGCACCGAACCGGTAGGCGTTGATGCCGTACTGGCCGTTGTTGCGCAGGCAGTTCCCGATCACCCGCTGGCCCGATCCGGTCATCATGGCGGCGCCGTCGTTGTTCTCGATGACGTTGCCCTCGATGACCCAGCGGTCACCGGAATCGTGGTTCACCACGCCCTGATCGCGTTCGGCGACGAAACCGCGGATGGTCAGCCCGCGGATCACGACGTCCTTGGCCGACGTGGTGAAGGCCGCGCGGTTGAGTCCGCGTCCGTCCAGAATGGATCCCGGTGCGCCGAGGTAGACGTTGCCGTCCTTGGGCATCACCTGCCCGTACTGATCGGAACTCAAGGTGTGCGTGCCGGGCGCGAGCCAGAACGTGGTCCCCGGCGGGTTGAAGCGGGTCTTGTCGGTCAGATCCGTTCCCGGTTCGACGACCAGGGCGCCTTCCGGTGCGGAGGGGACGCCGACAGTCGTGTCGCACACCCCTCGGGCCGGCTCTGGAGTCGCCACCGCTGTGGATTCAACGGCGACCTGGAGCAATAACACCGACAACGCGACGCAAAGCGCGCGCGTGCCGGCCGAGCGGCGTGCGATCCCTAGGGTCATACCCTTCTCCGAAATACCGGCTTCACCGGACGGCCACCCAGCCACGGCGCCGGATCATCCGCGTCGAGTGCTTTGCGGTACACGAGGCAGGCCTGCGCGACCACTTCGACAGTCCGGTCGATGTCTTCTTCGGACAACGCGCTGCTGACCACGAACGACGGTCCGAGGATCCCGCCCGTGATCAGCTGCCGCAGGAACAACGTTCGGTAGTCCTGCGACGGTTTCTTCTCCGCGTCGAGCGTGCCGAAGACGAGGTTGCTCGCCCGGCCGCGCACGACGACGTGTTCACCGACTCCGGCCGAGGCCGCGGCTTCGCGGACCCCGGCGGCGAGCCGGTCGCCGAGCGCGTGCAGCCGCGCGGCGATGCCTTCTTCGGTGTAGGTCTCCATGACCGCGATCGCGGCGGCCAGTGAATGCGTCTCGGCGCCGTGCGTGGTGGACAGCAGGAAGACGCGCTCCCCGGCGGTGCGGAGCCCGCCGAGTTCCATCAGTTCGCGTTTGCCCGCGAGCGCCGAGACGGCGAACCCGTTCCCGAGAGCCTTGCCGAACGTCGAAAGATCCGGCGTGACGCCGTACAGCCCCTGTGCTCCGGCCTCCGACCAGCGGAAACCGGTGATCATCTCGTCGAAGATCAGCACGCAGCCGTACCGGTCGGCGAGTTCCCGCAGGCCGATGAGATACCCCGCCGGGGGTTCCTCCTGCGTGGCCGCCTCCAGGATCAGGCAGGCGATCCGGCCCGCGTGCTCCCGCAGCAACGTTTCCGTCGCCGTGAGGTCGCCGTACGGGAACGAGACGGTCAGGTCGCCGACCTCGGCCGGAATGCCCGACGACATCGGCGTGGTGCCGATGAACCAGTCGTCGATGGAGAAGAACGCGTGGTCGCGGCAGATCGCCACCAGTGGCCTGCCGGTGGCGGCCCTGGCGAGTTTGACGGCGGCCGTGGTGGCGTCCGAGCCGTTCTTGGCGAACTTGACCATCTCCGCCCCAGAGATGGTTTCGAGGAACTTCGTCGCCGCCCGTTCCTCCACAATGGACGGACGGGCGAAGTTGGCGCCCCGGTCGATCTCGCGGTGGGCGGCCTCGGTGACCCGAGGGTGCACGTGCCCGAGGCTGACCGCGCGCAGCCCCGAGCCGTACTCGATGTACTCGTGCCCGTCGACGTCCCAGACGTGCGCGCCGCGCCCGTGGGAGATGACCGGTGCCAGGTTCTCCGGGTACTGGTCGTCACCCTTGGCGTAGGTGTGGGCGCCTCCGGGGATCATCGCGTGGAGACGCTCGTTGGCCCGCATGGATCGGGGAAGATGCCGGTGCACCTTTTCTCACCTCGTGTTCTGTAGTGCCTCGGAAAGCGAGAGGGCCTGTCGGTCCCGTGCCGAGACGAACGCGACCGGCAGGGGCCAGGAAATCGCCAGATCGGGGTCGTCGTAGGCGATCGCGACGTCTTCCGCGGGATCGTGTGCGCGGTCGATCCGGTAGGAGACGTCGGCGTACTCGGTGAGCGCCTGGAATCCGTGCGCGCAGCCCGCCGGGATGTACAGCGACACCTGGGTGTCCCCGGTGAGTTCGAACGTCTCCTTGCCGAGGTGGGTCGGCGAATCCGGCCTGAGGTCGACGACGACGTCGAAGACGGCGCCCCACGAGCATCGGACCAGTTTCGCCTCGCCGAGGCCCGACCGGAGGTGCATTCCGCGCAGCACTCCCTTGCGGGACCGCGAAACACTGTCCTGGAGGAACCCGTTCGGATCGATCCCCACCGACCGGACGACGTCGGCGTCGAACGTGCGGCTGAAGAAGCCGCGTTCGTCGACGTGCGGCGTCGGCTCGAACAGGTACGCCCCCGCGATGGCGGGTACCGGGATCGCTTTCATCGGACTCCCCTCGGCAGGAAGGCGGCCGAGAGCTCGGCGAATTGCCGGTCCAGCAGCCGCTCCTGCTCCGCGCCTCGTTTCGCCACGACTTCGGTCAGCTCGCCTGCCCGGGATTCGAGTTCGGCGAACTGGCGGACCAGCTCGTCGAAGTCGATCTCCTTGGCCGACTGGCAGAACTCCCCGAGCCCCAGTTCGGTCATGAGCACGTCGTTCTTGCGGGCGTACCCGATGGACAACGTCGGTTTCGCCAGTTTCAGCGCGCACAGGACGTTGTGGTAGCGGGTGGCGACGACGGTCTCGACCGCCGACATCGCCCGCAGCAGTTCGTCCAAAGTGGACGTGTCGGCCGCCGAGATCAGTGGCGAATCGACTTCCGTCATGATCTCGGTCACGACCTGCCGGTCGGCCTGATCGCCGATGAACAACCGGACCTGACGGCCGTCGGCGACCAGTTCGGCCACGAACCGGGTCACTTTGTCCACATAGGACTCGTAGATCTCGTCGGCCCGTGCCCTGTCCTCGTTGCCGCCGTAGTAGGCCATCACGCCGACCCCGACGGAGCGGGGCAGCACCGGTTCCGACGGCACCGGCAAGGCGAAGGCCAGATCGGGATAGACGTGATCGCGGGTGACGTCGACGCCCATCTCGCGCATCGCGTCGCGGGACGGCTCGTCCCGGTAGGACCGGAACGCCGCCAGCCGCGCGGCGGCCCCGACGATCGCGCGGATGGCCCGTTGCCCGCTCACGTTGGCCCCGACGCTCACCAGCGCCACCTTGGTGCCGACCAGACGGCCGGACGCCGACAGCAGGAACAGGGAGTACGGGAAGCCCCACGGGCGCAGGGGAAGGGTGGCTTCGAGGACACCCATCCCCGGCACGATCACCACGTCCTGGCGCCGCACCCACGCGGCCGTGCGGACGACGTCGACGAGCTTGCCGAACCCCTTCATCGCGATGGACAGCGGTCCCGAAGCCGTCCGGTACTCACCCCGGTACCAGTTCAACGCCGTCGTCTCGAGCCCGTAGCGCGACGCGACGATCTCCGGACCGCCGCACATCACGCTGATCGCGGCGTCCGGATGCTCCGCGCGCAAATACCCGAGAACCGCCTCGAAGGAACCGTCGTTGCCGAGGTTCCCGGAACCGAGGAGTCCGAACAGCCCGATTCTCGCGGGCCTCAAGGGATTCTTCCCTCCTGGCCGGCGACGACCGAGGCCACGGAGACCTCGCGCGGGCCGAGTTCGGCCTCGGCCTGCACCGGCATCCGGCCCATGGCCGGGTTCCCCGCCCGGTTCAGCAGCCATTGCCGCAGGTACCGGAAGCACTCGCGCTTCTCCGCACCTGAGATCGGCGCGTTGCGGATCGCCTTGACGTAACCGAGGACGTACTCGCCGAGCAGCCGGACCATCGGGTGGCGCAGTTTGTCCGCGCGTTTCGGGTCCAGGTTGCTGGCGCGTTTGCGCACGGTCGGGTACTCGTGCTCGGAGCGGCCGGGGTGGTCGCGGCGGAAGTACAGCCAGTCCGGCACCTGATGGAACGGGCCGTGCAGGGCCAGCTCCGAAATGATCGTGCGGTCGGCGTGGTGGTAGCTGTCCAGCGGCGCGACCCGGCGGAGCACCTCGGTCCGGATGACCGCGCCGTCGTCGTCACCGCCGGTGGCGAACAGTGTGCTGCGGAAGCGTTCCGCGGCATGCGGCGAAACCGTGTTGAGCGGGTACTTCAGCGCCTGTGTGACGACGCCCTTTTCGTCGATCATCGCCGTCCAGGAATGCGACAGCACGAACTCGGGGTGCTCGTCGAGCGCCTCGATGCAGCGCTCCAGCAGGTCACGCGCGTACAGATCGTCGTCGGAACCCCATTTGAACAGTTCACCGCGGGCGACGTCGACGCAGTAGTTGTGGTTGGGCGCGCACCCGATGTTCACCGGCTGGCGCACGTAGCGAACGCGAGAATCCTGCTTCGCGTACTCACGGCCGATCTCTTCGGTGTGGTCCGTGGACGCGTTGTCCGAGATGATCAGTTCGAAGTTCTCGTAGCTTTGGCCGAGGAGCGCGTCCAGCGATTCGGCGAGGTAGTCCTCGCCGTTGTAGACCGGGACCCCGATGCTCAGCCGAGGAGCGGTACTCATGACGTCCTCATTTCTTCCTTCTTGGAAGTCAGGTGTTCTTTCAACGCGGCGCGCAGCTGGAGCCACCACACCGCCGAACCGCCGGTGATCGCCAGCGCGACCCCCCAAGCGGATCCGGACGCCCCGGCCAAGAAGGCGCCAATGAGCCCGAAGCCGGTATAGCCGGCCGAGTTGATCAGCTGGGCGCGAAGGCTCCGTTTCGCAGCGCCGAGCGCACGCAGTCCGGCGGCCGCCCCGGTGTTGAACCCCGCCGCGGCGATACCGATGGTCACCGGGAGGATCAGTTCCGAAGCGGGATCCCACACGTCGCCGAGGACGAACCGGCCGGCGTCGTGGGGTACCAGAAGCAAGGCGAGGCCCCAGAGCAGGGCCGCGGCCGCCTGACCCGCGCCGAGAACGGCGCAGAAGTGCCGGAGGCGGTGCGGTGCTCGTTGGAGCACCCGTGAGCCTTCGGCCACCGTGGCCAGGGAAAGTCCCATCAGCAGGGCGAAGAACGGCCCGAGGAGCAGTTCGGCGCCCCGCACCGCGCCGACGCTCGCCAGTCCCGCGATCGCGCCGAGGCCGTACATCCGCAGTTGCGACGATCCGCTGGCGCTGACGTTTTCGATCAGGTACCGGGTACCGAGATCCCGGTGCCGTTTGAGCCATTCGAGGGTGCCGCGCGGATCGGGCCTGACCCCGGCCTGCAGGCAGCCGTACCCGGCGGCGACCGCCCCCGACAGGCCCCACGCCAGGATGAAGGCGACGACCGTGTCGAACCATCGGTGCGCGATGAACAGGGCCGGGACCAGCGCGAGGCCCCACACGACGTCGTTGAGGAAAGCCTTCTTGCCGTGCCCCGCGGCGAAGAAGCTGAACCGCCAGGCATCCTGCAGCAACAGCGCCGGGATGACGATGCCGAGCGCGACGAACGCGCCACCGATGTCCTCGCCGACCAGAAGACCGACGACGACGCTGAGCACCCCGGACACGACACCGGCGGTGAGCGCGGTCCCGGTCGCCCTCGCGGTCGCCGCCCGCCAGGACTCGGTGGACACCCCGGAGAAGCGGACCATCAGCGGATCCGTCGTCAGTCCGCGCGAGAGGTTGAGCACCACGCCGTAGGTGACCCAGGCGAGGCTGAACATGCCGAACGCCGTGGTCCCGAGCGAACGGGCGACGTAGAGACCGACGATGAAGTTGGTGATGCTGGAGACGGCCTGGTCGCCCAGACCCCAGCTGAGCCGTCCGGCCATGGCCCGGACGGCCTGGGAACGCAGCAGTGATCGCATGGTCAGTCCTTGAGCAATCCGGCGTCGTGCAGCGCCTGAGCGGCCGCGACGACGGAATCGAACGGCAATCCGGATCGCTCGGCGACGTCGAGCAGGCTGTGCTCGCCGTCCGAGAGGTTGAGCACCCAGAGCATCGCCATCTGGGCCTGTTTCGCGTCGCTCCGGCCGCCGAGCGAGTCGTACAGCCCACGTTTGCCGAGCTGCGGCTCGCCGTACGGGCTGAGGTTGACGTAGCTGCGGTCGCGGTCGAGGACGGCGTACGTGTCCCGCAAGGTCTGGAGGGTTTCCTCCATGGCCGCCGTGGACACGAAATCGAGGTTGTCGGCCGAGGTGTGGTACTCGGGGTAGCCCGCGTACGGCGTCCTCGTCAACGATCCGACACCGAGGTTGAAGCCGGGGGAGCAGAACTGGCGTTCGTCGTAGCCGTACGGCGAGAAGTCCACGATCTTGTGCGCGCGCCCGGCGAGGACGTACGCGAGCACGCGGTCGATCTCCGCGTCGCCGCGGCGGCTTCGCTTGTACGTCAGCGATCCCGGGTCACCGGCGCAGGCCAGCACGAGCCCGGCCTTGATCCGGCCGACGCGGTCGGTGTTGCGCGCGAGCCAGGTGATGGCGCCGATCGTGCCCGGCATGAACAGGAACCGGTACGTGTAGTGGGGATTCTCCAGCGTCTGCGCGAAGGCCGCGGCGATCGCGATCCCGGCCACGTTGTCGTTCGCCAGCGACGGATGGCAGGTGTGGCAGGAGATGATCACCTCGTCGGCGACCTCGCCCGGTACGACGTGCTCGGCGTAAGTGAGGTGTCCATCGTCCAAAGTGGAATCGATGCACACCTCGTACTCGCCGTCCGGCATCGCGTCGAGGGTCTCCTGCGCCAGGCAGAAACCCCACGTCGGCGAGTAGTAGCTGGTCCGGTACGGCACCCAGGAGGGCTGGTCGGGCAGCGTGTGCAGGTGTTCGCGCAGCTCGGTGAGCGGCATCTTCCGCGACACCGGGACGCTGTAGCCGACGACGTGCAGGTTCGACTCACCGAAGTCGACCACGCGGCGGCCGGAGGCGTCCTTGATGTACGCGTCGCGGATGTTCCACTCCTGCGGCACGGTCCAATCGAGTACCTGGGTGCCGGTGGGGACTTCGTGGATCTCCAGCGGGATGTGCTCGCCGACGATCTCCAGCGTGCGGCGGACGCCGTCGCCGGTGATGCTGCGGCACAGCGGATACAGGCGCTCGACCAGCTCCCGCAGGTCGGCGCCCGTCTCCAGCTCCCGGTGTGTCATCAGCGACGCCGCAGGGTGTCGTCGAGCTCGCCGGCGGCGGTGCGGTCCTGCAACCGGGCCAGCCGGGTGAACAGGCGCTGGAAACCGTGTTCGGTGAGACCGTGGGTCCGGTACGCCTCGATCAGTTCGAGCGCGCCGTCCTTGACCGACCAGTCGCAGTCGAAACCGGGGATCGCCGCGCGGAACCGGGAGAAGTCGACCCGGTAGGAGCGCGGGTCCGCGCCCGCCTCGCCGGTGATCCGCAGCGTCGAACCGGGAACGGCCTCGACGACCTCTTCGGCGATCTCGGCCACGGTCACGTTGTTGCGTTCGGTGCCGATGTTGAACGCCTTGCCGTGGATGGCCTCCTTCGGCGCCTCCAGCGCCGCGGTGAAGGCACGCGCGATGTCCTTGGCGTGCACCAGCGGCCGCCACGGCGTGCCGTCCGACAGCACCAGCACCTCGCCGGAGAGGTGCGCGTGCGCGGTCAGGTTGTTGAGCACGATGTCGCCGCGCAGCCGGGGCGAGAAGCCGAACGCGGTGGCGTTGCGCATGTACACCGGGCTGAAGTCGTCGTCGGCGAGTTCCTGGACGTCGTCCTCGACCCGCACCTTCGACTCGGCGTACGGCGTCACCGGGCGCAGCGGCGCGTCCTCGTCGACCAGGCCGTCGCCGCCCGAGGCGCCGTAGACCGAACACGTCGAGGCGTAGAGGTAGCGCTTGACCCCGGCGTCCTTCGCCAGCTTGGCGAGCTTGACCGAAGCGTGGTGGTTGATGTCGTAGGTCAGTTCCGGCGCCAGCGAACCGAGCGGGTCGTTGGACAGCGCGCCGAGGTGGATCACGGCGTCCATCCCGGACACGTGCTCGGCGGTGACGTCACGGAGGTCGACCTCGAAACCCTCGGGATCTTCGGGCTTGGGGCCCAGCACGCAGGTGTCGTAGAGACCGGAGTCGAGGCCGATCACCTCGTGGCCGGCGGCGGCCAGCACCGGGGCCATCACCGTGCCCAGGTAACCCTTGTGCCCGGTCAGCAGCACACGCATGGCTTTCAGCCTTTCGAGGAGAGATCGAGCGTCAGTTTTTTGAGGTCGAAGGCTTCCGCGTACTTCTGCCCGCATTCGATACCGCGGACGCGGGCGAGGCCGAGGAAGGCTTCGCGGTCGTACCAGGGACGGTGCCGCTGCGAGGCGTAGTGCTCCTGCAGCAGGCGGACCTTCTCCTCGGCGCGTTCGGTGGTCAGCGGGACGTACGCGGTCGGCTTGCCGAGGTCGCCGTCCCATTTGGCGATCTCGTACTCCAGCTGGAGATGCGTGCGGAACACCGTCGGCACCAGCGTCGCCAGGCCGCGGTGGTCCTGATGCGCGTCGGCCGTGCGCGGGGAGAGGACGAGGTCCGGATCCGTGCGGCGCCGCAGCTCCTCCAGTGCGTTCTTGGCCTCTTCCCAATGCGAGGGAAACCGGCCGTCGGGCAGTTTCAGCACGGTGACCTCGACGTCGGCACCCGGGCAGAAGGCCGCGAGCGCGGCCCGCTCCTCGGCCTCCCGTTCGGTGCCGCCGCCGGACAGGACCAGCGCGTCGACCCGGACACCCGGGTTGTCCGTGCAGATCGTCAGCAGTGTGCCGCCCGCGCCGATGGCGATGTCGTCACAATGCGCGCCGAGCGCGACGATCCGCTGGAGCCCGCCGGTACCGAGTGCGATCACGCGATGCCCACCGGAGCCGGTTCGTGTTCCCACAACGCCCACGGACGGTCACCGTGCGCGTAGGCGTCGTCGAGCTGGACCCGCTCCTTGACCGTGTCGGTCGGCTTCCAGAAGCCGCGGTACGGGTACGCGAGCAGTTTCCCCTGCTTGGCGAGTTCACCGCAGCCGTCGGCCACCAGATCGCCGCCCTCGGGGATGTGGTCGAAGACCTCCTGGCGCAGCACGAAGTACCCGCCGTTCTCCCACAGCGGCATCTCGCTGACCGGGGTCAGCGCGCCGATCCGGCCGTCCTCGCCCATTTCGACGCAGTGGAACGACGACTGCGGCGGCACGACCATCATCGAGGCGCCGGCGTCGGAGTTCGACAGCCGCTCGATCATCTCCGGCAGCGGGGCGTCGGTGAGGACGTCGGCGTAGTTGGCGAGGAACATCTCGTCGCCTTCGAGGTACGGGCGTACCCGGCGCAGCCGCTCGCCGATGGCCGATTCGAGGCCGGTCTGCACGAAGGAGATCGACCAGTCCGCGATATCGGTCGACAGCAGTTCCGCCTTGCCGTTGCGCAGGACGAAGTCGTTGGAGGTGGTCTCCTGGTAGTTGAGGAAGAATTCCTTGATGTGGTGCGCGCCGTACCCGAGACAGAGGATGAACTCGGTGTGGCCGAAATGCGCGTAGTACCGCATCACATGCCAGATCAGGGGTCTGGGGCCGACCATGGCCATCGGCTTGGGCACGTCGGACGCGTCACCGTTGCGCATCCGCATGCCGTAGCCGCCGCAGAAGAGGACTACCTTCACGACTTCACCTCGACGATTTCCAGGTGCGGGATGGGGAAGACCAGTTTTCCGCCCCAATCGTCCACAAAGGACAGCTGGGCGGTCAGTTCCTTCCGGAGGTTCCACGGAAGGACGAGCACGTAGTCGGGCCGGTCCGCCTCGATGCGCTCCGGCGGGAGGATCGGGATCCGGGTGCCGGGGGTGAACCGGCCGTGCTTGTACGGATTGCGGTCGACGGTGTACCGCAGGACGTCCGGGCGGATGCCGCAGTGGTTCAGCAGCGTGTTGCCCTTGCCCGGGGCGCCGTAACCGACGACGGTCTTGCCTTCGAGCGCCGCGTCGGTGAGGAACTTGTTCAGCTCGAGCCGGACCTTGGTGACCCGCTCGGAGAATTCGGTGTAGCCGGACATTTCGTGCAGCCCGGCGGCCTTTTCGGCGTCGAGGACCTGCATCATCCGCTCGCTCGGCTCACCGGCGACGGCGTCCGGGCGTGCCCACAGCCGGATGGAACCACCGTGGGTGGGGAGGAGTTCGACGTCCACAACGGACAATCCGCCCCGCGAGAGGGCCCGGCGCGCCGATTCCACCGTGTAGTACTGGAAGTGCTCGTGGTAGATCGTGTCGTACTGGTTCTCCTGGATCAGCGTCAGCAGATGCTGGACCTCGATGCTGACCCAGCCGTCCTCGGCGACGAGGGCGCGGAGGCCGTGGGTGAAGCCGATGATGTCCGGAATGTGTGCGTAAACGTTGTTCGCCACGACGAGGTCGGCCGGACCGTGCTCCTCACGGACGTCGCGTCCGGTTTCGGGGCTGAGGAAGGCGGTCTTCGTCGGCACCCCGGCGTCACGCGCGGCTTGGCCCACGTTCACCGAAGGTTCCACCCCGAGACAGCGGATCTGCTGAGACACAACGTGTTTGAGCAGATAGCCGTCGTTGCTGGCGACCTCGACGACGAATGAGGATTCGTCGAGCCCGAGCCGTTCGACAGCACCGTCGACGAACGTCTTGGCGTGTTCGACCCAGGAGGCGGAATACGACGAGAAGTAGGCGTATTCGGTGAAGGTCTCTTCCGGGGTGATCAGCGGCGGGATCTGGGCCAGCCAGCATTCGGTGCAGACCAGCAGGTGCAGCGGGTAGGTCGGCTCCGGTTCCGCGAGCTGTTCCGCGGTGAGGAAACGCTCGCACGGCGGCGTCGCCCCGAGGTCGACGACACTGGCGAGATGGGCCGAGCCGCAGAGTCGGCAGGTGGTCATCGAGAGGGCTCCTTGGCTCGCGTCACGTATCCCAGACGTCGGCCCCCCGGGTCACCTCGTTACATGCCTTTCAAAGCTCTCGTGCTTCCGTCTCCCAACCGAAACCTGTTCGGCGCAGGCGTCTCCGCCATCCGGGTGCGGTCAACAGGAAGCGGCACCGCATTCAGCGGACTGAATGCGGTGCCGCGGCTCACACCGTCAAGAAACCACCAACGCGTAGTCCGCGTCGGTCGCCGAGGTCTCCGGGTGACCGTCGGCGTTCACCTGCGTCGCCACGACCTCGACCGTCCAGGTGCCCGCGGCCGGCTTCTCCAGGATGACGTTCTCCACCGTGTCGACGGTGTTCGGTGACCCGCCCGCGGTCGAGAAGTTGCCCGCACGCAGGCCGTTGTTGCCGTAGTACACGGTCCCGTCCGGGGCGGTGACCTTCAGCGTCAGATCGTTGACCCTGGTGACCGACGCGGTCGGCGAACCGGCCGGGTCGGTGTAGGCCAGCGTCGCCTTGAACTGCTTCGTCCCGTTCACCGCGACCGTGTACTTCTTGCTCTGCCCGGTGGCCAGCAGATCCGTCTCGTTGACCAGCACCGGCAGTTTCCATCCGTTCGCCTTGGCCTGTTCGTGCAGGTAGCGCACGTTCGCGGTACCCCAGCCCTGATGCGTGCGGGTCATGTCGTGCGAGGTGCCGCTGAAGGCGAACTGGTCGGCCCCGTTGATCAGCAGTGCCTTCGCGGTCGCGGCGTGCGGGCGGCTCGCGAAGACGTCACGGGCCTTGCCGGGGCCGCCGTCGAAGACGCCGTCGGCCCACATCTGGAACAGCAGACCGGCGTTTCCGCAGGTGATCGGGGTCGCCCCGCTCGTACCGCCGAACGAGGTCGTGTACGAGGTGTCACTGGTGGACGACGTCGTGTCGATCCGGTCGTAGTAGTTCGACAGCTCCGGCTTGATCCGCCCGTCGGCGGCCGGGCCGATACTGGCGCCGCCGTTCCACTTGTCGTCGGTGCGGCCCAGCGTGTTGTAGTGGTACTGCCCGCCGACCGAGAGCACGTTCTTCGACCAGGCCTGTGGCCTCGACTGCTGGGTCCCCGCGTTGCTCTGCGACTGGCAGATCAGCAGGTCATGGTCGAAAACGATCTTGTCGAGCTCGGCCGAAACCGAGTTGTACGCCGTCGTCAGCCCGCCACCCCAGCTGTTGCTCTGGAAGACCGCGCGATACTTGCCCGCCGGGTCGACCAGCTCCTTGGTGTGGGCGTAGCGGTCAGGCTTGTCATAGGTGGCGAAGATGCCCTGGGCCTCGGGCAACAGGCCGCGTTGTGGCGCGCTCACCCCGGAGGCGAAGATCTCGCCGTAGGTCGAAGTGCCGTGGCTGGTGCTGGTCGAGTTCGAACCGTGCAGCACCGTCGGCCGGGCCTTGAACTCCTGGTGGGTGACGCGCAGCCCGCCGTCCATCACCTCACCGCGTACGCCCTGGCCGCGGTAGCCGCCGACGCTCTCGAGGTAGTTCGCGCCCCCGCTTTCGCGTGCGTTGGCCATGTCGGTTTCGGGCGCGGTGATCGCGCCGACCGCGAGCACCTCGGCACCCTGCGCCACCGCGGCGAGGAGACCGGAGCCGAGCGTCGCGACGATGTGCTGCCCGCTCTGCGAGATCGCCTCGATGCCGCCGCCGAGCCGCAGGATCCGCTCGGCGACCGCGCGCTGATCCCGTGCGTCGGATTCGACCAGCGTCACCAGATAGCTCCCCGTGCCGCTCGCCGAGAATGCCGATGGCTCCACCTTGTCGTCCGGCCGGTATTCACCGATCCAGCGGACGAAATTCAATTTCGCGACCGATTCCCTGTTCTCCGGCTTCAGGCGGACCACGTACGCGAAATCGGGAATGTAGGTCCCGATTCGCACGCCGAGCGCGCGCAATCGCTCGCGCTGCGCGTCGGTCAGCGCGCCACGGACCTGGAGCAGGTAGGCGCCCCGCCAGTCCCGGCTCGCGGTACCCCGCTGACCCGCGTTTAGCGGGCTAAACGCGATCCGCTGGTCGAGCGGATCGAAGGTCCTGCTGGCCAGGCGGATGAATTGCGGGTCCTCCCCGGCGGGAGCGGCGACGGCCACTCCGCTCGTCAGGAGAAGCGCGCCGACCAAGGGTGCGAGAATGCGGACAGACTTCGGCCGTGGCATGAAATACCTCCGGGGATCTCTGCAGGGGAGAGGTCTTTCGAAGGTACCCGCCGAAAAGCGTTTCGATCAGCCACTGAACGGCCCAGCCGCGATTTACCGGCTGAGGGAAATGGAGCATAAACGGTTAAAAACAATTCCGCTCCGGGGCTTGCTCAGCGCGCGGAGGGAAGCTCGTCGATCACCCCGCTGAACCGGGTCAGCCGCGCGCGTTCCTCCGCGTCGAGACGCCGGGCGCTGCCTTCGGGCAAGGTGCACGCGACCCAGATGGTCCGGCAGCGCGCGTAGACCGCCCTCTCGTCACGCAGCCTGCTGTTCAGCACGATGTCGCAGGTCCCGATCCTGCCGACCACGGTCTCCACTTCGACCGGATGGTCGCGGAACGCCAGCCGCCGCACGTAACTGACGTTGTGCTTGGCGATCAGATAGGTCGGTCCCTTCGGCCGGAGAACGCGCTCACGGAGCGGGTCGAGCATCGCGATCTGGGCTTCCTGGAAGTAGTCCAGCAGCCGGACGTTCCCGACGTAGCCGAGATAGTCCAGGTCGGTGACACGCAGGCGATGGCGGTACAGGTGGATCTCGGGAGCGGGACGCGCACTGGTCGTCCCCAGCGGATGTGCGTGCACGAAGTGGATCTTGAACGATCGCGTGGTGATCCGGCCGCGCGGCGCAACGGACGCCGGGCCGGGTTCACTCCATCAGGGCTTCGGAAAGCTCGCGGATCGCGGTGGTCTCGGCGGTGTGGATGTCCCGGAGCAGCTCGCCCATCGTGCTGAAGAGATCACCGACCTCGACGTCGGTGAACGGCATTTCGTCGTTGTAGTGCGCGCGTAGCTTCCACAGCTCCGCACCGGCCGCCGCGGCCGCGTCCTGCCCGGCGTCGCCCTCACGGACACCCGCCGAGACCGCGCTGACCAGCCCGCGCACCCAGGCGAACTCGGCGTTCGACGCCGGGAGGGCGGCCTCGGCCAGTTCCGCCCAGCGCTCGCCGATCCCGCGCCAGGTCGAGGCCTGTTCGGCCAATGCCGGGAGGTCGAGCAGACCTGAGGCCTCCGTGAGCGCGTCGGCGAACAGCCCGCGCAGATGCCCGCCCGCCATCCCCGCCGGGGTGACGCTCTCCCAGACGGTGAGCAGCGCCCCGAAGAGGCCGCGTCGCTCGCTGAACGCGCGCGGCCAGCCCTTGGGGTCGCGTTCGTCGGTCATTCCCTTCGCCCAGCGCTCCCAGGCGGGCAGCGAGAACGATTTCGACGGCGCCGAGAGGTTCCGCGCGCAGTCCGTCAGCCCCTCGCGGACGGCCGTCCGCCAGTCGGAGACCTCGCCGGGCTCGATCGTCGCGAGCAGGTTCTTGTACGAGCCGACACGGTCGCGAGCGAGGTCGAAGGTCTTCCGGCCGACCGTCAGCGGGGCGAGGTTCCGGTCGTCGACGAGCACCCGGCCGTCCTCTTCGCCATACGCGACGACGAAATGCCCGCCGGCGCCGGACAGCTCCGGCGGCAGCTGCCAGTAGCCGAGCGACTCGCGATCGGGGAGGACGATCACCGGCCGCCCCGCGCCGAGGTCGGCTGTGAGCCGTTTCGCGGCGGCGCGTTTGCCGCCGGTGGTGTGGATGCCCGCCCGAAGCCCAAGTCTGTCCACCGTGGACTTCAGCCAGTCCTGCGGATACTGCCACCGCGCACGGAAACCGAACACGATCGCCGAGGTCGATTCGTGCGCGAAGTCCCACAGGAGGTAACCGGCCCCGATCCCGCCGGACGCGGCGAACAGCAACGCCTCACTGGGCGCCTTCCCGTCCGGCCCTTCGACACCGTGGTGCGCCAGTACGGCGGCCACCGCCGACACGTCCGGTTGCAGTCCGCCGCGCAGTTCGTACTCGCTCACCCGGCCATCATGCCACTCAGAAATCCCGGATCAGGGAAACCTTGCCGTGTAAGGGATCCGTCACGTACACGGCTTTGAAGCGCTGGTCGATCGCGACCGCGCCGGGGTTCACGCCGAGTGACAGGTCACCGGTGAGCAGGTTGGTCACGCCGTCGATCCGGGCGATCCCGTTGGCCCCACCGTTGGTGTACACGGTGTTCGTGCCCTGGTGGATCGCGACCGCCGACGATTCGGAGCGCAGCAGCACCGTCGCCTTTTCCTTGCGGGCGCTCGCGTCCACGACGGACAGATGATGGATCGCCGAATTCGCCACGAACACCGTCCCGCTGCCGCGATGCACGGTGACCCCGGTCGGTGACTTGCCGACCTTGACACCGTCGGTGAACTTCTCCGCGCCGATGTCGAAGATCTCGAGCGAATCCGTGCGCGTGCTGGTGCAGTGCGCGAGCTTGCGGCCGCTGTCCACCGCGATCGAGGACAGGCCAGGCGTCGGCCCTGGCACCAGCTTCAGCAGACGGCAGCCGACGCCGTCGAGGACGGCGAGGACGCCGGTGACGTCACTGACCGCGTAGATCCGGTTCGCCTGCTCGTCGACGTCGACACTCGACGCCCCCGGCCCGGCGGGCACCACGCTGACCACGTCGTTGGTCAGCCCGTCGATCACCAGGACGGTCCCGGCGGGAGGGTTGGTGACGAAGACCCGGTTGGTCACGGTGTCCACGGCCAGGCCCGCGGGCTCGCCGCCGACCGGGATCACCGCGCCGACGGTGCCGGTCCGCGAGTCGAGGACGACGATCGTGCCGGTGGAGGGGTCCGAGACGTAGGCGAAACCGGTGACGGAATTCACCGCGACCGCCTCCGGGGTGCCGCCGACCTCGATCAGGATGACCTTTTCGGCTCTGGCCGCCGGGGCGAAGGCGACCGCTGAAACCCCGGCCGCGGCCAGCGTGAGCAGGGCTCGGCGGCTCAGTTCGGGTCCTCGCACAGGCGCCTCCCCATGATCGTTCCGGGATCTGACGATAACCCGCTGTTCGTCCGGGCGAAGGAACTTCGCGTCCCCCGATCGCGTTGTTTCCGGTGAGTAACCCCCTCGCTTGAATACTCGGAGAACGAAAGGAGCAGGACGCCGTGCACAAACACCAGAACGGACTGAAGACGGTCGTCCTGCTCGGCGTGCTGTCCGCGCTCATCGTCGGGATCAGCGGTTTCTTCGGGCGCGGCGCGCTGGTCATCGGCCTGGTGGTGGCGCTCGGCGTCAACGCCTACGCCTATTTCAACTCCGACAAGCTCGCCCTGCGCGCCATGCGCGCCCGGCCGGTGTCCGAGGCGGAGTACCCGGCGATGTACCGGATCGTGCGTGAACTGGCGACCACGGCGCGTCAGCCGATGCCGCGGTTGTACCTCAGCCCCACCCAGGCCCCGAACGCGTTCGCCACCGGCCGCAGCCCCCGGCACGCGGCGGTGTGCTGCACCACCGGGATCCTCGGCCTGCTCGACGAGCGTGAACTGCGGGCGGTGCTCGGGCACGAACTGTCGCACGTCTACAACCGGGACATCCTCATTTCGTGTGTCGCGGGCGCGCTGGCGAGCGTGGTCAGCGTGATCGCCAACATCGCGATGTTCGCGAGCGTCTTCGGCGGCAGCGACCGCGAGGACGGCGACAGCCCGCTGGTCGCGCTGCTGCTGGTGCTGATCGGGCCGATCGCGGCCGCCATCGTGAAGCTCGGCGTCAGCCGCTCGCGGGAGTACCAGGCCGACGCGTCGGGCGCGGAACTCACCGGTGACCCCCTGGGCCTGGCGTCGGCGCTGCGGAAACTCGACCAGGGGACGCGCGCGGCGCCGCTCGTGCCGGAGCCGAAGCTGGTCTCGCAGTCGCACCTCATGATCGCGAACCCGTTCCGGCCGGGCGAAGGCCTCTCGAAGCTCTTCTCCACCCACCCGCCGATGGACGAACGCATCCGCCGCCTCGAAGAAATGGCCCGCCGCCCCCTCTGACCAGCCAGATCGCGTTTAGCCCGCTAAACGCGCCGCGTCGCCCAGGTCGCGTTTAGCCCGCTAAAGGCGACCCGCCTGCGTGGGTGTGCGGGTGCGTGCGGATCGCGTTTAGCCCGCTAAAGGCGACGTGTCTGCGTGGGTGTGCGGGTGCGTGCGGGTCGCGTTTAGCCCGCTAAAGGCGACGTCTCACGTCGTGGGAGGGGGAATCGGGGCCTGGTCGGGCGAGTTCCCCGGGCATGGGTTCCGCACCGCAGTTGCACCTCGGGGTCGCGCTCGACGGGGCCGGGCAGCATCCCGCCGCCTGGCGGGTCTCCGACGTCCGCCCGGCCGCCTTGTTCACCGCCGCCCACTACCTCACCCACGCGAAGCTCGCCGAAGCCGCTTCGCTCGACTTCGTCACCCTCGACGACTCCCTCGCGCTTCAGCCCGGCGGCGAGGAGGTCGTCCGCGGCAGGCTCGACGCGCTGCTGACCTTCGCCGCGATAGCCCCCGTGACCAGCGGGATCGGCCTGATCCCGACGGTCACCACCACGCACACCGAGCCCTTCCACGTCTCGACCGCCGTCGCGTCGCTCGACTTCGCGAGCCGCGGCCGCGCCGGCGTCCTCGCGGTTCCCTCGCGCACCGAAGCCGAGGCCGCGCACTTCGGCAGGCGCACGCTGCCGTCCGAGGTGGACGCCGAAGCGGAGAACGCCGAGGTCGTCGACGTCATCGCGCGCCTCTGGGACAGCTGGGAGGACGACGCGATCATCCGCGACGAGCGGACCGGCCGCTTCATCGACCGCGAGAAGCTCCACTACGTCGACTTCGAAGGCCGCTTCTTCAGCATCAAGGGACCTTCGATCACGCCGCGACCACCACAGGGCCATCCCGTCGTCGCGGTTTACGGCGACTCGCCGTACGCGCATGGCGCCGACGTCGTCCTGGTCGACGAGATCCGCGACGCCCGCGAGCGGTTCCCGGACGCCAAACTCCTGGCCGGACTTTCGATCGTGCTCGCCGAGACCGAGCAGGCGGCCATCGACCGCCGTCGCGCGCTGGAGGCCTACGCGCCCTTCCCGCCCGGCGGGCTCAGCTTCACCGGCACCCCGGCCGACCTCGCGGCCGAGCTACCCCGCATCGCGGAGTCGAGCGGCCTCGACGGCTTCCATCTCCGGCCCGCCGTCCTGCCCGACGACCTCGCGCTCTTCACCGAGGGCACGGTCCCCGCACTCCAGGCCGCGGGCGTGTTCCGGTCGGAGTACACCGGCCCCACCCTGCGCGACCATCTCGGCCTCGGGGTCGCCGCCAACCAGTACGCGGAGGCGTGACAGATGCCCAAACAGGTCAAACTCGCCGCACACTTCCCCGGCGTCAACAACACGACCGTGTGGAGCGACCCGCGCTCGGGTAGCCAAATCGACTTTTCGTCCTTCGAGCACCTCGCGCGTACGGCGGAGCGGGGCAAGTTCGACTTCCTGTTCCTCGCCGAAGGGCTGCGCCTGCGCGAGCACGCGGGCAAGATCCTCGATTCCGACGTCGTCGGCCGCCCGAACACCACCACCGTGCTGGCCGCGCTCTCCGCCGTCACCACCCGGCTCGGACTCGCGGGAACGCTGTCTTCGACCTTCAACGAGCCGTACGAGGTCGCCAGGCAGGTCGCGAGCATCGACCACCTCTCCGGCGGCCGCGCCGCGTGGAACGTCGTCACCTCGCCCGACGCGTGGACCGGCCAGAACTTCCGGCGAGGCGGTTTCCTCGACCGCGAGGATCGCTACCGTCGCGCCGAGGAGTTCCTCGCCACCGTCCGGGAACTCTGGGACAGCTGGGCGCCGGACGCGCTGGTGGGGGACAAGGCGAACGGCGTCTTCGCCCGCGGCATCGACCGTTTTGTCCACAGTGGACTCCAGTTCGACATCCGCGGCGAGTTCACCGTCCCGCGGACACCGCAGGGACAACCGATCGTCATCCAGGCCGGGGATTCCGACGAGGGCAGGGAATTCGCCGCCAAGACCGCCGACGTCATCTTCAGCCGCCACGGTTCGCTGGAGAGCGGCAAGGAGTTCTTCGCCGACGTCAAGCGGCGCCTGCCCGCCTACGGCCGCGAGCCCGGCGACCTGCTGATCATGCCTGCCGCGACGTTCGTCCTCGGCGACACCGAGGAGGAGGCGCACGAGCACGCGCGCGAGATCCGCTACCGGCAGGTGCGTCCGGCGACCGCGATCCAGTTCCTGGAACAGGTCTGGAGCCGCGACCTCTCCGCCTACGACGCCGACGGCCCGCTCCCCGGGATCGACCCGGATCCCGACGCCGAACCGCTCACCTGGGGCCGGGTGCGGCATGAGAAGGATCCCCTCTCCGTGGCCGCGAAATGGCGGGCGATCGCGGAGGAGAAGAAGCTCTCGATCCGCGAACTGGTCATCGAGGTGACCGCCCGCCAGCAGTTCGTCGGCACCGCCCGGCAGGTCGCGGAGTCGATCGACGAGTACGTCCAGAGCGACGCCGCCGACGGGTTCGTGCTGGTGCCGTACTTGACCCCGGGCGGCCTCGACGCGTTCGTCGACGACGTCGTCCCGCGGCTGCAGGAACTGGGCGTCTTCCGGACCGACTACACCGGAGACACCCTGCGGGAGCACCTGTTCAGCCGGTAGCGCCTTGGGTGCGCGCGACGTTCATCAGATATTCGCCGTAGCCGGACTTCGCCAGCTTGGCGCCGAGCGCGAAGCACTGGTCGGCGTCGATGAAGCCCATCCGCAGCGCGACCTCTTCGAGGCAGGCGATCCGGACGCCCGTCCGGTGCTCGAGGACCTGCACGAACTGGCCCGCTTCCAGCAGCGAGTCGTGCGTGCCGGTGTCGAGCCAGGCGAAACCGCGGCCGAGGTCGACCAGGGTGGCGCGATCCTGCTGGAGATAGGCGAGGTTGACGTCGGTGATCTCCAGTTCGCCGCGCGGCGACGGCTTGAGGTCGCGGGCGATCTCGAGGACCTGGTTGTCGTAGAAGTACAGGCCGGTGATGGCCTTGTTCGACTTCGGCTTGGCGGGCTTCTCCTCGATGGAGAGGAGCTTGCCGTCCGCGTCGATCTCGCCGACGCCGTACCGCTGCGGGTCCTTGACCGGGTAGCCGAACAGCACGCAGCCGTCGAGCGAGGTCGCGGCGGCCTGCAGCCTGCTGGAAAAACCCTGGCCGTAGAAGATGTTGTCGCCGAGCACGAGCGCGACCTCGTCGTCGCCGACGAAGTCCGCGCCGATGATGAACGCTTCGGCCAGCCCGTTGGGGGCGGCCTGCTCGGCGTAGCTGAAGCTGAGCCCGAATTGGCTGCCGTCGCCGAGGAGCTTCCGGAAGTTCGGCAGGTCGGCGGGCGTCGAGATGATCAGGATCTCGCGGATCCCGGCGAACATCAGCACCGAGATCGGGTAGTAGATCATCGGTTTGTCGTAGACCGGCAGCAGCTGTTTCGAGATGGCCTGGGTGATGGGATGCAGCCGCGTCCCGCTGCCCCCCGCCAGCACGATGCCCTTCATCCTCAGCCCCCGCTTCGTAGCCGTCCGTCAACGGCTCACACTACCGGGTGGTGCTCAGAAAGCAGGTCCCTTCGCGAAGTAGGCCTTGCAGCCGGCGTTGTATTCAGTGGAGATCTGCAGCACGTTCTTCCCGCCGTCGACCGGCAGCAACGTCGAGCTGTAGTTGGGGCAGAAGTTGTCGTGGATGCCGACGATGTGCAGCGGCGCGGGCAGCTCGTACCAGTGCCCGGCGCCGAAGTGGTCGTTGGCGAGCAGGACCCGGCCGTTCTTGTCCTGCGGGACGCCGGCGGCGTTGGTGTAGATCTGCCCGACCATCACCAGCCGAACGCCGTTGGGGCCGCCGGGGAACAGCGTGATCGTCTGCGCGTGCTGGAAGTGGTTGCCGTTGGCGGTGTCGACGCGGGTGCCGGGATCGAGCGGATCGCCCCAGTTGGCGCCGTCGGAGGAGATCTTGAAGTACGGGTCGCAGAAGCGGTCGCGAAAGTTGCAGATCTCGTAGGCCAGGTAATACCGGCCGTCGGGCAGGCGGCGGATGATCGGCATCCCCGGTCGCACCCGATGCGGCGGGATGGCCATCGTGCGCTGCTTGGTGCCCCAGTTCAGCCCGTCGGTGGACGCGACCCGGTTCATCACCTGCGCGAACTGCGGCGCCTCGGTTTCGTCGGCGTAGTGCAGCCACAATGTGCCACCGGCGTCGACGACGAACTCGGGTTCCCAGATGCCGTCGTGGTTGTGCGAACGGGCGGCTTCGGACAGGAAGGACCAGCTGCGGCCGGCGTCCCGGCTGTACCAGATCTTGATGCCGATCCGGCGCTGCGGACCGGCGTCCTGGCGGTAACTCGCGGCCCACAGCAGGGTGCCGGGGCGGAGCCTGCCGACACGCTGCGGCAGCTCGTACAGCGTTCCGCAGCACATGCCGTAGCGGCCGTCGCGGTCGCGGACCTCGCCGACCTTGTGGAAGGTCTGGCCCTCGTCGGTGCTTTCCATGATCGGGGTGAACTTGCCGCCGCCGTCTTCGCTGGTCAGCGACGCGAGGATGCGACCCCGGCCGATCGGGGAATGCTCGAGGCGGATGAGTCGCGGGTACGAGCCGTAGCCCGGCACGAGCTGTTGCCGCTCGGCGGCCTGCGCGGACGTGAACGACGACGCGATCACGGTGAGTGACAACGCTAGGGCGAGTGCGGTGCGGAGACGGCGCTTCATCGTGACCTTCCTCGAACGCGAGCGCCGGATTACACCATGTGCGTCCGTCCTTTTCGGACTGCCGCGAAGGCGTCGCGGCAGAAACCCACGCCAGAGTGGCCTGAATCGCCCGGCCGGGTTGCCCGGTAACGCTGGGCTATCGGTCGGCGAAGTTCCTAGGACTGCTCGATTTGGGGGAACACGTGATCAGGCGCTTGTGCGCGGCCTCGGGCGCCGTGCTGTTGACCGTCGGCCTGGTGGCCTGCTCGCCGGCGGCGAACACCGGCCGCGTCGTCCCGCGAGCCGCCGCTCACGATGGACTCCACGCCCCTTCGGGAGTGCCGACGCGGCCGCCGACGGCCACCACCACCCCGCCACCCGCACCTCAGCCGCCGGAGAGCCACTCGGGCAAGGGGAACGCGTCGGTCCCCACGACCTGGCCGAGGCGCCTGGGTTTCGTGACCTTCGACTGTCCGAAGTGTTCCGGGCACGTCGCGGTCAACACCGAGAACGAGCTGATCGTCAACGACAGCGGCCCGTACAAGGGCACGCAGTGGATCAACGACATGCCCGGCCACCAGGCGAAGACGTTCACCGTCAAGGCCAACGCCGCCTGGACGCTGACCATCACCGACGAAAGCGGCCTGCCCGTCCTGGAGCCGGGCAAGACCCTCTCGGGCAAGAGCGAGGTCGTCCTCTCCGTGCCCGGCTCCGCCTCGTCGGTCAAGCTCACCACCAAGAAGAGCGGCCGCGTCGCGGTGTGGGTGCACAGTGGCGACTACTCGGATCTCCCCGTGAACCAGCTCGGCGACTACACGGGCGACATCCCCGTGTCCGGCCCCGCGTTCGTGTCCATCGAAGGCGACGGGACCTGGACGATCACGGCGTCCTAGGTATGACGAAGGCCACCTTCGAAGCGCTCGAAGGTGGCCTTCCCCGCCGGGATCAGCGGTAGTTCGTGAACTGCAGCGCGATCTCGAAGTCCTTGCCCTTGAGCAAGGCGATCACGTCCTGCAGCTGGTCCTTCTTCTTGCCGGAGACCCGCAGCTGGTCACCCTGGATCTGCGCCTGGACGCCCTTCGGGCCCTCGTCCCGGATGAACTTGGCGATCTGCTTCGCCTTGTCCGACGCGATCCCCTGCAGGATCTTGCCGCTCACCTTGTAGATCTTGCCGGACAGTGCCGGCTCGTCCGCCTCGAAGGCCTTCAGGGAGATGCCGCGCTTGATCAGCTTCTCCTTGAACACCTCGACCGCCGCCAGCGCCCGCTCCTCGGTCTCGGACTCGATCGCGATCGCTTCCTCACCGGACCAGTCGATCTTGGTCCCGGTACCCCGGAAGTCGAACCGTGTACCGAGTTCCTTGCTGGCCTGGTTCAGGGCGTTGTCCACCTCCTGGCGATCGACCTTGCTCACCACGTCGAAAGAGGGATCCGCCACGTGTTCTCACACCTCGTACTCGCTTGTCAGGAGCTTCCACCCTAGCCCTGCGGAACCCGGTTGACCGGCCCGCCACGGCATTGGGTATTCTTTCGTCTCGGCCGGGCTCGCCCGGCCACGGCGAGTTGCCCGAGCGGCCAAAGGGATCTGACTGTAAATCAGACGGCACTGCCTTCGGGGGTTCGAATCCCTCACTCGCCACACCAGCAAGATCGGCCCCCTGACCTGGGAAACCAGGTCAGGGGGCCGATCTTGTTATGTCCGGCTGTGTACGGCTGTGGCCGGGTTTGCAGGCCCATCCACGGGCGCATTACGGGCGCGGCTCCCCTATGCCGTCTCAGGTCCTGCTGTAGGCACGTTCGAGCTTCTGCAGGGCCGTCACCTCCCCACCTGATCGGCACTTGGCGTAGACGCGCAGGAGCACTGCCAGGCTGTGCCCGGCCCACTTCGCGACCTGGGTGGGTTCCACGTCGTTGTTGAGCCACGTCGACACGGCCGCGTGACGAAGGTCGTACGGTCGTTTGCCGAGCGGACCAGCGGCCACCTCGGGCGTGAACACCGCCGCGCGAGCGGCTGCCCATGCACGTCCGTAGACCGAGCTGCTCAGCCGCCCACCGTCACGCACGCCACGAAACAGACGGCCGTCCGGCGCGGTGCCGAAGATCACCAGATGCGCGTGCAACAGCGCGGTCAGTTCCGACGTACAAGGGACTCGCCGGCTTGCTCCCACGTTTCGGTGCTTGAGCGGCCCCGCTTCGGATGCCTCACCGGAATCAGTCCACTCCCCGCCAACCTCGGGGCGGGCCCCCTCCAGCTTGAGCCATCCCGCCCCCTCCAGCGGCAATGGCAGGTTCGCCCTCTTGAGATTGGCGGCTTCCTCGGGGCGGAGGCCCGCGAAGTACATCAGCGCGAAGAACGCGACCAGCTCCGGATGGGTCTCGCGCACCGCGTCGAGCAACATCCGGCCCTGGATTTCGTTTACGACCACGCCCGGGTCGACCTCTTGGATCTCGTAGCTGCGCTTCTTGACTTTGATCTCCTCCAGTGGGTTCGCGTCGAAGACTTCTCGCTCTACGGCGAAATCGAGCAGGTCTCGCAGAGCCACTCGTCGAATCCTGACGGTGGCCGGCGCCGCCTTCGAGCCGTTGATGTTGCGATCGATCCCGCTGAGAACGAAGCGCAGTACGTCCGGTTTCGCGAATTCGTCCGCACGTCGAGATGCAACCGCGACGTCGTCAAGCACCGCGGCAACATCGGGCGGAAGCCCTTCGGTTCTCAACGTCGTGTTGAACGCCTGCGTTAGTGCCTTCCGGAGCACTTTTCCGTCCACGTTGATCTCCTCTTGCAGCATCGACACTGTGATGCCGGTCATGGAACTGGCCAGCGATCGTCTGTACTTCGGCGATGCGTCCGGCCACTTCATATCGATGTACGCGCAGGCCAGATCGAAGACGGAGAGCTTCGAGACCTCCTTGCGGATCATCGATGTCGGCAGTCCAGGCTCGTCGACGAGAAAGCCCTCACCGACTTTCGCGGCGGCAATGAGATCGTTGCGGTAGTTGTCGGCCAGCTTGAACGTGCGGAACGGCTCGCCGAACTCCCGGCCGTCCACCGTCCAGCGCACCCGATAGGAGACTTTCCCGCTCCTGTGTCGACGGGATTTCAGTGCCCAGATCTTCACGTCGTACGACACCTGATCTGTCATGCGGCCTCCAGTCGGGAGCTGAGCCAGCGATTCAGGGCCGAGCGAGAAACGCGGACTGAGTTGTTGGGAAGTCGAATGCACGGCGGAGCCTCGCCCCTGTCGCGCCACTGACTGAACGTCGAACGGGCGATTTTCAGCAGGGCACAGACCTCTTTGATGGTCAGGTGTTCGTCGTCGACCACCGACGTAGTGATCTGCTGACGCGATCGCGACGCGCGGTTCGTCCTGTGAGGCGTGGAAGGCATGGCGGTGGTCCTTTCGTGTGGACATGCCGGACCAGGCCGCTGGTGGTGGTCCGGCGACCTGGTCGGCGTGACGTTGGGTAGCGGGTTGGCTGGGTGCTGGCAGGTGGTGGACGGCGGGTTGGGGTGCGGGGGCTGAAACCAAACCCGCAAACCCGCAAACCCGCAATATGGTGTCTGACCTGCATGTATGCGTGCGGGTTTACCTGTCGAGCGCTAACCCGCAAACCCGCAAAGCCGCGGGTTTGCGGGTTTGGAAGAGCCCATGATCATTTAAACCCGCGTGGTGTTTTTCCTGGTCAGAGTTCGTTCTGCGGGTTTGCGGGTTTGCGGGTTTCTTTCCCCGGGATTCCTAGGAGGCTGCTTCCTCGACCCAGTAGGTTCGGCAGTTGTGGTGGCTGTCGATCGCGCTGCGTAACACGATGTCGGTGTGCCAGCGGTCGACATGTCCTGCCAGCTTCCTGCCCAGGGACTTGGTCGTGACGGGCTTCCCGGCCGGGTTGGTCGGGAACGTCCCGGCCCAGGGGTCGGTGCCCGCGGTGGGTTCGCCGGACACCCGAAGCTGTTGCGCGGTGATGCGGCTGTCGCCGTGGACGTCGCGCCAGGCATGAAGGAACGAGCGCCATTCGGCGTTGTCGTCGTCCAGCCCACGCACGGTGTCTGCGTTCGCCAGAAACCCCGTGATCCCGTGGTGTTCAAGGAACCCGCCCAGTTGCTTGGCCCATGTGGTGAATTGCCGCATCTGCGGAATCGCCCCGGAGGCGAGTGGGGCGCCGTGGCTGGTCCAGTCGAGGATCAGGATCAGGATGTGCCGCAGCACGGTGGCGCGGTTGCGCGGGTCGAGGATCCAGGAATCGAGGTTCGGGATCGTGAACCCGGTCCGGGCCTCCGGGCGGGGGCAGTCCGGGTCGAGCCGCACCCAGACGGTCCTCGATGCCATGTCGCCGCCGGTGCGGAGGTTGTTCCCCGTTGCTAGCCACAGCCGGTCGTTGGTGAATCTGGCGTTGCTGTTGGTGCCCAACTTTCGGTCCGCCCAGGTTCGTTCGGTCATCAGTCGAGCGAGTACGGCGGAGTTGACCACCGTCCCTTCCTCCAGGTTGTCGAACACGATCACGCCGTGATCGTCGGCTAGGACGGTGGTGATCGTCTTCCGGAGTTCGTCCTCCGATTCGTTCCAGGTCTGCACGGTCTGCCCGACCAGCAGCCCCACGCATCCGGTCAGGATCGTTTTCCCCGAGCCGGGCATGGACGCCTCGATCAGCCCGAACGGTGACAGCGCGCGGGTGAACGGCCGGATCAGCGGCGTCACCAGCAGCGCGAGGTAGTTCGCGCGGTCGGCAGCCGGGTCACGCCACGGGAAGTCCCGCAGGAACCGCTCCAGTAGGAACTCCCGCGCGGCGGCGACCTCGTCCGGCGTGGGGTGGTCCGGGATCGGCGCGAGGTGGGTGTTGCCCGCGAGGTAGAACCCGGTGCGTTCGTCGTAGCCGGGCGTTTGCAGCAAAGTTCCGTCTGGGCGCAGGACCGGTGTGGAGATGATCCTGCGCAGCACCGGCAGCCCCGGCCACGCGCGGCGGGCGAGCACCGCGGACAGCACCGGGCCCGGCGGGCTGACCTCCGCCGGTTTCCCGTTCTTCACCCCGGACACGGTGGCGTGTTCGGCCAGCAGCGCGGCCAGCAGCGACGGTTTGAGCACAGACGCGGTCAGCGGCAGCGCCACGTCCTCGTCGGCCGATTCCGGCCCGGCGGCCCCGGAGATCTCCTCGACGACCACGGGGGCGCCGTCGCTGACGTAGGTGCCGGGGATGATCCGCGCGTCCAGGGCGCGGGTGAGGACCCGGATGGCGTCCGGGTCCTCACCGATCCGCACGATCCGCCGACCGTCGTCGCCGACCGGCCACAATGACGTGCCGTTGTGCGGCGTGGTGTCGGGCGTGCTGGACATGGGGCCTCCTTCGGTCGTGCGGGTGGTGCGTCCGCCGGGTCACGCGGCGGGTTCCAGGGACTCCCCGGAGAAGGTCTCCACCAGGGCGGAGACGATCACTTCTTCCATGCCGGGCGGGACGGCGTTGCCGTAGCCGCGGACCTCGTCACGTTTGCTGATGCCGTCCTTGATGCGGTAGTCGGGCCGGAACCCCATCCCGCGCCCGACTTCCTTCGCCGACAGCATCCGGAACGTGCACTGCTCCACCGGCGGGGTGTCGCCGCCGACGACGGCGTACCGGTCGCGGGTGGTGAGCGTCCCGACTGGTTCCGACACCGGGGACAGGCCGCCGTTGCTGTAGTAGGCGAGCAGCATCGACGGATCGGCCGGCGGGCCGACCAGGCCGTGGTGGTTGCCCTGCGCGGACACGGTCGGAATCGGCCCCGTCACCGGGTAGGCGGTCTGCTTGGATCCGCCGCCGCGCATCAGGGAGATGAATGGCGGCATCACCATGGCGACCTCGCGGCGCGTGGTCTGCGTCCGCATCGGTTCTTCGATGGTGGAGGCCATGTTGACCCCGGCGCGTTTGGCGACCGGGACCAGTAGCGGTGGCACCACCAGGCCGTCGGTCTCGCGGGTGGTGCGGGTGGGCATCGGTACGTCGAGAGGGGTGGCGTGTTCGCGCCAGGTGCCCCCGGCCGGGGCCAGCATCGGCCGGGCGTGCCGCGCCAAACCGGCTTCGATCCGCGCGATCGTCGCCGGTTCGAGCGGATCCTTGCCGTGCTCGGCGCGTTCACCGATCTTCGGCCCCGGGTCCAGCGACCAGTCGATGATCGTCTCCGCCCCGACCACCGGCGGCTCGACGATCCGGTGACGGCACGCTGAACGCGGGCAGCGATAGACGTACTGGCCGTTGCGGATGCCGTAGACACCCATGAACGCTCTGGGCTTCTTGAACACCTGCAACGCCGACACCCACTCGTCACAGTCCGGGCAGTACGCCTTGGGACGTAACCACTTGTCCCAGTCCGGGTTCCGCCCGAACGACTCCAGCCAGTACGCGAGGAAGAACCGGTTCCGCGACTGCGCGATCCGCCCGAAGACCGGCGCGTTGACGTGCATGGCGTTCAGCGCGATCACTCGCGTGCGGTAGCCGTAGGACTCGATCTCCTTCCGCCACCGGCCGAACTCGTTCCACTTGGTGACCTGCACGACGTTCTCCACCACGCCGCCCAGGACCGGTTCGCCTTTGACCCGCATGGCCTTGAGGTAGCGCGGGACTTCCTCCATCAGCGCCCGTGCCCGCACGACAGACGGATCGGTGGCCACCGCACCCACCTCGGGGTCGAACAGCACGCCTTGCGTGCCCTTGTCGAAGTCCCTTCGGACCCCGCGGGCGTCCGTCCACGGCGGACACACCGGCGAGGACAGGAACAGGTCCACTCGCGCGAACTTGGTGATGTCGGCCTTGGCGATGTCCCCGAGGTAGTGATCCGCCGTCGGGAAGTTCATCCCGTGCACCTCGACAGCCAGGGGCAGATGGTTGGCCGCCAGCACCAGCTCCACGCCCGGCACCGCGGTCGCGCCCTGCGAGCTGCCGCCGAATCCGGCGAATTCGTCGTAGGTCGTGTAGGTCATCGTGCTACCTCCGAAACGGTCGTGGTCGTGGAACCGGGCGGCAGCCACCACGGGCCCAGGGGTGCGGTGGCGGGCAGATACAGCGGATGCCGGGGATGCCCGGCGGCGGTGCGGCCCAGGCACCACAGCGGCACACCCCGCCCGGTCAGGTCGTGGACGACGGCGGCGGTGCGGGCCCGGTGCCGGGGCTGGTAGGCGATTCCGCCCCAGGCGACCAGGACGGGCCGGGAGGTGTCCCAGGTGCATCCGGCGATCATCGTGTCGTTGTCCGGCCCGACCGGGTCGTCCGCGCGGGCCAGCTCGACGGGGTCGGTGGCGCGCAGGCCGTAGAGGTTGAGCACCACCAGCCCCGCGTAGCCGTCGCGGCGGGCGAATCGCGTGATCCGGGTGATGGTCGGGTCGTCGGCGAACGCGTCCGCCGTCGAGGGGTTGAGCATGATCACAGTGAGCGAGTCGCCCGCTCCCCATCGGCGGGTGAGCAGGTAGCGGTGCGTGCCCGTGGAGTTGAACACGGCCACCGAATCCGACAGCAAGTCCGGCCGGACCTGGACGTCGAGCCGCTCGGAGAACGGGGATGTGGTGGACGGCGGGTTCACGCACTCACCCCCGCCGGTGCGGTCTCGACGCGGTAGAGCGCCTGGCAGTCCTCGCAGTCACACGCCCGCCCGATGCCGGGTCCGTCGATCGTGCCGGGCGGGACGATGTCCGGGTTCGGCAGCGCGGGCCCGGTCGGGTTGCCGTTCGTCGACCAGGTGGGGATGACCTCCGGGGCGCCGGGCTGGGAGTCGACGCAGCGGCATCCGGCCATGTGGCAGCGGCGGTTGCCGTCTTTGTCGGGGGAGGGGGCGTGGGCGTTGTCGAGGTGCTCGCAGGTACAGCGGTGGACGATGACGGCCATGACGGAACTCCCTTGTCGTTGTGGTGCAACGGGTTTCAGCGGGTGCGCAGGTAGGGCGGCAGGTCGAGGAACCGCAGTTCGTGCCATCCCTCGCCGGGCAGGCGCGGCAGGGCGGTGGTGATGGCGTGGTGCATTCGCCAGATGACCGGGTCGGGGACGCGGCGGGCGTATCCGCAGTGCGGGCACACGGTGGCGTCCCGGCCGGCGTTGCGTTCCAGGACGGTCAGCAGAGGCGGCAGCACCACCAGCCCGACCGTGCGGGCGCCGTAGTCGGCGGCGAGGTCGAGCAGGTGTGCCCGGAAGGTGTCGAGGTAGCTGGTGACGTCCCAGACGACGGTGCCCCCGGCCGCGAGCACGTCCCGGGTGATGGCGGTCCCGGCCTCGACGGCGGCGGCGTTGACGGCCTGGTTCGCCGAACATCCGCACGGCGACAGCGCCGCCCGGGTCTCGTCCAGCGACACCACCACCGCCCCGGCGGGTGCGTGGCGGCGGCGCCAGGTGGTTTTCCCGGCCCCGGCGGGGCCGATGGTGGCGATGAGGGTGGGGGTCAAGCGGCCTCCTTTCCCTTGATACGGCGGGGGTTGTGGCTCCCGGCGCGCAGGCTGGTTTCGATGACGCCGTGGTCTTTCACCCGCGATTCGGGGGTGTTCCAGGCGGCGACCGCGGCCTGGAGTTCGGTGCGGGCGAGGTGCTCGTCGAGCACCCGGGCGCCGACCAGCTGACCGAGGGCGTAGGCGGCGGTGGACAACGTCTTGTTCCGCTGCCCCAGGGGTTCCTGGCGGACGCGGTCGGTCTCGGCGCGCAGCGCCGCCGCCACGTAGGCGTCCGGCGCTTTCACGGGCTTCTCACCGCGCCCTGAGATGGCTGTGGTGGCGTGTTCGACGTTGGCCTGGACCAGCCAGCCCGGGAACTCGGCTTCGTCGGTGTCGTCGAACAGTTCGTAGGCGCCGCCCTCGAACGTCGACCCGGGTGCGAGGGCGTAGGTGCCCCAGCATCGGGTGTCCACATGGGAGGCGATGTGTTTGACGGTGCCGCGCAGGCGGCACCCGAGCGGCACCCGGAACCACAGGTGCCGCCCACCACTGGGTGTGGTGACGGTCCAGGTGTCGGGCAGTGGTCCGCCGCGTTCGGCCGCGAGCGCCTGCAGCTGTTCCCAGCCGTCCGGGCCGTCGCCGGTCTTGGGCTGGTCGCAGTCCACGACGATCCGCCCGGCCGGGCCGGGGAAGACACCGACGTTCCACGGCTGATCGCTCCAGCGCCACCGGATGCGGTCGGGGTCGAGGGTGGCGAGGTCTTCCGGTATCGCGTGCCTGTTGGTGCAGGCCCCGGTGCGGGGGCAGCGGTCCGGGCGGTGCCAGGCGGCGATCTTCGTGCCGGGCCAGAGCGGGAAGACCGGTATCCCCCTGTCAGCCATCATCAGCGCCGCCCGCATCAGCGCGTCGAGGTGGGCGTCACTCATCCACGGATCTCCTTTGTGCGAACGGGACATGGCGCGGTAGCGCGGCCGGGCGCTGCGCGGTTGACGGACTCGCCCCGGTCGAGGTCGGCCGGAGCGAGTCCGTGGATGTGTGTGGGTGCCGGTTACCGGCGGCGTTTTTCCCATGCCGCGTTGGTGTCGGCGATCCAGCGCGCGAGGTCACGTGGCTGCGGGTGACACGGTGCGTTCCGGTCGATGTTGGAGCCGTCGCGCAGCTCGCAGGAGCCGGGACAGCAGAAGTGGTCCTCGGTTTCCTTTCTGCCGTCGGCGGTGCACCACCCGGTCAGGTGGCCATAGCCGCCGCCGGTGGCGTGACCACAGCGGCCACAGAACTCGACGTACTCGGCCGGGTGGATGCTCTGCTGGTGTCGCAGGCATTCCTGAGCGGGGGTTTCTTGATTGCCGTGCACAGGTAACTTCCTTTCGTCGGTGTCATCTGGACAACTCGATGGTCGCGGGCCGCCGTTGCGGAACCCGTTGCGAAAACCGTTGCGACGATCGACTCGTGGCCCGCCAGAGCGGGAAGATCGGCATCTCCCCGTCAGTCCTCATCGGCGCGCCGCGGTGGGCGTCAGTCATCCACGGATCTCCTTCCGCCAGTGGGGTTTCGGGTCCCACGCCGGGCACTCGTGCAGGTGCACGGCGAACCGGTGGGCGAGGCGGGACAGCAGCGCGTCCAGCGGCCCGGCCATCTCCGGGGACGCGCGCAGGCACCGCGCGATCGGCAGCGCGGTGGCGGATGCGTAGAACTCGCTGCCGTTCCACGCCGCCGCGACCACGCGGCCCGCCTGCCGGGCGGCCGCCGGGTCGGCGTACTCGATGTCACGCAGCCACTCGGTGACGTCGGTGGCCTTGTAGCGCGACGTGTGTTTGCCGCTGGCCATGGCCTGGCACCGCCGTGCCCGGTCAGCAGCGGCGCAGCGCGGCGGTGATCGCGTCGCGCTCGGCCTGGTCGACGGTCATGCGGTAGCGAGACTTCGTCTCGACCCAGCGGGCGATGTAGCCGCATTTGTCGTTGGCGGGCAGCCACTTCGCGGGGTCGGAGTCGCCTTTGGACCGGTTCGATGTCGCGGTGACGGCGACCAGCACACGCGGGTCGTTGGCGTAGCGCTGGCGGTCCGCGCGGGACCAGGTGCGGGTGCCGGAGCGGGCGGCTTCGGCGAGCGGGACGACGTGGTCGACGTCGAGCTGTCCGGCGGTGGTGACGGTGATCCCGTCGTAGGAGGAGATCCACCGGCCGCCGGTGATTTTGCAGCCGGGCCCTGTGGTGACCGCGGTGCCCTGGGTTTTCAGGGTGTGTTCGCGGGCGTCGCAGCCACCCGAGACCGGTTCCCAGTGCGGCCAGTCCGCCCGCCGGTAGACGTTGCCGGTGTCCTCGAGGGCAACCTTCAGTCCCGCCAGTGTTTTCCGCGTGGTGGCGGCGTTGGTCCGGGATGTGCCGCCGGTGTCGGCGGCGGCCGGCGTGGGCTTCATCTTGGACGGGGTTTTCGCGTTCAGGCACCCGCTGGTCCCCGCGAGCACGGCGGCGGTGATGGCGAGGGTGCCGATCGTGCGGGCGATCACGCGGCCACCGCCAGCGCGCCGGACAGCGCGGCAAGGTGAGTGGCCTGCACGGCGCGGGCGGTGTCGACGTCGACCGCGCGCCACACCGTCACCGGGAAGGCGCCGTCCTCGCCCGGCACCGCACGGCGCATCACCGGGTCGTCCTCGCGCCAGGCGTGGGTGTAGGTGAACCACATCAGCCGGAACCGCATCGCGTCATCCCGGGTGGGCAACGGGACACCGATGTCGAGGGCGGTGTCGGCGATCGCATCCCGGGCGACGTCGGGCCGGGTGATGCCGACCGCGAGCACGTGACCGGCGTCGTCCACGATCACCGCCGGGTACCGCACTCCGAGGCAGGCGTAGGCGTCGGTGGTGGCCAGGTCGGGCATGGGCAGAAACATCGAGACTCCCTTGCTGTGATGGGGTTCCGCCGGACCGGCAGGGCGTCGAGCATCGGTCGCTGGTCCGCCGGACGTCTGTGGAGTAGGGCCGGAACCCGGGTGGATCGGGGACAGTCCGGTCAGATCGAGATGCGGCCGTTGCGGACCAGGGCCGGGGCCAGGCGTTCGATTTGCGACCAGCGGCGGGCGACACGGTCCCGGGCGATCGACCGTGCTTTTCCTTCCGACAGCGCGGGTTTGAGCTTGCGGGTGACGTGCTTGAAGTTCTTGATGTCGTGCGCGGCGTTCCCGCGGTGCGCGCGGCCCATGCGGTGTTCACGCCGCCACCGGTCCTCGGCCTCGAACCCGCCCCAGCAGCCGATCGCGTATTCCCGGGCGACCTGGTGGTCCCAGTCCTTGTCCCGGATCTTGGCGAGGCTCACCCAGCCGCTGTCGCCAGTGAAGCGGATCTCGGCGACGGTGAACCCGGCGTCTTTCCAGACCCAGGCGTGACCGAGCTCGTGCGCGGCGGTTGCCAGCTGCTCCGGGTCTTCCGGATCGCGGGCAGGACTGAAGAACCCCATGACAAAACCTCCAGATCTGTGACTGTGCGTGACCCCTGGTGGGGTCGACAACGGCCCGCTGCCGGGCGGCGGCGGGTGATGACGCGAGTTACGGGGAGGATTACGGCCGGGGAGGCGAGTTACATCGGTAACTCGCGCCCGAAACGGCCCGTAACCCGGTCTGATCAGCGGAAAGTTACGGAGTTATCGCCCAGGTCAGGACCGGTTTCCGGCCGCCGAACCCCCGGAATCGGGGTCCGGCGGCCGGGCCGGGGCCGTAACTCAGGCGTCCGGGCCCTCGATCGCGGCGACCTCGTCCCGCCCCGCGAACAGTTGACGCACAGTGATCGGATCGACCGGGTAGAGGTTGCCGGTCGACGGCGGTTTGATGCCCAGCTTCTTGAGCTCGTCGACGAGCTTGAGCTTGGTCAGCTCCTTGTAGGGCTTGTATCCGGGGTCGAGGTTGCGCAGCGCGCCGACCAGGTCCCCGGCGTTGACCGGGTCGTCGCCGGTCATGACGGTGGCCAGATCCTCGATCAGGTCCCTGACCTGCGGTTCCAGCGTCTTGGGAGTGCTGGCACCGCCGCGCATCTCCGCGCCGCGGGCGGCGATCCCGGCCAGGTCGTCCGGGGTGAGGTAGAAGCTGCGGAGCAGGCCGGGGGTGTCCATGAATCCCACGGTCACGGTGGTACCGCAGTCGTTGAGCGCGTCCTTGGTCTTGGGCTTCAACCCGAGCGCGGAGATGCCGTTCTCGTGGGCTTTCTCCCCGAGGACGATGTTGTTGCGGGCCTTGTCCCCGATCGCGCCGCACGCCTTGTTCGTGGTCACCGCCATCAGGTCACGCGGCAGGCTGGCGTCCGACGGGTTCGGGGTGGCGAACACCAGCACGATCCCGTATTTGCGGGCGGCGGAGTAGAACCTGACCAGCATGTTCACCAGCTTCTTGCGGTCCTCGGGCTTGTCCTGCCGGAAGAACGCCTGGCACTCCTCGATCACCACGATCCGGGGACGCAACCCCGGCTCCTTCGCCGCGACCTCCCGGTTCACGGCCCTGACCTCGTGCTTTTCCAGCAACCGGCCCCGCACGGCGAGGTCGGCGTAGAGGCGCTCGATGTGTTCCAGGCAGGCGGTGACGTTGTCCTCGGTGTCGCCCTTGAGGAACGTGGACAGCACCGGGGCCAGCGGGTCGTAGTCGAAGTTCTCCGCGAAGCAGAACACGTCGATGTCCACCAGCGGGTCCAGGGCGGCGCCGGCCAGCAGATCCAGGACCAGCGTGGTCTTGCCCGATCCCATGGCTCCGGAGAACACGAAGTTGCGCTCGTTGACCGTGGTGGTCACCGTCGCCCCGCGCGGGCTCTGCCCGACCGGGAACCCGGTGAAGAAGTCCGTGGAACCCTCGGTGAGCAGCGGATACGGGTCCACCGGCTCCCGCAGGACGCCGGGTTCGAGCCGGAACAGGTCCAGCACGGTCGGGTCGCCCTCGTCCGCGTCCAGGAACAGCTCCTGACTACGGCAGCCCAGGTTGTGCGCCAGCAGATCCTTGGCCTTGTTCACGTCCTTCACGCTCGCTCCCATCGGTAGGCGGATCTTGGCGGTGTAGGCCTTGCCGCCCTCGGCGAGCATCGGGAACCGCACCCACGCCTGGTCGGTGTCCCGGTTGGGCCAGCCGTCCTTGATCGCGGCGTTCAGCTTGGTGTTGCCGATGTTCGCCAACGCCGTGACCAGCGTTTTCTCGTTCAATTCCTGGTAGGCGACGCTGGCGCTGCGGCTGCGCAGCGACTCGGGGAGGACCTGTTCGCCGAGCTTGACGCCGTCCTTCCAGCGGCGGAACGCCCACACCCCGGCCGCCGCCAGACCGATCAGCCACGCGTTGAGCACCGACCAGGTCACGATCGCCGCGCCGGTGGTCAGGACGGTGCCGATGGTGCGCAGCACGTCGGTGAGGTTCCAGTCCCCGAACCAGCCGCCGAAACCGTTGAGCAGCCCCAGGACCAGCGAGATCCCCAGCAGCAGCACCAGCACGACCGCGGTCTTCTTGGTGATCTCCCACGCCAGCTCGAACCGCAGCTTGGCGGCTTCGGCCGCGACGCGTTTCTGTTCGATGATCTGCGAGTTCAGCTCCGCCACCCGGTCCAGCTCCCCGGAGGCGAGCGCGGCCTTGCGGGCGGCGCGGGCGTCGAACTGGCCCCGGTCGGCCTTGCGCCGCTGCCGTTCGGCCTCGGCGCCCTTGGAGATGTAGGTGGCGTGGCGGCGGACGAACCGGAACGCCGGGGCACCCTTGGCGCGGACCACCTTCTGTCCGCCACGGACCACCACGGCGGTGCCGTGCGCGACGGCGGTGAGGTCCTGGCGGTATCCGGCGTAGCGGGCGGCGCGCTGCGCGCGCTGGTCGGTGATCAGCCGGTATTCCTCGTCGCTGACCAGTTCGCCCTCGACCACCGGGCCGGTGGACTCAGGCCTGGACTCGCGCTGGTCCGGGCGGGTACGCAGCGGGTGCACGGTGGCCAGTTCCCCGACCGGCGCGGTGGACTCGTGCACGGTGGCCGAGGTGGATTCGGTCGTGGACTCAGGGGTGTTGTCGTGGTCGGTGGGGTTCATCGCGAGATGCCCTTTCGTGCTGGACTCGTGCAGCACCAGGGCAGGACCGGACCCCGCACCAGGCAGGTGAGGGTTCGGTCCTGCCCGGTGTCAGTACGGGAGGGTGGTTAGGCGTCACCGCCGTTCCGGCGGACGTAGTCGGCCTTGAGGTCGGCGGCCGGTTTCTTGCCGCACTTGAGGGTGCGGCGGATGGACTCGGCGTTGAGCGGGTCGAACCCCTCGGGGCGTTCGGCCAGTGCCGCCTCGAACGCCGCCGCCAGCTGCTCCGGGGTGCGGCGCTTCGGCTCCGGGATCGTCGCCCGCGCAGACCGGCGGCCAGTGAGACGCCGGGCCACCGACGGCCGCTTCGGAGCGGGGCCGGTGGCCGGGTCCGGTCCGGTGTCGTGGTCGTCGGCGCGCGGACCCAGGTCAGGCTCAGGCTCCGGGTCGAGGGTCGCGACCCCGGCGGAGTCCTGCTCCGAGTCGCCCTCGGCGGTGCCGGGCGGGCGGGACTCCAGTCGGCGGAAGTGCGCCCCGGCGAGGTAGGCGGTGGCCTCGTCGGCCACCGACAGCTCGCCCGTCCCGGCCGGGGACACCGACAGGTTCGGCACCGTCGCCGGGGCCAGCCGACCACGCCACCGGAGGGTGAACAGCCCCGGCTGGAACACCAACCTGGCCGCACCGTCCGGGCCGATCTCCGCCACGGCGGAGCGGATCGCAGCCCGCCGCGCGGCCTCGACCCGGTCCTTCTCCGCCCGGCTGGTGCGGGCCAGCTCCTTCTCCCGCCGCGCGGTCTCCTTCGCCGTGCGGCGCAACGCTTTCTCGGCCGCCGACCGGCGCGGGGCGGCGGTGACGATCTGGTGCGCGATCACCCCGGCGACCGACACCAGCCCCATCACCACACCGATCCCGAGGCTTCCACCCGGCATCGTGATGCCCCGGATCACCGAGATCACCAGCCCATAGCCGGAGAACACCAGCACCCCGAGCTGCAACGCCCACACCGGCCGGTCCGGGTGCCGCACCCGCTGCACATGGACCGCGACGGAGAACGCGACCATCCCCCACTCCGACAGCAACGGCAGCAGCAGCCCGACCTCCCCGCCGAGATGGTCGGCGCCCCAATGCGCGACACCGGGGATGGTCAGCGCCGCCGACACCAGCATCAGCGGGTAGATCAGCAGATCCACCACGTGCGCCCCGCACCAGGACCACAGGTTCCTGACCGCGGCGAACAGCGCCTCCCGCTTCTCCTTGCGGTCGGCGCGGTCCTCGGCCTTGTCCTTGCGGGTCTCCTCCAGCTGGAGCCGGGTCAGCGCCAGCCGCTGGTCGAACTCCTGTTTCTTCTCCTCGCGCGCCAGCTCCGCCCTGACCCGCTTGTCTTCGCGGGCCTGTTCGGCCCGGTCGGTGAAGTAGCTCATCGGGACACCTCCCGTCGATGCGGCCGCCCGGTCCCGGGCGCGGTCTCGTCCCGCCCGGCCTCGCCGGACAGGGTGCGGTCACCGTCGTGGTCCGTGGCGGGCAGTCGAGGCACCCGGCCGTCGCCGACGGCGCGGCGGGCGGCACGGGCCCGGCGGGCCAGCAGAACCTCGTGCCGCGCCCACACCCCGGCCACCCCGGCCGAGAGCAGGCACAACCACGGCGACCACACCATGCCGCCGATCAGCGGAGCACCCACACCGGCCAGCTCCCCGGCGTGCGTGGCCGCCCACGCCACCGCCGTCTCCTGCCGGGTGCGCCGCGGTGTCTGCTCAGCCATGACGCCACCCCCTTCCGTCATCCGGCCCACCGAACGGCGGCTGTGGTTGTTCCGGCGGGAAGATCCGCCCGTTCCGGAGGTCCGACCGGAATCTCAGCCAGCCCAAGGTGTTCCACACCAGGAACACGTCGACAGCGCGGATCGGGTAGACCAGCCAATAGCCGTTGAGCACCAGCAGATCCAGCGCCATCAGCACCATCAGCACGATCACGTTCCGGCGGATCGCATACGACGCGTCGGCGAACGCCGCCGCCCGCCAAGCGTCCACATAGGACCGGTAGACGCGGTTGTGGTTACGTCCGAACACGTGTGCGCTCCCAGCTCCCCGCCATCGTGGTAACGGGGTCGTAGTAGTGGTTGATCGGGCCCGGCGGCGCCGTGGTGATCTGGCGGGCGGTGTAACCGTCGACCCGGCCGATCACCCCGGCCAGCACCCGCACCAGCAGCACCAGCGGGATCCGCACCAGATGCAACGTGAGGAACAACGCGAACGCGCCGAACACCTTGCACAACACCCACGTGCCACGCCGCTCCAGCAACGCCAGCAGCAACGCCGCCGTCGGGTTCAGCGCCAGCGCGTCCGGTGTGGACGGTGGCGCGGTGTGCGGCGTCACGACTCTTCACCTGCAGAGACGTTCATACGCGCGATGTAGTGCTCGACCCACGCCAGGAGATCGCCACGCGGAGCTGACCAGTCGATCGTGCGGTCGGCGACGAACGCGCGCCCGGCGGCAGCGGCATCGGACTGAGACGCGACAAGCGGCAGTGTCGCAGCGTGGAAGTCACCGACGTTCATCGCGGTCCATCGATCCATGCGAAGCCGGATGTCGTTGCCGTCGACCTCGATCACCGGGGTGATCGCAAGCCCATGGGAGACCAATATGAACGGTCGGAGCATCGACACCCACGTGCCCGCGACATCGGCCTCCCACGTGACGTACGCGAGAGAGGAACCAGCGATCACATAAGAGTCGAGCTTCAAGAACGTGGCCATGGTCAGCACTCCTCGGCGGTCGGTTCGGTCGTCGGGCGGGTGCCGCCGTCGGCCTCGGCGTGTTCGCGCAGCACGGTCAGCCGGTCGGCGACCTCGTCGACGAACGCGAGCAGTTCGGTGGCTTCGGCCGGGCGGAGCACACCGGCCCGGTCGATGTTGAACGTGTCGTCGACCGCGGTCAGGACGGCGGTGGCGAGACGGAGCGCGTCCACGCGGGTCAGCCGCACCGGGTACGGGCCGGGACGGTCGGGCTTGTAGTGGGTATCGATTTCCACCAGGTACCGGTGCGCGCCGTGGTCGGCGAACACCGCGTCGGTGCCGTCAACGCCGCTGAGGGGACGGGCCTGGTAGTCCTCGACCGTTTCGATCCGGACGGTGTTCGGCCACCGGGTCAGGTCCTCCGGGTCGGGCGTCCAGCCCTCGATGCTGTCGGTGAAGGGGTACTCGTACTCGGTCATGGTCTGAGATCTCCTTGCGGCGCCTAGTGGTCGCGCTCATAAGAGGTGTGTGTGCAGCGGGTACAGCCGTAGAGCCCGGTGGAGGCGGTGAACGTCCTTTCCGGACCGCCACAGGCGGGGCAGTCGGCGTCGATGGCGAGCACCAGGTCGTCCACACCGGACTCGATGACGGCCGCTTCGGGCGCGGAGGCGGTGCGGTGCTGGCCGGTCACTGCATCAGCCGTGCAGTGGCGTCACGGAGGCCCTGGGCCGCCGTTTCGGCGGCGCCGCGTGCCTCGGCCAGGTGTCCCTGCACCAGGGCGTAACTGTCGATCGCGCGGAGAAGCTTCGCCTTGGCGTAGTCGATTTGCGAAGCGATCTCGGACGCGGACGCGGTGTTCCCGAGAAGACTCATCGCTTCGTTGCCGATGCCGGACAGTTCGTCGTGGGCTTGCTGCACTCCGCCGTCGATGGGGGCCTCGGCGACATGGCCGAGCAACCCGAGCGGCAGGCGGTCGGTGAGGGTCTGGAGCTGGGCGGCGATTTCGGTCAGAGACATGGTGGTGTCCTTTCCACCGGTGACCGGCGTGCTGGTTGGGGGTTTCGGGCGTGGAGGAACGGAGCGGACGTTGTGGTGTTCGCCGGGCGGGATGGGCCGTGGCCGCCCGGCCGGGTGGATGTGGTGGTCGTGGCCGTGCTTGTGCAGCAGCAGCCGGGCGAAGTGCAGGAGAACGCCCTGGTAGGGCCCGGAGAAGCCTTTGGCCCACCAGTGCGGATTGCCGCGTAGTTCGCCGACTCCGGTCAGGACGTCGCCGGGGACGTTCTCGACCTTGACCGTGCGCATCCGAGCCTCGTGGACCTTGCCGGTCAGGTAGCGGTCGAACAGGTCGTCTTTGGTGTGCTCACCGAAGATGTCGAGCATTCGGCCGTCCGGTGTGCGGACGGCGGTGTGTGTCGGTTTCCATTCCCCTTTGCGGGAGCGGACATCGACGGTGACCAGGTCCCAGCCGGTGATCGCGTTGATGGCCCCGGCCAGCCAGTGGCAGTAGCCCCGGCCGAACAGCGCTTCCGTGTCGGAGTCGATCACCCCGGAGGTGAGGGTGAAGTTGGCACGGCCTTCCGGTGTGGGCGGGTTGCAGCGCAGGGCCACCTTGCCGGTGAAGTCCCCGCCCAGGTCAGCCGTCACCCTGTGTCCGGACATGACGAGACCACCTGCCCTTTCTCGGGATCGGTTGGTGCGACAGGGAAACCGTCGAAACGGAGCGGGTCAGGCGGGGCGTGCGAGGGCTGCGAACGCGGTGTCCCAGTCGGTGAGCGCGCTTTCGGTGCCCGGGGGCACCAGCGCCTCGGTGGCGTCCAGGGCGCGTTCGAGCTCACCGCGGCCGAAGCGCAGGAACGCGGTTCCCTCGCGTCCGGTGAAGGCGATCCACACGTGATCGGTGTCCGGGATGACACGGACGTCGCCCTCACCGGTCTCGGAGGCCATGCCGACCGCCAGCAGATCCCGCGACAGCAGCCACTCCACCGGTCCGCCCGGGTTGTGACAGCGCAGCAGCACCATCCACGGCGACGCGACCGTGTAGACGAACTCGACGGTGTAGGGGGTGGTGTTGTTGAGCAGCGGGGCCAGTTCCAGCTCCACCGTGGTAGGGCGCCGGGGCTCCAAAGGAGGTGTCGATAGCATCGTCAGTGCTTCCTTTCCTGGTGTCAGAGCAGGGAAAAGGGAGAGAAGAAAGGCCCCGGCCCGGTGGGATGTCCTGCCAGGGAGCGATCCACCGGGCCGGGGCCGTCTACACGTCCAGGTCCTCGACGGTGACCGCGCGGCGGAGGATCTGCGCGTGGTCGAACGCCAGCCGGCCACGGTCGGCCGCCGCCAGCGCGACGGTCAGCGGGATCCACGCCGCCGCGGTCGCGTCGTCCCCGGCCAGCACCTGCGGCAGATGGTCGAGCACGGCGGAATACACCACGCTCACGTAGCGGCCCCGCTCGTCCCGGCGCGGGTCGTCGAACACCCCGACCAGGTTCAGCGTCAAGCCCTTGAGCACCAGGCCGGTTTCCTCCGCGACCTCCCGGCGCGCGGCCGCCACCGACATCTCGAACGCGTCGACGTGCCCACCGGGCAGGGCGAGCTTTCCCTTGTGCGGGGCCTTCCCGCGTTCGATCAGCAGCACATGCCACACGCCGCCGTTCGAGCGGGCGAACACCACCGTGTCGGCGGCATAGAACACCGGGGCACGGTCATCGAACCGGGCGGCGACCTTCGCGGCCACCGAACCGATCAGCGTCCTCAACGACATCTCGACTTCCTTTCGGGTAGAGGGGACAAGCGGCTGGGAGGAATGGGGTTCAGCGCTGCACGACCGGGCGGCGGATGTCGCGGTGGTAGACCTCCGTGCTGTGACCGGCGCCGGTCAGCAGCAACCCGAGCGCCTCGGCGATCACGACGGAGCGGTGACGACCCCCGGCGCAGCCCACCGCGACCGTGACCACGTGCGGGGTGAGGGCCGGGACCAGCGCGGCGATCGCGGCGGCCTGTGCGTGGAGGAATTCCAGGGCCCCGGGCTGGTCGAGCACGTTCGCCCTGACCGCGTCGTCCCGGCCGGTGCTGTAGCGCAGCTCCGGGGTGACGTGCGGGTCGCGGAACAGCGTCCGCAGGTCGATCACCAGGTGCGGAGTGTCGGTCACCAGCGGCCGGGGCGGGCCGTGGAGGTAGCCGAAGCTCTCGACCGCCACCTGGTAGGTGGTCACGTCCTCGACCGACTGGACCCACAATCCGTACTCGCCCGCCAGCTGAGCACCAGGCCACCGGCCGTCGAACGGGAGCCCGGCCATCACGCGGCCACCGTCCCAGCCGGACGGCCAGCGCCGCCCAGCAGCCCGACCACATAGGACACGAACGACTTCTGCGCACACGGGTGCACCTGGTCGGTCTGCGGATCGCGCAGCGTGGTGCGCAGCCACAGCGTCAGCCGGGCCACCGACCAGCCCTGACGGCGCCGCTTCGCGATCTCGGGCACCAGCTTGTCCAGGAACGCCGCCCGCACGTGGGGTGCGCGGGTCGCGGCCTGCCGCGCGATCGGGTTCGGCGCCACCTCGAGCACCCGCGCCGCCGGCCGCTGGGTCTGCATCCGGCGTGCCATGGACTCGTCGGCCTCGTGCCGCGCCAACATCCGGACCTGCGAGGCGACGTCCCGATAGACCTGGGCGCGGCGGCGCATCACCGCGTCCGACGTGCCCTTGACCAGCACACGGGCGTTGGTCGTCAGCTGGTCGGCCAGCCGCTCGAACCGACGCGCCAGCATGGCCTCGGCATCCTCGGCGCGCAGCGGCACCACCAGCGGGTTGCCCGCGGCCTGCCCTGCCTCGACCTCGGCCAGCAACGCCAGCTGGGCGGCCACATCGCGGTAGACCGTCGAGCGCAGCGCCACGACCTCGACCGGCAGCCCGGACGCCTCCAGCACCGTGGCGTTGCGGGTCAGCAGAGCGGCCAGATCACGGAACCTCGTGACGATCACGGCGGCCGGGGCGGCGTATCCAGGCATGGCGGTACCTCCACAACAATGCGAGAAAGCGGGAAATAGAAGGAAAAATGAGCGAGAAGTCAGCTCAGAAACATGTGCGCTGAACGGTCACCAGCAGCGGGATCAGGCGCCACGCCTGCACACCGTGCGGGCCGGGAATCTCGGCGCGCAGCGCGGTCACCGTCGCCTGCAGCCACTCCCGGCACCGCGCGGCCGGCGCCGTCTTCGGCGGCATCGACGCGAACAGCTCGGCGAACACGGCCGGAACAAACAGACGGGCGCCCATCACGCCACCTCGCCGAAGCCGTGCAGCTGCGCGAGCAAGCGGGCCGACGACTTACCCGAACCCGACACCCCGCCAAGCGACCAAGACGACAGCTCGACCACCGAAGCCATCTGGTCGACGACCGGGGTGATCGCCGCCTCGAACTCCGCCAGCGTCCGCGTCTCGAAGTCGAATTCCGGCAGGTCGAACACCTCGTAACCCAGGTCCACCAGCAGATCCGCCACCGCGGCCACCTCATCGGCCACCACCAGCGCATCCACACCCACCGGATTCACCGCCAAGGCGTCAAACCCCAGGTCATCAGACATCGCCTCGATCTGGCGGCGGGTCGGTCGTGCGTTCCTCATCGGAAGTTCCTTTCGTCGTGCTGACATGAACCAGACTAGATCGCTATGTGTCAGTTGTCGTTAGACCGTTCGAGTGGTCTAGGTCAGTGTGTGTCGGTCCGGCTAAAATGTGCCTATGACCGCCAAGTACGAAAACTTTGCCGAGACGATCCGCGCCAGGATTCGTAGCGGCGAGCTGCGACCTTCTGAAATGTTGCCGGGCTATCGTGTCCTTGCGGAGCAGGAGAAGGTCTCACCCGGAACCGTGCAGAAGGCGCTGCAAGTCCTGCAGACCGAGGGCTGGTTGTCAGTGACTCCCGCCGTCGGCTTTTTCGTTAACGAGCCACCGTCCGACCTTCCGGGCACCGTGGACCTGGCAGGTGAGGTCGCAGCCCTCAAGGCTGGCCTAGCGGAACTAGCTGAGCGCGTGGCGCACCTCGAAGACATCAACCGTTCCTGAGGGATCGGAAGAAGGTGATCAGGCTGTCGACCACGTCTTCGCCGCTGTCGCGAGCGTCGGTGACAACTCCTGCCGACTCACCAGGGGACTTGAGCACCATCACGATGATCGCGAGAACGACCGCCGTGATAACCAGCTTCTTGAGGATCCCGCCGCCGGTCTTGAAGTTGAAGGGGTTGTTTTTGTTGGACATGTCCGCCTCCTGGCGTCTCGGTTGGAGTTCGTTGCTCGCTGTCTGAAATCAGCTTTGCGAACCGCGTCACATGTCGGTGACCTCCGACACATGTCAGTGACACTCAGCCGACAGCACCAACCGACAACACCGACAAGCACCGACAGCGCCGACAAGCAGCGTCACCTGTCAGGGTCGAGGAGTGAGGATCAATGACTCAGCAACGGGAAACCGTGCTGGTTGCACAGCAAGAACTGGGCCGCATACTCGCGCATTGGCGGAGCTCTGCTGGCCACGGCCAGCACGGCCTGGTCGACTTGCTGAAACAGGCCGTCCACAACGGCAAGGCGCCGGGCGTGCACCCCTACACCCGATCCTCACTGGCCAATTTCGAAGCAGGGCGACAGCGGCCGGACCGGCTCTTCTGCGAGTGGGCCGACGCAACGCTCAAGGCAGGAGGAGAGATCTTGCTGGCATATAAGGCAATGGAGCAGGCCGTGGCGACGCTGCATGAACGCTCACGACCTCCCGCGACGACCAGCGGGGCAGAGTGGCGTCGCGCGGATCACCACATCGCACAAGCTCCCGTCGCCTCGCCGCTAGACGACGTCATTCTCAACGCGTTCGCAGGAGCGGAAACGACCGGATCGGACATGCTGGAGGACCGCGTGCTGGCCGCACATCACTCCGCTGCCGAGCAGGACAACAACCTCTCTGTCGTGGTCGTTGCGGGCTTCGCCGGTTCCGGCAAGTCCGAGTTTGCGCGGTTCCTGGCAGCGGCGGCGCGCTGGGCACGGCTGAACAAGGACACGATCACGCGGCCCGTGGTCGAACAACTTCTCATCGCGCTTGGCAGTGACCGCCACGACCGGCATTCCGACCTGTACCTGCAAAAAGTGCGCCCGTTCGAGTATCGCGCCCTCATGGATGCCGCTATGGAGAACCTCGACGCAGGCGTCTCGGTGGTGCTGGACGCCCCGTTCATCCGCGAATTGGGCGACAAAGCATGGATGACCCGACTGCAGAACAACTGCCGTGCTCGCGGCGCCACACTGTCGGTGGTCTGGGTGCGTTGCGATGTTGAATCGATGTACGACTACCTGTCCTATCGCGCCGCCGCCCGCGACGACTGGAAGCTCTCGAACTGGCAGGACTACATCGCGACGATCGACCCCGACTTCCGACCAGTCGTTCCGCACTACCTGGTGGACAACAGGCTGAACGCGGCCACCACCCTGGTCGAACAGGCAGATCGGATCGTGAAGGCGATGCGCCGTGCCGAGTAACCGCGGCATCCTGCTCTACGGGCCGCCGGCCGCAGGGAAGGACACCGTTACCAAGCAACTGGTCGCGATCGGCCCGTACACGCATTTCCGGCGTCTCAAGGTAGGGCCGGGCCGGACCAGCGGCTACCGCATGGGCACTATCGAGCAGTTGACGACGCTGCGCGAGCAGGGACAGGTCATCTACGAAAACGAGCGCTACGACTCAACCTATGTTGTCGATAAGGGCGAACTAGACGCCATCGTGCACGAGCACGAGCGGGTTCCGGTGCTGCATGTCGGCCAGGTCGAAGCCCTTCGCGCGATCCGCCGCGACTATCCACTGACCTGGACGGTCGTGATGGTGTTCTGTCCGCGAGAAGAGGCTGAAAAGCGGCTCATTGCACGGAGTGACTTGAGGATTGCTGAGCGACTGGCGGTGTGGGACGAGACGCTTGCCGAAGCGCGCGGAGTAGACCTTGCACTGTTCGACCTGGTCCTGAACTCCGGTGCGTTCGAGCCGACGCACACAGCCAGGGCAATCGATTGGTGTCAGCGCCACCACCTGTAGTTCACGCTGCGCAGGGCAGACCTCTATCGTCGTTTCCCCTTGCGCCCCAGGGAAAGAATCCATTTCGCATGCCGAAAATCCTTGTCAGTTGCGAACCCGACGACCAGACCGGCGTTGATCTCCTGAGCCAGTTCGAGGATGTCGAAGTACTGCCCTACGACCCAGTCAAGCTCGCACTCACCGCGGACCAGCGGCAAGCCGAGATACTCGTGGTCTCCTTCCGTGGCAGCCGCCGCCCGATCCCGCTGATTTCTCAGCTTCCCGACCTGCGGATGGTGCAACTACTTTCCGCCGGAACAGACGAATGGGCGCCGCATGTGCCCGCCGACGTGGTCCTTGCCAGCGCCCGAGGCGGTCATGCGCATTCCGTCTCCGAATGGGTCCTATCCGCAGTGCTCTGCCTGTACCGAGGATGGCCCGTGCTGCTGGACTACCAACGCGAAGGCGTCTGGGCGCACCGCAAGGTCGACCCGGACACAATCGCCGGAAAACGAGTCCTCATCATCGGCGCCGGCCACATCGGAGCTGCTTCTGGTGAGCGACTCCGCAAGATGGGCGCCACCACCACGCTGGTCGCGAGCACAAGGCGGGACGGCGTGCACGCGCCCGATGAGATCCCGACTCTGATCGCCGGACACGACATCGTGGTGATCTCGGCGCCTCTCACCGCCGAGACGCGCCGCCTGGTCGACCAGAAATTCCTGGCGACGATGCCCGACGGCGCGCTGCTCGTTAACGCTGGTCGGGGTGAGATTGTCGACACCGACGCACTAATCGCCGAACTTCGGACCGGGCGACTGCGCGCGGCGCTGGATGTCACCGACCCCGAACCCTTGCCGCCAGGGCACCCACTCTTCACCTGCCCCGGCGTCATCATCAGCCCGCACATGTCGAAGAACGTCCCCGACACCGCACAACGCTGTTACGAGGTCGCTGCGCAGCAGATCAAAACCTTCCTCGAAGGCGGCATCCCATCGAACATCGAACGGCGACGTTAATCCATGTTCGTGCTGGTACTGCCGTCTTCCGATGTCAGAAGCTAGCCTCGAAAACGGCCGATGATCGCGCAGGAGAGGGGACGCGGCATGAGTGGACGACCAGAAGCAAGCGGGGGAGCTTGGAAGGCCAACGGATCCGATCTCCCCGACGACTGGAAGCCCTGGCGGCCAGGTGACCCGAGCACGATCAGCGAAGCCCCGGCTAGCTACGCAGCCAGCACATTCGCGGACGAACGCATTTATCGGCCGTCTGCTGACAACACGATTGAGGATTCTGGTCGCGAAACGAGCCAGGCAAGAAAGGAACCGAACGAGCGGGAACCGCGCACACGCTGGTGGACTGAGGAAAGCGCCCCCCGAAAATACGGCGAGGGCGACAAGGTCAAAAGCCGTCACGCGATTGGTGGCCCCTTCATGCGCCACGTCGACCCCGGTACACGCGGGAAAGTGGTAGGCAAGCGGAGCGGTCTCTTCGGCGATGACTACGTCAAAGTTGAGTTTGACAACGGCTACATAGAAGAGATCAAACCCGATGCTATTCAGCGCGACACCTGGTTCTGACAGACAGGTCGCGCCCAAACAACGAAGGCCGCCAGCGACTCCGCTGGCGGCCTTCGTTGTTTGGGCGAGCTCAGTTCGGCTGACCCGTTCCCGGCTGAGTACCGCCGAGTAGGCCGATAATCTGCTGCAACGATCGGTTCACTGTCGCGAAGCCCTCGCGCATTTCTTCGCGTAGGTCGATCTGGTTTTCGCGCAGCGCATTCAGCGTGCCGGTGTGAGCGCGCAGCTCAGCCCGTACCTCGCCGACGTCGCGATCCGCGCCAGCCGCCAGCACCCGAGCGGCAGCGGCATCGGCGGACCTCTCAGTCAGGTCCATCACCTGCCGCTCCAGTCGGGCAACTCGTTGCGCCAGCTCCTCGTCAGACATGGTGCGATCGTATCCTTCCAGTCGTACTCGGCAAGCACGTCGTGCACGAGCGGTCCGAGGAACTCAGGTTGCATAATCGAACGTATGTCCGAACCGGCAAGTCGTGTCGATGCTGCGCCGTACGTGCACGTGGTCGAGCCGCCTAGGCCAGTGTGGGTGGATTTGGGTCGCGTCTTCCCAGTTGACGCGCCGCGGAAGTCGCTCCCGGATGGGCTTGACCTCACCAGGACGGTGCCGGGGAGCCTGAGCAAGTGGGCCGCCACGGTCACCGGCCACTGGGTCGGATGGGTCGTCTTCGCCCTCGGAGTCCCCGGCGAGGGCGCTACGTGGCATCGTCAGTGGATCTTGTCGGACGCGCTAAAACCGCGGCGTGAGGACACGTGAACGGCATCCTGATGGTCCGCTACGGGCGTAGAACGGGCGCACGGGCGTCGATATTGACAACATTGCAGGTCAGAGTGTTGCAGTCGTTTCCCTGTAAATCAGACGGCACTGCCTTCGGGGGTTCGAATCCCTCACTCGCCACCCAAGAGCGGCCCCGTGACCAGGTCACGGGGCCGCTCTTGTGCGTACTGCCGGGCCGGTGCTGGGGACTGTCACCGTCTCAAGCGTGGTGGCCTTGGTGACGTGGCACCGCACTCACGTGCTCAGAGCGCGGGGTCCAGGCACGCGAGTTACGTGTCTGAGCACGCGAGTTACGCCTTCGCGCTCCCCGCCACCCCGGCGAACAGGCCCGCCCACAACCACGGCACGGTGGGCATACCCCTCGACAACTCTCGCTAACGGCCGGGTTCCGGCCGGTGCGGCCATGCCGGATGCCTGCTCGGTTCGGCCAGGTCTTCGAGGTAGGTGAACTGGCTGAAGTCGTCGTCCGCCAGAGGTGCTTCGAACGCGCGGCGGCGGCGTCGTCGTTCGGGCGGTGGGGGCGCCGTTTCGAGGGCCGCGGCCACCTCCGTCAGCAGCGGCCACAGCTTCTCCTGGGCTTTCGGGGCGAACAGTGCCTGCGCGAGCGGATGCTGGCAGGTCCCGGCGGCGACTTCCTCCCAGCTGAACGTGCCCTGCAGGACACAGTCCGCCGCCCGGCTCAACCGCGGCGGCGCGTCAGGTCGCGCGGCCGCCTGGCGGAAGACCTCGGCCGTGAATTTCGACGCGTCGACCATGACCCGCCACCTCCGTCTGTCTCCCGCCGCTACACGAAGCACGACCCTACCGAGGGGCGTAACGGACGTCAGTTCGACGCGGCTCGGTAGCGCAGCAGCACGATCCCCGAAGTGAACGCCCGTTCCTCCACCAGCCGCAACTTCGGCACGGCGGTCGCGCCCTCGAACAGCCGTCGGCCTTCGCCCGCGACGACGGGGTAGACGAACAGCCGGTACTCGTCGACCAGCCCGGCGCCGATGAGCGCGTGCACCAGCGAGACGCTGCCGGTCGTCACGATGTCCTTGCCCTCGGCGGCCTTCAGCTTCTCGATCTCGGAACGCAGGTCGCCGGAGAGCACCGTCGTGTTCTCCCACTCCGGCTCCGTCAGCGTGCTGGAGACGACGTACTTGCTCACCGAGTTGAGATAGGCCGAGATGCCCGTTTCGTCATCCGTCTGTTTCGGCCAATAACCGCGCATGTCTTCGAAGGAGACGCGCCCGAGGAGGAGGGCGTCGGCGTTTTCACGTTGTTCGCGGAGCGCGGCCAGCACGTCCGACCGGTCGACGTCCGGATCGCTGTCGCCGGGGCTGAACCAGTCGCCCGCCAGTTCGATGACGCCGTCGATCGTGCTGTTCTCCGTGACGATGAGTTCCCTCATGAGCCCGACCGTACCGCCGCCCTCCGACAAGAATGGGCTGATGAGCCTGCCGCCCTGGCCGTCCACCCCACCGGCGCACGGATCCGTCGTCCTCCGCGAGTTCGCCGAAGCCGACGTCCGCCTCGCGCTCGAACTCGGTGAAGATCCGTACGTGCCGCTCATCGGGAGCCTGCCCGCGCATCCCACCCGGCGGGAGGCGGAAGAGTGGATCGGCGGACAGAAAAGCCGTCACGCCGAAGGCCGTGGATTCCCCTTCGTGATCGACGTGGCGGGCACCGGGGTCGGGACGATCGGCCTCTGGTTGCGGAAACTTTCCGAAGGCATCGGGATCGTGGGCTATTCGGTCTCGCCTGAGCACCGGCGCCGCGGCTTCGCGTCCGACGCGCTCAAAGCGATCACTCCCTTCGCCTGGACGGTGCCGGGTGTGGAGCGGATCGAGCTGTACATCGAGCCGTGGAATCGCGGTTCGCTGCGCGCGGCCGAGAACGCGGGCTACCGGTACGAGGGGCTGCTGCCCGCCCATCACGAGATAGGCGGGATCGCGCGAGACATGCTGCTCTACGTCTCGCGTTGACGCCGTCGGCGTGTCAGGTGTGCCGTTTTCCCGGTTGAAAGTTGTGGCTTCCGGGGGTGCGAAGCGGGCTATGCTGCCGGGCGATGGCGAAGGGGAGAATATGAACGCGCTCCAGCCGTGGCACCTCATCATCCTGCTTCTGGTGGTCGCCATCATCGCGACCGTGGTCGTCGTCGTGGTGGTGTTGACCAGGAAGAAGCCGCCGCGGCCGCCGTATCCCGGCGGGCAGCCTCCGTATCCGCCGCAACCTCCCTATCCGCCCCAGCAGCCGGGTCAGTACCCGCCGCAGGGCGGCCCTCCTCCGCCGCGGTAGACCGACTGCTCGCGTTTAGCCCGCTAAACGCGCTTTGCCGTACCCCTCAAGATTCGCGGACCGCGTAGTCGCCGAAAGCGGGTTCCAGTAGCTCGAAAGCCCGCTTCGCCGCCTTCGTCAGCGCTTCGGCGATCTCGTCGTTGCTCTCGCCGGCGTGCGATCGCCGGAGCACCTCGCGGAAGAGGACGCGGTCGATCGCGTTGAGTTCGGCGGCCGCCATCACCGGGGTGACGTCGTCCGCATCGGCGCCGGTCTCGGCGGCGAGGAGTTCGGCGAGCGCCGCTTCCCGCAGTTCGTGCAACTCGCGCAGCCGTGCGGTCAGGGTGGGGCTTTCCAGCACCATCTTCGCGAAGGCGGGTCCGGTGAAGCCGATCACGGGGGAGTGCTCCGCCACCGCGTCCAGGAAGGTGCGCCGTAGCGCGGCCAGCGCCGACTCACCCGTCTTCCTGGAGCCGACCGCGTTCGCCAGTCCGTTCGTGAACTCCTCGTGCTGGTCGAGCGCCAAATCCTCTTTGCGCGAGAAGTAGTTGGTGACGGTCTTCTTCGCCACCCTCGCCGCCTTGGCGATCTCGGCGATCGTCGTCTCTTCGAAGCCCTTCTCGATGAAGAGCATCGTCGCGTGGTCGGAGATCAGCTGCCGCGTCTCCTGCTTTTTGAGTTCTCGCAAACCCACATCCGTGCTGGTCATGAGCGAACTTTACCACCGTCGTAAAAATATCCTTGACTTACTGTAGGTCGGATGTAAACTTACATCCGTACTACCGACCAGTGAGAGAAGAGGCTCCTTGACCGCTCGAATCCCCCAAGGCAACGAAGGCGCAGGCCGCGCCCAGGTCCGCCGGAACGACCGCCGCCATCAGCAGTCGTTCCCCGGCCGCACGACGCCGGTGCGCCGCTCGATCGGCGTTCCGCGGCGCAGGTCGTACTGACCGCCCAGCCAGTCCGAAAACCACCGCTGACCGAAGGGGATAGCCCATGAACGTCCTGACCTCCACCATTTCGCTGACCGTCGACGACGTCGCCGCCTCCAGCCGCTTCTTCACCGAGCACTTCGGCTTCACCGAGCAGATGGCCGCGGAGGGTTTCGTCTCCCTCGGGCACGAAACCGCGAAGGTCAACATCGTCCTGCTCGCGGCGGGGATCGAGGTCCTGCCGGAGCACCTGCGGCAGCAGCGCGCGGCCGGGGTGATCGTGGCCTTCACGGTCGACGATCTCGACGCCGAGGAGAAGCGCCTGCGTGCCGAAGGTGTCGAGATCACGCTGCCACTGCGGGAGGAACCGTGGGGAGAGCGTCTCTTCATGGTCACCGACCCGAACGGGGTGCCCGTGGAACTCGTGGAGTGGGTGCAGCAGTAAGGAAATATGAAGCGGGGCTTGGTCCACAGTGGACCGAGCCCCGCTTTTCCGCTCAGGAGCCCAGATACCGCAGGATCGCGAGGACGCGGCGGCTGTAGCCCGCGGTGTTGGCCAGTCCGAGCTTGTCGAAGATGGCGTTCACGTGCTTCTCGACGGCACTCTGCGACACGTACAGCGACTCGGCGATCCCGGCGTTGGTGTGGCCCTGCGCCATTTTCTCCAGCACTTCACGCTCGCGGGCGGTCAGCTTCGCGAGCGGATCGGTGTGCGTGGTCCTCGCGAGCAGCCGCCGTACCACCTCCGGATCGAACGCGGCTCCACCGGCGGCGACCCGGTCGAGCGCCTCCAGGAATTCGCCCACCTGGGCGACGCGGTCCTTCAGAAGATAGCCGACGCGTTCGCCGTCACCGGTGATCAGTTCGGCCGCGTAGCGCTTCTCGACGTACTGCGAGAGCACCAGGACGCCGATCTCCGGCCAGCGTTTCCGGATTTCGAGTGCGGCGCGAAGGCCCTCGTCGGTGTGGGTGGGCGGCATGCGGACGTCGGTGACGACCACGTCGGGCCGGTACGCGGCTGTCGTCGAGACGAGCGCTTCGCCGTCGCCGACCGACGCGACGACGTCGTGCCCTTCTTCGGCCAGCAGCCGGACGAGGCCCTCCCGGAGCAACGTCGAGTCCTCGGCGAGGATCACCCGCACGGCAGCACCGCCGTCACCACGGTCGGACCGCCGAGCGGACTGGCCACGGTGAACTCCCCGTCCGCCGCCGCGACGCGCCGCGCGAGACCGGAAAGGCCGCCACCGGATTCCCGCGCCCCGCCCGTGCCGTCGTCGGTGATCCGCACCCGCACGCTGTCCCCGTCCCGCTCGGCCTCGATGTCGATCCGCGTCGCCGCGGCGTGCTTGATCGTATTGGTGACCGCCTCGGACGCGACGAAGTAGACGACGGTCTCGATGGCCGCCGACGGCCGTTCCGGCAGGTCGACCCGCAGGTGGACCGGGACACCGGAGCGCTCCGCGAGCGCCTCCAGCGCGGGGTGCAGCCCGTCCGAGTCCAGCGCGATCGGATACACCCGCCACGAAACCTCGCGCAGATCGTTCAGCGCGCGCTGGGATTCCTCGTGCGCCTGCCGGAGCAGTTCCGACGCGTGTGCCGGATCGCCGGCGCGCCGCGCCCGGCCCAGCAGCATGCCGAGCGCGACGAGCCGCTGCTGGACGCCGTCGTGCAGGTCTCGTTCGATCCGCCGTCGTTCGTCGTTGACCGCTTCGACGACCTCGGCGCGGCTGGTCGCCAGCTCGGAGACCCGGCGGCGCAACTGTTCCTTCTTGCTGGGGCCGAAAAAGCTCGTCGCCAGTTTGCGATCCAGCGTCGCGGCCCCGATGAGTCCTTGCACGGAAAGGAAAATGAGGAGCGCGCCGAAGAGTGCGGTGGTGACGGGGTCGTACCAGTCGGCAGGGGCGTCACCGCCGGGCGACCTGCCGTCGAGGAGCTGATAGCCGATGATCACGCCGGATCCCGCGCCCAGCAGGATCAGGCCGAAGATCCCGGCGCTGAGCAGCCCGATGACGCAACGCGGGATCAGGTAGGCCATCGCGCGGCGTCCGGTGTAGTCCGTCGCGTTCTCGGCGCCGAAATACTTCTCCAGCCGCTGTCGCTCCATTTCGGACAGTGTGCGGGCGCCGGAGAAGACGGACCGCCGGAACGCGGGGACCGCGAGCGCGATGCCGCCGAAGAGCAGGTAGAAGAACTCCGCGACCGCTGTCGTGGCGCCGATCGCCAGGCCCAGCGTGCCGCGGAGCATCTTGCGCAGGTAGCGGCGCATCGCTGCCGGAACAGGCATAACGCCAGGTTAGCGGGGTAACCGAAGATCGGTACTGCGGTTTTCCACAGTGATCTGTGCCGCTTGACCGCAGTGTGCGGAACCCGGCTGATTCGTACGTTCGTTGATATCCGCAGACGACCACGAAAGGCCGCCATGAACCTCCTCCTCGCCCAAACCGCCAGCGAACCGATGGGAGGACTCGCCGGCTGGGCGGTGTCGCTGATGGACGCGCTGGGCGGTCCGGGGGCCGCGATCATCGTCGGCCTGGACAATCTGTTCCCGCCGATCCCCAGCGAACTGGTGCTCCCACTCGCCGGGTTCTCCGCCAGCCAGGGCACGTTCACCTTGGTGGAGGCGCTGGTGTGGACGACGTTCGGCTCGGTCGCGGGCGCGATCATCGTGTACTACCTCGGCCTGCTGCTGGGCCGAGACCGCACCCGCCGCTGGATGGCGAAGATCCCGCTGGTCAAGGCATCCGACTTCGACAAGACCGAAGCCTGGTTCCAGAAACACGGCACCAAGGCGGTGTTCTTCGGCAGGATGGTGCCGATCTTCCGCAGCCTCATCTCGCTGCCCGCCGGAATCGAACGCATGCCGTTTTGGCGGTTCCTGGCCCTGACCACGCTGGGCAGCCTGATCTGGAACACGGTGTTCGTCCTGGCGGGCTACGCCCTCGGGGAGAGCTGGCATCTGGTCGAGGAGTACGCCGGGTTCTTCCAGTACTTCGTGATCGCGGCCGTCGTGGTCGCACTGACCTTGTTCGTGGTGAGCCGTCTCCGTGAGAAGAACCGCACGAATGCCTGAGTCGTGCGGGGGCCGCCGGCCCGGGGCCCCCGCACGCTGGTCTCAGGAACGGAAGGGGCCGGTCACCTCGTAGGTGATCCCGCCGGAGGACGAACCGGAGGTGCCGCGTTGCGAGGAAAAGTACAGCCGGTTCCCCGCCGGGCTGAACGCCGGACCGCAGATCTCCGACGAGCTCTGGCCGTTGATCCGCAGGAACGGCGCCACGATGTCGTTCGGCGTGATGATGCAGATCTCCATGTTGCCGCCGTCTTCGGCGACGTACAGGTCACCCGACGAGGTCCCGGTGACGTTGTCGACGCCGGTCAGCGGCGCCGAACCGGGGCTGACGAGCGAATCGTCGTAGGCGAGTTCGTAGGTGCTGTTCGTCAGGTTGAGCTGCCAGACGCGGTTGTCACCCTTGGTGGTGAACCAGGCGGTGTCGTTGGCGTAGTGCAGGCCTTCGCCGCCGCTGAACCGCTTCGCGCCGGACACCTGGTTGCGCGTGGGGGTGGGGGAGCCGTCGGGGTCGGGCACGTTCGCCCAGGTGAAGCTGCCCGATGTCGCCGTACCGGCCTTCAATACCTGAAGTGTTCCGGCGGAAAGGTCGCCCCAGGTCGTCGGGACGAAGCGGTAGAAGCAGCCGTCCGTGGTGTCCTCGGTCAGGTAGACGACCTTGCGCACCGGGTCGGCCGCGGCGGCCTCGTGCTTGAACTTCCCCATCGCGGGCCGCTGGACCGCGGCCGTGGCAGGCCCGTTCGGCTGGCACTCGTAGACGAAGCCGAGGTCGATCTCCTCGCAGGAAAGCCAGGTGTTCCAAGGGGTTTTGCCACCCGCGCAGTTCTGCCGCGTATTCGCCAGGATGCGATGGGCGCCGGTGATGTTCCCGCTCGCGTCGAATTTGACCGCGCTGGCGCCACCACCCGGGTTGATCTCCGAGTTCGACACGTAGATCCAGCCGCTGCCGTCGGCGAACACCGCGCCGCCGTCCGGGGCGTTGTGCCAGGTGTAGCCGGTTCCCGCCACCTGCTGGCCGGAGCGCGCGATGACGCGGCTGGTGAATCCGGCCGGCAGCTGGATCCCGTTCGCGTCGGCCGCCTGGAGCGCGCCGTACGGGCTGGGTCCGTTCTGCGCGGGCGCCGCCAAAGCCGTCCCCGAGAGCCTGTTGCCGAACGCCGTGACCCCGGCGCCGACCACGGCCGCGCGCAGGAAATTCCGTCGCTTCACTCGTGCCTCCAAGACATCCGCTGATGTGGTGGTGCGGTAAGGAGCGGAGGGGAGGTTACGGGCGGAACGGGACTTTCAGGTGAATTCGCAACGTATTCGCCGGTGGCGAGGGAACTTTCGTAGGAACCGCGCTCAGTCGGGGGTGCCGTCCGGGTTCTCGATCAGGGCGCGGAATCCGGCGAGCAACGCGGTGAGGCCGACTTCGAACTCGTCGTCGCTGCCGAGTTCCGCGAGGACGTCGGCGTGCCGGACGAGCAACGGAACCGCCGCGGCGTCCCGCGAGCGGTACAGCTGTCCCCGGTGCCGTTTCTCTTCCGGATCCCGTGCGTCGACGCCGAGATTGAAGTGCACCGAGCCGATGACGAAGGTGGCCAGCGACGACGCGGCGGCGGCGGCGAGCTTGGGACTGAGACCCGCGCCGATGAACAATCCGAGGGCGTAATTCATCCCGGCCAACGAATTGGGGCCGAGCCGTTCGGTCCCGCGAAGGAGCGAGGCCACGCCGGGATGACGGCGCAGGTGCTCCCGGAATCGGTGCGCGGACCACGCTGCCTTCTCGGCCCAATCCGCGTCTTCGGGCGGAGCGGCGCTCGCCACGCTGATCGCCCTGTCGACAAGCAGGGTCACCAGCTCCTCACGGTTGCGGACGTGCCGGTAGAGCGACGCCTGGGTGCAGCCCAGCTCCTCGGCGACGTTGCGCATGGTCAGGGCGGCCGCTCCGCGCGCGTCGAGCAGGGCCATGGACGCGTCGAGGATGCCCTCGAGGGTCAGCGATCTGCGCCGCCGCTGCCGCGCGGGTTCGTTCTCCCTGGCCAGCCACCAGGCCGCCGTTCCCGGCCGGGGTTCGCCGGTCTCCGCTGTCGTGCTCGGTTCGTCCACCGGCCAAGGATAAGTCCTATGCGAACAAGTATCACTTAATATAAGCTAACGTTGTTCGCTTAACAGTGACCGAAGGGGAGACCATGCGTGCCGTACGAAACTCCGATCAGGGCATCCTCGTGACCGAGGCCGACGAGCCGGGAGGTTCCGGCGTCCGCCTCGCCGTCGCCTCGGTCGGCATCTGCGGAACCGACGTCGGCTTCGCGGCGAACGGCGTGCAGGGCTACACCTACGGCCACGAATTCGCCGGGACCGCCGCCGACGGCCGGTCCTACGCCGTCGAACCCACGGTCTACTGCGGAGAATGCGAGCAATGCCGCCAAGGCCACGTCCAAAGATGTGACGACCCTGACCACGGAACGCTCGGCATCTTCCGGGACGGCGGCATGTGCGACGCGGTCACGATTCCCGAGAACATGCTCGTCCCCCTCCCGGCCGGCCTGGACGTGCGCGACGCCTGCCTCGTCGAACCGGCGTCAGTGGCCGGGCACGGTGTCCGCGTCGCGGCACTCGAAAAGGGGGAGCGGGTCGCGATCGTCGGCGGCGGCAGCGTCGGGCTGCTGGCCGCGGCGACGGCCCGGCAACGCGGCTTCGACGTCGATGTCGAGGCGCGCCACGAGCACCAGAGGACCGCGGCGGAACGCCTGGAAGCCGGTTCGGTCACAGGCACCTACGACGTCGTGATCGACGCCGCGGGCAGCGAGGCGGGCCTCGCCCGGTGCGCCGAACTCGCCCGCCCTGGCGGTCGCGTCGTGCTGCTGGGGGTCTACCAGCACACGGCTCCGATCCCGGGCATCGTCAGTCTGGTCAAGGAACTCACCTACGTGCACTCCATCGCCTACAGCAGGCACGACGGCGTCCGCGACACCGAAGAGGCCGCGGCGCTGCTCGCCGGCAACCCCGAGATCGCACGGACGGTGATCACCCACCGCTTCCCGCTCGAAGACGCCGCGGAGGCCTTCCGCGTGGCGGGCGATCGGGCCGCCGGGGCCATCAAGGTCGTCCTTCACCCCTGAACAGCCGAAAGCCCCGGATCCTTCGCGGATCCGGGGCTTTCGGCTTCGTGCCGTTTACGCCGCCTGAGCGACCGGCGTGGACGCCAGGGTCAGCGCGATGTCCAGCACGTCACGGACGTTCGCCACGGCGTGGACGTCCAGCTGTGCCAGCACTTCGGCCGGGACGTCGTCGAGATCCGGCTCGTTGCGCTGCGGGATGATCACCGTCTTCATCCCGGCCCGGTGCGCGGCCAGCAGCTTCTGCTTGACCCCGCCGATCGGCAGCACCCGCCCGGTCAGCGACACCTCACCGGTCATCGCCACGTCCGACTTCACGACCCGGCCGGAAAGCAGGGACGCCAGCGCGGTCGTCATCGTGATCCCGGCGCTCGGCCCGTCCTTGGGTACCGCGCCCGCCGGGACGTGGACGTGGATGCCGCGCTCCTTCAGGTCGCCGACCGGCAGTTCCAGCTCGGCGCCGTGCGAACGCAGGTACGACAACGCGATCTGCACGGACTCCTTCATCACCTCGCCCAGCTGGCCGGTCAGCTGCAGCCCGGTGGCGCCGGACTCCGGATCCGCCAGCGACGCCTCGATGTAGAGGACGTCACCACCGGCGCCGGTCACCGCGAGGCCGGTCGCCACGCCGGGGGTCGACGTGCGCTGGGTCGACGCGGGCAGCGACGACTCCGGCAGATGCCGCGGACGGCCGAGGTAGGTCTCGAGCCCGTCGGCGTCGATGGTCAGCGGCAACTCGACCTCGTCCAGCGCGACCTTGGTCGCCACCTTCCGCAGCACCTTCGCGATGGTCCGGTTCGCGTTACGCACCCCGGCCTCCCGCGTGTACTCGGCGGCGATGCGGCTGAAGGCGTCGTCGGTCAGCTTGACGTCTTCCTTGCCGAGGCCGGCGCGGTCCAGCTCGCGGGGAAGCAGGTGGTCGCGGGCGATGGTGACCTTCTCGTGCTCGGTGTAGCCGTCGAGGGTGACCAGCTCCATCCGGTCCAGCAGCGGGCCGGGGATGGTCTCGAGCGCGTTCGCCGTCGCGAGGAACACGACGTCGGACAGGTCGAGTTCGACCTCCAGGTAGTGGTCGCGGAACGTGTGGTTCTGCTCCGGGTCCAGCACCTCCAGCAGCGCCGCCGTCGGGTCGCCGCGGTAGTCGGCGCCGACCTTGTCGATCTCGTCGAGCAGCACGACCGGGTTCATCGAGCCCGCTTCCTTGATGGCGCGGACGATCCGGCCGGGCAGCGCGCCGACGTAGGTGCGGCGGTGCCCGCGGATCTCGGCCTCGTCGCGGATGCCGCCGAGCGCGACCCGGACGAACTTGCGGCCCATCGCCTTCGCCACGGACTCGCCGAGCGAGGTCTTGCCGACCCCGGGAGGACCGGCGAGCGCGAGCACGGCACCCGAACGGCGTCCGCCGACCGGCCCGAGACCGGACTCCGCGCGACGCTTGCGCACGGCCAGGTACTCGATGATGCGTTCCTTCACGTCGTCGAGACCGGCGTGATCGGCGTCGAGGATGTCGCGCGCGGCGGCGATGTCGTGGACGTCGGTGGTGCGCTCGTTCCACGGCAGTTCGAGGACGGTGTCCAGCCACGTGCGGATCCAGCCGCCCTCGGGGGACTGCTCCGACGTCCGCTCCAGTTTGTCCACTTCGGACAGTGCGGCCTTCTTGACCGCGTCCGGCAGTTCGGCGGCCTCGACGCGGGCGCGGTAATCGTCGTCGCCCGCGGTGCCGTCGAGTTCGCCCAGCTCCTTGCGGATCGCTTCGAGCTGGCGGCGCAGCAGGAACTCCTTCTGCTGCTTCTCCATACCCTCCTGGACGTCCTTGCGGATGGTGTCGGTGACCTCGAGTTCGGCCAGCTGCTCGCGGCTCCATTCGAGGGCCTTTTCGAGCCGTGCCGAAACGTCGAGGGCGGAGAGCAGTTCGAGCTTCTGGTCGGTGTTCAGGTACGAGGAGTTGCCCGCGAGGTCGGCGAGCGCGGACGGGTCCTCGACCTCCTGGACGGCGTCGATCATCTGCCAGCCGCCGCGCTGCTGGAGGATCGCGAGGACGACGCTCTTGTACTCGGACGCGAGCTTCGCGGAGTTGTCGTCGGTGGTCTCGGTGGCGACTTCGGCGTGGACCCAGCGGGCGGCGCCTGGGCCGTCGGCGATGCGGCCGACCGTGGCGCGGCGGGTGCCGCGCAGCAGCACCGCGGTCTTGCCGCCGGGTACGCGGCCGATGCGCTCGACGGTCGCGATGGTGCCGAGTTCGGCGTACTCGCCGTGGACGCGGGGGACGATCAGCACCTCGGCCTTGGTGGCGGCGCTGGAGCGGATCCCCGGGAAGGAAGCCTGGGCAGGCGTGTTGGCCTGGGCGGACTCCACCGCGGCCCGCGTCTCCGTGTCGGTGAGGTCGAGCGGGACGATCATGCCCGGCAGCACGACGTCGTCATCGAGCGGGAGGACGGGCAGGAGGCGGTTGTCGGTCATCTGTGCACTCCTCGGTTAGTTGAGTCTGACTAGCTCAACTCTCCGATCGACCCGTTTGTTTCCCCCTGACGTTCGCCGTCAGCGATCACCCACCCCTCAGACCTCTGCCCCCAAGGGCGGCGCGTTTAGCCCGCTAAAGGCGACGCGACGCCCCGGGAGGTCGGATCTTTGGGTGGCGTGGAGTTCCGGGCTTGCGGTCAGCGGCTCGCCCCCCGGCCATGAGACGCGGGCAGCGAGCCCGTCGGCCTCCCTGCCCCCTCGCCACCGGCGTCACCTTGCCCACCCCTCGGACCTCTGTGCCCCAGGGGGCGCGTTTAGCCCGCTAAAGGCGACGCGGAGGGATCAGAGGTCGGACGTAAGCGGGTGCGCGGCGACCCCGCACCAGGCGAACGGCCGGGCACCTTCCTCGTCCCGTCGCAGCTCCCGCACCGGCCGCCAGTCAGGCAGGTGCACGACGCCGGGCTCCAGCAGCGGCCAGTCCCCGAAGAGCGGCTCGATCTCTTCGCGATCCCGCATCCACACCGGGTTGCTCGTCTTCCGGTACTGCTCGACCATCCATCGCAGGCCGTCGGCGTCCTCGCCGGTCTGCCCACCGAAGCTCATATGCGACAGCCCCAGCCAGCTGCCCGGCGCCAACGCGTTCCGATAGGTCGCGACCAGCGCGGGCGGATCGTCATGCGGCCCGGCGAAATGCAGCACGGCCATCAGCATCAGGCACACCGGCTGGTCGAAATCGATGAGCCGCCGCGTCTCCGGATGCCCCAGGACGTCCTTCGGCCGCCGCATGTCCGCATGGACGATCCCGGCCCAGTCGGTCGCCTCATGTCGTTCGAGGATCAGTTCCGCGTGCGCCACCGCCACCGGCTCGTAGTCGACGTACACGACCTTCGCCGTGTCGCCCGGTTCGAGTTCCTCTTGGACGATCTCGTGCACGTTCCCGGCGGTCGGGACACCGGAGCCCAGATCGATGAACTGCCGGATGCCCGCGTCCAGCGCGGCGCGCACGACACGGTTCATGAACTCGCGGTTGTGCCGCGCACCCGGTTTGACCCATCGCCACTGCCGTTCCAGCGCGCGGGCGAACTCACGGTCGACCGCCCAGTTGTGGGTGCCGCCGAGAAACCAGTCGTAGATCCTCGCCGCGGACGGCTTTTCGGTGTCGACACCGGCCGGCGCCACCGGCGCCGCGTCATCGTCGCTGGTCACCATGAACCCCCTGATCCTCGAAGATCAGCGTATCGGGATCAGCGCACGGCGGGCCGACGCTGCCAGTAGGTCCAGAGCGGCCGGTAGCCCTGCGCGTACCAGAACGGAGTCGAGCGCGGATTGGCCAGCGCGTGGTGCAGCAGCACGGCTTCGGTCCCGCATTCGTCGAAAACCTGGTGCGCGTGCGCGGCGAGGGCGGACCCCACCCCGCTCGACCGCGCCGGCTCGGCCACCGCCAGCGACGACAGATAGCCGACGCGGTCCGCCGCGACCCGGTCGCCGATCCACGAAGTCTCGTCGGGGAACTGCACCCGCACCATGCCCAGCGCGCGCCCGTACAGCTCCGCGATCCACAACGTCGGGTTTTCCCGGCCCAGCTGTTTCGACAGATCCGCCGTGATCGCTTCCTTCGCGCCTTCGCGCAAAGTGACAGATCCGAACTGGGCGTCATATCGCTGCAATTCCAGCTCGAGCCCGACCGCGGTTTCGAGATCATCCGTCTCGGCGGGCCGGATGTGCACCCCAGGCGTCGCGGGCGGCCCCGTCATGGCGAGCCGGTCGGCCGGCCGGACCGCGATCACCAGCACCGGAGCGAAACCGTGACGCAGCAATTCGGCCGAGCCGGGCGAATCGCGGCTCGGCCGCACCACGATCGCCGCCGTTTCGACATCCCCAGGTGGGGCGACCGCCTTCAGATGTTCATCCCATCGGGTGAGTAATGCGTCAAGAGCCGCTTCCGGGCGGGGACCGGTGAGCCGGGCTTCGAGACGATGTTCGACGAGGGCCCGCCACGGAGAGTCAACAGAATCAGGTCCTGCCTCGGTGCGTACCGACAATCCGGCGGCGGCCGAGTCGCCGGCTGTCGCGGAGAGTGACACGGAGCCCTCGACAGGCTCCAGTGCAGGCATTTCCGGGAGCAGGGCGTCCACTGTGGCGAGCCGCTCGGCGTGTCCGGCGGCGATCGCGTGGCTATTCATAGGGCTATTCAAGCCCCTACTGACGGGTCCGCGGGGAACTTCACGAGATTGGCCCCACCGCGGTGCCAGGTGACTTCCGGTAGTCGGAAGGAACGCGAATAACGCTCCCATTTCACCCCTTGGTCCACGCAGGTCAGCGCGACGAGCCCATTGTTAACCCTGGGGTGATCTCATACTGTCTCGAATGGGACTTGGGTACGCCCTCCGGGGTACTGTATTGCCCTCGTCCCCGAGGTCGCGGTAGGACAAGACCGGTTGGGCAGCCGGGAAGGAAGGTCGGATGCCGGACACGAACGGCAGCCCCGGGAGCACCGCACAGGCGGCACCGGGCAAGGGAGGGGCCGTTACGGAGGCTCGAACCGACGAGCGTCGATTCCGCGTCTACACCTTCGCCGTACTCACCATGGGCATCGCCGCCGCGGCCGCGGTCAGCCTGTGGCTGGACTTCGAGGCCTCCGACGATCTGTTGTGGATCGGGCCGATCCTCGCGCTCGCCTTCCTGCTCGCCGAACAACTCGGGATCAACGTCGACGTCCGCAGCGGTATCTCGTGGACGATCTCGTTCACCGAGATCCCGCTGGTCATCGGATTCTTCGTCGCGCCGTTCGAAGTCGTCCTCGCCGCGCATCTCGCGGCGGGCATCGGAACCCTGCTGGCCCGCAAGGTCGCGGGCCGCGTCCTCTACAACGCCGGCGCCTTCCTGCTGGAGATCACCGGCGCGTTCGCCGTGGCAGGACTGGTGAAACAGGCCTCCGGCGCGCACGACATGACCTGGATCGCCGCGCTGGCAGGCACTTTGACCGCACCGCTGGTCAGCACGCTGCTCGCGCTCGCCGCCGTCCGCGTACTGCGCCGCCGCATGCGGGTCAGCACCGCGATCCGGCTCACCGGCCGCATCCTCGTCGTCGGCTTCGTCAACGCGTCGGTCGGTCTTTCCGGTTATTTGGTCATTTCCGGTACGCCGAAGGCCTGGCCGCTCGTGCTGGCGGTCTTCCTCGGGCTCACCGCGTTGTACTGGGCGTACTCCGATCTGCTCCGCGAACAGCGCGACATGGAAGCGCTATCCGACGTCAGCCTGATGGTCGCGCGTTCCGGTCAGCAGGCGGCCGCGCGTCCCGCCGGGCGGGCCGACGAACTCGTCGGCGGGGTGGACGTCCGCGAGTGGGCGACCATCGCCGAACGCATCAAGGACCAGCTGGCCGCCGGCCGCGTCGTGCTCCGGCTGCGGCTGGAACCCAAGGACACCATGCGGATGGTCGTCGCGGGCGACGAACTGCCGCCGGTGGATCCGGCCGCCGACGACCCGTTGCTGCGCCTCCCCGGCGCGCACGTCCGGCATTTCCGGATCACCGAAGCCAATCCCGACGTCCGTTCCGCGTTGCTCGACCGCGGCGCGCAGGAGGCGCTGGTCGTCCCGCTGCGCAGTGCGAACCAGCTCCTCGGCGTCGTCGAAGCGCACGACAGGCTTTCGCGCTGGCGTGGTTTCGGCAAGTACGACGTCCAGTTGCTCGGCACGATGGCCAGCCACCTCGCGACGTCGCTCGACAACCGGCGCCTGCTCGCGACCCTGCGCCACGACGCCTACCACGATCCGCTGACCGGCCTGCTCAACCGGCCAGGCTTCCGCCAGGTCGCCAAGGAACCGTTGCGGGAACAGGTCGACGCGGTCGTGCTGCGGGTCGACCTCGACGTCTTCTCCACCGTCAGCGACGCGCTCGGTTACGTGTGGGCCGACCGGATGGTCATCGCCGCCGGTCGCCGTATCCGCGACGCGCTCGGCCCCGACGTCCCGCTCGCCAGGCTCGAAGGTGCTTCCTTCGCGGCGCTTCTCGTCGGCTGTGCGCCGGAACGCGCCCAGGCCGCCGCGGAACTGCTTCGCGCGGAACTCGTCGCCCCGTATCCGGTGGACCGGCTTTCCGTGGAAGCCAACGCGATGATCGGCTACGCCACGTCCTCCGCGGACGACGAGGACCAGGTCGACGTCGACGGGCTCCTGCAGCGCGCCGACGTCGCCGTCCGCGCGACCAAGGGCGGTGAAGAGGTCCGCGGCTACATGGCCAGCATGGGCCAGATCTTCATGCGCCGGTTCCAGATGGTCACGCAGTTCCGGCAGTCGCTCGAAGAAGGCCAGCTGAGCGTCCACTACCAACCCAAGATCACCTTGCCGAACCGGCAGATCCAAGGGGTCGAGGCGCTGGTGCGCTGGGTGCATCCGGAGTTCGGCAGGCTCGGCCCGGACGAGTTCGTCCCGGCGATCGAAGCCGCCGGTCTCATCGGCGTCCTGACGTCCTTCGTGCTCGAAGAATCGTTGAAGCGCGTGCGGAAGTGGCTCGACGAAGGTCTGCGCATCTCCGCCGCGGTGAACCTCTCGGTGCGGAACCTGGCCGACGAGGACTTCCCGACGAAGGTCGCGCGCGAACTCGACCGCTTCGGCATCCCGCCCGAGCTGCTCACCTTCGAGCTGACTGAATCCGGTGTGATGTCCGACCCGCAGAAGGCGCTGCCGATCCTGCGGGAGCTGCACTCGCTGGGCATCGTGCTCGCCGTGGACGACTTCGGCACCGGCTACTCGTCGCTGGCCTACCTGCGGCAGCTCCCGGTCGACCAGGTCAAGATCGACAAGAGTTTCGTCCTCGGCATGGGTACCGATCTCGGCGACCTCGCCGTCGTGCGCTCCATCGTCGAACTGGGCCACTCGCTCGGCCTCACGGTCGTCGCCGAGGGTGTCGAGGAGGACGTCGCGCGGGATCAGCTCGAGGCGATGGGATGTGACGTGGCACAGGGCTACCTCATCTCGCGACCGCTGCCGGAAGACCGTCTGGAGGCGTGGCTGCAGGCCCGCACGGCGCGTTCGCCGGGGCGACACTCCGAGACCGTCTTGACCCTGCTGACCTGAGGTTTTGTGGTAACCGGCCCCCCGGTTCAGACCCCTGAACCGGCCTGCTAATCTTTTCAAGTCCTCGCGAGAGGCCAGGCCCCTTTAGCTCAGTCGGCAGAGCGTCTCCATGGTAAGGAGAAGGTCTACGGTTCGATTCCGTAAAGGGGCTCGCGACCTCAGCCGCGTCACGCAAGCGTGTCGCGGCTTGGAGCATGTAAGGGCGGTGTAGCTCAGTTGGCAGAGCAAGCGGCTCATAATCGCTGTGTCGCCGGTTCAAGTCCGGCCACCGCTACGCGGTAACCCTGGGTGTCCCAGGCCTAGTAGAGAAGGAAATGCTGTGGCTGCCACTGACGTGCGACCGAAGATCACGCTCGCGTGTGAGGAGTGCAAGCACCGCAACTACATCACCAAGAAGAACCGGCGCAACAACCCGGATCGCCTGGAGATGAAGAAGTTCTGCCCGAACTGCGGTACGCACCGGACTCACAAAGAGACCCGCTGAGCGTCTGGCGGTTCTACAAGTCTCACCCGAAGCCGTCCTGGTCACACCAGGGCGGCTTCGGGCATTTCCGGGTTCTGTAGCCTGCTCGGGTGGCCTTGGACCAGTCGTTCACCGGGCGGGTGTACCCGCCGACCAGTACCTATGAAGTGAGTCGCGAGAAGATCCGGGAGTTCGCCGACGCGCTCGGCGACACGAACCCGCTCTACCGCGACACCGAAGCGGCGAAGGCGGCCGGATACCCCGACGTCATCGCGCCGCCGACGTTCCTCACGATCATCAACCTCGCCTCGATCAACGCGATCGTCACCGACCCCGAACTCGGTCTGGACTATTCGCGGATGGTCCACGGCGACCAGCGGTTCACCTACGTGCGGCCGGTGCACGCGGGCGACGTCCTGTCGCTCACCACGCATATCGACAACATCATGGCCCGCGCGGGGAACGACTTCATCAACCTGCGCGCCGAGATCGCCGGCGCCGACGGTGGCCCGATCGCCACCACGCACGCGCAGCTCGTGGTCCGAGGGGAGGGCGCGTGAGCACGTTCACCGCCGGAGAAGAACTGCCGCCGCTGACCGTCGAGGTCACCAGGGAGCAACTGGTGCGGTACGCCGGTGCCTCGCTGGACTTCAACCCGATCCACTGGAACGAGGCCTTCGCGAAGGAGGTCGGCCTGCCGGACGTCATCGCGCACGGCATGCTGACCATGGCGCTCGGCGCGCGGCTCGTCACCGACTGGCTGGGTGACCCGGGCCGTCTCGTCGACTACTTCGCGCGCTTCACGCGCCCCGTGGTCGTGCCGAACGACGGTGCGGCGACGATCGAGTTCACCGGGAAGGTCGCCGTGGTCAACGACGACGGCACCGCGCGGATCGACATCACCGCCAAGTTCGACGGCAAGGCCGTCCTGGGGAAAGCCCAAGTGATCGCCCGCGCCTGACCCGAAAACGACAGCAAGGGACCTTTGCTAGCGTCGCTTAGCATGCCTAAGTAAGCGAGAGCAAAGGTCCCTTGCTCTCTTTTCGCAGGTCAGAGGGGTCACCAAGGTTCCGGGGCGGCTTGCGAAGCGCCGCGAAGGCGCTTCGCAAGCTTATTGAGGGGTAAGCCAAATTTGGCGTGTCCTGAGGGCCTTCAGGACATCACGCTTCGACGCTGGGGCAGCGGGGGCTCGCCTTTGCTTACGCACTGGTGTGGAGCTTGTGCGGGTTGCCGGGGCAGTCCGGGTGGGGAGGATTCCGGACGTTGAGTGTCCCGGATCTTCCGTTGATCAAGGGGCGAGACCGGGCGACGATGCCCGCGCAACCACCTCGTCCAGGTCAGGCCCAAGCCCGGTCCGTGAAGGCCTCCTTCACTACCTTCAGGGTAAGCAAGGGGGCCTTCACGGCAACGAGCCGATCACGCCATATTTGCCTTACCCCTCAATAAGAAAGGCCCCTACGCGACCTTAAGCAGTTTCTCGATGACCTCCGCCATGCCTTCCTCGCCCCGGGCGTTCGGGTGCAGCGGCGCCGCGGGAACCGCGGGCGCGGGCCCCTCGACCCACCGCCGGTTCGCGGCGCTGCACATGTCACGTCCCTTGCTCGCGGTCGACATGTCGGCGAAGCCTGCTTCGTGCTTCTTCGCCGTCTCCTGCAGCGCGGTGTTCAGCCGCGCAAGCGAGCTGCGGAAGTAGGCCATGTCTCCGGCTCCCACCGGCAAGACCGGCCAGCAACCGTTGTCGTCGTCCGGAAGCACTGTCGGATATCCGACGACCACGATGCGCGCTTCGGGCGCCTTCGCGCGGATCTGGCCCAGAATCCCGCCCAACCGGTCCGTCGCGGCGTTGATCCGCTCGACGAGTTGATCGCGTCCGCCGGCGGTCAGCTGCGTCTTGCACGGCGAAGCGGTTTGGTGCTGCGTCGCGCACTGGCTCGCGAAGCCGACAAAGCCCACGTCGTTGCCGCCGATACCGACGGTCACCAGCGTCGTGTCGCCGTCGATCGCGTCGAGTTGCGGGGCGTTCGTGCCGTCGCGGGTCTTCTGCGCGCTGGTGAGGTGTTCGGTCGTGGCGCCGCCGCAGCTGACGTCGACGAACTCGGCAGGACGCAGCTTCGCGGCCAGCAGGGTGGGGTAGTTGTTGTCCGAGCGATCGCAGCCGGCGGGCGCGCCCACGGGCCGTCCGGTTCCTGGGGACGCCGTGTAGGAGTCACCCAGAGCGACATATCGCCCAGCGCCATCCGAGGTGGTGACCCCCGCTGGTGTCACCGATGTTCCGCGCTCCCACAGGTGGTAAGCGATCCCCAGGGCCGACAGCACGATCACCAGGAACAGACAGCCGCCGCCAGTTCTCCGCTGCGTCACCCATTCGTTGTACGCGACCAAGGTCACTTTGTCATCGGACTCAAGGCCCGTTCCTTCAGTCGCCCGGGACGAGCCCGCGCAGCTCGGCGGCGAGATCGAGCGCGTGAGCGACATCCCGCGCGAGGTAATGCGGGTCGACGAAGGCCTCGGTGATCCCGGTTTCGGCGGCCTCGTCCAGCTGCCCCGCGACATCCTTCAGATCGGTACCCGACTTCGGATTGATCCGCAGCACCCGCCGCAGCGCGCCGGGGTCGCGGCCCGCCTTCTCCGCCGCGCTCGCCGCGGTCTCCCACAGCTTCGCGAGGTAGGGCGCGGGCAGTCCGGCAGGCAGCCAGCCGTCCGCGCGGCGGCCGACCCGCTCCAGCGCCGCCGTCGAGAATCCGCCGAGCAACACAGGCGGACACGGGCTCTGCACCGGCCGCAGCCCGACCTTCGACGCCGGGATCCGCCAGCGTTCGCCCTCGTGCTCGACCGGATCGCCGGTCCAGAACTCCTGAAGGACGTCGAGAAGCTCCTCCAGCTGCTTGCCGCGCCCCTTCCAGGGCGTGCCTGTCGCGGTGTACTCGTCGCGAAGCCAGCCGGTGCCCAGCCCGACGTCCAGACGGCCACCGCTCACCTGATCCAGTGAAGTGAGCATCCGGGCGAGCACCACGGCCGGATACACCGTTCCGGTGAGCGTGCTCGTCCCGAGCCGGACCTTCTGCGTGACGCTCGCGGCCACCGTCAGCAGGATCAGCGGATCGGCGAAGGTGACGAATTCGGGCGGGTACGGCCGTTCCGGCGTGCCGCCGGGGTAGCGGTCCGACGGCGAAACCGGGGCCAGCACCCGGTCTCCGACCCACAACGACGCGTAGCCGAGTTCCTCGGCGGCCGTCGCGAAACCGGCGACGGCGTCCATCGTCGCGAGAGGACCGTACTGCGGAAGAGCGATTCCCAGGCGCATCACGGTCACCGTGCTTCCGCGAGCAGCCGCCCCATCCTGGTGATGCCCTCGGCGAGATCATTTTCGTCCAGCGCATAGGAAATCCGGAAGTACCCCGGCGTCCCGAACGCCTCGCCGGGCACCACGGCGACCTCGGCCTCGCGCAGGATCAGATCGGCCAGGGCCACCGTGTCCTTCGGCCGCTCGCCGCGAATTTCCTTACCCAGTAAGGCTTTCATCGACGGGTACAGGTAAAAGGCGCCGAGTGGCACGGGAGTCTCGACTCCCGGGATCTCGGAAAGCAGCGAAAGCGCCGTCTTGCGCCGGAAATCGAACGCTTCACGCATCATGTGAACGGCGTCGAGCGGACCGCTCACCGCCGCCAGCGCGGCCCGCTGCGCGACGTTCGAAACGTTGCCGCACAAGTGCGACTGGTACGCCGTCGCCGCCTTGACCACGTCCTGGGGGCCGATCAGCCAGCCCACCCGCCAGCCGGTCATCGAGTACGTTTTTGCGACGCCGTTCAGGATGACCGTCCGGTCGGCGAGTTCCGGGACCACGACGGGCATCGAGGGGGCTTCGGCGCCGTCGTAGACCAGGTGTTCGTAGATCTCGTCGGTGACGACCCAGAGGCCGTTCTCGTACGCCCAGCGCCCGATCGCCTCGACCTGTTCGCGCGGGTACACGGCGCCTGTCGGGTTGGACGGCGAGACGAACAGCAGCACCTTCGTGCGCGGTGTCCTGGCGGCTTCGAGCTGCTCGACGGTGACCAGATATCCCGTCGTCTCGTCCGCGGTCACCTGCACTCCGACGCCGCCGGCGAGGGCGATCGACTCCGGGTAGGTGGTCCAGTACGGCGCGGGCAGCAGCACTTCGTCGCCCGGGTCGAGCAACGTCGCGAACGCGGAGTAGACCGCCTGCTTGCCGCCGTTGGTCACCAGGACGCGGCCAGGGTCGACGTCGAACCCGGAATCGCGGACGGTCTTCGCCGCGATCGCCTCGCGAAGCTCCGGCAGCCCGCCCGCGGCGGTGTAGCCGTGGTTCACCCTGTCCCGGACGGCCGCTTCGGCGGCGTCGAGCACGTTGGCCGGGGTGGGGAAGTCCGGCTGGCCCGCCCCGAACCCGATCACCGGACGGCCCTGCGCCTTGAGCTCCCGGGCCTTCGCGTCGACCGCCAGCGTGGCCGACGGCGTGATACCGCCGATGCGGGCCGAGACGCGGGACGCCGGGGAAGGTGAGGGTGCGGGAGCGCTCATGGCGACATCGTGGCACGATCATGGGGTCGGCCGTGGGGGAATTTCCTCGCGGAAGGCTGCTCCGCGCCGCTTTGAGGGGCGCGGTTGCGAAGCTGTTCGGGGGTTGCCGTAGACTTCTGGTCTCGGAACGCACTACGGTCATCCCCGCCACGGCGGTGGGGACGATGGAATGCGTCCTCGGGAGCCCCAGAGCATCGGGGTTCCAAAGGGGTGTAGCTCAATTGGCAGAGCAGCGGTCTCCAAAACCGCAGGTTGCAGGTTCAAGTCCTGTCACCCCTGCGTAAGCGAACTGGTGAAGGCGGAGGAGTGGTCGTGAGCGACAGCGACGCCAGCGGTGAGAAGGCGCAGGACGGCGCCGGGCAGAAGCCCGACGAACAGTCCCGCCCGGTGACCGCCGCTGCCCGGCGTGAGCGCCGTGCGTCCGCGCGCCCGTCCGGTAAGGCCGACGCCAAGTCGGATGACAAGACCCGCCCCGCCGGCAAGGCGAAGGCCGGGGACAAGACCGAAAAATCCAAGGACGCCAAAGGCACGGCGACTCCGAAGCGCGACCGCAAGCCGAAGCAGGCGTCGATCTTCGCCCGGCTGATGCGTTTCATCCGCGAAGTCTGGGCCGAGCTGCGCAAGGTCATCTGGCCGAACCGCAAGCAGATGGTCACCTACACCGCGGTGGTGCTGGTCTTCGTGGTGTTCATGGTGGCGCTGGTGAGCGGCCTCGACCTGGCCTTCAAAGAGGTCGTCGGTGCCGTCTTCGGCAGCTGAGGCAGCCGGTCGCGGCGCTTGAGCGCGCCGCACGGTGGCCGGCGCCACGGCAACCGATCAACTGAGAGGACGGAACGTGACCTCCGACAACGGCACAGCAGCCGGTCATGAGCTGACCGAGCTTTCCGACGAGCAGGTGCACGCGGCACTCGGCGACGAGCAGTCCGAGCACCTGGACTCCGTCGAGGTGCCCGCCGCAGGCGACGAGGTCGACGAAGCCGGAGATGTCGCGGAGGCCGACGAGGCGTCCGTCGAGACCGAAGACGACGACAACGCGGCCGAAGACACCGCCACCGAGGCCGAGCCCGCCGAGGAACTCGACCCGGTCGCGAAGCTGCGCGCGGAACTCAACGCCGCTCCCGGTGAGTGGTACGTCGTGCACTCGTACGCGGGTTACGAGAACAAGGTGAAGACCAACCTCGAGACCCGTACCCAGACGCTGGACGTCGAGGACTACATCTTCCAGATCGAGGTGCCGACCGAAGAGGTCACCGAGATCAAGAACGGCCAGCGCAAGCAGGTGCAGCGCAAGGTGCTGCCCGGCTACATCCTGGTCCGGATGGACCTGAACGACGCCTCGTGGAGCGCGGTGCGCAACACGCCGGGTGTCACCGGGTTCGTCGGCGCCACCTCGCGCCCGTCGCCGCTGACCGTGGAAGAGGTGCTGAAGTTCCTCGCGCCCAAGGTCGAAGCCGCGGCACCCGCCAAGTCCGGCAAGGGCGAGGCTGCTTCGTCCGAGTCGCAGCTGGGCGGCCCCGCGGTCGAGGTCGACTTCGAGATCGGCGAGTCGGTCACCGTCATGGACGGCCCGTTCGCGACGCTGCCCGCGACGATCTCCGAGGTCAACGTGGACGGGCAGAAGCTGAAGGTCCTGGTGTCGATCTTCGGCCGGGAGACCCCGGTCGAGCTGTCGTTCAACCAGGTCTCCAAGATCTGACGGCCGCCAGACGGCCGGCAGTCCCCGCGTACTGGCAGGTGTGCGGGGGACTCAAGTCAGTAAGAAGGAACAAACGAAATGCCACCCAAGAAGAAGAAGCTTGCGGCGATCATCAAGCTGCAGATCAAGGCGGGTGCGGCCAACCCCGCGCCGCCGGTCGGCCCCGCGCTGGGTCAGCACGGCGTCAACATCATGGAGTTCTGCAAGGCCTACAACGCCGCGACCGAGTCGCAGCGCGGGGACGTCGTCCCGGTCGAGATCTCCGTGTACGAAGACCGCTCGTTCGACTTCAAGCTCAAGACGCCGCCGGCCGCGAAGCTGCTGCTGAAGGCCGCGGGCGTGGAGAAGGGCTCCGGCGAGCCGCACAAGACCAAGGTCGCCAAGGTCACCTGGGACCAGGTCCGCGACATCGCGAAGACCAAGGAATCCGACCTGAACGCGCACGACATCGACCAGGCCGCGAAGATCATCGCCGGCACCGCCCGCTCGATGGGCATCACGGTCGTCGACTGAGCTTCACCCCGCACCACCGTGGGAGAGCCAGGGCTGGCTCCAACACCACACTGATCCGTTGAAGAGTTAAGGACAGAAGTAATGCCCAAGCACAGCAAGGCCTACCGTCAGGCTCTTGAGCTGGTGGACCGCGAGCGGCTCTACGCCCCGCTCGAGGCCGCGAAGCTGGCCAAGGAGACCTCCAAGTCGAAGATGGACGCCACCGTCGAGGTCGCCATGCGCCTCGGTGTCGATCCTCGTAAGGCCGACCAGATGGTCCGCGGCACCGTGAACCTGCCGCACGGCACCGGTAAGACCGCTCGCGTCATCGTTTTCGCCGTTGGTGACAAGGCCGCCGAGGCCGAAGCCGCCGGCGCTGACGCGGTCGGCACCGACGAACTGATCGAGCGCATCCAGGGTGGCTGGCTCGACTTCGACGCCGCGATCGCGACGCCGGACCAGATGGCGAAGGTCGGGCGTATCGCCCGCATCCTCGGCCCGCGTGGCCTCATGCCGAACCCGAAGACCGGCACCGTGACCCCCGCGGTCGCGAAGGCCGTCTCGGACATCAAGGGCGGTAAGATCAACTTCCGCGTCGACAAGCAGGCCAACCTGCACTTCGTGATCGGCAAGGTCTCGTTCGACACCGAGAAGCTGGTGGAGAACTACGCGGCCGCGCTGGACGAGGTCCTGCGGGCCAAGCCGTCTTCGGCGAAGGGCCGTTACCTGCGCAAGGTCGTCGTCTCCACGACGATGGGCCCGGGTATCCCGGTCGACCCCGCCCGGACCCGCAACCTCCTCTCCGAGGACGCGTAAGTCTGAGTCGTACATCACTGACAAAGGGGCGGTTCCGCTACAGCGGGGCCGCCCCTTTTTCGTGTTTGCTGGAGGGCATGCCTACCTTCGTGTCGTTCGACGGGCTCCAGCTGAGCTACACCGTGTGGGAGGGCGAAGGGCGTCCGGTGCTGTTGCAACACGGTTTCGCCGCCGACACGAACGCCAACTGGATCGCGCCCGGCGTCGTCGCCACCCTGCAGCAGGCGGGGCTGACGGTGATCGCCCTGGACGCGCGCGGGCACGGCCGGTCGGCGAAGCCGCACGACGAGGCGAGCTACGGCGACGACGCGATGGTCCGCGACGTGTCCACGTTGCTCGACGTACTGGGCCTCGACGAGGTGGCGATGGTCGGCTACTCCATGGGCGCGATGATCGCGCTCGGCGCGGTGGCCGCCGACCCGCGGATCCGATGCCTCGCGATCGGCGGGGTCGGCTCGGGGATCGTCGACTTCGGCGGCGTGGACACGCGAGTCGTCACGCCGGAGGCGATCAGCGAGGCACTGCTCGCTTCGGACCCTTCGACGCTCCCGCCGTCTTCAGCGCCTTTCCGGGCTCTGGCCGACGCTCTCCGCGCGGACCGCGTCGCTCTGGCGGCCGTCGCGCGCGGGACCGCGAACCCGAAACTGGACCTGACGGCGATCGCCGTCCCGACCCTGGTCCTGGCCGGCGACAACGACCCGCTGGCGGCCGAACCCGAACGCCTGGCCGCCGCCATCGCGGGCGCCCGCCTCGTCCGCGTCCCCGGCGATCACATGACCGCCGTCATGCACCCCGCCTTCGGCTCCGCCCTCACCGGCTTCCTGACCTCGCACGACCTCTGACCCACGTCGCCTTTAGCGGGCTAAACGCGATCCGGCGGGCACTTGCGTTTCGCCCCCTAATCGCGATCTGAAGGGGAAGAAGCCCAGGTCAGTTGCCGGTCGGGGGAGCGGGACAGGGTTCGGGGGAGTTCGCGTGCCCGGTGATCAGCCACTGGCCCATCTCGACTTCCTGCAGGGTGAAGCTGCCCAGCAGGGGCCCGCCGCGGATGTTGTACCAGCACGAGTGGATCGTCAGGTTCTGCCGCGGGACCACGCTCGACATCGGACGCACCGCGTAGATGTACGGCGTGATGTCGGTGACCTTGGCGTTCAGGGCCGGGACGGCGGTGGCGCAGTCCGGGTAACCGAGGTCGCGGGCGAACTGCGCCTGCGCCTGCTCGCTCATCGACAGGCAGACCTTCTCGACCCGGGTGGCAGGCGGGTACGGCTTGCCGATCGTGTCGTAGATGGCCCGCACCGCTTCCCACGGATTGGTCGAAAGCACCTGGTTGGTGTGGTGCTTGCCCCCGCCGCCCTGGACGAACGTCGCGGTGTCCTGTCCGGCGTCGCTGGGGAAGATCTGCCGGTAGGCGATGGTGGCGCCGATGCAGATCAGCAGGATCACGATCACCCAGGCGAGCAGCTTCCCGCCAAGACGTCGCAGCCACCGCGGCATGCGCGGTCGAGGAGCATGGACGAGCTGGCCGGGCGGCGGTCCCGGAGGCCCTGGAACTTGCCCGCCGTAATGCTGGGTCGCGGGCTGCGCGGGCTGGGAGGGCACGAGGCCCTGCTGCTGTGCCTCGGTGAACTTCAGATAGTCCTGGAACTGCTGAAACTGCTGGAACTGGCGCAGTTGCTCCTCGTCCAACCGAGGCGCGGGCTGACCTCCCGCCTTGGGCTCGATGTCCGTGCCGGGCTCGTTGCCCGGCTTTCCGTCATCACGCTGCTCCGCCACGTCACCATGATGCCCCGCGAGCCCTCCTGTGCACTCCGCCGGTCGCGTTTAGCCCGCTAAACGCGATCTGACCGGGCCCCGGTGCGAAGGCCGGGAGAGGGTCACGTATTCTTGTCAAGGTTCTACCGAAGACCGCTGGTCTTCTCCTGGTCATCTGGCCTGGAGAACGAAGGCCCCGCTAGGGCGGGCGACCCGCGCAGGAGGAACGAGGCTCGCCCGCGACGTATCCCGTCGCGTGCCCTGACGCCCCGCGCCTGTCTGCGCTGGGGCGTTTCGTCGTTTCAGGGCTCTCAAGGCCAGTGGATCACTAGCCAAGAGAGGAGGCGACCATGGCGAAGCCCGACAAGGAGGCGGCCGTCGCCGAGATCGCGGAGAGCTTCCGCAGCAGCTCGGCCACAGTCGTTACCCAGTACACCGGCCTCTCCGTGTCCCAGCTGTCCCAGCTGCGCCGCGCTCTCGGCACCAGTGCCAAGTACCGGGTCGCGAAGAACACCCTCGTCAAGCGTGCCGCCACGGACGCGGGCATCGAGGGCCTTGAAGACCTGTTCGTCGGCCCGACCGCCATCGCCTTCGTCGAAGGTGAAGCTGTTGACGCCGCGAAGGCGCTTCGCGACTTCGCGAAGGACAACAACGCGCTTGTGATCAAGGGCGGCTTCATGGACGGCAAGACGCTGTCCGTGGACGAGATCAACCAGATCGCCGATCTCGACAGCCGTGAGGTCCTGCTCGCCAAGGCGGCGGGCGCGTTCAAGGCGAAGCTGTCCCAGGCCGCCGCGCTGTTCCAGGCGCCGGCGTCCCAGGTCGCTCGCCTGGCTGCCGCGCTGGAGGAGAAGCAGCGCAACGCCGGTACCGAAGCAGCCGAAGCACCCGCCGAGAGCTGAACACCCCCCACCCCGAACTTTTAGTTCGTTTCAGAGAGGAAAGCCACCATGGCGAAGCTGAGCACCGCCGAGCTGATCGACGCCTTCAAGGAGCTCACCCTTCTTGAGCTGTCCGAGTTCGTCAAGGAGTTCGAGACCACCTTCGACGTGACCGCGGCCGCCCCGGCTGCCGTCGTCGCCGCCGGCCCGGTGGGCGCTGCCCCGGCCGCCGCCGAGGAGCAGGACGAGTTCGACGTCGTCCTCGAGTCGGCCGGCGACAAGAAGATCCAGGTCATCAAGGTCGTCCGTGAGGTCGTCTCGGGCCTGGGCCTGAAGGAGGCCAAGGAGCTGGTCGAGGCCGCTCCCAAGGCCCTCCTGGAGAAGGTCGACAAGGAGGCCGCCGAGGCCGCCAAGGAGAAGCTCGAGGCTGCTGGCGCCAAGATCACCATCAAGTGATCCCGGGCGCGTCAGCGCCTACCGCAGCACCGCCGAAGGGGCGGGCATCCACCACGGATGCCCGCCCCTTCGCTTTGGCCCACCCCGCCCCCCGTGTCGACTTTCGCCCGCTAATCGCGACGCGTAGCCACGCTAAGTACCTGAGCGCGCCCAGGGCACCGGATCGCGTTTAGCCCGCTAAAGGCGATCCGGGGCGATGCCCGGCGGCCGGCAGCGGCACCCCCGCTGACCTGCGTTTAGCGGGCTAAACGCGACGCGCGCAGCGCCCCGACCTGGGCAGGGACCGAGTTGTGGATCTGCGAGCGAGGGTGACGTGCACTACGGTGCTGCAAGCGGTGCACGGGCCGACAGCGGGCTGCGCGAAAAGTTACCCGCGGGTCTGGCCAGAAAAGAAAACTGGTGAGTAACCTGTTCGCACTCAGCTCGTTGCACCTGGTTGACGCGGGTATCGCTGCGCGGACGCGTGCGCTCTCTCGAGCCAGTGGCACGGGAAGGCAGTGCGCGACGACGCGGAACAGCTCCTGGAGGTGCGATGGGTGCCGAGGTGGTCATCGAAGGTCTTTCGAAGTCCTTCGGTAAGCAGGCCATCTGGCGGGACGTCACGCTGACCCTGCCCCCGGGCGAGGTCTCGGCGATGCTCGGTCCGTCCGGAACCGGTAAGTCCGTCTTTCTGAAGTCGATGATCGGTCTGCTCAAGCCGGACCGGGGCCGTTGCATGATCAACGGCGTCGACATCGTGACGTGCTCCGAACACCAGCTTTACGAGGTGCGCAAGCTCTTCGGCGTCCTCTTCCAGGACGGCGCGCTGTTCGGGTCGATGAACCTCTACGACAACGTCGCCTTCCCGCTGCGCGAGCACACGAAGAAGTCGGAGACCGAGGTCCGCCGGATCGTGCTCGAGAAACTCGAGATGACCGGTCTCAACGGCGCCGACAAGAAGCTGCCCGGCGAGATCTCCGGCGGTATGCGCAAGCGCGCCGGTCTCGCCCGCGCCTTGGTGCTCGACCCGCAGATCATCCTGGTCGACGAGCCGGACTCCGGTCTCGACCCGGTCCGCACCACCTACATCTCCCAGCTGTTCCTGGACGTCAACGCGCAGATCGACGCGACGTTCCTGATCGTCACGCACAACATCAACCTCGCCCGCACCGTGCCGGACAACCTGGGCATGCTCTTCCGCAAGGAACTGGTCATGTTCGGTCCGCGCGAGGTGCTGCTGACCAGCGAGGAGCCGGTCGTCAAGCAGTTCCTCAACGGCAAGATGGACGGCCCCATCGGCATGAGCGAGGAGAAGGACTCCGCCCAGCTCGCCGCCGAACGCGCGATGTTCGAGGCCGGTCACCACGCGGGCGGTGTCGAGGACGTCTCCGGGGTGCCGCCGCAGATGCAGCCCACCCCGGGTGTGCCGACCCGGATGGGCGCGGTCCGCCGCAAGGACCGCGTCATGCAGATCCTGCACGGCCTGCCGCCCGAGGCGCAGCAGAGCATCATCGAGTCGCTTTCCCCGGAGGAGCAGCAGCGCTACGGCGTCCGCCCGCAGCGGCTCGCGGCCGCGGGCCACCGGTCGGCACCTGCCGAAAGCTCGATCCCGAACCACCATCAGGGCCAGCTGCCCGACGACCAGGTCGCCCACATCCCGCATCCCGGGAGAGCGGGCAACCACCGCTTGCGGCCACAAGATCCGGGGTCAGGTGGCGCGTGAGCTCTTCCGCTTCATCGGCGAAGATTCCCGGGATCGGCATGTTGCGCGAGACCGGGAACCTGTTCGCCCTTGGCCTCGACATCGTTCGTGGCATCTTCCAACGACCGTTCCAGCTGCGGGAGTTCATCCAGCAGGCCTGGTTCATCGCGAGCGTCACGATCCTGCCGACGGCGCTCGTCGCGATCCCGTTCGGCGCGGTCATCTCGCTGCAGTTCGGTTCACTCGCCCGCCAGCTCGGCGCCCAGTCCTACACGGGCGCCGGGTCGGTGCTCGCCACCGTGCAGCAGGCCAGCCCGCTGGTCACCGCGCTGCTGGTCGCGGGCGCCGGCGGTAGCGCCGTCTGCGCCGACATCGGCGCGCGGACGATCCGTGAAGAGATCGACGCGATGGAGGTGCTCGGCGTCTCCGCCGTGCAGCGCCTGATCGTGCCGCGCGTGCTCGCGATGATGCTGGTCGCGCTCCTGCTCAACGGCATGGTCAGCGTCATCGGCGTGCTCGGCGGTTACTTCTTCAACGTCGTCCTCCAGGGCGGGACGCCGGGCGCGTACCTGGCGAGTTTCTCCGCGCTGGCCCAGCTGCCCGACCTCTGGGTCGGCGAACTGAAGGCGCTGATCTTCGGCTTCATCGCCGCTGTCGTCGCCTCTTACCGGGGACTGAACCCGTCCGGCGGCCCGAAGGGCGTCGGCGACGCGGTGAACCAGTCGGTCGTCATCACGTTCCTGATGCTGTTCGTGGTGAACTTCGTGATCACGCTGATCTACCTGCAGATCGTGCCCGGAAAGCTGGACTGACGCATGACCTTCCTCCAGGGCGCCAAGCGGGTCGCCAACCGTCCATTGCAGACTCTGGACACCCTCGGCGACCAGATGTCGTTTTACGGCCGCGCGTTGCTGTGGACGCCGCGGACGCTGCGCCGCTACATGAAAGAGGTCCTTCGGCTGCTGGCCGAGGTGAGCTTCGGTTCCGGCTCGCTCGCGGTCATCGGCGGCACGGTCGGCGTGATGGTCGGCCTCACCCTGTTCACCGGTGTGCTCGTGGGCCTGCAGGGCTACTCGGCGCTGAACTCGATCGGCACCTCGGCCTTCACCGGCTTCCTCACCGCGTTCTTCAACACCCGGGAGATCGCGCCGCTGGTCGCGGGCCTCGCGCTTTCGGCGACTGTCGGCGCCGGGTTCACCGCCCAGCTGGGCGCGATGCGGATCTCGGAGGAGATCGACGCGCTCGAGGTGATGGGTGTCCCGAGCCTGCCGTACCTGGTGACCACGCGGATCATCGCCGGTTTCGTCGCGGTCATCCCGCTGTACGTCATCGGCCTGCTGAGTTCGTATCTCGCCTCCCGGTTGGTCGTTATCTACATCTACAACCAGTCAGCGGGTACCTACGACCATTACTTCGACCTGTTCCTACCTCCACAGGATGTGTTGTATTCGTTCATCAAGGTGCTGTTGTTCAGCGTCCTGATCATCCTGTCCCATTGTTATTTCGGTTACCGGGCCTCCGGTGGCCCCGCCGGTGTCGGCGTGGCGGTCGGTAAGGCGGTCCGGCTGAGCATCGTCACGGTGTCCATCATGAACTTCTTCATCGGTTTCGCGATCTGGGGAACCGACGTCACGGTGAGGATCGCAGGATGATCGCGACTTTGCGACGCAGGCTTCTCGGCCTGATGCTCGTCGCCGTGATCGTCGGCGGGGTCGCGCTGAGCATCGCGCTGTACGAAAAGGCGTTCACGCCGGTGGTGAGCGTGAAGCTCCAATCGGACAGCATCGGGAACCAGTTGCTGAAACAGTCCGACGTGAAGGTCCGCGGTCTCATCGTGGGTTCGGTGCAGGACATCGCCGCGACGCCGGACGGTGCCGAACTCACGCTCGCGCTGAAGCCCGAATCGGCGAAACTGATCCCGCAGAACGTTTCGGCGCGATTCCTGCCGAAGACGTTGTTCGGTGAGCGGTTCGTCTCCCTCGAAATCCCGGACGCGCCGTCGACGAGGACGATCGCCGAGGGTGATGTGATCACCCAGGACCGCACGTCCAGCGCGGTCGAACTGGAGCAGGCTTTCGCCCACCTGATGCCGGTCCTTCAGGCGGTCCAGCCGCAGAAGCTGTCGAGCACGCTGTCCGCGATCTCCACCGCGCTCAACGGCCGCGGCGACCAGCTCGGCGACACCCTCGCGCAGCTCGGCAGCTACGTCGGCGAGCTGAACCCGCACGAGCCGCAGCTCCAGCAGAACCTCAAGGAGCTCGCGAAGTTCTCGGACAACTTCAGCGCCGTCGCCCCGGATCTGGTGCAGACGCTGGACAACCTGAGCACCACCACGCGCACCGTCGCCGACCAGAAGCTGAACCTGTCGAACCTCTACGGCAGCGTCACCCAGGCCTCGGTGGATCTACAGACCTTCCTGCGGAACAACGCCGACAACCTGATCCGCCTCGCCGACACGGCCCGTCCGACGGCGGAACTGCTGGCGAAGTACTCGCCGGAGTACCCGTGCGTGATCGGGCAGATGGCCGACAACCTGCCGAAGATCGACAAGGCGCTCGGCAAGGGCACCGACCGGCCCGGGTTGCACGCGACCATCGAGATCACTGTCAACCGCGGTCCGTACCTGCCGGGCAAGGACGAGCCGAGGTTCGAGGACAAACGCGGTCCGCGCTGCTACGACCTGAAGCAGTTCCCGGACCCGTTCCCGCAGTATCCGCCGGACGGCCCGATCAAGGACGGCAGCACGGTCAAGGCGCCCGCCCGGTCGGCCAACGACGGCCTCTCGCCGTCGAACGGCTTCGCGAACTACGGCGGCTACAACGGGAACGGCGGCGGCGCGCCCGCCGGTAACCCGTCGTACAGCGCTTCGGAGTCCGACTTCCTCGCGCAGCTGGTGGCCCCGCAGGTCGGTATGTCCGCCGCGGACGTGCCGGGCTGGGGCTCGCTGCTCGTCGGTCCGCTCTACCGCGGAGCGGAGGTGCACGTCCGATGACTGGAACGAAAGTTGCGCCCCCTGTCGAGAAGGTGATCGACACGCGCGCGTTCCGGCCGGAGGCCTCGCTATCGCGGAGGCAGGCCGTCCTTTATGCACGACAGGCGCTCCCGGCTGGTAGTCACGGCCTGGCTACGCGATCGCGATCGCGCGCAGACGGGGGGAAGGCATGAGGGGATTGCTCGCACCGCTGATCAAGCTCTGCGTCTTCGTCGTGGTCACCGTGCTGTTCACGACGATCCTCGGGATCAGCATCGCCAACATCAACACCACCAGCACGAACGCCTACAAGGCGCGGTTCAGTGACGCGACCCTGTTGCTGCCCAACGACGACGTCCGCATCGCGGGGGTCAGGGTCGGGCAGGTCAAGGACGTCCGCATCGTCGACCGGCGCCAGGCCGAGGTCGAGTTCGAAGTGGACGCCGGCCGCAAGCTGCCTGCCGGGGTGACCGCGCAGATCAAGTTCCGCAACCTGGTCGGCCAGCGCTACGTCTCGCTCGGGCAGGGCACCGACTCCTCCGGCAAGACCCTGGAGCCCGGTGGCAACATCCCGCTAGAGCGGACCACTCCCGCGCTCGACCTGACGCAGCTGTTCAACGGGTTCAAACCGCTGTTCACCGCGCTCAACCCGGACGACATCAACAAGCTGTCCTACGAGGTCATCCAGGTCCTGCAGGGCGAGGGCGGAACGATCGAAAGCCTGCTGCAGCACACCGCGTCGCTGGCGACCACGATCTCCGACAAGGACCAGGTGATCGGTGAGGTCATCGACAACCTGAACTCGGTGCTCGACACGGTCAACGCGCATACGCCGCAGCTGAACGACCTGATCGTCAAACTGCAGCAGCTGGTCTCCGGGCTGGCCGCGGACCGCGAGCCGATCGGTGACGCCATCGACTCGCTCGGCACCCTCGCGCAGACGACGTCCGGCCTGCTCGGTGAGGCCCGCGAGCCGCTGAAGCAGGACATCGCCGCGCTCGGCACGCTGTCGAAGAACCTCAACGACAGCCAGCCGATCGTCGAGCACTTCATCCAGTTCCTGCCGCAGAAGGTGACGGCGCTGACCCGCACCGCCGACTACGGCTCCTGGTTCAACTTTTTCGCCTGTGAGCTGAAGGGGGCCGTCGCCCTGCCTCCGCTGATCAACGAACCGATCAACCTGCCGCTGCTGCCGGTGAACCGGGCGAGGTGCACGGCATGAAGTCGTTCCAGAAACGCAATCCGGTCCCGATCGCGCTGGTCGGCATCTCGGTGCTGCTGCTCGGTTTCCTCGCCGCGCTCAACTCCGACGACCTGCCGGTGATCGGCGGCGGGACCACCTACAGCGCCGACTTCTCCGAGACCTCGGGGCTGCAGAAGGACAACGACGTCCGCGTCGCCGGGGTGAAGGTCGGCAAGGTCTCCGACATCAAGCTCGACGGCGACAAGGTCCGGATCTCCTTCAAGGTCAAGGACGCCTGGCTCGGCGACAAGACCAGCGCGGCGATCAAGATCAAGACCGTGCTCGGCCAGAAGTACCTGGCGCTCGACCCGCAAGGGCAGCGCACGCTCGACCCGAGCGCGACCATCCCGCGTGAGCGCACGATGTCGCCGTTCGACGTCCTCGACGCCTTCCGCGGGCTTTCGCAGACCGTCGACAACATCGACACCGCTCAGCTGGCGAAGAGCTTCGACGTCATCTCGGAGACCTTCGCCGACACCCCGGCCGACGTGAGGGGCGCCCTCACCGGCCTTTCGCGTCTCTCGGACACGATCGCTTCCCGGGACTCGCAGCTGGCCAGCCTGCTCGCCAACACGCGGCAGGTTTCGCAGACGCTCGTCGACCGCGACGCCGAGTTCCAGAAGCTTCTGGCCGACGGCAACAAGCTGCTCGGCGAGGTGTCCCGCCGCAAGGAGGCGATCTCCGCGCTGCTGGACGGCTCGCGCAACCTCGCCACCCAGCTCAAGGGCCTGGTCGACGACAACGACGCGCAGCTCGACCCGGTGCTCACCCAGCTCGACCAGCTGACCTCGATGCTGCAGCGCAACCAGGACGCCCTCGGCCAGGGCATCGCGCGGTTCGCGCCGTTCATCCGCGTGTTCACCAACACCATCGGCAACGGACGCTGGTTCGACAACTACATCTGTGGACTGGTCCTGCCGTCGTTCGGCCCGATCAACGACAAGGGGTGCTACGAGAAATGAGTACCCGACTCGGAGAGAGCCTCGCCCGTGGCCTCACCATCGCGATCGTGCTCGCGCTGGTGGTCGCCGGCGCGCTGTGGTGGACGCTCAAGGACGCCGGCCGCAACCACCTGACCGCCTACTTCGCCGGCGCCGTCGGGCTGTACGAGGGCAACAGCGTCCGGATGCTCGGCGTCGACATGGGCACGGTGACCAAGATCCAGCCGATGGGCAACCAGGTCCGCGTCGAACTCGAGTACGACCGTTCGGTGGCGGTGCCCGCGGACGCGAAGGCGATCATCGTGTCGCCGTCGCTGGTCAGTGACCGCTACGTGCAGCTGGCCCCGGCCTACAAGGGCGGTCCGCGCATCGACGACGGCGCCGTCATCGGCCTCGACCGCACCGAGGTCCCGCTGGAGGTCGACGAGCTCGCGGCCAGCCTCTCGCGGGTCAGCAAGTCGCTCGGCCCCAACGGCGCCAACAAGAACGGTTCGCTGTCGAACCTGCTCGACACCGCCGCGAAGAACTTCGACGGCAACGGGCAGGCGCTGCACGACACGATCACCAAACTCGGCCAGGCGGCCGGCACCTTGTCCGGAAACAAGGACGACCTGTTCAAGACCGTCGAGAACCTCGGCTCCTTCTCGCAGACGCTGGTGAACAGCGACAAGCAGGTCCGCGACTTCGAACGGCAGCTCGCCGACGTCAGCGGATTCCTCGCGGGGGAGCGGGAAAACCTCGCGGCCACGGTGAAGCAGCTGTCCGACACGCTCACCGCGGTGCAGGCGTTCATCGAGAAGAACCGCGACCGGCTCAAGTCCAATGTGGACAAGCTGGCCAGCGTGACCAAGGTGCTCGTCGACCAGCGCGGCGCGCTCGCCGAGATCCTCGACGTCGCCCCGGTCGGCCTCGGGAACCTGGTCAACACCTACAACGCGTCGTCGGGCACGCTCGACGCGCGGGCCAACCTCAACGAGCTCACCCAGCCGCCGCTGGTGATGGTGTGCAACCTGCTGAAGCAGACCCCGGACGCGCTCGACGCGCTCGGTGACGCGTGCAAGGGGATCGCCGGACTGGTCGACGGGCTGGTGCCGCTGCCGTCGATCGCGCAGGTGATCCAGTCGTCGCAGGCGGGCCAGTTGCCGCCGCTTCCGCTGCCCATCGCCGGTCAGCTCTATGGAACGGCGGCGAAATGATGCGTACGAAACTCGCTTTCGCGGCCGTCGGAACGGTCGCCGCGCTGACCTTGAGCGGGTGCGGCTTCAGCGGGATCTACGACATCCCGCTGCCCGGTGGCGCCGAACTGGGCGACCACCCGTACACGGTCAAGGTGCAGTTCCGGGACGTGCTCGACCTGACCCCGCAGGCCGGGGTGAAGGTCAACGAGGTGTCCATCGGCCGGGTCGAGGCGATCGGGCTGACGCCGGACGGCTGGAACGCCGAGGTCACCCTCCGGGTCAACGGCGACGTGAAACTCCCCGCGAACGCGATGGCCAACGTCAGGCAGTCGAGCCTGCTCGGTGAGAAGTACGTCGAGCTGGCCGCGCCGTCGGACGGCCAGGGCAAACTCGCCGACAACGCGGTCATCCCGCTGGCACGGACGAACCGCAGCGTCGAGGTCGAAGAGCTGCTCGGCGCGCTTTCGCTGCTGCTCAACGGCGGCGGGGTGGAACAGCTCAACACCATCACCAAGGAACTCAACAACGCCACGAGCGGCCGCTCGCCGGAACTCAAGGCGCTGCTGAACAACACCAACCAGCTGGTGACCAACCTGGACAAGCAGTCCGCGAACATCACGCGGGCGCTCGACGGGCTGAACCGGCTTTCACTCACGCTGAACGGCCAGAAGGACAAGCTGGTCGGCGCGGTCGACAACCTCGGCCCCGGGCTCGGTGTGCTGGAGCAGCAGCGCGGCCAGCTGGTGACCATGCTGAACGCGCTCAACAACCTTTCCGGCGTCGCCGTCGACACGGTGAACAAGAGCAAGGACGATCTCGTGGCCGACCTCAAGGCGCTGCAGCCGACGCTGCAGAAGCTCGGCGAGGCGGGCTCGGATCTGCCCAAGGCGCTGGAGATCCTGCTGACCTTCCCGTTCAGTGACGCCGCGTACGACGGCGTCAAGGGCGACTACTTCAACCTGTTCGCGAAGATCGACCTGAACCTGAACGAGATCCTCAAGAACCTCGGCCGCAGCCGTCAGAACCCGCTCCAGGACGTCGTCCCGGTGCCAGGGCTGACCGGCGGGACCGACGGGCCGGGGGTGAACCCGCCGCTGCCGATCCCGGACAGCGTCGGGGGCGTCGCCGGCGGTCAGGCGGGCGCGCCGCAGGGCGGCGGACAGCCGCAACAGACCGGACCCGCCGGTATCTTCGGCCTGCTGTCGGGAGGTGCGGGCTGATGCTGGTCCGGAGGACGAAGATCCAGCTGGTCATGTTCGCGATCATCTCCGTGGTCGCCATCGTGTACGCGCTCATCCGGTTCGCCGGGCTCGGCTCGGTCTTCGGCGACGAGGGCTACACGGTGAAGCTCGAACTCAAGCAGTCGGGCGGCATCTTCCAGAACGCCGAGGTCACTTACCGCGGCTTCAACATCGGCCGCGTCGGCGAACTGCGCCTGACCAAGACCGGGCTGGAGGCCGACCTCAACATCGCGCCCGACGCCCCGCAGGTGCCCGCCGATCTGGACGCCGTGGTCGCGAACCGGTCCGCGGTCGGAGAGCAGTTCGTCGACCTGCGGCCCAAGGGTGAGAACGGGCCGTTCCTGCGGCCGGGTTCGGTCATCCCGGCGGACAAGGTCAAGACCCCGGTGCCCACCGAACAGCTCATCGGCGACCTCGACAGCCTCGCGGCGTCGGTGCCGACCGATTCGCTGCGCAAGGTCGTCGACGAGTCGTACAACGCCTTCAACGGCACCGGCCCGGATCTGCAGCGGCTGCTCGACACCGCGCGCAGCTTCACCACGACCGCGCAGGAGTACCTGCCGCAGACGATCCAGCTGCTGGAAAAGGGCGGACAGGTCCTCGAAACGCAGAACGACATGGCGAGCTCGATGAAGTCGTTCAGCGCGGACCTCAACAAACTGTCCGGCCAGCTGAAGAACTCCGACGCCGACATCCGCAAGCTGATCGGGATCACTCCGCAGGTGGCGACCCAGATCAGCGAGGTGCTGGCGGAATCGGGGCCGGGGCTGGGCGCGCTGACGGCGAACCTGCTCACGACGTCGAACCTGCTCGTGACCCGGCTCGACGGGCTCGAGCAGGGGCTGGTGACCTACCCGATGCTCGCGGCGGGCGCCAACACCGTCGCCAACGACGGCACCGCGCACCTGGGCCTCGCGCTCAACCTGTTCAACCCGCCTTCGTGCACCAAGGGCTACATCGGCCTCGACAAGTACCGCGAAGGCACCGACACGACGCCGCGCGCGCCGAAGGACGACGCGTACTGCGCCGAGCCGAAGGGCAGCCCGATCAACGTGCGCGGTGCGCAGAACGTGCCGTACAACGGGGTCCCGCAGATCCCGTCGCAGGGCGACGTCGCCGCGAACGCCGGACGGTCGGCCGAGGAGCTGGCCAGCCTGCGCGCGGCGCAGGGCATGCCGAGCGTCCTGCAGAGCCCGGGCGTCAGCCTGGCCAGCCTCGGCGCCTTGCTGGGACTGCCCGGCTGAGCCCGAGACCGTATACCTACCCTGGAGTGTCATGAGTTCTTCTCGATCGTGGACCTCGCCGCGGAAGCTGGTGCTGGGCGCCGCGGCGTTCGCGCTGGCCGCCCTGCTCGCCGCGGGTCTGTTCGGGATCCAGTGGGCGGTCGCGGCCTCGGACGACAACGCCGACCTGGCGCGTTCGCGGGACGAGGTGGTCAAGGCGGGCGGCACCGCGATCAAGGCCTACACCGAGGTCGACTTCGAGAACCTCGACGAGTTCTTCAACCGGCAGAAGGCCGTCTCCGACGACAAGATGAGCCAGCAGCTGGCCCAGCTGGAGCCGACCTACCGCAAGGCGCTCGGCGACGCGAAGACCAAGGTCGCGACCACGATCCAGGACATCGCGGTCGAGGAACTCGACGACCACGAAGGCAAGGCGAGCTTCCTCGCCGCCATCACCACCCAGGTCACCCAGGGCGACAAGGCGAGCTCGAAGGCGTTGCGCCTGGAGGTCTCGATGACCCGGGTCGGCGATGAGTGGAAGCTGTCCGGGATCGACAACGTGCCCCTCGTCGCGGCCGGCCAGTAAAGCGTCACCTAGAACGGAGCCTCGTAGTGCCCCCCTCCCGTCGCCAGCCCCCTCGCAGCACTCCGCCGGTGCGCCGCCCCCGGGTGGCCGGTCTGCGCCGGCCCGGCGCTTCCCCGGTCAGTGAGGCGCCTGCTCCCGAGGTGGAGGCCGAGGTCGAGGTCGACGAGACGCCGGTGACGAAGCCGGCGCCGGTCCGCCGTCCTTCGCCGAGGCCTGCTCCGCGTCCGGCTCCTGCTCCTGCTGTCGAGGCTTCGGAGCCCGCTGTTGAGGCTTCGGAGGCGCCTGTAGAGGTCGAAGAGGCTCCTGAGGCTGTTGAGGTCCCTGAAGACGAGGTCGTCGCGAAGCCGAGTCCGCGTGCGAAGGCTCGTGCGGTGGCCCAGGCGAAGCCGGACGACATCGAAGAGGCCGAAGCCGAAGTCGCCGCCGAAGCGGACTCCGACTCGGAGAAGCCGAAGAAGCAGGGCTCTCCGCAGCTGATCCTGGCGGGCGCGCTGATCGTCGTCGGGCTGCTGCTGGCCGCGGCCGCGGTGTTCTTCAAGTTCCAGGCGGACGAGGTGACCAGCTCGACGGAGAACACCGCGCTGCTGGACGTCGCGAAGACCTCGCAGGTCAAGGACCAGGTCGCGAAGGCGACCGAGGCACTGTTCTCCTACGACTACAACAACATCGCGAAGACCGAGGCCGCGGCGAACGACCTGCTGGTCAACGACGAGGTGCGGGCGAAGTACAACCTGCTGATGGGCGAGGTCAAACGGCTGGCCCCGCAGCAGAAGATGGTCGTGACCTGCAAGGTCACCCGCAGCGCCGTCATCCGGCTGGAGGGTGATCGGGCCGACGTGATGGTGTTCGTCGACCAGAGCTCGACACGGGCCGACACGAACAAGACGACCGCCGGTAGCGCGCAGCTGCACTTGAACGCGGAGCTGCAGGGCGACAAGTGGAAGATCACGGCGATGAACACCTACGCCGCTCCGCCCAACCCCACCGCTTCCTCAGCCCCCGCCTCCCCGGCCCCGAGCAAGTAGCCCCGGGATCGCGTTTAGCCCGCTAAACGCGATCTGGGCGGGGCCTGCCGCACCCCGCTCCCGAGGCGCGCCAAGTCGCCTTTCGCGGGCTAATCGCGACGCGCCGCCGCGCTGACCTGGGCGTGCCCGTCCGAGCGGTCAGAGTCCGCGCGACCGCAGCTTGAAGCGGGTCTTCCTCGCCTTCTTGGCCATCGCGTGGTCCGGATGCTCAGCGGCGACGACGTCCAGCAGCTCCAACATGGCGGGGTGACCGGAGCCCGTCAGGAGGTCGACGATGTCGAACCCGCCGTCCATATCGGCGAGTTGGTGCACGAAGGCGCCTAGCTCGTTCATGGCCGCGTAGTGATCGGCCATCCCGATGACGACCTCGTCGCGGCTGACCGATTCGCGATCGATCGCTCCACGCTCCGCCAGCCACATCGTCGCGACCGCCCCGGGCAGGCCGCCCTCCGCGCGGATCCCGGCGGCGGTGGCGAGGCCGGTCTCACCGGTCTCTCCGAGCGCGATCAAGGCGAACAGCCGCTCGGACGGGGTGGCCGCCGACCGGAGGAACTCGCCGGCCTCGGTCGTCGCGTCGAGGGGTGACCGGCGCCGAGCCCAGGCTTTGAGCTCCGCGTCGACGGCCTCCGGTGTGGCGTCGGGAAGGTGTGAACACAGATTGACGAGACTCTTGTCCGCGGCCTCACCGGCGATCGGCGCGGCCACCCCGGCCTCGCGGAGCTCCCGGTTGGTCGCCCAGACCGCGAGCGAGGTGAGCCCGATCAACGTGGGGTCCGGATCCGGGTTATCGGCGAGTTCGGCGAGCTTCGCGAGCGCGGCGGGGTCCGTCACGGTGGAGCGCTTGATCGCGCCGAGCCGGTCCAGCAGCTCCAGGAGGACGGTCGTCGCGTAGCGGAGTGAAGGACTCGGCGCCGGAGAGCGCTCGAACATCCCCGAGAGAAACCCGAGCGTGAGCTCGGCGGGAAGTGGGGCTTCGCCCGACTGGTACAGCGTGAACGCGAGGGCCGAAGCCAGCTGAGGGAACCGTATTTCGGGGCCGACGGACTCTGCGTCCGCCAGCTCGTGCCCTGCCGCGCCGATCGTCGAAAAGGCTCGTTCCCACAGGGCGAGGGGGTCGTTGAGGAGCTTCGCGTTCTTCTTGACCGGCACGTGGGCGCCCTTGAAAACGCGGACGAGCCCGCAAGCCTCGGCCCAGCGAGCGACCAGGGTGTCCCCGGGGCCGCTGTGCCCGTCCAGTCCGGCGACGTACTGGCGGAGTTCCTTCAGCACTGGACTTCGCTCGGCGGCGAGGCGCAGTTCGGCCTCTGGCCGCATGACGACAGGGGACATCGCTGGCGTGGGGTCCGGCTCCGGCCCGTCGTCGCGCGTCTGGAACATCGCCCCAGTCTGTCATCGGCCACCGACACGCGTTCAGCCCGCTAAACGCGTGTCGCGTTTAGCCCGCTAAAGGCGCTCCAGAGGGCTTCCTGTGCGTCGCCCCAGAAGGCTCACCGGTCACAGCGGTCACACGGCCGGAGCCACGGTTGTCACCTTCGCGGCCGTCTGATGCCCGACCTGGCGACTCTCCGAAGTGCCCGCCGGCCGGATGACGATTAGCCCGCGAAACGCAGGTCGGCGCGCCGACGCCGTCACCTGCGGGTACCGGACGGTAACCAGGACAAGCGTCTTGTTCGTCACCCTCCGCGTGACCTCTTCAACGCTGCGCCAACCGGCGGGACCACCGCGCGGCATCTTGACTACGAGCCCGCGTGGGGTCACGCTTACTGGCAACGGCGAGAACCGGCGGTTCCCTTGCGGGAGGGACGGCCCCGGGGAAGCCGAGGAGAGGCATACCTGAAGACGTTGCGATGCAGGCTGGGCCCCATCGGGAGCGCCCCCTGGACAGACCGCGACGTTCGGGCTAGACTGCTTCTTTGCGCTGCCCTCTTTCAGGCTGCCCGGAGCCGGTAGTTAGGATAGTGGGCACACGGCACCCTTGACAGACCGCATCAGCTGTTGCTGACGCGGCTGCTCACCGCTCATTGTCCCCGGAAGGACGCATCTTGGCAGTCTCTCCCGCGAACCAGGCCACTGCTGCGACCACCTCGGCTGTATCTCGCTCGGAGTCCACGGGAATCCCGGGAGCCCCCAAGCGGGTCTCCTTCGCAAAGATTCGCGAGCCGCTCAACACCCCGAACCTGCTCGACGTGCAGATCAGGTCATTCGAATGGTTCACCGGCGACGAGGCGTGGTTCGAACGCCGCGTCGAAGAAGGTGAAGAAAACCCGGTCGGTGGCCTGGAAGAGGTCCTCAACGAGATCTCGCCGATCGAGGACTTCTCCGGATCCATGTCGCTGTCCTTCTCCGACCCGCGCTTCGACGAGGTCAAGGCCTCCGTCGAGGAGTGCAAGGACAAGGACATGACGTACGCGGCCCCGCTGTTCGTGACCGCCGAGTTCGTGAACAACAACACCGGCGAGATCAAGAGCCAGACGGTCTTCATGGGCGACTTCCCGGTGATGACCGACAAGGGCACCTTCGTCATCAACGGCACCGAGCGTGTCGTCGTGTCCCAGCTGGTCCGTTCGCCGGGTGTGTACTTCGACACCAGCGTCGACAAGACCACGGACAAGGACGTCTTCAACGTCCGCGTCATCCCGAGCCGCGGTGCGTGGCTCGAGTTCGACGTCGACAAGCGCGACACCGTCGGTGTCCGTATCGACCGCAAGCGCCGTCAGCCGGTGACCGTGTTGCTGAAGGCGCTCGGCTGGACCACCGAGGCGATCCGCGAGCGTTTCTCCTTCTCCGAGACGCTGCTCGCCACCCTCGAGAAGGACCACACCGCCGGCACCGACGAGGCGCTGCTCGACATCTACCGCAAGCTGCGCCCGGGCGAACCGCCCACGAAGGAGAGCGCGCAGACGCTGCTGGAGAACCTGTTCTTCAAGCCGAAGCGCTACGACCTCGCCAAGGTCGGCCGGTACAAGCTGAACAAGAAGCTCGGCCTCACCACGCCGTACGACACCGGGACGCTGACCGAAGAGGACATCGTCTCGACGATCGAGTACCTGGTCCGGCTGCACGCCGGCGAGGACAAGGCGACCGTCGGCGACCAGGTCATCCCGGTCGAGACCGACGACATCGACCACTTCGGCAACCGTCGTCTCCGCACCGTCGGCGAGCTCATCCAGAACCAGATCCGCGTCGGTCTGTCCCGGATGGAGCGTGTCGTCCGCGAGCGGATGACCACCCAGGACGTCGAGGCGATCACGCCGCAGACCCTGATCAACATCCGTCCCGTCGTGGCGGCGATCAAGGAGTTCTTCGGTACTTCGCAGCTGTCGCAGTTCATGGACCAGAACAACCCGCTGTCGGGGCTGACGCACAAGCGTCGTCTGTCCGCCCTCGGCCCGGGTGGTCTGTCGCGTGAGCGCGCCGGCATGGAGGTCCGTGACGTCCACCCGTCGCACTACGGCCGCATGTGCCCGATCGAGACGCCGGAAGGCCCGAACATCGGCCTGATCGGCTCGCTCTGCTCGTACGCGCGGGTCAACCCGTTCGGTTTCATCGAGACCCCGTACCGCAAGGTCGTCGAGGGCCGGGTCACCGACCAGGTCGACTACCTCACCGCGGACGAGGAAGACCGTTTCGTGAAGGCGCAGGCGAACGCGCCGATCTCGGAAGACGGCACCTTCGTCGAAGACCGCGTCCTGGTCCGTAAGAAGGGCGGCGAGGTCGAGCTGATCGACCCGCTGGACGTGGACTACATGGACGTCTCGCCGCGACAGATGGTCTCGGTCGCGACCGCGATGATCCCGTTCCTCGAGCACGACGACGCGAACCGCGCGCTGATGGGCGCGAACATGCAGCGTCAGGCCGTTCCGCTGCTGCGTAACTCGGCCCCGCTGGTCGGTACCGGCGTGGAGCTGCGTGCCGCGGTGGACGCCGGTGACGTGCTCGTCGCCGAGCAGGCCGGTGTGGTCGAGGAGCTCTCGGCCGACCTGATCACGATCATGCACGACGACGGCACGCGGAAGAGCTACGGACTGTACAAGTTCCGCCGCTCGAACCACGGCACCTGCTTCAACCACCGCCCGATCGTCAACGAGGGCGACCGGGTCGAGCAGGGTCAGGTCATCGCCGACGGCCCGTCCACCGAGAACGGTGAGATGGCGCTCGGCAAGAACCTGCTCGTCGCGGTCATGCCGTGGGAGGGCCACAACTACGAGGACGCGATCATCCTCTCCGAGCGCCTGGTGCAGGACGACGTGCTCACGTCGATCCACATCGAGGAGCACGAGATCGACGCCCGCGACACCAAGCTGGGCGCCGAGGAGATCACCCGGGACATCCCGAACGTCTCCGAGGAGGTCCTGGCCGACCTCGACGAGCGCGGCATCATCCGCATCGGTGCCGAGGTCCGCGACGGCGACATCCTGGTCGGCAAGGTCACGCCCAAGGGTGAGACCGAGCTGACCCCGGAAGAGCGTCTGCTCCGCGCGATCTTCGGCGAGAAGGCCCGTGAGGTCCGCGACACCTCGCTGAAGGTGCCGCACGGCGAGACCGGCAAGGTCATCGGCATCCGCGTGTTCTCGCGCGAGGACGACGACGAGCTGCCCCCGGGCGTCAACGAACTGGTCCGCGTCTACGTGGCCCAGAAGCGGAAGATCCAGCCGGGCGACAAGCTCGCCGGCCGCCACGGGAACAAGGGTGTCATCGGCAAGATCCTCCCTGTCGAGGACATGCCGTTCATGGAGGACGGCACGCCCGTCGACATCATCCTGAACACCCACGGTGTCCCGCGTCGTATGAACATCGGCCAGGTACTGGAACTCCACCTGGGCTGGCTGGCGTCGCAGGGTTGGAAGATCGAAGGCAACCCGGACTGGGCGAAGAACCTCAACGAGGAGCTCTACGACGTCGACCCCGGCACGAACACCGCCACCCCGGTGTTCGACGGTGCCAAGGAAGACGAGCTGACCGGCCTGCTCGGTGCCACCAAGCCGAACCGTGACGGTGAGCGCATGGTGAAGCAGAACGGCAAGGCCACGCTGCTGGACGGCCGCTCCGGCGAGCCGTACCCGTACCCGGTCGCGGTCGGCTACATGTACATCCTGAAGCTGCACCACCTGGTCGACGACAAGATCCACGCCCGGTCCACCGGTCCGTACTCGATGATCACGCAGCAGCCGCTGGGTGGTAAGGCGCAGTTCGGTGGCCAGCGCTTCGGTGAGATGGAGTGCTGGGCGATGCAGGCGTATGGCGCCGCCTACACCCTGCAGGAGCTGCTGACGATCAAGTCGGACGACGTGGTCGGCCGCGTGAAGGTGTACGAGGCCATCGTCAAGGGGGAGAACATCCCCGAGCCGGGTATCCCGGAGTCGTTCAAGGTGCTCCTGAAGGAGCTCCAGTCGCTTTGCCTCAACGTCGAGGTGCTGTCGAGCGACGGCGCCGCGATCGAGATGCGCGACTCCGACGACGAGGACCTCGAGCGTGCCGCGGCGAACCTCGGCATCAACCTGTCCCGCAACGAGTCGCCCTCGGTGGACGACGTCGTGCACTGATCCGCGATGAGGCGGGGGCCCTTCAGGCTCCCGCCTCCGCTCGCCAACTCCTCTAGTCGCATCAACCCCAAGGGGATGTAAAGACGTGCTGGACGTCAACTTCTTCGATGAGCTCCGCATCGGCCTCGCTACCGCCGACGACATTCGTCAGTGGTCCTTCGGCGAGGTCAAGAAGCCGGAGACCATCAACTACCGGACGCTCAAGCCCGAGAAGGACGGCCTCTTCTGCGAGAAGATCTTCGGCCCGACCCGGGACTGGGAATGCTACTGCGGTAAGTACAAGCGGGTCCGCTTCAAGGGCATCATCTGCGAGCGCTGTGGCGTCGAGGTCACTCGCGCCAAGGTGCGCCGTGAGCGGATGGGCCACATCGAGCTGGCCGCTCCCGTCACCCACATCTGGTACTTCAAGGGTGTTCCTTCCCGCCTCGGCTACCTGCTCGACCTGGCGCCGAAGGACCTCGAGAAGATCATCTACTTCGCGGCCTACGTGATCACCGGCGTGAACACCGAGCTGCGGCACAACGACCTGCCGACCCTCGAGAACGAGATCGGCGTCGAGCGCAAGAACCTCGAGACCAAGCGTGACGCGGACATCGAGGCACGGGCGCAGAAGCTGGAAGCCGACCTGGCCGAGCTGGAGGCGGAGGGCGCCAAGTCCGACGTCCGCCGCAAGGTCAAGGAGGGCGGCGAGCGTGAGATGCGCCAGATCCGTGACCGCGCCGGTCGCGAACTGGACCGTCTCGAGGAGGTCTGGACGACCTTCACCAAGCTCGACGTTCGCCAGCTGATCGCCGACGAGCTGCTCTACCGCGAGCTCGTCGACCGCTACGGCGAGTACTTCACCGGCGGCATGGGCGCGGAGGCCATCCAGAAGCTGGCCACCGAGTTCGACGTCGCGGCCGAGGCCGACAACCTGCGCGACACCATCCGCAACGGCAAGGGGCAGAAGAAGCTCCGCGCGCTGAAGCGGCTCAAGGTCGTCGCGGCCTTCCAGGCCACCGGCAACGACCCGCGCGGCATGGTGCTCGACGCCGTCCCGGTGATCCCGCCGGACCTGCGCCCGATGGTCCAGCTCGACGGTGGCCGGTTCGCCACCTCCGACCTGAACGACCTCTACCGCCGGGTCATCAACCGCAACAACCGGTTGAAGCGGCTCATCGACCTCGGCGCGCCCGAGATCATCGTCAACAACGAGAAGCGGATGCTGCAGGAGGCCGTCGACGCGCTGTTCGACAACGGCCGCCGCGGCCGCCCGGTCACCGGTCCCGGTAACCGCCCGCTGAAGTCGCTGTCCGACCTGCTCAAGGGCAAGCAGGGCCGGTTCCGTCAGAACCTGCTCGGCAAGCGTGTCGACTACTCCGGCCGTTCGGTCATCATCGTCGGCCCGCAGCTGAAGCTGCACCAGTGCGGTCTGCCGAAGGACATGGCGCTCGAGCTGTTCAAGCCGTTCGTCATGAAGCGGCTGGTCGACCTGAACCACGCGCAGAACATCAAGTCCGCCAAGCGGATGGTGGAGCGCTCGCGCCCGCAGGTGTGGGACGTGCTCGAAGAGGTCATCACCGGTCACCCGGTGATGCTGAACCGTGCGCCGACCCTGCACCGCCTCGGTATCCAGGCCTTCGAGCCGCAGTTGGTCGAAGGCAAGGCCATCCAGCTGCACCCGCTGGTCTGTGAGGCGTTCAACGCGGACTTCGACGGTGACCAGATGGCCGTGCACCTCCCGCTGTCCGCGGAGGCGCAGGCCGAGGCCCGCATCCTGATGCTGTCGGCGAACAACATCCTTTCGCCGGCGTCGGGCCGCCCGCTCGCCATGCCGCGTCTGGACATGGTGACCGGTCTGTTCCACCTGACCCGGCTGAACGAAGACGCCGAAGGCACGGGCAACGCCTACTCCTCGCCCGCCGAGGCGATCATGGCGTTCGACCGCAAGGCGCTGAGCCTGCACGCCAAGGTCAAGATCCGCATCGTCGACCGTCAGCCCGCCAAGGCCGACGAAGCGGCGCTCGCGGAGAAGGGCTGGGAGCCGGGCAAGGCTTGGCTGGCCGAGACCACCCTGGGCCGTGTGCTGTTCAACGAGCTGCTGCCGGCGGACTACCCGTTCATCAACGAGCCGATGCCGAAGAAGCGTCAGGCCATGATCGTGAACGATCTCGCCGAGCGCTACTCGATGACGCAGGTCGCGCAGACCCTGGACCGCCTGAAGGACGCCGGTTTCTACTGGGCGACCCGTTCGGGTGTCACGGTCGCGATCTCCGACGTGCTGGTCCCGAAGGGCAAGGCCGCCATTCTGGACGAGTACGAAGGCAAGGCCGACCAGGTCGAGAAGCGGTACCAGCGTGGTCAGCTGTCGCACGCCGAGCGCAACAACGAGCTCGTCAAGGTGTGGACGCAGGCCACCGAAGAGGTCCACAAGATCATGGAGACGGCGCTGCCGGACGACAACCCGATCGCGATGATCGTGAAGTCGGGCGCGGCGGGCAACATGACGCAGGTCCGGTCGCTGGCCGGTATGCGTGGTCTGGTGTCGAACCCGAAGGGTGAGTACATCCCGCGTCCGATCAAGGCCAACTTCCGTGAAGGTCTGTCGGTGGCGGAGTACTTCATCGCGACGCACGGTGCCCGTAAGGGTCTGGCGGACACGGCGCTCCGTACCGCCGACTCGGGTTACCTGACCCGTCGTCTGGTGGACGTGTCGCAGGACGTCATCGTCCGTGAGATCGACTGTGGCACCACCCGCGGTATCAACATGCCGATCGGTGAAGACATCGGCGACGGCAAGGTCCTGCGCGACCAGCACGTCGAGACCAGCGTGTACGCGCGGAACCTGGCGACCGACGCGGTCGACGCCAAGGGCAACGTCGTGCTCAACGCCGGTGACGACATCGGTGACCCGGCGATCGACAAGCTCATCTCGAGCGGGATCTCCAAGGTCAAGGTGCGTTCGGTGCTGACCTGTGAGTCGGCCGTCGGTATCTGCGCCACCTGCTACGGCCGGTCCATGGCGACCGGTCAGCTCGTCGACGTCGGCGAGGCCGTGGGTATCGTCGCGGCCCAGTCGATCGGTGAGCCGGGTACGCAGCTGACGATGCGTACGTTCCACCAGGGTGGTGTCGCCGGTGACGACATCACGACCGGTCTGCCCCGTGTCCAGGAGCTGTTCGAGGCCCGGGTCCCGAAGGGCAAGGCGCCGATCGCCGACGTCGATGGCCGGGTGCGCATCGAGGAGAGCGAGCGGTTCTGGAAGATCACGCTGATCCCGGACGACGGCAGCGAAGAGATCGTCTTCGACAAGCTGTCCAAGCGTCAGCGGCTCGCGAACACCCCGAGCGGCCCGCTGGGCGACGGTGACCGCGTGTCGGTCGGCCAGCAGCTGCTCGAAGGTACGCCGGACCCGCACGAGGTCCTGCGGGTCATGGGGCCGCGCGAAGCGCAGATGCACCTGGTGGACGAGGTCCAGAAGGTGTACCGGGCGCAGGGTGTGTCGATCCACGACAAGCACATCGAGGTCATCGTCCGGCAGATGCTCCGCCGGGTCACGATCATCGACTCCGGTGCCACGGACTTCCTGCCGGGCGAGCTGCCCGAGCGGACCAAGTTCGAGGCGAAGAACCGGGCGTCGGTCGCCGAGGGTGGCGAGCCGGCTTCGGGTCGCCCGGTGCTGATGGGGATCACGAAGGCCTCGCTGACCACGGACTCGTGGCTGTCGGCGGCCTCGTTCCAGGAGACCACGCGTGTCCTGACCGACGCGGCCATCAACGGCCGCTCGGACAAGCTCGTGGGCCTCAAGGAGAACGTGATCATCGGTAAGCTGATCCCGGCCGGTACCGGGATCAACAAGTACCGCAACATCCAGGTGCAGCCGACCGAGGAGGCGCGGGTCGCCGCTTACGCGATCCCGTCCTACGACGACGGCTACTACACCCCGGATGTGTTCGGCTCCTCCACCCCGGGTGCCGCGGTGCCGCTGGACGATTACGACTTCGGCCGCGACTTCCGCTGATCCACCCAGCTCCACCCGAAGCGCCCCTGGCTCCCGGCCAGGGGCGCTTCGCTTTTCCCGCCCGCCGGATCGCGTTTAGCCCGCTAAACGCGACCTGGCCGGGGAGCGACGATCGGTGCGGTATCCGCCTGGATGCGCGACGGTTGGCGGGCGATCCCGGGAGCGCCGGCCGAAAGGATGGTCGGCATGGATTCCCTTATGGCAGATGAGAACACGGCCTTCGCGCAGCTCCAGTCCGCATTGGACGACGTCCACCGCGCAGGGGTGCCCGGTGTGTTCGCCGAGGTGCGCGCGGGCGAGCGGGTCTGGCGCGGTGCCTCCGGTGTCGCAGATCTCGAGACCGGCCGCCCCGTCGAGCCGGGGATGCTGCAACGCGTCGGCAGCATCACCAAGACCTTCGTCTCCGCCGCGGTGCTGCAGCAGGTCGAGGCCGGGCGAACCGGGCTCGACGCGCCGATCGGTGACCACCTGCCGCGGCTGGTCCCCGGTGAGCGCGGTCGCGAGATCACGGTCCGGATGCTGATCAACCACACCAGCGGCCTCGCCGAATATCTGCCGCACGCCTTCCCCTCGCTCAAGGAATTCGCGCCAGGGAGCCTGGACGACAACCGCTTCCGGAAGTTCCGCCCGGCAGAGTTGATCGCCCTGGGCGTCGGCGCACCCGCCACCGGCGAGCCGGGGAGCACGCCGGGGGTGTACTCCAACACGAACTACTTCCTCCTGGGAGAACTGCTGGAGCAGTTGACCGGCACTCCGGCCGAGGAGTACATCCGCCGCGCCATCATCGAGCCCGCGGGTCTCACGCACACCGGGTTTCCCGCCGTCGCGTGGATCGAGGAACCGCACTCGCGGATGTACGAGGCGCTGTTCGGTCTGATCGACCCGCCTCGTGACTACAGCACTTACGACATGTCCTGGGTGATGCCCGGTGCCGGCCTCGTGTCGACCCTCGAGGATCTCAACCGCTTTTACCGCAAGCTTCTCGGCGGCGAGATCGTCAGCCCGTCTTCCCTGGCCGAGATGCAGCGGCTCGTTCCGGTCATCAGGCAGAACGGGCAGCTGGTCGACTACGGCCTCGGTCTCGACAAGACCGAGATTCCCGGGCACGGCACCGTCTGGGGTCATGACGGCACGGTTTGGGGAGCCTCGACGCTGTCCTGGACCAGCGTCGACGGCGAACGGCAGTTCTCCGCCGCGATGAACCTGGCGCGGTGGCGCAAGCCGGATGCCGAGGGGACGCCGCACCCCATCGACGAGGCAGTGGCGGCGCTCAAGCACCTCGCCCTCACCAGCCCCGCCTGACCCCCCGGCCACTCCGATCACGTTTAGCCCGCGAAACGCACCTCCCTGCCCCGGAGCGCGTTTCGCGGGCTAAAGGCGATCTGGCACCTGGGTGGGCAGACTTGCGTTTCGCCCCCTAATCGCGATCTGTGGGGGAGGGTGCGCAGGTCAGGAGTGCCGTGCGGCGGGGAAGTCGAAGTAGGTGTCCGGGAATGGCTCCCCGACCAAGGTGTAGTGCCATCACTCCTCGGCCAGGTTCCGGAACCCTGCCGCCGCGAGTGTGGATCACCGGCGAAGCGCGGGCGAACCGGCAGTTGCTCAAGGGCAGGATTGTGGGCACCACCTCCGAAAGCGCGACGAACTCCCGCGGCGCCTTCGTGTGGTACCGCTGGGAAGTTCCCGACAGTTCATAACGAAACCATAACGACCAAACGCGCGGCGGACGCCGGTTACTGGTCCGTTGTGACCTGCGGTAGTGCGGCCAGGTGGCCTAATTCCCACTACCCGGAAAATCGCCACTCGTTCGGGCTAATGGCCCATCCGCATCGTGGGAAATTCACCCTGCCGAGGCATGTCTCATTCTTTGATCACGAGATTGACACTACGACGCGTTCGCACGAGTATTTCGCCCATGCAATCCCCAGTCGCCTTGGTGTGGCGCCGGCACGTTGACTTGCGGCAGCAAGCAAGCGCGCTGTGTATGGATTCCTGACCTTTTTCGGCTCGTCGTGTCCCGTTGAATTCGTGCATCCGAAATGGATGCTCCTGTTCTCCGTGTGTTGACGATTTCCGCTGTGCCGCAACGGTTCCCTGCTTGAATCGGCGGTTGATTGCTTTCCCTTGATCCGTGTCGGTGACGCCTGCGCGAAATGGGGGAGAGGTGTGCCAATTGTCTGGCGCTTTCGGTAGCGAAAACAGGGAGAAAGAATGCTATCCAACTCGCCCAAGTGGCGAAAAGTGGTGATAGGCGCCATGGCGGCGGCGCTCGCCGTGGGCACGGTGACCTATACCGGCTCGGCGACGAGTGCCTACGCGGACGTCCAGGTCGTCAAGGACGCGAAGAAGGCGGCTGACGGCAAGGAGTACTGGGTCCAGAACCACCTGGTGTCCAAGGACGTCGCGGCGGCCCGAAGCGCTGACGGCAAGCGCAAGAAGTGGTTGCTGGTCTGGGCCGGTGACGAGAACATCGCCGACACCCTGGTCAAGGACGTCAAGAACCTGCCGGGGTCGCTCGGCGGCGGTCTCAACAAAATCAAGAACGCGTTGCCGGGTCCGGACTTCCTCGCCGTGATCGACGCGACGCAGGGCTCGCCGACCTACGGCAAGGTCGTCAACACCGCCACCGTCGGTCCGCTTGTCGAGAACGAGCCGCACCACATGCAGTACGTGTGGCACAAGGGCGACACGATCTACGCCGGTGCGCTGTTCGCCGCCGCGACGTACGCCTTCGACGTCTCCGCGTTGCCGCAACTGAAGCTCAAGGGCGTCAGCCTCCCGACCCAGACCCTCGGCGGCTCCGTGCCGGACGCGTACTGGGTGCTCAAGGACGGCACGGCGTACGGGACCTACATGGGCGGCCCGGTCGTGCCCGGTCCGCACACCTACGCCAACGGGTCCACCGTGGTGGGCAACGGTTTCGCGGGCAGCCCCGGCGAGGTCGTCCGCTTCGACCAGAACGCGCAGGTGCTTTCCGAGTCCCCGGCGGCCACCCCGCAGGGCGACAACAAGAAGCTGTGCGACAACCTCCCGCAACTGGACAAGCCGACCTGCGCCAACCCGCACGGCATTCAGGCCCGCGAGGACCTCAACACCCTGGTCACCAGTGACTACGCCGAGCCCCGCAACATCATTCTCGACCCGGTGAAGCAGCCGTCGCCGTACCTGCGACGCCCGACCGTCCGGACATGGGACATCTCCGATCGCAACAAGCCGAAGCTCAAGGCGGTCTCGTACCTGCCGGACGGTCCGAGGGCCGACCCGGCCGACCCGCTGCACGCCGAGAGCCGCGCGGTCATGGAGACCACGGTGACCAACCTGCCCGGCCACAAGGGCGCGTTCGCCCAGACCATGCAGGGCGGCGCGGTGTTCTACACGCCGGACATCACCGCCAAGGAACCGCACTGGATCCAGGTGTTCGACGACGGTGCCGCGAACAAGGCCATCCACCCGAACAACGACTCCAACGGTGGTGGTTCGAACGGTGGCTGGATCCAGACCAGCCCCGACGACAAGTACCTCTACCGCGCGATCACCGGACGCTCCAAGGGCGCGCTCGGCCCGGACGACCCCGGTACCACCGGTGGTGTCTACGTCCTCGACATCCAGAAGCTCGTCGCCGCGGGTGACAAGGTCGAGAACATCAACGGCCGGATCGACACGAAGGAGAAGTCGCAGCAGGGCGGTGGCGGCGACCTGCCGACCGTCGTCGGCGCGGCGCCGATCAACCCGGGCACGCCGGGCGGGGGCCCGCACTGGGGCGCTTACGACAACTTCGTGCTCGGTGACGACGGGTACTACCGCGAGACCGACAAACCGCAGCATCTCGCGGTGTCGAACTACTTCGTCGCACGGTCCGGTTTGGACGGTGACCACAAGGTCAACCTGCTGAATCTCGGCGAGGACGGGAAGGTCGCGGTCGACCAGAACTTCCGGGACGAGTTCACCGGACAGGTCGGGATCAACTTCAACCGGAAGACCTGGCCGCACGGGTCCTTCGGAAACGCCAAGCCGCACTCCGAACTGTTCGTCGTAGCGGACGCGGATCTCAAATAACCCTGTTCGGCGCGGAAGGTCGTGGGTGGCGGGCACATCTCCGTCACCCACGGCCCCGCCGATTCGCTCCGGAAGGTCCCCATGGATCACCACGTCATACCGGCGAGTTCGGGTTCGGCCGGAGTCGGTATCGCCCTGGTCCTGCTTCGGCTCGGGCTACTACTGGCGACGGCTTTCCTTGCCGGAACCGGGATTCTGCGTCCGCTGGTGGGAGAGCCGCCCCGGCGCCTTTACCTCACCATCGCCGCGCTCGGCGGAGTTTCCGTCGCACTCGCGGCTGTTTCCGCTTTCGCGACCGACGTCAACGTCATCGCGCTGACCGTGCACATCGCGCTGGCGCTGGCGATTCCCGTTCTAGTGCGCTGGCCGTCCGCCTGCCGATGGGCTTCTCTCGCCTTGGCCGCGTTGGTGGTGCTCGAAACCTCGCTCGGGCGATCCGGTGTGGAGTTCGCCATCGACACCGTCTACGTCGCGGCGGCGGCCTTGTGGTTCGGCGTCACCGTTCTTTCCGGCTGGGTGCCCGCCTCGGGATGGCGCCAGACGAACTTCCGGCTGGGCCCGCTTTCCTTGACACTGGGCGGACTACTCGTCGTCGCCGGCGCCGTCCAGCTGTTCTCCTCCGGACTCGGGTTCGATCGTCGGATCTACGGAACCTTCTTCGGGATCACGTTGCTGGTGATCGCCGTGCTTCCGGCCATCGCCACCGCAGTCGCTGGCTTTTCCTTGCCAGGCAAGGATTCCACCCGTGCCTATCGATTCGGCGCGGCCGCCGTCGCTGTCGGTTTCGTCGCCTGGAGCGCCCTCGCGGCCATTCCCAAACCACCCGAACTGCCGATTCCCGGCGTCCCGCTGCTCGCCGACGCCTCTATCGGCGATCAGCGGATCCCGGTGTTGATCAGCCCACAGCGACCCGGCAAGAACCTCGTCCATTTCCCGGCGAGCGCGGGGCCGGAGCTGTCAGCCGGAATCGAAGGCGGCCTGATCGGCAAGGCCATCGTGCGCCCCGGCGCCGAGGGCACCTGGGCCGAGGTCGAGCTGCCGAAGGGGCGCAGCGACGTGGTCGTCAGCCGTGGTGAGGAGAAGACGACGATCGAGGTCGACGCGGGGGAGGAGCAGGGGCCCGCCATCGAGGACACGGACGCGCCCGAATGCGCGTCGGCCGCGTTGGGCGGGCTGATCGCCGACCGCCGCGAAGTCCTCACTTCGTGCCCCTCGGACACGCTTTCGGGCGAAGACAGCGGTTCCCTGGTCAAGCTCGTCGAGTTTCTCGCCGGTCGCAAGCCTTCCGCGCTCACCCTTGTCGAGGATGCCTCACCGCGGAGTGTGGCCGCCGCGAAGCTGGTCCGGGAGACCGCCGCGCGTGCCGGGCTCCGGGTGCAGGCCGAAGCGGGCCCGAACACCGCGCTGGTGGTGGTGTCCGGCTGGGCGGGCGGCTACACGGCGATGACCCGCGCGGCCGAGTCCCAGCGGCTCAAGCCGACCCATCAATACGGCCTGTACCTGGCGCCGTGGCTCCTCAACGGCCCGATCGTCAACGCTGTCGCGAGTTCGTCGCTGCCGCTGAGGTTCGACCCGCGAGAGCAGGTCGCCGTCAGCTACGCGGTCGCCACGAACAACGCCTTCGGTGGCGAGAGCCCCACGCTCGGCGGTTTCCGGAACTGGCTCGGCGGCCAGTGGACGTCGGTGAACGGTGACGTCCAGATCTTCGCCGCGGCGCAGGTCAACGCCATGCCGATGTACCCGGGCGAACCGCATTCCGCCGGGATGATCGCCGACCGGAACTACGCGGGGCAATGGATCCCCGACGGCACGATCGTGCCGATCAGTTCGGTGCTGCGGTGAAGGATTCCGCTCGATTCCAGCAGCGGTAAAGCTCGATTTCAACGAAGGAAAAGGAGATGAAATGAAGCGAATCGCGGCCCGTGTGCTGCTGCCGCTCGCCGTGGCGGGCGCGTTGTCCGGACTGGCGGGAGGGATCGCCTCGGCCGACCCGCTGCCGGGCCTGCCGACCGGTGGTGGCGGCCCGGCGCTCTGGCTGATCCCCGGTGTCGACCTCGGCGGGCTGCTCGGCCCGGCCGTCACGGCGCCGACCGGCGTCCTCGCCCCGATCTTCGGGATCATCACGCCGATTTCGTAAGAAACCGTTACCAGCAAAGGAGAAACCCATGAAGAAGAGTCTCGTCCGCGCGGTCGCCGGCGCGGCGCTCGCCGGCCTCGTCGCCCTCGGTGCGGCCGCTCCCGCACTCGCCGTGGAAGCCGCCCCGAACGATGTCGTGGTCGTCGACGAGCCCGACACGAGCGACCTCAACAACATCTGGACGTTCGCGCCGCTCGGTGTCCCGGTGCTGGGCCTCATCCAGTCGCTCAACGGTGTCCCCGGCCGGCTGCTGCCGTCCTGACTTTTCGCGGCGGCGCGGCTCCCGGGCCGCGCCGCCGCTTTCGGTGAGGAGAACCGATGGCCGACAGACAACTGATCGGGCGGATCGCCATCGCGGGAATCGTGGTGGCCGCGCTCGCGACCTGCGTGGTGCTGCTCAACGGCGGTGAAGAGCCGCTAGCCGAGACGGTGGCCGTCGTCGGCGAACCCACCGACGCCGCGCCGTCGCGCGAACCGGACCGCACGATCACACGGACGCTCAGCCAGGAGCGGCCGCAGCCGGTGTCGGGCGACTGGCGGATCACCTACGAACTCGACGGCACGGGGACGGCGACCGTGGTCTACGACTCGAACGGGCTGGGGCTCGTGCACCAGGAGTTGCAGGTGACACTGCCGTGGCGCAAGGAACTCACGTGGAAGAACACCGGCGCGCCGCCGACCGTCCAGCTGATGGGGCAGGGCGAGGGCGCCGTGGAATGCCGGGTGGCCGTGGGCGGCGCCGTCGTCACGGCACAGAAGTCCACCCCCGGCGAGGTCGCCACCTGCGCCGGCCGCCTGGCCCCCTCCTGACCCGCCCCCACGTCGCCTTTAGCGGGCTAATCGCGATCCGGGCCGGAGAAATTCGCTGGCCGGGGCAGGGATCATGGAGCCATGAGCTGGAGCTTCGAAGTGACCCCCGTCGACCACCCCGACGCGGCGCTGCTGCTGCGCGAGTACCTGGACGAGATCGCGTCGCGTTACTACGGTAGCCCGGTCCCCGAGGAGGAGCTCGACATCCTGCTCGAGGAGCATCACAGCCGGGATCTGGTCCCGCCGACCGGCGCCTTCCTGCTCGCGCGCCGTGACGGGGTGCTCGCCGGATGCGCCGGGGTCCGGGGCGCCACGCCTGAAATCGCCGAACTCACCCGCGTCTTCCTCCGGAAGGACGAGCGCGGCCGAGGCGGGGCGGCGCTGCTCGTGGCCGCCGCCGAGGACGTCGCCCGAGGACTCGGGGCCACCTCCATCCGCCTGGACACCCGCAGCGATCTGGTCGAGGCGAGGGCCCTGTACGCGCGCCTCGGCTACGACGAGGTCGAGCGCTTCAACGACAACCCTTTTGCCCACCACTTCTTCTCGAAGTCCCTGGTCCAGGCCATGTCAGATCGCGTTTAGCCCGCTAAAGTCGCTCTGGCCCGCGCGCGCCCGGAGCGCCTTTAGCGGGCTAAACGCGATCTCAGCGGGGCAGGCGGGCGGCGACGTCGATCAGGAAATCGGCCTCGGCGAGCAGGGTCTCGCGGTCAAGGGACCGGTGCCCGCCGGTGCGGATCGTCCCCCGTTCGACGAACACGGGCCACCGCCCGAACCGCGGGTCGCCGAGGATCCAGGCGCGCACGTCCGGCGTGAGCAGCCCCGCGGCCCGCTCACGGTCGGCGGCGCGGACCTTCATCGCGCCGTCGAAGGCCCTGTCGAACGTCTTGACCTGCTCGAATTCCCGCAGCACACGGGCCGGGAACACCCCGTCGGCCGCCAGGAAGAGCGCCGCCGAATCCGGCACGCGGACCTGCACCGAATGGAACGCCCGCGGGGTGGTGTCACCGCCCGGCTGATGGCGGTCGTCGAAGAAGTCGACGCCGATGACGTCGTGGTCGCGGTGCCGGAACTCCACCGACCTGGTCACCGAAGCCTCGGCCAGCGGCCGGTCCCGCCCGACCGGATCCACGCCGAACCCGGGTGACGTACCGCCGTCCTCGGCGTGGAATCGGCCGGACCTCTCCGCGGCGAAACCGCTCATCCAGTGCCCGCGCTCGTGCCTTCCGCGCACCTTCCCGGCGATGAACAGGACCAGGAACAGAAGCCCGACGCCGACCGCGAGCATGAAGATCGCCCCGAGGGTGATCATGACCGGCGAATCGGCGTCGAGTGCCGAGACCATCTCGTATTCCCTTTCCACACCGCTCGAAAGTCTCAGAAGTCCAGGTCGTCCTTGATCTCCTGATCGGACTGCTCCTCGCCGCGACCACCGTGGTCTCCGGCCTTCTTGAAGTCCTTGGTGTAGCCGATCACCTTGCCGCCGGCGTCGAGGATGGCCTTGCCGCGCTTGTCCTTCCAGTCACCGGTCGTCGCACCGGTCACGCCCTTGACGACGCCGTCCACCGCCGCCTTGCCGACGTCGCGCCGCATCTCGGCGCGCAACGTCGCGTCGACGTCGACCGCGTCCTTGGTGGCGTTCAGCACCGGCCGCGGGGTGTCGAGCCGCTTGCCGAGCATGCCCTTCTCACCCATCAGCGCGTCGACGTACCCCTTGCCGGACTTGGTGTTCGCCATCCGGTCGGCGAACCGGTCGGTCGCCTTGGTCCCGTCGGTGAGGAACTTGCCCATCTTGCTGTCGGCGAGTTTGGCCTGCATCTTGCGCAGCCACGCCAGCACGTCGGACAGGATCTTGCGGAGCCGGTTGACGAACCCCGTCGTCTTCGTCGCGGTGGACGCGAGCTTCGGCGGCGTGGCGGCACCGGCGGCCGCCGTCGAAGCGCCCGCGGTGGGGATGGCCGCGGCGATCGCGGGCACCCACAACGTGATCAGCCAGCTGATGACCTCGGTGAGGATGGCCTTGATCAGCTCCTCGATGAAGGTCATCAGCATGCTGTTGAGCTGCAGCATCTGCGCCATGTCGCCGGCCTTCGCCGCGACACCGTTGATACCGCTGGAGAACTCCGCGAGCCCCTTCTTCGCCGCCGTCCCCGCGTCACCGGCCCAGCCGGCGAGCCGCTCGTCCGCGACCTGGTCGAAGTTGACCGACATCTCCTGCAGCGCCTTGGCCAGCGTGCCGAAGTTCTCCGCCGCCTTGCCCAGTGCGGGGCCGTCGCCGCTGACGAAATGGATGGCGTCCTGCACCGGCTGGACGACGTTGATCAGAAAGCTCAGTCCCTGCCCGATGAGCCAGCCGAGCGGATCCGTCGCGATGTCCACAATGGTCTGTGAGCCGGACTGGATCAACGACTTGGCGTCGAGGGCGATGGTGGTGACACCCAGCGCGATGTCCGCGCCGTCGGCCTGGGTCTTGCTGTCGAAGACCTGTTTGTACGCCGAGACGGAGTCCTTGCCCAGCTGGACGGCGTCGCCGACGATCGGCGTCTTCTTGATCGCGTTCTCGGTGTTGATCCCGGGGATCACGGTGTCGCCCTGGTAGGACTTCATCGAGACGCCCTCGGTCACGTCCTTGACCTCGGCCATTACGGCTTCCCCCCGGTCTTGGGCCCGTCGATCTTCGCTTCGATCTTGTTGAACGTGGTCACATGGTCCTCTTCGACGCCCTGGTAGATGTCGGCCGCCTGCGTCATCTTCGACCCGGCGCTCTCCAGGCCCTTGGCCATGGCTTCCATCAAATCCTTGAGGGAGGCCAAAGTCTGCGTGTAACCGTCCTTGGTGAACAGGCCGACGAGTCCCCAGGACTGGTTGCCGACGTCGGCCTGGCCGACCATTTCCTTCAGCTTCCCGGTCTGGCCGCCGTAGTTGCCGAGTTCGCCGGAATAGCGGCGGAGCGCGGCGGGATCCACGGTGTAGCCGCCGTTGACCGAACCGTCGGGCATCAGTGGTCACCTTCCTCGAACAGGTGCTTCAGGAACCGGTCGCCGTCCGAGCCGCCGGACGACGGCGGTGCCGGTCGCGGCGGCTCCGGGTCGGTCTTGAGGACCGATCGCTCGGAATAGTCGTCCGCCGGGCTGTCCGGTGAAGGACGCGCCGGCGCCTCTTCCGCCATCTTCGACCGCATTTCCTCGACGGTGGTTCCGAAAAGCTCCGCCTGGGTCTCCAGCACCTGGTCGACCAGGTGGAGATCGTCACCCATGTGCTCTTCGACGATGGCGGCCTGCTTGCGCGCCGATTCGGCGACGGCCTGCTGGATGGTCGACATCAGCGCCGCCGAAAGGGCCTCCGGACGCTGGCGTAACGCCTCTTCGGTGAACCGGACGTCCATGATCGCGCCCGCCGGGCCCGCCACCACGGTGACCGAACGGTCCGGAGAGGACGCCGTGGCCTGAAGCGCGCTGAGCTCGCTCTGCATGTCGCCGATGTTCGCGAACCGATCATCGACGTTCTGGATCCTGGACTGGAACTTCTCGAATTCCGCGACCAGCTGTTCGAACTCGGCTGACATGGAGCCTCCCCGTGCGAGTGCGATGCGCCACCTGGAACCACGCCCGTCGACGCTGTGACCGGTGTCATCGTGACCTATTCACCGGTTCGACGCGATGGGGTGCTTCTCGGATCCATCCGGCTCACCCGTTAGGGGAATGGGTAGCGTGGTTCGCCGAGTAAGGCGACAGCAGCACAGCGAGGGGAGGCGTCGTGGACGCCGAGCAGAAGGAAAGCAACGAGGAGCCGAGGCGGGGGAGCCACGCGGCGCCGGAGGGTGCGCCCGTGCACCCGCTGATCGATCTCGGCCGGGACCCGAACCCCGGCAGGCCGGACCACGCCAAGCCCGACGAGGAATGAAGGCCGGGCGCGCGGCCCCTCGGTTCGAGGGCGAGGGAATGAACGCGGCCGAAACGCCGTTCCATCAGGGTGGCCGCGGCCTGACGCCCGGCACGATATAGTTATCGACCCCCCGATTTGGTCGCCCCTGAAGTGGGCGGGTATCTTTGGAGACCGTGCCCGGCAGGCGTCGGGCCGTCCCGTGTGCCGTGCGGCGTGAACGGGGTGCTCAGGCATCCGGTTCGAAGGCTTCGCCCACACGGGATCCGACGGAAAATCCCTACGGGAAGTTACCGGTCGAAAGACCGTGACGCGGGCCGACACGCCCGACCGCGGGGGCCGGAGACAGACACGTAGTAGCAAGATCGCGAACAGAAAGCTGGTCCATTGCCCACGATCCAGCAGCTGGTCCGTAAGGGCCGCCAGGACAAGGCTGCCAAGCAGAAGACCGCGGCCCTCAAGGGGAGCCCGCAGCGGCGTGGCGTGTGCACTCGCGTGTACACCACAACCCCCAAGAAGCCGAACTCGGCGCTTCGCAAGGTCGCTCGTGTGAAGTTGACCAGCGGCATCGAGGTCACCGCCTACATTCCCGGTGAAGGCCACAACCTGCAGGAGCACTCGATGGTGCTCGTGCGTGGTGGTCGTGTGAAGGACCTGCCGGGTGTCCGTTACAAGATCATCCGCGGTTCGCTCGACACCCAGGGTGTCAAGAACCGTAAGCAGGCGCGCAGCCGGTACGGCGCGAAGAAGGAGAAGAGCTAATGCCTCGCAAGGGTCCGGCGCCGAAGCGGCCGCTGATCTCTGACCCCGTCTACGCATCCCCGCTGGTCACCCAGCTGGTGAACAAGGTGCTGAAGGACGGCAAGCGGTCCCTGGCCGAGCGCATCGTCTACGGCGCCCTCGAAGGCGCTCGCGAGAAGACCGGCACTGACCCGGTCGTCACGCTGAAGCGCGCCCTCGACAACGTGAAGCCCACCATCGAGGTGAAGAGCCGTCGTGTCGGTGGCGCCACCTACCAGGTGCCGATCGAGGTCAAGCCGGGCCGCTCCACCACCCTTGCGCTTCGCTGGCTGGTCTCCTTCTCCGCGGCTCGCCGTGAGAAGACCATGATCGAGCGCCTGCAGAACGAGCTGCTCGACGCGAGCAACGGCCTCGGCGCCAGCGTGAAGCGGCGCGAGGACACGCACAAGATGGCCGAGTCCAACAAGGCCTTCGCGCACTACCGCTGGTGATGACCGCCCGGCTGCCGATCCAAGCCTTGCCGGGCCCCAATTTTGAGACAGGGGAACACTCTCGTGGCACGTGACGTGCTGACCGACCTGAACAAGGTCCGCAACATCGGCATCATGGCCCACATCGACGCCGGTAAGACCACCACCACCGAGCGGATCCTGTTCTACACCGGGGTCAACTACAAGATCGGTGAAGTCCACGATGGCGCCGCCACCATGGACTGGATGGAGGAGGAGCAGAAGCGGGGTATCACCATCACCTCGGCTGCCACCACCACCTTCTGGGCCGATCACCAGATCAACATCATCGACACCCCGGGTCACGTCGACTTCACCGTCGAGGTGGAGCGTTCGCTCCGCGTGCTCGACGGTGCCGTCGCCGTGTTCGACGGCAAGGAAGGTGTCGAGCCGCAGTCCGAGCAGGTCTGGCGTCAGGCGGACAAGTACGAGGTTCCTCGTATCTGCTTCGTCAACAAGATGGACAAGCTCGGCGCGGACTTCTACTTCACCGTCCGCACCATCGAGGAGCGCCTCGGTGCCCGCCCGCTGGTCATCCAGCTGCCGATCGGCTCCGAGAGCGAGTTCGAAGGCGTCGTCGACCTGGTCCGCATGAAGGCGCTGACCTGGCGCGGCGAGGTCCAGAAGGGTGAGGACTACGCCGTCGAGGAGATCCCGGCCGAGCTCGCCGACAAGGCGGCCGAGTACCGGGAGAAGCTCGTCGAGACCGTCGCCGAGGCGGACGACGCCCTCATGGAGAAGTTCCTCGAGGGCGAGGAGCTGACCGAGGCCGAGATCAAGGCCGGTATCCGGAAGCTCACCGTCGACCGCGAGGCGTACCCGGTGCTCACCGGTTCCGCCTTCAAGAACAAGGGCGTTCAGCCCATGCTCGACGCGGTCATCGACTACCTTCCGTCGCCGCTGGACGTCCCCGCCGTCGAGGGCACGCTGCCCGACGGTGAGACCGTCGTGTCGCGCAAGCCGTCGACCGAGGAGCCGTTCTCCGCTCTGGCGTTCAAGATCGCCGCGCACCCGTTCTTCGGCAAGCTGACCTACATCCGGGTGTACTCGGGCAAGGTCTCCGCCGGCGCGCAGCTGATCAACGCGACCAAGGAGCGCAAGGAGCGCATCGGGAAGCTCTTCCAGATGCACTCCAACAAGGAGAACCCGGTCGACGAGGCCCAGGCCGGCCACATCTACGCGGTCATCGGCCTGAAGGACACCACCACCGGTGACACCCTCGCCGACCCGCAGAACCCGGTCGTCCTCGAGTCGATGACGTTCCCGGCGCCGGTCATCCGCGTCGCGATCGAGCCGAAGACCAAGGCCGACCAGGAGAAGCTCTCCCTGGCGATCCAGAAGCTGGCCGAAGAGGACCCGACGTTCCAGGTCAACCTGGACGAGGACACCGGCCAGACGATCATCGCCGGTATGGGCGAGCTGCACCTCGAGGTGCTGGTCAACCGCATGAAGTCCGACTACAAGGTCGAGGCGAACATCGGTAAGCCGCAGGTCGCCTACCGCGAGACGGTGCGCAAGACGGTCGAGAAGCTCGACTACGTGCACAAGAAGCAGACCGGTGGTTCCGGTCAGTTCGCGAAGGTCATCGTCAAGCTCGAGCCGCTCGAGTCCACCGACGGTGCCCTCTACGAGTTCGACAACAAGGTCACCGGTGGTCGCGTGCCGCGGGAGTACATCCCGTCGGTCGACGCGGGCGCGCAGGACGCCATGCAGTACGGCGTGCTGGCCGGCTACCCGCTCGTCGGGTTGAAGTTCACCTTGTTGGACGGCGCGTACCACGAGGTCGACTCTTCGGAAATGGCCTTCAAGATCGCCGGTTCCATGGCGATGAAGGAAGCCGCGAAGAAGGCCGGTCCGGTCATCCTCGAGCCGCTGATGGCCGTCGAGGTCACCACGCCCGAGGACTACATGGGCGATGTGATCGGCGACCTCAACTCCCGCCGTGGCCAGATCCAGGCCATGGAGGAGCGCGCCGGTACCCGTGTCGTCAAGGCACTGGTCCCGCTGTCGGAGATGTTCGGTTACGTCGGTGACCTGCGGTCGCGTACCCAGGGACGTGCCAACTACTCCATGGTGTTCGATTCCTACGCCGAGGTTCCCGCGAACGTCGCCAAGGAAATCATCGCGAAGGCGACGGGGGAGTAGTTCCCGTCTGTCCGCGGGCATAAGGGACACTCCTGACCGTCCGCAGCACCCACCGAGAAACGAATCTCCGTCCGACGACAGCCACGTTGGCCGGTGAGTAAGCAAAACAGTCCAGGAGGACATTCCAGTGGCGAAGGCGAAATTCGAGCGGACCAAGCCGCACGTCAACATCGGGACCATCGGTCACGTCGACCACGGTAAGACCACTCTGACCGCGGCGATCACCAAGGTTCTGCACGACAAGTACCCCGAGCTGAACACCGCTTCGGCGTTCGACCAGATCGACAACGCGCCGGAAGAGAAGCAGCGCGGTATCACGATCAACATCTCGCACGTCGAGTACCAGACCGAGAAGCGTCACTACGCCCACGTGGACGCCCCCGGTCACGCGGACTACATCAAGAACATGATCACCGGTGCGGCGCAGATGGACGGCGCGATCCTCGTGGTCGCGGCGACCGACGGCCCGATGCCGCAGACCCGTGAGCACGTGCTGCTCGCGAAGCAGGTCGGCGTGCCTTACATCGTGGTCGCGCTGAACAAGGCCGACATGGTCGACGACGAGGAGATCCTGGAGCTCGTCGAGCTCGAGGTCCGCGAGCTGCTGTCCTCCCAGGACTTCCCTGGCGACGACGCTCCGGTCATCAAGGTCTCCGGCCTGAAGGCCCTCGAGGGCGACGCCAAGTGGGGCGAGAGCGTTCTCGAGCTGATGGAAGCCGTCGACGAGAACGTGCCGGACCCGGTGCGTGAGCTCGACAAGCCGTTCCTGATGCCGATCGAAGACGTCTTCACGATCACCGGCCGTGGCACGGTCGTGACCGGCCGTATCGAGCGTGGCCGCGTCAACGTGAACGAAGAGGTCGAGATCGTCGGCATCAAGGAGAAGTCGACCAAGACCACCGTCACCGGTGTCGAGATGTTCCGCAAGCTGCTCGACCAGGGTGAGGCCGGCGACAACGTCGGTCTGCTGGTCCGCGGTATCAAGCGCGAGGACGTCGAGCGCGGCCAGGTCGTCGTGAAGCCGGGCACCACCACCCCGCACACGGAGTTCGAGGGCTCGGTCTACATCCTGTCGAAGGACGAGGGTGGCCGTCACACCCCGTTCTTCAACAACTACCGCCCGCAGTTCTACTTCCGTACCACGGACGTGACCGGCGTCGTCACCCTCAAGGAGGGTGTCGAGATGGTCATGCCGGGCGACAACACGGACATCAGCGTTGTGCTGATCCAGCCGGTCGCCATGGACGAGGGTCTGCGTTTCGCCATCCGTGAGGGTGGACGGACCGTCGGCGCCGGCCAGGTCACCAAGATCATCAAGTGATTCAACGCCACCCGGGGGTCTGATACACCCCCGGGTTCAAGGCGTCAAATCACGTGTGCGACACTATTCAGGTTGCTCGTCATGGGGCGGCCGAACCTTGCAAGTCATTTGATGAGCAGGTTCCGGCCGCCCTGGTATGAGCGGCCACGGTCCGTGGAGCTCTTCCTTCGGGTGAGGCCAGCGGGCGCGGCGGTTGAGACGGCATGGCCGGATCGCTGCCTCCTCACATGAGGAAGACCAGCAAGACGACGATCCCGCGGGATCCGTCTGTGCGTCGGGCGCGACACGCCCGACCGCGTGGACCGGGGACAGGGCCGTTGAACTGCGAGAACCCCGGCCCCGCCGAGGTTTGAAGAGACAAAGCGGCACGAGACGACAAGGAACGCAGCCACCATGGCGGGACAGAAGATCCGCATCCGGCTCAAGGCCTACGACCACGAGGCGATCGACACCTCGGCGCGCAAGATCGTCGAGACGGTCACGCGCACCGGCGCCCGTGTTGTCGGGCCGGTGCCGCTGCCCACCGAGAAGAACGTTTACTGCGTCATCCGCTCGCCGCACAAGTACAAGGACTCGCGCGAGCACTTCGAGATGCGCACGCACAAGCGTCTGATCGACATCCTCGACCCGACGCCGAAGACGGTCGACGCGCTCATGCGCATCGACCTGCCGGCGAGCGTCGACGTCAACATCCAGTAGCGGCTGGCGAGCGGCGGAGAGTAAGAGACTCATGTCTGACAGGCAAGTGAAGGGCATCCTGGGCACCAAGCTCGGCATGACCCAGGTCTTCGACGAGAACAACCGGGTCGTCCCGGTGACCGTCGTCCAGGCCGGTCCGAACGTGGTCACCCAGGTTCGGACCCAGGAAACCGACGGCTACAAGGCCGTGCAGCTGGCTTTCGGTGCGGTCGACCCGCGCCGGGTCAACAAGCCGCGCACCGGCCACTTCGACAAGGCGAGCGTGACCCCGCGTCGTTTCCTTGCGGAGCTGCGTACCACCGACGCCGAGACCTACGAGGTCGGCCAGGAGATCACCGCTGAGGTGTTCGAGGCCGGTATCGAGGTCGACGTGACCGGTACCAGCAAGGGCAAGGGCTACGCCGGTGTCATGAAGCGTCACGGCTTCAAGGGCCAGGGCGCGAGCCACGGTGCCCAGGCCGTGCACCGCAAGCCCGGCTCGATCGGTGGCTGCGCCACCCCGGGCCGCGTCTTCAAGGGCCTGCGCATGGCGGGCCGGATGGGCAACGACCGGGTCACCACGCAGAACCTGACCGTGCACGCGGTGCGTGCCGAGGACGGCCTGCTGCTGATCAAGGGCGCCGTGCCCGGTCCCAAGGGCGGCCTGCTGTTCGTTCGCAGCGCCGCGAAGGGTGGTAACTGAACATGACCAGCGTCGAGCTGAAGACCCCGGCCGGTAAAGCCGACGGCACGGTCGAGCTCCCCTCGGAGATCTTCGACGTGCAGGCCAACGTGCCCCTCATGCACCAGGTCGTGGTGGCCCAGCTGGCCGCCGCTCGCCAGGGCACGCATGACACCAAGACCCGCGGCGAAGTCCGCGGTGGTGGCAAGAAGCCGTACCGCCAGAAGGGCACCGGCCGCGCCCGCCAGGGTTCGACCCGTGCGCCGCAGTTCACCGGTGGTGGCGTCGTCCACGGCCCCACGCCGCGTGACTACACCCAGCGGACCCCGAAGAAGATGAAGGCCGCCGCCCTCCGTGGCGCCCTCTCCGACCGGGCCCGCGCCGGACAGCTGCACGTCGTCACCGAACTGGTGACCGGCGAGAAGCCGTCCACCAAAGCCGCCAAGGCCGCCATCGCCGCGGTGACCCAGGCCAAGCGCGTTCTCGTGGTGCTGCACCGCGACGACGAGCTGAGCTGGAACTCCGTGCGCAACCTGGCCGAGGTCCACATCATCACGCCCGACCAGCTCAACACCTACGACGTGTTGGTCAACGACGACGTGGTGTTCACCAAGGCCGCTTACGACGTGTTCGTCGCCGGCCCCGTCCGGGGCAAGGGCGCGAAGGCTTCGGCCCGGTCGAGCGAGGTTGAAGGGAGTGACGAGCAGTGAGTGCGATCGCCATCCCCGATCCCCGCGACATCTTGCTCGCGCCGGTGATCTCCGAGAAGTCCTACGGGCTGCTCGAGGACCACAAGTACACGTTCATCGTCCGCCCGGACGCCAACAAGACCCAGATCAAGATCGCGGTCGAGAAGGTGTTCGGCGTCAAGGTGGTCAGCGTCAACACGGCCAACCGCCAGGGCAAGCGTAAGCGGACTCGCGCCGGCTTCGGCAAGCGCAAGGACACCAAGCGCGCCATCGTGACTCTTTCGGCTGAAAGCAAGCCGATCGAGATCTTCGGCGGACCCACCGCGTAAAGGACTGAGCTGACACATGGGCATCCGCAAGTACAAGCCGACGACCCCGGGTCGTCGCGGTTCGAGCGTCTCCGACTTCGCCGAGATCACTCGGTCGACCCCGGAGAAGTCGCTGCTTCGTCCGCTGAGCAAGTCCGGCGGCCGTAACTCCAGCGGCAAGATCACCACCCGCCACAAGGGCGGTGGCCACAAGCGTGCGTACCGGCTGATCGACTTCCGCCGGAACGACAAGGACGGCATCCCCGCCAAGGTCGCGCACATCGAGTACGACCCCAACCGGTCCGCTCGTATCGCGCTCCTGCACTACGCCGACGGCGAGAAGCGCTACATCATCGCCCCGGAGAAGCTCAAGCAGGGTGACACGGTCGAGAACGGCCCCCGTGCCGACATCAAGCCGGGTAACAACCTGCCGCTGCGCAACATCCCGGTCGGCACCGTGATCCACGCGATCGAGCTCCGCCCCGGTGGCGGCGCGAAGATGGCGCGGTCCGCCGGTGCCAAGGTGCAGCTGGTGGCGAAGGACGGGCCTTACGCCCAGCTTCGTCTCCCCTCGGGCGAGATCCGCAACGTCGACGTGCGCAACCGCGCCACCGTCGGTGAGGTCGGCAACTCCGAGCACTCCAACATCAACTGGGGCAAGGCGGGTCGTAACCGCTGGCGCGGCAAGCGCCCCACCGTCCGTGGTGTCGTCATGAACCCGGTCGACCACCCGCACGGTGGTGGTGAGGGTAAGACCTCCGGTGGTCGCCACCCGGTGAACCCGAACGGAAAGCCCGAAGGCCGCACCCGCCGCCGCAAGGCTTCCGACTCCATGATCGTCCGCCGCCGGCGTACCGGCAAGAAGCGCTGAGCAGGGAGGTAGAAGAACATGCCACGCAGCCTTAAGAAGGGCCCCTTCGTGGACGACCACCTGCTCAAGAAGGTGGACGTGCTCAACGAGTCGGGCAAGAAGACCGTGATCAAGACCTGGTCGCGTCGCTCCACGATCATCCCGGACTTCCTGGGACACACGATCGCGGTGCACGACGGCCGCAAGCACGTCCCGGTGTTCGTCACCGAGGCGATGGTGGGTCACAAGTTGGGCGAATTCGCACCGACTCGGACCTTCAAGGGCCACATCAAGGACGACCGCAAGTCGCGCCGCCGCTGAGCGGGCACGAGAGAACAAGGAAGCTAGCGATGAACGCCCAGAACGACGTGGCCGAGGCTTTGCCGACGGCTTACGCGCGGGCTCGCTTCGTCCGGGACTCGCCTACCAAGGTGCGCCGGGTGATCGAGCTGATCAAGGGACGTAGCGCCGCCGACGCCTTGGCCGTGCTCCAGTTCGCCCCGCAGGCGGCAAGCGAGCCGGTCGCGAAGGTGCTCGCCAGCGCCGTGGCCAACGCCGAGAACAACCTCGATCTCGACCCGGACACCCTCTGGGTCAAGAACGCCTACGCCGACGAGGGCCCGACCCTCAAGCGCATCCGTCCGCGGGCCCAGGGCCGCGCGTACCGGATCCGCAAGCGGACCAGCCACATCACCGTCGAGGTGGAGTCGCGTCCGAAGGCCGAGGCCAAGAAGGCACAGGGCAAGAAGAAGGCAGGTGGCCGGTAGTGGGCCAGAAGATCAACCCGCACGGCTTCCGCCTGGGTATCACCACGGACTGGAAGTCGCGTTGGTACGCCGACAAGCAGTACGCGGAGTACGTGGCCGAGGACGTCAAGATCCGGAAGCTGCTGTCCACGGGCATGGAGCGCGCCGGGATCTCCAAGGTCGAGATCGAGCGCACCCGTGACCGGGTCCGCGTCGACATCCACACCGCCCGGCCGGGCATCGTCATCGGCCGTCGTGGTGCGGAGGCCGACCGCATCCGCGGCGCGCTGGAGAAGCTGACCGCCAAGCAGGTCCAGCTGAACATCCTCGAGGTCAAGAACCCCGAGGCCGACGCCCAGCTCGTCGCTCAGGGTGTCGCGGAGCAGCTGAGCAACCGGGTGGCGTTCCGCCGCGCGATGCGCAAGGCGATCCAGACCTCCATGCGTTCGCCGCAGGTCAAGGGCATCCGCGTGCAGTGCGGCGGTCGTCTCGGCGGTGCCGAGATGTCCCGCTCCGAGCACTACCGCGATGGCCGCGTCCCGCTGCACACGCTGCGTGCCGACATCGACTACGGCTTCTTCGAGGCCAAGACGACGTTCGGTCGCATCGGCGTGAAGGTGTGGATCTACAAGGGCGAGCTCGTGGGTGGTCTCAAGGCCAAGGAGGCGCGTGACGCCGCCGCGGCCGCCGAGCGTGCCCCGCGCCGTGACCGTGGTGACCGTCCGTCCCGCCCGCGCCGTTCCGGTGCGTCGGGCACGACGCCGACCTCGACCGAAGCCGGCCGGGCCGCTGCCGCCGCCAAGAGCGACGACACCGCCCCCGCGGCCACCGAGGCCCCGGCTGCTGAGACTGCAGAAAAGACGGAGGGCTGACACGTGCTCATCCCGCGCAGGGTCAAGCACCGGAAGCAGCACTCCCCGAAGCGTCACGGTGCCGCCAAGGGCGGTACGAAGGTGAACTTCGGCGAGTACGGCATCCAGGCGCTTGAGCACAGCTACGTGACCAACCGGCAGATCGAGTCCGCTCGTATCGCCATGACGCGTCACATCAAGCGTGGTGGCAAGGTGTGGACGACCATCTACCCGGACCGCCCGCTGACCAAGAAGCCGGCGGAAACCCGCATGGGTTCCGGTAAGGGTTCGCCCGAGTGGTGGATCGCCAACGTGAAGCCGGGCCGCGTGATGTTCGAGATCTCGTTCCCGAATGAGGAGACCGCCCGCGAGGCGCTCCGTCGCGCGATCCACAAGCTGCCCATGAAGTGCCGCATCGTGACCCGTGAAGGTGGTGAGTTCTGATGGCGAAGGCAGGTGCTGCCCAGGCATCGGAGCTGCGTGAGCTCACCGCGGAAGAGCTCGTTCTGCGTCTGAAGGAATACAAGGAGGAGCTCTTCAACCTCCGTTTCCAGATGGCGACCGGACAGCTCGACAACAACCGCCGTCTGCGCATCGTCCGTACGGACATCGCGCGGATCTACACGGTCATGCGCGAGCGTGAACTCGGCCTGTCCGTTTCCCCTGACGCCGAGAGTGAAGGTGCCGCATGAGCGAGCAGCCCAACGCTGAGGCGGCCCCCCGCAACGACCGCAAGGTCCGTGAGGGTTACGTCGTCTCGGACAAGATGAACAAGACGATCGTGGTCGAGCTCGAAGACCGCAAGAAGCACCGTCGTTACGCCAAGGTTCTCCGCAGCACCAGCAAGGTCAAGGTGCACGACGAGAACAACGAGGCGGGCGTTGGCGACCGGGTCACCCTGATGGAGACCCGCCCGCTGTCGGCGACCAAGCGCTGGCGTCTGGTGCAGATCGTGGAGAAGGCCAAGTAAGTAGGGCTCTTTTTGAGTCCCTTAGTTCCGCAAGGCTCGCGTCAAAGCGCGAGAACCAGCGCGACATACAGGAGTTGACGTGATCCAGCAGGAGTCGCGGCTACGGGTTGCCGACAACACGGGCGCGAAGGAAATCCTTTGCATCCGCGTTCTCGGTGGTTCGGGGCGGCGCTACGCGGGCATCGGCGACATCATCGTCGCCACCGTGAAGGACGCCATGCCGGCCGCCGGCGTGAAGAAGGGTGACGTCGTCAAGGCCGTCATCGTTCGCACGCGCAAGGAGCGCCGTCGTCCGGACGGTTCTTACATCCGCTTCGACGAGAACGCTGCTGTGCTCATCAAGAACGACAATGAGCCCCGCGGCACCCGCATCTTCGGCCCGGTGGGCCGCGAGCTGCGCGACCGAAAGTTCATGAAGATCATTTCGCTCGCGCCGGAGGTGTTGTAGAGCATGAAGGTGAAGAAGGGCGACACGGTCGTCGTCATCGCCGGCAAGGACAAGGGTGCCAAGGGCAAGGTCATCCAGGCCTACCCCGAGCGCGAGCGCGTGCTGGTCGAAGGCGTGAACCGGATCAAGAAGCACACCCGGATCTCGCAGACCCAGCGCGGCGCGCAGTCCGGCGGCATCGTCACCCAGGAGGCGCCCATCCACGTCTCGAACGTGATGGTCGTCGACTCCGACGGCAAGCCGACTCGCATCGGCTACCGCATCGGCGAGGACGGCAAGAAGGTCCGGGTCTCGCGCCGGAACGGTAAGGACATCTGATCATGACCACCGCAGAGAAGATCGCCCCGCGCCTCAAGGTGCGGTACCGCGAGGAGATCAAGGGACAGCTCCAGGAGGAGTTCTCCTTCGAGAACGTCCACCAGATCCCGGGCGTCGTCAAGGTCGTCGTGAACATGGGTGTCGGTGACGCCGCCCGTGACAGCAAGCTGATCGAAGGCGCCATCCGCGACCTGGCCGCGATCACCGGGCAGAAGCCCGAGGTTCGCAAGGCCCGCAAGTCCATCGCGCAGTTCAAGCTGCGTGAGGGCCAGCCGATCGGCGCGCGCGTCACGCTGCGCGGCGACCGGATGTGGGAGTTCCTCGACCGGCTGCTGACCATCGCGCTTCCGCGTATCCGCGACTTCCGCGGGCTTTCGCCGAAGCAGTTCGACGGCAACGGCAACTACACGTTCGGTCTCAACGAGCAGTCGATGTTCCACGAGATCGACCCGGACGCCATCGACCGCCCGCGCGGTATGGACGTCACTGTCGTCACCACCGCCAACACCGACGACGAGGGCCGCGCGCTGCTTCGCAAGCTCGGCTTCCCGTTCAAGGAGAACTGAGTCGATGGCCAAGAAAGCACTGGTCCACAAGGCCGCGAAGACGCCGAAGTTCAAGGTTCGCGGTTACACGCGCTGCCAGCGATGCGGTCGCCCGCACTCGGTGTTCCGCAAGTTCGGACTCTGCCGGATCTGCCTTCGCGAGATGGCACACGCGGGCGAGCTGCCCGGCGTCCGCAAGTCCAGCTGGTAAGAGTCTTTTTTAACTCCCACTTCGCCACAGGCCTTGCAGTGACTGCAGGGAACCAGGGCGAGAAAGGTTGACAGGTCACCATGACGATGACCGACCCCATCGCAGACTTCTTGACCCGTCTGCGTAACGCGAACTCGGCTTACCACGACGAGGTCGTGCTTCCCCACTCGAAGATCAAGGCGAACATCGCCGAGATCCTCAAGCGCGAGGGCTACATTTCGGGCTACCGCGACGAGCCGGGCGAGAAGCACAAGAACCTCATCGTGGAGCTGAAGTACGGCCCCAACCGTGAGCGCAGCATCGCCGGCCTTCGCCGCGTGTCGAAGCCCGGCCTGCGGGTCTACGCAAAATCGACCGAACTGCCGTCGGTTCTCGGTGGCCTCGGCGTCGCGATCATCTCGACGTCGTCCGGCCTCCAGACCGACCGTCAGGCCAAGCGCAACAGCGTGGGCGGCGAAGTCCTCGCCTACGTCTGGTAAGGAAGGGGGCACAGACATGTCACGCATTGGAAAGCTGCCGGTCGCCGTCCCCTCCGGGGTCGAGGTGACCATCGATGGTCAGCACATTCAGGTCAAGGGGCCCAAGGGCACCCTTGAGCACACCATCGCCGAGCCGATCACCGTGGAGCGCGCCGAGGACGGCACGCTGCAGGTGAAGCGGCCCGACGAGGAGCGCACCAGCCGTGCCCTGCACGGTCTCACCCGGACGCTGGTCAACAACCTCGTCGTCGGTGTGACCGAGGGTTACGAGAAGAAGCTTGAGATCCACGGTGTCGGTTACCGCGTGCAGGCCAAGGGCTCGGACCTCGAGTTCGCCCTCGGCTACAGCCACCCGGTGAAGATCGAGGCCCCGGAAGGCATCACCTTCAAGGTCGAGACCCCCACCCGGTTCTCGGTCTCGGGCATCGACAAGCAGAAGGTCGGCCAGATCGCCGCGGTCATCCGCAAGCTGCGCCGCCCGGACCCGTACAAGGGCAAGGGCCTGCGCTACGAGGGTGAGAAGATCCGCCGCAAGGTCGGAAAGACGGGTAAGTGATCATGAGCGACACGACTACGAAGCGCAAGCCGGTCGGCAAGGACATCTCGACCCGCCGCCGCGTCGCGAAGGCCCGTCGGCACTTCCGGCTCCGCAAGAAGATCAACGGCACGGACCAGCGTCCGCGCCTGGTCGTCAAGCGTTCGTCGCGGCACATCGCCGTGCAGCTGATCGACGACCTCGCCGGCAAGACCCTGGCGTCGGCGTCCACCCTCGAGGCGGACGTCCGCGCGCTCGACGGCGACAAGAAGGCCAAGGCCGCGAAGGTCGGGGAACTTGTCGCCAACCGCGCCAAGAACGCCGGTGTCTCGACCGTGGTGTTCGACCGTGGTGGCAACGCCTACCACGGCCGCATCGCGGCGCTCGCCGACGCTGCCCGTGAGGCGGGGTTGGAGTTCTGATGCAGATGCTCGTGAATGGAAGGACAGCCTGATGCCGGGACGTACACGGCAATTCGGCGGCGGCCAGGGTGGACCCGGCGGGCAGGGCGGCAACGACCGCAATGACCGTCGCGACCGCCGTGACCGGCGCGACAGCGGCCGTGGCGGGGCCGGCCAGGAAAAGACCCCGCACCTCGAGAAGGTCGTGACGATCAACCGCGTCGCCAAGGTCGTCAAGGGTGGTCGTCGCTTCAGCTTCACCGCCCTGGTGGTCGTCGGTGACGGCGACGGTCAGGTCGGCGTCGGCTACGGCAAGGCCAAGGAAGTTCCCGCGGCCATCGCCAAGGGCGTCGAGGAAGCGAAGAAGAACTTCTTCCGCGTTCCCCGTGTCGGCGGCACCATTCCCCACCCGATCCAGGGTGAGGAAGCCGCCGGTGTCGTGCTGCTGCGTCCGGCTTCGGCCGGTACCGGTGTCATCGCCGGTGGTCCGGTCCGCGCGGTCCTGGAGTGCGCGGGTGTCCACGACGTGCTGTCGAAGTCGCTCGGCTCCGACAACGCGATCAACATCGTGCACGCCACCGTGGCGGCCCTGAAGGGTCTGCAGCGTCCCGAGGAGGTCGCGGCTCGTCGCGGCCTGCCGCTCGAGGACGTCGCGCCGGCTCGGATGCTGCGGCAGCGCGCGGGTCAGGGGGTCTGACATGACTCAGCTCAAGGTGACCCAGGTCAAGAGCAAGATCGGCACGAAGCACGCTCACCGCGAGTCGCTGCGCACCCTCGGGCTGCGCAAGATCCGCCAGAGCGTCGTGCGTGAAGACACTCCCCAGGTTCGCGGCCTCATCCACACGGTCCGCCACCTGGTGGAGGTCGAGGAGGTCAAGGCATGACTGCCATCAAGATCCACCACCTTCGCCCGGCTCCGGGCGCGAAGCGCGACAAGATCCGCGTCGGCCGTGGTGAGGGCTCGAAGGGCAAGACCGCCGGTCGCGGTACCAAGGGCACCAAGGCCCGGAAGAACGTGCCCGCCGGTTTCGAGGGTGGGCAGATGCCCATCCACATGCGGCTCCCGAAGCTTCGCGGCTTCAAGAACCGCTTCCGTACCGAGTACCAGCCGGTGAACCTGGGCGACATCGCCCGCGTTTTCCCGGAGGGTGGCAAGGTCGGCAACGAGGAGCTCGTCGCGAAGGGCCTTGTTCGCAAGAACAAGCTCGTGAAGGTGCTCGGCAACGGTGACCTGAACGGCGTCAAGCTGGACGTCACCGCCGATGCCTTCTCCGGCTCCGCCAAGGAGAAGCTCTCCGCCGCCGGTGGCTCTGCCACCACGCTCTGAGCTCTCTTCGCTCGCTTCACCGAAAGGCCCGCCTGGCTTCGCCACGGCGGGCCTTTCGCTTGCGCTCGCTCCGCTCTCCCGCCTTCGCTCCGCTCGGCTCCACGGTGTCGACTTTCGCGGGCTAATCGCGATCCCGTGGTCGCCCAGGTGCCCAAGTCCCAGATCGCGATTAGCCCGCGAAAGTCGACGTGCTCACCCAGGCGAAGGGCGTGGCGGCTGTCGGGCTGAGCTGGAAGGATCATGAGGTGGACACACCTTTCGGGCAGGATCCGCAGCCAATCCAGCAACAGCCGGACGCTCCACCGACGGTCGTGTCGGTGCCGGACCCCGCGGATCCCGTGGGCGCTCCGGAGCGGTATGACCGGCCCGAGCCGCGCCGGCTGATCGCGGCAGGCCTGTCCGCTCTGGCGATGGTCCTGACGCTCGTCGGCTGCTTCTTCCCGCTCTTCCGCTCGCAGCACCGAACCGACTTCGACGAGGGCAGGAGCTTTGAGCTGGTGACGGTGCAGAGCGCGTGGGGCTCGGAGTTCGTCCAGCTGGGAGAGACGTTCAAGCAGTCGTCGGCTCCCATCGGCGTCCCTCTCCTGATCACCGCTGTCCTGCTCTTGGGCGCTCTGCTCGTCAGTGCGAAGACGGCTTACCAGCGACCGCCGAATGCGCTGGACCGATGGCTGACCACCAGCGCCGCGGTGTTCCTCGCCGCTGTCGTGACGACCATCGGCATGCTGGGCATCGGCATTGGAATCGGCCCGACCATCGAATCGACGACGACGCTCGAAGCGGGCATGTGGGCGCTTCTCGCCGCTGTCGCCGCCGCGGCGGGCGCAGCGGTCATGAGTCACCGCGTCCAGGAGGCCGAAATCCCGGTGATCGGTGACCCGAGCCTCGCGGATATGCCCACACCTAAGGACGGCATCTCCATCACGGTGCTCCCACCGGAGCCGCGGCCCGAGCCGCCACCGGACTATTCGGCCTTCGCACCTCCGCCGGCTTCCGCCCCGAAGGAGCGCGATTAGCCCGCTAAACGCGCTCGCGTCGGCCGATACGGTGGGGGAGGAGGTGGCCGATGACTTGGGTGGTGGTCTTTTTCGGTGCGGCGGTGCTCGTGGCTTTTACGCCAGGGGCGAACAACCTGCTTGGCCTGCACCATGGCATGACACAAGGTGCCTGGAAGGGGCTCGTCGGCCTGTTAGGCCGTTTGGCGGCGTTCACGGTCTTGATCGCGGCAGTCGCCGCAGGGCTCGGGCAACTCCTCGCCGCCTCCGAACTTGCACTCACGGTGATCAAGTGGGCGGGTGTCGCCTACCTCGTCTGGATCGGCGGGCGACTCCTGTGGTCGACCTTCGGCGGCGAACGGACGGCGGTGGTCCCGGGGCCGCAAGGCGCTGGACCCGTACCGGCGCTGCGGGTCGCGAGGAAGGAATTCGTCGTCGCGATCACGAACCCGAAGGCGATCCTCATCTTCACGGCGTTCGTTCCGCAGTTCATCGACGCAGCTCACGGCTCCTTTCCCGCCCAGATCGCGATCCTCGGCGCCGTTTATCTGCTGGCCGAATTCGTCGCGGGCGCCACTTATATCGGTGCCGGCACGCTCGTGAAGTCGCTCCGCCTGTCCCGCCGCGCGACGCGCAACGTCGATCGCGGCACCGGCGTCGTGCTGATCGGCATGGCGGGCGCCCTCGCCGCGTCGAGCTCCTGAGCCCCGCGCCTGATCACAGCGCGTTTAGCGGGCTAAGTGCGATCCAGTGCGGCCGAAAAGTGGGGAACCACAGGGCGATCTGTCAAGGTTCCAGAGGGGGAAGCGGAGATCGATCAACCTCGTGGACCAACCTTCGTTCGGAAAACCCACAGGCACTGCGAACACGCCCTGTGAAGCTGTTAGAGTCGGCGACACGCTTCGGGACGAGTGTGCCCCGAAGCGTTCCTGGCTTGTGCCAGAAAGCTGTGTATTCCTGCCGGCCCCAGGCCGGCCAAGCCGATCGTCGGTAAGACAGCCGACGACGCCGAGGAGGTCCCCCGCGTGCTCAGCGCCTTCCGCTCGGCTCTCGCGACGCCGGATCTACGTAAGAAGATCCTGTTCACGCTAGCCATCGTCGCGGTCTACCGAATCGGTGCCACCATCCCGGCCCCGGGCATCTCTTACTCCGCTGTGCAGCAATGCACGGAGACTGGGTCGCAGGAGGGCGTCTATCAGCTGCTGAACCTGTTCAGCGGTGGTGCGCTACTGCAGCTGTCGCTGTTCTCGACCGGCATCATGCCGTACATCACGGCGAGCATCATCGTCCAGCTTCTCACCGTGGTCATCCCGCGGTTCGAGGAGCTGAAGAAGGAAGGCCAGGCCGGCCAGGGCAAGCTGACCCAGTACACCCGGTACCTGACGATCGCTCTCGCGGTCCTGCAGGCGACCGGTGTGGTGGCGCTCGCCGACCGCAAGCAGCTCTTCCCGCAGTGTGAAACCGCGATCATCCCGGACAACAGCGTCTACACGCTGGCCATCATCGTCGTCACGATGACCGCCGGTACCGCCGTCATGATGTGGCTGGGTGAGCTGATCACCGAGCGCGGTGTCGGCAACGGCATGTCCGTGCTGATCTTCCTGAACATCGCGGCCCGCATCCCGATCGAGGGTGGCAACATCCTCAGCAGCGCCGGTCCGGTGGTCTTCACCCTGATCTGCGTGTTCGGCCTGGTGATCATCGCCAGCGTCATCTTCGTCGAGCAGGGCCAGCGCCGGATCCCGGTGCAGTACGCCAAGCGCATGATCGGCCGCCGCATGTACGGCGGAACCTCGACCTACCTGCCGATCAAGGTGAACCAGGCCGGTGTCATCCCGGTCATCTTCGCCTCATCGCTGCTCTACCTGCCGGACCTGATCAGCCGCCTTGTCGGGGACGCCAACAGCAACGCCGGCTGGCAGGTCTTCATCCAGAACTACATCGTCAACCAGTCCAGCTGGGCGCACGTCCTGCTGTACTTCGCGTTGATCATCTTCTTCACGTACTTCTACATCACGATCACGTTCAACGTGGACGAGCGTGCGGAAGAAATGAAGAAGTTCGGTGGCTTCATCCCGGGTATCCGCCCGGGCCGTCCCACCGCGGAGTACCTCAGCTACGTCCTCGGCCGGATCACTCTGCCGGGCTCTTTGTACCTGGGCATCATCGCGATCCTTCCGAACTTCTTCCTGTCCGTCACCGGTAGCGGGAACAACCAGAACTTCCCGTTCGGTGGCACGGCTGTGCTGATCATGGTCGGTGTCGGTCTCGACACCGTGAAGCAGATCGAAAGCCAGCTGATGCAACGTAACTACGAAGGGTTCTTGAAGTGACGCGCCTGGTTCTCGTTGGCCCTCCTGGCGCGGGCAAAGGTACTCAGGCGGTAGCACTGTCGGAGAAGCTCCGGATCCCGCACATCTCGACCGGCGATCTGTTCCGCGCCCACGTGGGCGAGCAGACGCCGCTGGGCCAGGAAGCCAAGCGCTACTTGGATTCCGGTGAGCTCGTCCCGGACTCGGTCACGAACGAAATGGTGCGCGAGCGCCTGGCCGAGCCGGACGCCAAGGTCGGGTTCCTGCTGGACGGCTTCCCGCGCAACACGAAGCAGGCCGAGGTCCTCGGCGAGATCCTCGGCGAGGCCGACACCGTGCTCAACGCGGTCATCCAGCTCCAGGTTTCGGAGGACGTCGTCGTCGAGCGGCTGCTTTCGCGCGGCCGCTCGGACGACACCGAAGACGTCATCCGTCGTCGTCAGCAGATCTACGTGTCCGAGACGGCTCCGCTGCTCGAGTACTACGCGGACATCCTCGTCACGGTCGACGGCGTCGGCACGGTCGACGAGATCTCCGCCCGCGTGCTGGAAGCGCTGCGCGACCGCACGTGAATCTCGGAGGACTGCGTGTACTGCAACGACTTCGTCGTGGGCGCATGATCGAACTCAAGACCCCTGGCGAGCTCCAGGCGATGCGTGCCGCCGGTCTGGTGGTCTGGCGCACCCTCACCGCGGTGCGCGAGATCGCCAAGCCGGGGGCCACGACGGCCGATCTCGACGAACTCGCCGAGCAGACGATCCGCGACGCCGGGGCGGTGCCCTCGTTCAAGGGTTACCACGGCTTCCCGGCGTCGATTTGCGCCTCGGTGAACGAGCAGATCGTCCACGGCATCCCGTCGAAGACGCAGGTCCTCAACGAGGGCGACATCATCTCCGTGGACTGCGGCGCGATCCTCGACGGCTGGCACGGCGACTCCGCGGTCACTCTCGCGATCGGTGAGGTGTCGAAGGCGGATCTCGCGCTTTCGGCGGCCACCGAGGCGGCGATGTGGGCGGGGATCGCCGCGGTGTCGGCCGGCGGCCGGCTCACCGACATCTCGCACGCCGTACAGACCGCGGCGGAGAAGGCGAGCCGGGAAGACGGCATCGAGTACGGGATGATCGTCGAGTACGGCGGTCATGGCATCGGGCGCCAGATGCACATGGACCCGTTCCTGCCGAACCTGGGCAAGCCGGGCAAGGGCCCGCGGCTCAAGAGCGGGATGGCGCTCGCGATCGAGCCCATGCTGACCGGCGGCGGCGGTGAGACCGTCGAGCTCGACGACGGGTGGACAGTCGTGACCGCGGACGGCTCGCGTGCCGCGCACTGGGAGCACACCGTCGCGATCACCGATGACGGCCCTTGGGTACTGACCGCCCCCGAAGACGCCTGACCCAGCCCCGTCACCCGGATCGCGTTTAGCCCGCTAAACGCAAGTGCGCTCCGACCTGCGCTTCGCCCCCTGATCGCGCTCCCGGTGTGCGCGATCAGGGAGCGAAAGTCGCGTGGGCGCCGGAGCGCAGTTAGCCCGCTAAACGCGAGTCGGCCCGCCGTCCGCCACAGCCCCGAGGCCCGCCGTAGAGCCGCCCGCGCCTTGCCTCCATCGGGTGGACTTCGCCCCTGCCATGGCATGCCAGGTCGCAGGCTCACCGGAGCGCGATTAGGGGGCTAAACGCACGTCGGCGCAGGCGTACAATGGAGGCAGTCGCCACCGGCGGGCACAGGGGTCATCTAACACAGTTACCCCCCGTTTGGGGCTCACGACACGGGTTGCGTACACTGTCAAGTCGGTGTACTCATCGCGCCCGGATCCTGCGCGCTCGTGACTTCTCGCGAACGGACATTGGAGCCGGGCAGGAGTGTGCCGAAGCACCACCCAGCCAAGCACTCAAGCTCTGACTGATAACACAGCGTAGCGACAGGAAATGCGGAGGACATGGGCAAGAAAGACGGGGCCATCGAGGTCGAAGGCCGCGTAGTCGAGCCGCTCCCCAACGCGATGTTCCGCGTCGAGTTGGAGAACGGCCACAAGGTCCTTGCACACATCAGCGGCAAGATGCGGCAGCACTACATCCGCATCCTGCCCGAGGACAGGGTTGTCGTGGAGCTCTCGCCCTACGACTTGTCTCGTGGTCGCATCGTCTATCGCTACAAGTGATCACGACGAGTTAGCACAAGCAGGAGAGCAGGAGACGTGAAGGTCCAGCCGAGCGTCAAGAAGATCTGCGACAAGTGCAAGGTGATCCGCCGTCACGGCCGGATCATGGTGATCTGCGAGAACCTGCGGCACAAGCAGCGGCAGGGCTGATCACTCGCACTCGTACAGAGTGGATTGACGGCTACACAATCTCCCCGCACCTGCCGGGCCGTGCGAACGGCCCGGTTCACCCTCGGACTTCAGGCCGAGGCCGGGACACCCGAAGCGCAAGCAGAGGGCACGACAGGCGAGTCGGTCCCGGGACCGGACGGGGAGCAGACCTGAAGATGAATTCTATGAAGGAGCATCAACGCCAATGGCACGACTCGCTGGCGTAGACCTCCCCCGCGAAAAGCGGTTGGAGATCGCGCTGACCTACATCTACGGCATCGGCCGTACCCGCTCGAAGCAGCTCATCGCGGCTGCCGAGCTCAACGCGGACACTCGCGTCAAGGATCTGAGCGATGACGACCTCGCCAAGCTGCGGGTCTACATCGAAGAGAACTTCAAGGTCGAGGGTGACCTTCGCCGCGAGGTGAACGCCGACATCCGTCGGAAGATCGAGATCGGGTGCTACGAGGGCCTTCGCTGGCGTCGCGGACTTCCCGTCCGTGGTCAGCGCACCAAGACCAACGCCCGCACCCGCAAGGGTCCGAAGAAGACGGTCGCCGGCAAGAAGAAGGCTGGCAAGAAGTGAGCGTCCAGGGCAAGAAGGTCGTGCAGATGGGCGGCGTTCACCGTCGCGGCTCGGCTTGTGTCTCGCCCAAGGCGCTCTACGCCCGCCCGATGGCGCTGCGGAACCTGTACACCGACGCCGGTTCGATCATCCGGCGCGGACAGGCCGAAGCGGTCGCCGCTCACCAAGAGAACGCGCGCTAACAGGAGAACCCTCAAAACATGCCACCGAAGTCTCGTACTGCGGCGGGGGCCAAGAAGGTCCGCCGTAAGGAAAAGAAGAATGTCGCGCACGGTCACGCGCACATCAAGAGCACCTTCAACAACACCATCGTCTCGATCACGGACCCGACCGGTGCCGTGATCGCGTGGGCGTCGAGTGGTCACGTGGGCTTCAAGGGCTCGCGTAAGTCCACCCCGTTCGCCGCGCAGATGGCCGCCGAGAACGCCGCCCGCAAGGCTGCCGAGCACGGCATGAAGAAGGTCGACGTTTTCGTGAAGGGCCCGGGTTCGGGCCGCGAGACGGCGATCCGCTCGCTGCAGGCGGCCGGCCTCGAGGTCGGCACCATCCAGGACGTGACCCCGCAGCCTCACAACGGCTGCCGCCCGCCCAAGCGGCGCCGGGTCTGAGGAACGGGGAGGAGTAAGAAGAAATGGCTCGTTACACCGGCCCCGCGACGCGTATTTCGCGTCGCCTCAAGGTTGACCTCATCGGCGGCGACCAGGCTTTCGAGCGTCGCCCCTATCCGCCCGGCCAGCACGGCCGCGGTCGGATCAAGGAGTCCGAGTACCTCCTGCAGTCGCAGGAGAAGCAGAAGGCTCGTTACACGTACGGCGTTCTCGAGCGTCAGTTCGTCCGGTACTACAAGGAAGCCGTCCGGCGTCCCGGTAAGACCGGTGAGAACCTGCTGCAGATCCTCGAGTCCCGTCTCGACAACGTGATCTACCGCGCCGGCATCGCCCGCACCCGCCGTCAGGCGCGTCAGCTGGTGAGCCACGGCCACTTCGTGGTCAACGGCGTCAAGGTCAACGTGCCCTCGTACCAGGTCAGCAAGTGGGACATCATCGACGTGCGGCCGAAGTCGTTCTCGATGCTGCCCTTCGTCGCTGCCAAGGAGTCGTTCGGCGAGCGTCCCGTTCCCGCGTGGCTCCAGGTTGTTCCGTCCAACCTCCGTGTGCTGGTCCACCAGCTCCCGGAGCGCGCTCAGATCGATGTTCCGGTCCAGGAACAGCTGATCGTCGAGCTCTACTCGAAGTGATCCATCACCGGGCCGGGGTTTCCCCGGCCCGGTGTGGGCACGGGCGGCGGCGCCCGGAGCGCGCCGCCGTTTCGCCATCCCTTTCGGTGTCATATGGCGGGCGCCGTTTGGAAAGGAATTAGGAAAGATGCTGATTTCCCAGCGGCCGGCTCTCGGCGAAGAGACGGTCAACGAGACCCGCTCCCGGTTCACCATCGAACCGCTGGAGCCCGGCTTCGGCTACACGCTCGGCAACTCGCTGCGGCGCACGCTGCTGTCGTCCATTCCGGGCGCGGCCGTGACGAGCATCCGCATCGACGGCGTGCTGCACGAGTTCACCACCGTTCCCGGGGTGAAGGAAGACGTCACCGACATCATCCTGAACCTCAAGGAGCTCGTGGTCTCCTCAGAAGAGGACGAGCCGGTCACCATGTACCTGCGCAAGCAGGGCCCCGGTGAGGTCACGGCCGCCGACATCGTGCCCCCGGCCGGTGTCACCGTGCACAACCCGGATCTGCACATCGCGTCGCTGAACGGCAAGGGCAAGCTCGAGATCGAGCTCGTCGTCGAGCGCGGCCGCGGTTACGTTCCGGCCCTGCAGAACAAGCAGGCGGGCGCGGAGATCGGCCGGATCCCGGTCGACTCCATCTACTCCCCGGTGCTGAAGGTGACCTACAAGGTCGAGGCGACCCGTGTCGAGCAGCGCACCGACTTCGACAAGCTGATCCTGGACGTGGAGACGAAGCCGTCGATCACGCCGCGGGACGCCGTCGCGTCGGCCGGTAAGACGCTGGTGGAGCTGTTCGGTCTCGCGCGCGAGCTGAACGTCGACGCCGAGGGCATCGAGATCGGCCCGTCGCCGCAGGAGGCGGACACCATCGCCGCCTACGCGATGCCGATCGAGGACCTGGACCTCACCGTCCGGTCGTACAACTGCCTCAAGCGCGAGGGCATCCACACCGTCGGCGAACTGGTCTCGCGCAGCGAGGCCGACCTGCTGGACATCCGCAACTTCGGCGCGAAGTCGATCGACGAGGTCAAGCTCAAGCTCGTCGGTCTCGGTCTCGCGCTGAAGGACAGCCCGCCCGGGTTCGACCCGACCGCGGCCGCGGCCAGCTACGACGGTGAAGGCTGGTCCGAGGGCGTCGACAGCATCACGGACGGAATTTCGGACAATGGCCACGACGATGGCCAGGACTACGCAGAGACGGAGCAGCTGTAAGGCCAGCTACGGCTCCCTCACACCAGTAGGGGTGGGGGAGCGACGGCCTCCAGCTGTGAGCTGAACGAGGAGAACCGATGCCCACCCCCACAAAGGGACCCCGTCTCGGCGGGTCGCCCGCGCACGAGCGGCTGATTCTGGCCAATCTGGCCACCCAGCTGTTCGAGCACGGCAAGATCACGACGACCGAGGCGAAGGCCCGGCGGGTGCGCCCGCTGGCCGAGAAGCTGATCACGAAGGCGAAGCGGGGCGACCTGCACAACCGTCGTCAGATCCAGCGCGTTGTGCGCGACAAGGACGTCGTGCACAAGCTGATCGCCGAGATCGGTCCGTTCTTCGCGGAGCGTCCGGGTGGCTACACCCGGATCACCAAGACGATGGCGCGCAAGGGCGACAACGCCCCCATGGCGGTCATCGAGCTGGTGGCCGAGAAGACCGTCACCGCCGAGGCCGAGGCCGCGCGTAAGACGAAGTTCGCCAAGGACGAGCCGAAGGCTGCCGCCCCGGCCGCCGAGGAGACCACCGAGGCCACTGAGGCTGCCGACACGGCCGCCACCGAGGCTCCGGAGGCCACCGAGGCTCCTGCCGCCGACGAGGCCGCTGAGGCCCCCGCCGCGGACGCGGACAGCAAGAAGGACTGACGTCCTGACGGCACCGACCACCCCGGACGAGCCCGCCACTCCCACTGCGGAGGGCGGGCTCGTTCGTCTGCGTCTGGATGTTTCCTACGACGGCACCGATTTCTCCGGTTGGGCGCGGCAGCCTGGACGGCGCACGGTCCAGGGCGTCCTCGAAGAGGCGCTCGCGAAGCAGCCTCCAGGAGCCTCGGTCCCGAAGTCCGTCGTCGTCGCCGGCCGCACCGATGCCGGTGTGCACGCCGCCGGCCAGGTGGTCCACGTCGACGTGTCGCCTTTAGCGGGCAAAACGCGATCCGGTCGCTTGGAGGTGGACGCGCAGGGCATTCCTGACCTGCGCCGGATGTGCCATCGATGGAACCGGTATCTGCCGGGTGACGTCCGGGTCCTGGACGCTCGCGTGGCGCCCGCGGGCTTCGACGCGCGGTTCTCTGCCGTGCGGCGGCACTATCGCTACCGGGTCTCCGACGCGTCGTGGGGCGTGGATCCCTTGCGGCGCCATGACACCCTGGCCTGGGGAAGGCCGCTCTCGATCGACGCGATGAACGAGGCGTCAGCGTCCCTTTTGGGGCTCCAGGACTTCGCTGCCTTCTGTAAACAGCGCGAAGGCGGCACGACCATCCGAGAGCTGCAGAGGCTCGTCTGGCGGCGTACCGGGCCGCACGCGGTCGAGGTCGACGTCTCCGCCGACGCGTTCTGCCATTCGATGGTGCGCAGTTTGGTCGGGGCACTGCTTTTGGTCGGCGATGGCCGCCGTCCGCTGGATTGGCCCGGCGACGTCCTGGAGAGCCGCACGCGCGACAGCGCTGTCGCTCCCGCCCACGGCCTCACGCTCATGGCCGTCGACTATCCCCCGGACACCGAACTCGCCGCCCGCGCTGATCAAACGCGCGCCATGCGGACTCCCTCCTGACCCGGTCGCGGCACAGTTAGCGGGCTAACCGCGCTCCGGCGGGCCCGCCGGACGGCCTCGACGACGCCTTCGAAGTCGGTCGCCAGATCCTCTGCGGTGACGATCACGAACCGCCAGCCCTCGGCTTCCACGCGTCTTCGGCGTTTGCGGTCGTGGGCTCGTTGTTTCGCTGTGTTGTGCCATCGCCCGTCGTATTCGATGGCGACTTTTGCCTCGTCGTCCGCGAGGTCCAGGCGTGCGATGAAATGACCCGTCCGGGAGAAGACCTCGACCTGAGGTGTCGTCTTGATGCCGCCTGCGGCCAACACGATTCGAAGTTCCGACTCCCGGGGTGACTCCGCGCGGGGATCGGACAGCCGCAAAGCATGTCTGGCCAGGCGGATCCCTCGATTACGGCGGCCATAGAACTCCCGGTTGAGATGCAGATCGGTCAGCTTCTCGGCTCTCATGAACTGGTCCAGATCCGGGACGCCGGTGCGGAGCCGTCGCACCCACCCGGCTCTGCGGGGAGAAAGCCGGAGGAGCAGGTCCAACGCGATCCGGCTTTTCCTCGCGATACGAATGCCGTTCCAGGGCTTCGATTCTTCGGGTTTGACCTCGGTCCGCCGCACCTCGATACCGACTATCGGGCCGAAGCGGTGCTTCTCCGGCACGACCATCTCGACCGGGTCGTTGGGATTGGCCAGCTTGATGCCGTGGACGGTCGCGGCCGATCGGCCGGTCAGCACGGCTTCCGGCGGTGCCAGCAACGCGGCGCCACGGCAGCGCAGCTCGTGCGTGACTTCTACGTCAGCGCGCGTGTAGACGTCCTGGAAGAGCCTCCGGACGCTGGGACCGCGTAGCCGGCTCGCCGTGATGAGACCCGCTTTGCGCGCCTCGGAGCCACGGAAGACGTCGGGGAGATGGGATGAATCGAATGGTTTGGTCATGCCGACACGGTGATCGACAAGACCGACAACCCATGGCCGCCACCGTCCCCGCAGGGCCGACTTATCCACAACCCCCGGCTTATCCACAGCCGTCGTGATTGCCCCTTGACCGACCAAACGCGCGTCCCGCTTCCCGACCCAGGTCGACTTTCGCCCCCTAATCGCGCTCTGGGGCGGGACGCAAAACGGGGGCACTGTCCGATATGGACAGTGCCCCCGCAGAGCACGATTAGCCCGCGAAAGTCGACGCGCCGGGGTTAGTCGCCGCGCCGGACCGGGCCCAGGATCTGCTGTTCTTTGGCCGTCGTGACCAGGCGAAGGGGGCGCCACAGGTTGCGTCCCAGTGCGACGACCTGGTCGTCCTTCAACGTCGTGAGCTGCTTCATCATCTGCGGCGGGAGCCGCCAGATCCGCGCGGCCAGTTCGGCCTGACCCGGCGGGAGCCGCTGCATCAGCACCAGGTCGGCCGCGTTCGCGGTCGCCCCCGCCTGCGGATGCAGGTACGGCAGCACGTAGACCGTCGTCTGCCACGGCGAACGCGGCGGGAACAGGTCCTGCGGCGTCGGGCCGCCGTCGGTCACCACGAGCAGCGGCGCGTCCTCCGACGGGCGCGGGAGGTCCACCGGCGACAGCCGCCGGATCTGTACCAGCGGCGACGGCCTGCCGTTGGGCTGATTGCCCGCCGCCTGGGGGAGAACCTGCCACGCGGCCGGACGTCCGGTCGCCACGACGACCCACGCCCCGACGGCCATCGCCCGCAGCGCCACCTGGCGAGCCAGGTACAGACCGCCGACCAGCACGATCCGGGTCGGTGTCGAACGCAGCGCGGAGATCGTCAGCGGTTCGCCCTTGAGCCCGGAGCCGAGGACGATCCCGCCCCGGTCGCCGGACGGGCTGATCGCGTCGAGCATCGCCGGGTCTACGGTGAATTCGGGGGCGACCCCGGTGTTCTGGCCGGCGTCACGCATTCGGGTGCTCATGCCGTGCCTCCGATCGGCAACGTCGCGGAGAACCCGGAGATCTGCAGGCCGCGCAGCGGCGTCAGCGTCACGCCGAGCCGGTCCGAGATGCCCTGCAGCCGCTGGTCCGCCGCATCAAGTTCACGCGGGTTCCGCGCGCTCAGGCGCACGATGCCCCGCAAGCCGATCTTGCCCTCGTCAGCGGACGGTGAGATCGACATCGCCACCGTCGCCGACAACGCGCGGACACTGGTCAGCGCGTTCAGGCTGCCGCTGATCTTGCCCTTGGGCCAGCTGGTGATCGCGTAGCTCGCGTGTCCGATGCCCGCCGCCGTGACGCCGGTCCAGCGTTCCTGCAGACCGACTTTCGCGGGCGAACCGGCGACCGCGGTCAGCTCGGCTGCCGAAATGCTGGATCGCAGCAGCTCGTCCGGATCGAGCGGCCGGGTCGGCACGCCCTGGGACTCCAAGGCGTTGCGCACCCGCGACAACGCGCCGATCAGCGCGCGGTGGGCACCGACGACGCCGCCGCCGCGTTCGCGGATGGCGGCCGGGCACCGGCGCGGGTCGAGCCGGATGGCGACCCAGGTCGTCCGACGTGCGGCGGCTGGAAGCGGGCCGAGCACCTCCATGTAGGAGCTGAGCGCCGGCGAGTCCGACGGAAGCGCCGCGCTACCCGGGTAGCAGTGCCAGATCATCTGGATCGAGTCGAGGACCACACCGCGGTCTTCGAGACACGGCGCGAGCGCGGACAGCGGCAGGCTCGGTGCGCCACCGGCCTGGGTGATCAGCGCGGGAGCGGGCTCGACGAGCAGGACGGCGGTCCACGTCCCGTCGTTCCACGCGATGCCGACCTGCTGGCGTTCGTGGTCGACGCCGTGCGCGACCACGAGATCGGGAACGGCGAGGCGAAGCAGGTTCACCCTGGCGTCGTCGGGGCCGGTGACGGCGTCCTCTTCGGCGGCGAGCGTCTCGATGCTGCTCGGCGGAAGCGGAGTCGCCACACGATCATGCGAACGGAGCATGTACCGCGTGGTGAGTCCAGCCCATTGGGTGAACCAGCGGCCGCCCCAGCGCAGGAACGCGATGACGATCGCGACCACGAGGACGCCGATCGCGACGTACTTGAGCTTCATGTCGATCGCGAGGAGCACGAGACCGATCGCGAGCCCGAGTTCGAGCACGACCAGGTTCGCCACGGGCAGCGGGCCGAGGTTGATCCCGCCGGTCCGGCGCCGTGCGGGCGCGGCTATCCGCACCGCCGGGGTGGGCGGAGGACCGGACTGCGGGCCGGGGCCGCCGGGCGGAGGACCGCCTGGGCCACCAGGGCCACCAGGGCCACCAGGTCCGCCGGGCCCACCAGGCCCTCCTGGACCGGGGCCGCCGGGACCCTGAGGTCCGCCAGGGCCTCCTGGACCACCGGGTCCGCGAGGAACACCGGGGCCTCCCGGGCCTCCGGCGGGGCCACCCGGACCGGCCGGCCTGCCCGGCCTTGGCGGCGGCCCCGGCGGGCGGCCTGGAGGTTGAGACCCCGGAGGGCCAGGCGGACGTGGAGGAGTGGTGACGGACATCCGCGCTTTCTCTTCCCCTCGTGCGTGCTGCGTACCCGGAAAGCCGGTCCCGAGCGACTCGACCCTAGCTGGAGTTGGTAGAAACCCCACACCAGACGGTCCCCGTACGGCTATCCTGCGGAACCGTACCGCGACGGGGAGGACTGTAGGTCGAGAATGCCATCAACACCGACTACTAAGTCTCAAGTTCAGGCTTATCAGTTCGTTCTGCGCCGGATGCAATCCGCGCTGGTCCGTCGCGACGCCGTCATGCTCCACGACCCGATGCGCACGCACACACGCGCCACCATCGTCGGTGTCGTGCTGGCCGCGCTGGGCGTCCTGGTCTTCGTGATCTGGGGACTCCTGAGCCCGAAGCCTTCCGTGCCGGATGCGGGGAACATCGTCATCGGCGAACAGTCCGGAACGGTTTACGTCGTCGCCGGGAACCCCAAGAAACTGATTCCGACCTTCAACCTCGCCTCCGCAAGGCTGCTGATCATCGCTCAGTCGAAACAAGGGGCGCAGCAGGCGGGAAACAAGCCTTCCGGGCCTACACAGGCCTCCGAGGTGAAGAACCCCACAGTCGTTTCGGACGAACAGCTGAAGAACATTCCCCGCGGCCAGCTCATGGGCATTCCCAACGGCCCGCAGCTGATGCCGACCGAAGGCCAGCGTGTCACCCCGGAGTGGGGCGTATGCGACGAGGTCATGTTCGACCCTTCGGTGCCGAGGCCAGATCTCACGAAGACGGAAACGACCGTCTACGCGGGTGTGAAGCAGCTGGGAAACCGTGAGCTCGGCCAGAACGAGGCACTGCTGGCCAAGGCCGCCAACGGCCGGACCTATCTGATCTACCGGTTGGCGTCGAACCCCAACCTCCCGAACGCGAACGCAGTCAAGGCCGAGATCAAGCCCGACGCCAGTGCCGTCCTGTCCGCGTTGAAGCTGCCCGATCAGCCTCGCGGTATCTCCCAGGGCCTGCTGGACGCGATTCCCGAGGTGCCGGAGCTGAAGCTGCCGGATGTCGAGGGCAAGGGCGGGACCCCCAACTTCGACATCGACGGACTCAAGATCGGAGACGTCTTCTCCACCGAGCAAGCCGGCGGGAAACTCGACTTCTACCTCATCACGCGGGAGGGGATCCAGCCCATCTCCCCGGCCGTCGCGGACATCGTCCAGACCGGGAAGAACGACGGCAGCACTTCGGTGATGTCCGTGGCACTGGGCAAGATCCGCAACGTCACGCGGGTGACCGCGGGGCAGAAGGGCTTCGTCGACCTCGACGCGTACCCCCAGACAGTGCCGACAGTGCTCAACGCGACCCAGGGTTCCCGGGTCTCCTGCCTGAGCTGGTCCATCACCGGCGACGGCGCCAACCGGGACGGGCACACCGCGGTCTTCGTCGACGACAAGCTGCCGAAGGGCAGGAACGCCGACGGTTCCGCTCCCGGGGTCAAGATCGGTACCCCTGGCCCGGTCGGCGCACCGATCAACAGCTTCTACATGGAGCCGGGTTACGCGGCGGTCGTCCAGTCGGCGACCGGCAAGGAGACCTTCGACAAGGGGCCGATCCAGCTGATCTCCGATCGCGGGATCCGGTACGGCGTCCCGGACGCGGTCACGGCGGACTCGATCGGGCTCAACAAGCGGGTGCCCGCACCGGAAGCCATCGTCAGGATCCTGCCGGTCGGCGCGTCGCTGAACACACAGGACGTGCTTCGTACGTTCGACACGGTGCCGATCGACGACAGGGCGGGTTCGGTCGCGACTCAGTCGCAGCAGGCTCCGGCGGGGAACTGATCCCGGGAACCCCTGGGCAGGCGCGCGCGTCTCAACGCCCAAGCACTATCGGGTGAGTGGAGGGTGCAGTGGCCGGCCTGAAGATCGACGGCACCGTCGTCGGTGACTATGCGAAGCGAGTGGACGCGGCCGCCGGAGAGCTCGAGCTGGCGGCCGCCGAAGTGACCGGGGACGGCGTCACCGTCGAGTCCCACGGCGCGCTGGGGGAGGAGCTGGGACTCGGCGCGTCTTACGGACGTGCGGCCGAGGCCATCCGACGTCAGCTGGTGGAAGGCGCGGCCGCGCTGCGGTCGGCGTCGGAGGCCCTGCACACGGTGACCGCGCGGCACGCCGGACACGACGACGAGGCCGCCCAGATGATCAAGCACGCCGTGGAGCTCTGAGCCGCATGATCGCCGAGTCGGAGAACCCGACCGATTCCATCCCGCACCCGATGGCGTCCGCGCGCCCTGCCGCTCCGGTGGCGGCCCCGAGCGCGTTTAGCCCGCTAAACGCGACAGGGTCGGGAGACGATGACCTGGTCGAGGCAGCAGCGCCGCATCTCGCTTTTCTCACGGAGCTGTCGGGTCATCTGGGGCTGATCGATCCGGTCGAGGCCTACCTGACCCCGCTGGCGGCACGTTGGGAGGACTTGAAGGACGAGGCCGACCGGCTCCGGAAAGCGGCGAAGACCGCGGGCACCGTCTCGAAAGAACTGTCGGAGGATCTCGGCCGCCTCGACGCCGGCTGGTCGGGCAAGGACGCGGACGCCTTCGTCGCGTACATCCGGGACATCAACATCGCGGGCTCTGATGTCGAAGACGCGCTCACCACGTTGGCGGGCTCGCTGGATGAATTGGTGCTGTCGATCCGTCGCATCCTGACCGACCTCGTCGAGGTTCTGGTCGATACGGCCGAACTGACCTCCGAGACCGCGATGCTGCCGGTCGGCGGCGTCGGGCGGGCGCGGACTCAGCTCGAGGAGGCGCAGGAGTCGGCCAAGGCGCTCTTCGAAGCCGCACGCGACGTGCTCGAGGGCTTCGTGAGGTTCTGCGACGGCGTCGACGATCCTGACGCGGCTTCGCGGAGCATCGAGATCGCCCACCGGTTCCCGCAAGAGGAGTTCAAGCTCCATGACGAGGCTGCGGCGGTGGGTGCGCCTGCGCCGGCGAAGAAGGTCGGCGACGGTGTGGAAGCCGCTGAGCCTGATTCAGAGGAGCAGTCGACGTCGCCGTCGGCGGCCGATCCCGGCGAGGGCCGGAAGACCGGATCGCAGGAACCTCTGATCGAGCAAGGGCAGGCGCCGATCCCGGAGGTCGCGCCCGTGCAGGCCGCACCGGCTCCTGGCCAGGCCGCTGCCGGCGCGGGAACCGCGATGATGCCGATGGGCATGGCGCCGATGGGGATGGGCATGGGTGGCGGAGGGGGCTCGGCTCACCAGTCGAAGACCCGGCCCGCCTCGAAGCCGTCCGACGTGGTCGGCGAGCCCGGACAGGTCGTCCCGCCCGTGATCGGCGAGGACGACACCCCCGCGAAACCCGGTCCGAAGCCGAAACCCGCCAAGTAAGTGCCCACGGGCGGAGCGACTTTAGCGGGCTAATCGCGATCTGGGCGGCTCGGAGGTGAGCCCCGCACAGATCGCGATTAGCCCGCTAAACGCAAGTCCTACGGGGTCTTGCGGCCAGGTGAGGCGGTCGGCCGGTTGCGGCGGACCGAGTGCACCACGAACAGCGTGATGAGCAGCGCCACCAGGCCACCGCCGGTTCCGGCGAGCGCGACGATCATCGGGGTCGAGTCCCGGTCGTTCGACGGCGGCAGATTCGCGGGCAGCTGAACCGGCTTGGCCTTGTCCGCCTCCGACGGCACGATCGCAGTCAGCGCCGCGATGGGGTCGATGACCCCGAAGCCGACGAAGTTGTCCCGCCCGCCCGGTGCCGCGGGGTGCTGCGCCGTCGCCTTGATCCGGTTCATCACCTCACGCGCGCTCAGGCCTTGGAACTTCGCGCGCACGAGAGCGGCCACACCCGCGACGTACGGTGCGGCGAAGCTGGTCCCTTGGATGGGGCCGGGGTCTCCGCCGCCCTCGATGGTCAGGTTCGCCAGTGCGTTCGACCCTTCCGCCGGATCCAGCGAAATGATCTTGGTTCCCGGGGCGGCGACACTGACCCAAGGGCCGTTGACGCTGAACTGCGCGACGCCGCCGGTCTCGTCGATCGCCGCGACGGACAGCACGTCGTCGGCGAACCACGGCGGCGTGACGATCATCTTGGGGTTCTTGGGATCCGGCTGGTCGTTCTGCGGGCATTTGTCGCCCACGTTGCCCGCCGCCGCGACGACGACAACGTCCCGCTCGACGGCGTAGTGCACCGCCGCCTGCAGCTGCTTCTCGCCATCGGTGATGCCGCCGGTGGCCGGACGACAGTTGTCGACCGACATGTTGATCACCTGCGCGCCCTTGTCGACGGCGCGGACCACGGCCTGCGCGAGCGTCTTCAGCGTTCCGGCGGTTTTGCCCTGTTCCTGCTGCCGTCCACCTTTGTTCTGGCCCGGCGCCGTTCCGTCCGCCGCTCCGCCGACAGCGCCGTTGCCCTGCGAGGACGGCGGAAGCTGCGATCCCGGGTTGTTCGACGAAGCGGGGGGTGCGGAGCTGGCGGGCGGCGCCGGCGGCGGTTCCGGCTTCTTTTCCGTCTCTTCGTAGTTCTGACTCGACTGCCGAATCGACAGGATCGTGGCGTTCGGCGCGACGCCGCGGAACCCGATACTCGTGTCCGGTGGGTCCGCGGCGATGATCCCCGCCACCTCGGTGCCGTGGCCGTCGCAGTCCTCGAGTCCCGGTGCCTTGCCGCCGCCAGGGGGCGCGACGTAGTCGCCTCCCGATTCGACACGACCACCGAAGTACGGGTGCGCGCTGACACCGGTGTCGATCACGGCGACCTTGATACCCCCGCCGATCGACTGGGTAGCGCCGCGCATCAGCTGGTGCACCTTTTCGATCTGCAGGTACTCCTGGCCCCACGGGCGGTTCTTGATATCGACCTGGTCACCGCCGAGCTTGCTGCGCTGAACGCACTCGGTCTTCTTCTCGTAGTTCTTGTCCGGCTTGTTTTCGTCCACCGGTTTCTTGGACATGTCCACCGGAGGCGGAGTCGCGTAGTAACCACCGGCGTCCGAGGGGACGCTGCTTTGCTGTGCCCACGCGGGAAGCGCCACCGACGCCGGCGAGAGAACACCGATACCGGCCGCCACCAGCACCGTTCCGGTACGTCCGGCGAGGCCGAGGTGGCGGACGCGCGTCCCCCTGGACTTCCGCGCTGCAGCCATCAGAGCATCATCCGATCGGGTTGTCACTTGAAGTTGAGGTGGCGCAGCGTGGTGTAGAGATCCATGACGCCGAGCGCCAGCGGGAGCACCGTCGCGATGAAGACGGCCTCGAAGATCTCCACGGTCCGCCGCAGCGGCGGCGAGAAACGCTGGTTCGGGAAGATCACGCCGACCACGAGCGCGCCCGCGCCGATCAGCAGCAGTGCGCCGAACACGAACAGGACGCGGTTCAGCGGGCTCGCCGACCACATCCAGCCGAGCAGGATGCCGGCACCGGACACCATGCCGGTGGTCAGCAGCGCGATGGCCTGCGCGCCGTTCGCGTACGCCCGCGCCCGCAGGAGCAGGACCAGCGTGGCGACCACACCGAGGATGGGCCCGAAGATCGACGGCGACGTCGAGGCGATGATCGCGAACAGCGCGGTGGCCGCGCCGCAGCCGGTCAGCAGGCCGGTCATGTACTCGTGGGCGACCGCGGTGCGGCGCTCGATGGCGCGGTAGTCCGGGAAGCCCGAGTCTTCCTTGAGTTCTTCGGCGCTGCCGGGAACGTGCGGTGTCGGGAGGGCGGCGAGCTTGATCGTCGCGCGCGGCAGGATCGAGATGCAGGCCAGCGAGAACGCGGTCGCGCCGGCGGCGACACCGGCGATCGGGGTGTCGATGAGGGTCGCGGCCAGGAACGTCAGCGCCGAGATGGTGGCCGTCGTCGCGGCGGCGATGAAGGTGGTGATCCCGTGGCCGATGACGAGGATGCAGACCGCCGCCACGATGATCACGAGGGTGCTCGCGAGGAGCAGGTTCGCCCACAGGGACAGGCCCGGCACGATGTAGAACCCGCTGACGAAGGCCAGCGGCAGGCCGCCTGTCGCGGCGATCAGGACGCCGGTCGCCTCGGCCTTGTACGCCTTGGCCAGCGTCGCGCCGATCGCGACGCACGCGATCGCGCCGACACCACCGGCGATGGCGGCGGCGAGGGCATTGCCGCCGTAGAACGAGCCGCTGGTGAAGAGCGCGAGGGCCGCGAAGAACAGAGCCAGGCCGCCCGCGATGTGTCCGAAGCGGCGCGCCGTCTCCTTGGTCCAGGGGCGGAAGCTGTCGGGGGAGGACTCCGCGATCGCGTCGACGACGTCGTCGTACAGCGGCGGAGGCGGGTTCTCGTTGCGCTTGCGCAGCTGCAGCAGTTCGCCGTCGACGACGCCGAGGGACGCGAGGGTCCGGCTCGGGTCGAGTGGCGCGTCGCCGAGCTTCGCCAGCGCCCAGCCACCGTGGCGGGCGCCGCCGTCCGGCGTCGCCTCCTTCGCCATCTCCAACAGCATGGGCAGCAGGTCCGCCACCGCGACGTCAGCCGGCAAAGCCACGTCGATCCGGGTGCGTGGTGCGACCACCGTCACCCTGCTGAATACCGTCGTGCCCGTTGCCACTGCCTTCCCCCTGCCCTGAGAGTCTGCTCCCGGGGGAACTTATACCGAACCCGGGTGCGCACATCATCGACTGTCGGAAAAAGACCGGCAAAAGTAAGGGAGACGACCTCCGTGGCCCCCTCGCCGCGGGCCGGGCACGTCGACTTTCGCGGGCTAAACGCGACGCTTAGCGTTCCTAAGTACTGCGGGGGCCTCGTGGCCGCCGGATCGCGATTAGGGGGCGAAAGGCGACGTGGGCCGGGCGGGGGCCTGCGGGTTCGTTGGGTCTTGTCGGTCCCGCGTCCTACACTCCCCGGCATGCGTATGGCCCCGGTCGGGGTCGTTCTCGGCGTTGTCCGGATTTTCCCCGGCCACGTTCGATAGGTTGTCTCGCGCACCAGTACGCGCACCAACGGTGGCCGCCATCGTCGAGTTTGAAGAGGGGTCCTTCGATGAGCACGCTGCAGTTCAAGAAGTCACCGCGCCTGGCGGCGCCGCGGCCGCCGGGTGGCGAGGTGCATCTCGAACCGCCGCCTGAGGTGCCCCGCACCATCCCGGGCAACATCGTCATGAAGCTGCTTCCGGCGGTGATGATCGTCGCCTCCCTCGGGATGATGGTCTTCATGTTCACCACCGGTGGACGCAACCCCATGATGATGATGATGGGCGGCATGATGGTGCTGAGCACCGTCGGCATGATGGCCGGTGGTGCGGGCAAGGGCGGCGGCGCCAAAAAGGCCGAGATGGACGAGGACCGCAAGGACTACCTGCGCTACCTCGGCCAGATGCGTGACAGGGCCCGCGAGGCCATGGTCGACCAGCGCGCCGCGCTCGAGTGGGTCCACCCCGACCCGCAGACGCTGTGGTCGCTGGCCGCGAGCCGCCGCATGTGGGAACGCCGCCAGAACGACCAGGACTTCCTCCACCTCCGCGTCGGCCGCAGTTCGCACCGGCTCGCGACACGGCTCGTGCCGCCTCAGACCGGTCCGGTCGACGAACTGGAGCCGATCGCGACGCTGGCCCTGCGCCGATTCGTCCGCGCGCACTCGATCGTCCCGGACCTGCCGACCCAGATCACCCTCCGCGGGTTCGCCGCGGTCAGCATGCAGGGCGACCGCGGCCTGACCCGCGGCCTCACCCGCGCGATGCTGGCCCAGCTGGTCACCTTCCACAGCCCCGACGACGTCCTCATCGCGATCGCGACGGCGGGCCGCGCCAAGGAAGAATGGGAGTGGGCGAAGTGGCTGCCGCACGCCCAGCACCCGGCGCTCGCCGACGGCATCGGCCAGCTGCGGATGATGGCGGGCTCCCTCGCGCAGATCGAGCAGTGGCTCGACGAAGAACTCCGTGACCGCCAGCGGTTCTCCCGTAACGCGACGCCCGCCCCGGATCAGCCGCACGTCGTCATCGTCATCGACGACGCCGAGGTCACCCGCGAGGAACAGATCATCCTCGAAGAGGGCCTCGTCGGCGTCACCCTGATCGACCTTTCCGACTCCATCGGCAACCTCGCGGCCCGTCGTGGTCTGCGGCTAGTCGTCGAGGAAGACCGCCTCGGCGCGCGCAGCGCCGGCGGCGTCGAATGGTTCGGCCGTCCGGACACGCTCAGCGTGGTCGAGGCCGAAGCGCTGGCCCGGCTCCTCGCGCCCTACCGCGTCGGCACCGCCGCGCAGGACGCCGCCGAGGAAGAGCCGCTGCTGTCCAACCCCGGCCTGCTCGAACTGCTGGGCATCCCCGGCGACCCGATGACCTTCGACGTCCAGCAGGCCTGGCGGCCGCGTCCGGTGCGGGACCGCTACCGCGTCCCCTTCGGCGTCGGCGAGTACGGCCAGCCGGTCGAGCTGGACATCAAGGAAGCCGCGATGGAGGGCATGGGCCCGCACGGCCTGTGCATCGGGGCGACCGGTTCCGGTAAATCCGAGTTCCTCCGCACCCTGGTGCTCGGCATGCTGGCGACGCATTCGTCGAGCACGCTGAACTTCGTCCTCGTCGACTTCAAGGGTGGTGCGACGTTCCTCGGTCTGGACGCCGCGCCGCACGTTTCCGCGGTCATCACCAACCTCGCGGACGAGGTCACGCTGGTCGACCGGATGAAGGACGCGCTGGCCGGTGAGATGAACCGGCGCCAGGAGGCGCTGAAGAACGGCGGTAACTTCAAGAACGTCTGGGAGTACGAGAAGGCCCGTGAGAACGGCGCCGACCTCGACCCGCTGCCCGCGCTCTTCATCGTCTGTGACGAGTTCTCCGAGCTGCTGGCCGCGAAGCCGGACTTCATCGACCTGTTCGTCGCCATCGGACGGCTGGGCCGGTCGCTGCAGATGCACATGCTCCTCGCGTCGCAGCGGCTGGAAGAGGGCAAGCTGCGCGGTCTCGACTCGCACCTTTCCTACCGCATCGGTCTCAAAACCTTCTCCGCCGCGGAATCCCGTGCCGCGATCGGTGTGCCCGACGCGTTCGAGCTGCCGTCCGTCCCCGGTGGCGGTTACCTGAAGTACGACACCTCGACGCTGGTCCGCTTCAAGGCTTCGTACGTCTCGGGCCCGTACCGGCCCGCGGGCATCAAGGCGGCGGGCCCGGTCGCGACCGTGGTCCGCGCGGACAAGCGTCCGCAGCTGTTCGTCCCGGACTTCGTCGAACTGCCGAAGGAGCCGGAGCCGCAGCAGATCGAGGCCGCCCCGGTGGAGCAGGCCAAGTCGGAGGAAGCCGTCGAGCCGAGCGAGCTCGACGTGATCGTGTCCCGGCTGATCGGCCAGGGCCCGCCGGCTCACGAGGTCTGGCTGCCGCCGCTCAAGGAACCGAACTCGCTCGACACCCTGCTGCCCAACCTGAACCCCACCGACGACCGCGGCCTTTCCCCGGTCGGGTTCTTCGGCAACGGACGGCTGCAAGTGCCGCTCGGCATCGTCGACCGCCCGTACGAACAGCGTCGCGACCTGCTCTGGGCCGACTTCTCCGGTGGCGCCGGGCACGGTGTGATCGTCGGCGGCCCGCAGTCGGGCAAGTCGACCATGCTCCGGACGCTGATCATGTCGATGGCGCTGACCCACACCCCCGAAGAGGCGCAGTTCTACGCGCTCGACCTCGGTGGCGGTACCTTGGCCGGTCTCCAGGGCCTGCCGCACGTCGGTGGCGTCGCCGTCGCCCGGCGGGAGCCGGACAAGGCCCGCCGGATCGTCGCCGAGCTGACCACCCTGCTCACCGAGCGGGAAGGCAGGTTCGGCGCGCTGGGCATCGACTCGATGAACGAGTTCCGCAACCGGAAACGGCGCGGCGAGATCAAGCCCGAAGACGACGCCTTCGGTGACGCTTTCCTGATCGTGGACAACTGGAAGGCGCTGCGGGACGACTTCGACGAGCTGGAAACCTCGATCACCAAGCTCGCCACCCAGGGTCTTTCCTACGGCGTGCACGTCATCATCGCGGCGAACCGGTGGGCGGACATCCGCCCGGCCATCAAGGACATGATCGGTACCCGGTTCGAGCTCCGCCTCGGTGACCCGAGCGAGTCCGACATCGACCGCCGGGTCGCGGTGAACGTTCCGGCCGGTCGCCCCGGTCGCGGTCTGACCAGGGACAAGCTGCACCTCCTGACCGGTCTTCCCCGGATCGACGGCTCGAGCAACGCCGACGACGTCGCCGCCGGTGTCGCCGACGCCGTGGCGAAGATCAAGGGCGCGTGGCGTGGCCGCCCGGCGCCGCAGGTCCGCCTGCTGCCCGAGATGGTCACCTACGACGAGGTGCTCAGCATCGACACCAAGCGCAACACGAAGCTGGTGCCGATCGGCGTCAACGAGGAAGACCTGCAGCCGATCTACCTCGACTTCGCCGCCGACTCGCACTTCTACGCGTTCGCGGACGGTGAATCGGGCAAGACGAACCTGCTGCGCCAGATCACCCGGGGTATCACCGAGCGGTACACGACGCAGGAAGCGGTCATCATCCTCGTCGACTACCGGCGCACGATGCTCGGCTTCATCGGCGGAGACCAGCTGCTCGGCTACGCGGTTTCCGCCGCGCAGCTGGACAGCATGGTCAAGGACGTCCACGGGTCGATGACCCGGCGGCTCCCCGGTCCGGACGTGACGCAGGAACAGCTGAAGACGCGGTCCTGGTGGACCGGTCCGGAGCTGTTCATCATCGTCGACGACTACGACCTGGTCGCCACCCAGACGAGCAACCCGCTGAAGCCGCTCGCCGAGTTCCTCGCGCAGGCGAAGGACGTCGGTCTGCACATCGTCGTGGTGCGCCGAAGCGGTGGCGCGAGCCGGGCGATGTTCGACCCGATCCTCGGCAAGCTCAGGGAGATCGCGGCGCCCGGTATGGTCATGAACGGTTCGCGTGACGAGGGCAACCTCGTCGCCAACGTGAAGCCGAGCCAGATGCCGCCGGGCCGAGGCAATCTCGTGACCCGGAAGCACGGCAAGCAGCTCATGCAGGTCTCGTGGATCCAGCCGGACTGACCTCCCGCGGAACCAGGTGAGGTACAGGCTGGGCGTGGGGTGACGACGACGATCTGCGGGAGTGGCTTGTGACAGTGCGGGTAGCGGTGGACTTCGGGACATCGAGCACCTGCGTGGTCGCTTCGATCAACGGCCGTGAGCCGCAGGTCGTCGTGGTGGACGGGCAGCCCCTGATGTCGTCCGCGGTCTACGCCGCGCCGGACGGGACGCTGTTCGTCGGCCAGGAGGCGGAACGGCAGGCGGCGGTGGACCCGTCGCGTTACGAGCCGAACCCGAAGCGCCGGATCGACGAAGGCGAGTTGCTGCTGGGTGACAACGTCCTCCGCGTGACCGACGTCGTGCACGCCGTGCTGAAACGCGCGGTGACGGAGGCGCGCCGCCTCGGCGGTGACTCCGAGGTCGAGTTGCTTGTGTTGACTCACCCTGCCGATTGGGGCGCGACCCGGACCCGCCTGCTCCGGCAGGCGGCGGGCGGGCTCGCTCGCCAGGTCGCGCTCGTGCCGGAGCCGGTCGCCGCGGCGGTCTATCACGCGGCGACGTTCGCTCCCGCCGATCTCAACTCCGAGCGCACCGTCGAGTTCAGCGGTCGTCCCGGTGACGCCCTCGCGGTACTCGACCTCGGCGGTGGCACCGTCGACGTCTCCGTGGTCCAGCGCATGCCCGGCAGCCCCGCGGATCGCAGTTCGCCCGCTAAACGCGCCGGGTTCCAGGTGCTGGCCACCCGCGGGGACCCGAGTTTCGGCGGGGCGGACGTCGATCAGGCGCTCCTGGAGCACGTCGGCTCACTGGTGTCGTCCGTCGATCCGCCGGAATGGCGGAAGCTGGTCGAGGGCCGCGAACTCACCGACCGGCGGCGGCGCCGCGTCCTGAGGCAGGACGTGCGCGGTGCGAAGGAGACGTTGTCGCGGCACGCGTACACCGACGTCCCGATGCCCCCGCCGTTCGCTGACGCTCATGTGACCCGTGAGGACCTCGAGCGGCTCATCGCGGGCCCGCTCGGGCGCGCGGTCGAGCTGACGGTGGCCGCGATCGGCGATTCCGGGCTGCGGCCGAAGCAGCTGACCGCGATCTTCCTCGTGGGCGGGTCCAGCCGGATCCCGATGGTGTCGCGGCTCGTGCACGAGCGGACCGGTGTCGTGCCCACGACCCTCGACCAGCCGGAGACCGTGGTCGCCCGCGGCGCCCTGCGCGCGGTGCTGATCGACCCGGACCGGACGGGATCGCTGGCCGCCTCCGCGGTCTCCCGCGCGGGTGGTGCCCCCGCGCCGTCCCACCCCGACCGGCGCCCCGACGTCCAGCGCCCCCAGTTCCCGCCTGGCGCTCACCAGCCCGCCCCGCCCCCACAGAGCGCGTTTAGCCCGCTAAACGCGACGCGGCAGGGGCCGCCGTCGCCGCCGATGGGGCAGCAGGGGATAGCGGCACCGCAGCCGTGGCGGCCGGGGGCGCCCGCCCACGAGAGCAAACCGGCCGAGCGCGGCGGGAAGAACAAGAAGACCCCCTGGATCATCGCCGCGGCCGTAGTGGCCGTGGTGGCCGTCGTCGGAGGTGTCCTCTTCGCGGTCAACAGCGGGGAGGGCGAGCCGGAAGGGCGGACGCTCGCCCAGTACGACTACCGCTTCATCGCGCCGCTGGACTGGACGCAGACCGACGACCGGGTCGCCCAGCGTCAGGTGGTGATCCATCCGAGCGATTCCCTCACCGGGGACGACCTCGTGGTCGCCCAGGAGTACGTGATGGACTACGACGCGACGGCCGACAGGCAGAAGCTCGTCGACGAAATCAGTTCCGGGGCGCGGAGCGCGCCCCATAAGTACAGTGGCTTCAACGGCGCCGCGAACTATGCCGGCAAAACCGTCATCTACTACCGCGAGACCAAGCCGAGCGCGCGCGTCGACTGGTACGTCGTCGCACAGGGAAAGATCCGCGTCCACATCGGTTGCCAGTACGGCACCGGCTCACCGCTCGAACAACGCGTGAGCGCGGCCTGCGAGCAGGTCGTCAAAACGATGGTGGTCGTCAACTGAAGGGGGAGCCGGATGGCACCCGAACCCGAGACCGCCGCCGAGCATTTCGCGCGCACAGGGCGTGACGCGGTCACCTACGCCCGGCAGGTCGCCCGCACCGCCAAGGCGCGTTACGAACGCCGCCGGGGAGAAAACGCCGAGCTGGCGAAGCAATTCGGCAAGGGACGGCTCGCCGGCGGGGAGACCGCCCCGACCCCGAGTGTCGTCCGCAACGCCGCGAAACGGTTCCGTGCCGGCGCCGGTCTTCCGGTCCCCGCTTTGCCCTCGGCGGCGGACCTGGTTCCCCTTCGGCCAGAATCGGCGCCCAGAAGGCCACGTGTGGGTGACGACGACGAGGACTTTTCGCAGTCGCGAATCATGAGCCGAGGCGATTGACCGACCACTGTGCGTTTGCTAAATCGCGTGGTGAAAGCCCTTTTCCGCACGCGATTCGCAGCGTGCCGCCCGGGTTCCCACGGCCGGTTCCCACCGCGAGCGTTAACGCAAGCAACTACTTGAAACCAACGAGCGACAAGAGGGAACCAGACGTGGCAGTGTCTCCGTCGTAGGTCCGTACCAAACGAACTTCACCGAGTACGGATAAACCACGAACGAAGGGGGTAGCTCCCATGGCTGGCGGATTTACCGGGACAGTTGAGCAGTTCACCGAGGCCGAGAAGCGCGTGACCGAGGTCCGCGTCTCGATGGACCAGAACCTGAGCAAGCTTCGCGACAACATCGAAGCCACCCGTGCGGGCTGGACCGGCGACGCGGCGCTCGCGTTCAACAACGTGATGACGCGCTTCGACTCGGCGGGCCGTGGGCTCAACCAGGCCCTCCAGAACATCGGTGACCTGCTCGAGCAGGCCGGTTCGAAGTACAACGCGACCGAGCAGCAGCAGCAGGAGCTCATCAAGTCGGTCAACCAGGGCTTCGGCGTCCTCGGCTGATTCGGCTACACCACACCAAAACCAAGACTTCTTATTTCTGACTGGAGGAACTTATGGGCGAGATGAAGGTCGATTACGCCACGATCCACGCGGCGGCCGACGACTGCAAGAACACCGGTGGCGAGCTGGAGTCCCTCTTCGGGCAGCTGAAGAGCGACCTGTCCCCGCTGGTCAACACCTGGGACGGTGACGCGAAGGTCGCGTACATGGCCGCTCAGCAGGAGTGGGACAACAAGTTCGAGGAGCTCAAGCAGCTGCTCGCGCAGGTCGCCGGCGTGCTGCCGCAGCTGGCCGACGGCTACCAGGCCACGGAACAGGGCGTCACCGGCCTGTTCTGAGTCTTCCGGCTCCGAACGAGCAACGGCGGGCAGGCATCTTCGGATGCCGAGCCCGCCGTTTCGTTTGTGTCAAAGGAAAAGCCGCGACGGGATCCGTCGCGGCTTTTCCTGTCCGGCGGCGATCAGTGCGGTGCGCCGACCTCGAATTCCGGCGTGGTGTTCAGCACCCGGACGGTGACCTTCTTCTGCTTTCCCGAAAGATCGATCGAGCAGTCGAACGTGGTGCCGTTCTCCACCGGTTGGCCGGATGGACACGCCACGTTCTTCACGTCCGGTTCCCCGTAATGCTCGTTGAGCACGCGGACGACACCGTCCTGGACCGACTTCTGATCGAGACTGTCGCCCGCGAAAGCGCCGAGCAGCCAAGCGCCGACCCCGCCCGCGATCACGACGGCCGCGGCGATTCCGCCGATCAGCAACGTTTTCTTGGAAACCTTCGGCTTCTTCGCGGGCTCTGCCCCGAAAGCGCCGAGTCCGCCGTATTGGGACGACGACGGCGCGGGCTGGAACCCGCCGCCGTACTGCCCCTGTGGTGGAGTCTGTTGCGGCGCCTGCCAATTCTGCTGCGGCGCGGGCTGCTGTTGTTGTTGCTGTGGTGGTTGCTGCTGCCACGCCGTTCCCGGTGCGGGAGCGCTGCTTTGCTGCCACGGCCCGGAAAACGAGCCGGTGACGCCGGGCTGACCGGACTGCTGCCACGGCCCGGTGTAGGACCCGGTGCTCGCCGCGTTCGGGTCGCTTTGCTGCCACTGCCCGGAATGCGGTCCGGTGGCCTGCCCTTCCTGCTGGCTCCCGGGATTCGACGGCGGCTGCCACCACTGTTGCGGCTGTTGCGGCTGCTGTTCGGGCGCCTGGCTCATCGGTGGTCACCTCGGGACATCGAGAATTTCACGGCGTCGGGACAACGGCGTTCGGACATGCCTCAGACGCCTTTCAGCTCGCTGAACCGGCGGTTGAAATCATCCTTGGCCGCCTTGTCCGGCAGCACGGTGATCTGCGAGGCGTCCGGCAGCTTCGGCAGGTCCTGGGTGCTCGCCTTGCCGGTGAAGCGGAAGTCGTAGCGCAGCTCAAGCTTGTGCCCGCCGCCCTCGATCTTGGCTTCCATCACGATCTGGTTCAGCGTCCCGTCCGAGTTGAGGGAGACGGTCGTCCGGACCGGGGCCTTCTTCATCTCGGCCGTGATCGCCCCGCTGATCGACGGCGGCAGGATCTCCACCCGCCGTTCCATGAACTTCCCGAACGGGACGTCGGCGGTGAGCTCGATCCGGTTCTCCGGGAGGCTTTTCGCGCCCTTCACGATCTTCTTGTCCGCGTTGTAGGCCACGGCGATCGCGTCGGCCATCTTGCAGGCGGTGATGATCCCGACCCAGGCGCAGGGGATGGTCAGCCCGGCCTCCGACTTCGGCATCGAAACCCACGGTGTCGGGGCGAGGCTCTTGTAGACGGGGCCGAGGTAGACGTATTCGACGGTCCCGTCGGCCGGGGTGTACCAGTCGATGCTGTCGTCCGGGTTCTTCTGCGAGCGTTGACGGCTGACCCGGCCCTCCGGGGAACCGGTGCGGGCCGAGGAGATCGTGCTGCGGATGTACTTCTCGTCGAAGCGGAAGTAGGCACCCGATTCGCTGGTGACGTCCCGCTGGTCGCCGATCGTGTCCTGCAGCTTGTTCATCGCCGCTTCGAACTTCGTGCCGACGTAGGCCGCGGCGTCGTCGCCCTTCGGCACGGCGTTGCCCGCCCTGGCCTGGCCGCAGGCGGTGGTGAGTGCCAGCACGGCGCCCAGCACGCACAAGATGATCGTTGGCCGTTTGTTCATCGCCGTTCCCCTGAATCGAGTCCCCGCGCGCGGTGCGCGACCGGATCGTCTCATCCTCCCCCGCCGAAGGTGATGCCGTGGGCGGTTCCGCCACACCGGCGGGGTACGATTGCGGGGCGCCCGCCGGGCGCCGGTCCTAGTATGGGACCCCGGACCGACCCCCGCTTCGCAGTAGGGTCGGGCGTGGGGGTATCTTCATATGTCGTTGTGCGCTGCGGCGCGTAAGCGCTAGGCCCGCACAGAACCCACACGCAATGTTGACGACGAGGTAGACCCTTGCCCACGTACAGCCCCAAGCCCGGCGACGTCACTCGTGCCTGGCACGTGATCGACGCCGAGGATGTCGTGCTCGGCCGGCTCGCGACCGAGGTCGCCACGCTGCTGCGCGGCAAGCACAAGCCGACCTACGCCCCGCACGTGGACACCGGTGACTTCGTCATCATCGTCAACGCCGAGAAGGTGGCGCTCACCGGTAACAAGCGCGAGCAGAAGTTCGCGTACCGGCACAGCGGTTACCCCGGTGGTCTGCGTAAGCGCTCCTTCGGCGAACTGCTCGACACCAAGCCCGAGCACCTGCTCGAGAAGGTCGTCAAGGGCATGCTCCCGAAGAACAAGCTCGGCCGCGCCCAGGCGAAGAAGCTCAAGGTCTACGCCGGCCCCGGGCACCCGCACGCCGCGCAGCAGCCGCAGGCGCGCGAGATCACCAAGATCGCGCAGGTCGCGCAGTGAGTGAGGAACAGTCTGTGACCAGCACCGAGGAGACCGCGACGGAGGCCGTTGAGGCCGTCGCGACCACGGAGACCCCTGCGGTCGGCGACGCCGTCGCGACCAGCGAGACCCCGGCCGGTGCGCGCCCCTCGCGTGCCGCGGGTGGCAACGCCCAGACCGTCGGCCGCCGCAAGGAGGCCGTCGTCCGGGTGCGCGTCGTTCCCGGCACCGGTGAGTTCAAGCTCAACGGCCGCACGCTCGAAGAGTACTTCCCGAACAAGGTGCACCAGCAGCTCATCCGTGAGCCGCTGGTGACGGTCGACAAGCCCGACTCGTTCGACATCTTCGCCAACCTGCACGGTGGCGGGATCTCGGGCCAGGCCGGTGCGCTCCGCCTCGCGATCGCTCGCGCGCTCGTCGAGGTCGACGCCGACGACCGCCCGGCACTGAAGAAGGCCGGCTTCCTGACCCGTGACGCCCGCGCCACGGAGCGGAAGAAGTACGGCCTCAAGAAGGCCCGTAAGGCTCCGCAGTACAGCAAGCGCTGATCGCGCCTCTGGCGCAACCCGCGGAAGCGCCCATCCGTCTCTCGGATGGGCGCTTCCGTGTTTCCCGGGTCCTTTCGTCCCCGCGGGCCCGTTGTCACAGCAGTCCCGTGTGCCCCACGCGCCCCACCCGTGTCGCGTTTAGCCCGCTAAAGGCGAAATCGGGGGTGCGGGGACACAGGCCTGGGCACTCGCTAGGTTGTCGTGGTGGTTTTTCAAGGAGGTCGACAGATGGCACGTCTATTCGGTACCGACGGCGTACGTGGCCTCGCCAACGAGGAGCTGACCCCGGAGCTGGCGCTCGCGCTCGCCGCCAGCGCGGCGCGCGTTCTCGCCGCCCACGACCGTTCGCACCGTCCCGTCGCGGTCGTCGGCCGCGACCCGCGAGCCAGCGGCGAGATGCTCGAGGCCGCCGTTGTGGCAGGCCTCACGTCCGCCGGCGCGGACGTGCTCCGCCTCGGCGTACTCCCCACGCCCGCCGTCGCCTACCTGGTCGGCGCGCTCGAAGCGGACCTCGGCGTGATGATCTCCGCCTCCCACAACCCCATGCCCGACAACGGCATCAAGCTGTTCGCGGCAGGCGGCCACAAGCTTCCCGACGGGATCGAGGACGAGATCGAGGCCGGTCTCGAAGCTCCCGTCACCCGCCCGACCGGCATCGGCGTCGGCCGCGTCCAGGACGTCCCCGACGCGGGTGATCGCTACATCCAGCACCTGCTGTCGGCCACCCCGCATCCGCTCGCGGGTCTCCGCGTCGTCGTCGACTGCGCCAACGGCGCGTCGTCGTTCGCGGCCCCCGAGGTCTACCGCAAGGCGGGCGCCGAGGTCATCGCGATCCACGCCGAGCCGGACGGCGTGAACATCAACGAACACTGTGGGTCGAATCACCCGGACGCGTTGCGCGCGGCCGTCGTCGAGCACGGCGCCGACCTCGGGATCGCGCACGACGGTGACGCCGACCGCTGTGTCGCGGTCGACGCCGCGGGTGAGCTCGTCGACGGCGACCAGATCATGGCCGTCCTCGCGCTGGCCCTCGCCGAGACCGGCGAGCTGACCAAGAACACCCTGGTCGCCACGGTCATGAGCAACCTCGGCCTGCACTTGGCGATGCGCGCGCACGACATCAACCTCGTCACCACCGCCGTCGGCGACCGCTACGTCCTCGAGGAACTCCGTGCGAGCGGGTTCGCGCTCGGTGGAGAGCAATCGGGTCACGTCGTCCTTCCCGCCTACGCGACCACCGGCGACGGCCTGCTCACCGCGTTGCGGGTGATGAGCCGCATGGCCTCCACCGGCAAGTCGCTCGCCGAACTCGCCGCCGTCATGAACCGCCTGCCGCAGGTGCTGGTGAACGTCCCCGTGGCGGACAAGGCCGCGGTCGCCGTCTCGGCCGCCGTCCGCGATGCCGTCGGCGCCGTCGAGGCCGAACTCGGTGAGGAGGGCCGCGTCCTGCTGCGTCCGTCGGGCACCGAACAACTGGTCCGCGTCATGGTCGAGGCCACCGCGCACGACACCGCACAAGCGGCCGCCGACAGGCTCGCCGGGGTCGTCTCCTCGGCCTCGTAAGCCCTCTCACGTTCTTTCCAAGTCGCTGCGCCCTGGTTACCGGCCCGGTACATTCCGTGTGCGGGTCACGGGCACCGAACCGGTGCCGCGCGCGTCCGATCATGGACCGGACGTGAGCACTCAGGGGAGGGTGAAGGGTGACGGGCAAAGGGCACAAGGTCGATCCAGCGCAGCTGAACGAGGCAGCCAAGGTCTTGCAGGACCTGCCCAAGCAGGCCTGTGAAGGGCCGATCGGGGCGGTCGAGCAGATCAACCTGAACGCCGGGAGTTTCGGGCCGGCGCACGGGGACTGTTTCACCGGCTATTCAGCCGGCATCCAGCGCCTGGCGAAGTGCGCGCGCAGCTACCTCGCGGCGTCGGACGAGTTCGGTCGGAAGCTGGCGGCGTCCAAGGACCTCTATCAGTCCAATGAGGATGCCAACGCCGCCGAGATGAGGAAGCACTGATGCCTCTCGCAGATGTCGGTGGTGACACCGGGCACGACATTCCCAGCCGGGCCGAAGTCGAGAAGATCCTCAACGACCCGAACATCGATCGCGACACCAAACGCGAGCTCGCCCTCAACTACATCGACTACATCGAGGACGAGACCCCGGAAAGCTGCGGCTTCGCCAGCGAAGACGAGCGGAACCGGTTCCGGGACTACATCAAGTCGATGAACGGTGACTGGATCACCGAAAGCGACATCGGTGACAACACCGCCTACCTCGAAGATGTCCAGGCGGCTTACAAGACCGCGCACGAGAAGTACGACGCGAACCAGGCCGCTGGTCGGCAGGGTGATCGTGACGCACTGAACAAGGACGCGGCGAAAACCCAGGAGATCGCCGGTCGCGCCACCGAGACCGACCCGGGTTGCGCGAACTCGAATGACATCATGGTCCCCGGTCTGTCGGGGTTCAAGGTCTATGAGATCTTCCACCCGCTCTACGTCCGCGCGCTGAGCTTGGCCGGCGGCGGGGCGGCCGTCTCCCTCGGCGAACTTCAGCGGCTGTACCACGAACAGGACAACATCCCGTTCAACCTGTTCAAGGCGAGCGCGGACGAGCTGGCCGCGGTCGGCACGGCCATCACCGGCTCGGCGCAGGACGTCTCCGGAAAGCTCGGAAACTCGCTCGGCACCTGGGAAGGCGCCGCGGCCGATCAGGCGCGCGCCTATCAGAAGGCCTACTCGGACAAGACCAATCTGGTCGCCGAGGCGTTCAAGGCGGCAGCAGACGGGCTGGTGCGGACCAATGCCTCGGTGGGCAAGTTCTGCCGGGAAAAGGTCGAGTGGCTGCAGAAGTGGTACACCGACAACATCGACGGCGCCACGGCCCAGGACATCGAGCGGATCATCCGCATCGCCGACGGCTCGTGCAGCCAGAACGACATCATCCACTGCATCAAGTTCCTGAGCATCGAAGCCAAGAACGCGTTCAACGACGATGGTGGCGACATCGACCAGAGCACCATCGACGAGGTTCTCAAGCCTCAGGCGGTGGCCTGGCTGAAGAATGTCTTCCTCGGCTGGTTCGGCAAGCACATCGAGAACTTCCAGCTGGTCTGCAAGAACACGCGTGACGCGATCAACGGCGCGTGGAAGGCGTACTCCGATTCGCTCGGCCAGGTTGTCGAGAATCCCTACGCCGATTTGGGTAAGACTCCCGAGACGGGTGGCGAGAAGCCTGTCGAAAAGGGCGGTGGCGGCAAGGACACCGGCGGTGGTGGCCCGTCCTCCGGTGGCGGAGGTCCGTCGTCCGGCGGTGGTGGCCCGTCGTCTGGTGGCGGGCAGAAGCCGCCGCCGAGTGCGGTCGAGTACATGCAGCCGGAAAAGCCCGAGGTGCCGGGGCAGGAGAAGAACCCGGTCACGGACAAGCCACTCGACGTCGACCCGGCGACCGGGCAGCCGTATCCGATCGATCCGCGCACGGGCGAGGCGATCAAGGACGGCACCCGGCCCGAGACGATGACGGTCGAGCAGGGCGACCGCAAGATCTCCATGGCCGAGCCCGGCGCCGACGGGAAGATGGACATCTCCGTCCAGGACGGCACTGGACAGGCCAAGGACTACAACCTCGATTTCGGGGACGGCAAGGCCACGCCAGGGACCGGCGACGCGGCGGGCGGGCCCCTGCACCGGGACACCGGCGAGCGGCTGGACCAGCAGCCTGCCTCGCGTCCCCTCGCGAGCCCAGGGCAGGTCTATCAGCCGGGCCCCGACGGCAAGATCCACATCGAGGACGGCGGCCTCAAGATCACCGCGGAACGGCCCGACGGCCCCGGCGGGCCGACGCTGGTGACCGTCGACGACGGGTCTGGGCATCCTGCGAAGTACACCCTTGGCGAGGACGAGCCCGCGGGCGGACGTCACGCGAGCACGGATCCCGCGCCGCAGGCGGCTGGTAGGCACGCGGCGGAAGCCGCGCCGGCGCGGCCGGTTGAAGAGGCCGCGCGTCAGCATGTCGGGCAGGACGTCCGTCAGCACGACGCGACGTCCGGCGGTGTCGGCGGCGGAGCACCCGCCTCGGTGCCCGCGGAAACCGCTCACCAGCCCGAACCGGTGGCGGCGGCAGCGGTGGACAGCGATTCCGAATCGACGACCGCCCAATCGTTGAGCAACCCGTTCGACGAGAATGACGACGCCCTCGGTGACACGTCGGATCCCGCCGGATCCGGTGGCGGCGTGACCGCTCCCTCGGCGCCGCCCGGACTCGGTTCCGCTCCGGGCGGAGGCGCCCAGGACCCGGCCGCGGCCGGGGCGGGGATGATGGGCGGTATGGGCATGATGGGCGGCGGAGCGCCAGGAGGCGGGCAAGGGTCCGGTGAAGACCAGCAGCGCACGTCCAGCGGGTACCGGGTCGACGGAGGTCTGTTCGACACCGCCACGTCGACGGGCAGCCGGATCAGCGGGTCGCTCGACGACGACGGCGTAATCGGCTTCCGCTAGCGGTCAGGGGAGGGGATCAGTGAATCCTGAGGAGGATCTCGCCAGACTCCGGCACAAGCTGGCCGGGCTGGAACGCGAGAACGGCGATCGGATGTACCTGGTCGACAACCGGGCGACCAAGGCGATCGAGGAGACCCAGGCCGCAGGCGACAAACTCAAGCAGGAGACGAGCGCGGCGCTGACCGCGCGTCTCGAGCAGAAGCGGCGGGCCAAGGCCGCGGGCGGCTGGGCGACCGAGTCGACGCTGGCCGAGAAGGTCGAAGACGACGGCGATTTCGGGTTCGAGGAGGACGAGGCCGAGAACGAGCGCCGTGCCGGGTACCGGACGGCCGAGGAGCCGCCGGTCGCCTACCGGCCGCCTGCCCCGTCGGCGGCGCCGCCGCCACCCCCGCCACCCCCGCCGCCCCCGGCGCCGGTCCAGGAAGAGCGTCCGGCCGGACGGCACCGGCGAGCGGCCGCCGCGCGGGGTGACGACGACGATTTCGCCAACACCGACTGGCTGGCGACCTGAGCCGTCAGGTTCGCAGCGTCACGATGGCCCGCTCGACGCCGTGGAAGACGGAGTGGGTCTTGTACCGGACGTCTTCGGCGACGTGGCCGGGAGTCAGGATCTCGGCGAGGGCGCGCAGCGCCACTTCTCCCTCGGCGACCGCGACTCGCGAGCCGGGGCAGGTGTGCCTGCCGAGGCCGAACGCGAGTTCGGCGTCGGGGCCCAGCGGGATGGCGAGTTTGTCCCCGGTCGTGAAATCCTTGCCCGCCAAGGAAAACGGCGCGATCACGCGGCGGGCGGCGAAGCGGGTCGGGGCGATTTCGTGGATCAGGCCGCGTACGTCGTCCAGGACGTCTGGGCGGCGTAGGAGTTCGAGGCCGCCGAGGGCGAGGAAGTTCATGGAGTTCTCGTACGCGGCGTGGGCGAGCATCACCGGCGTGATCATCAGTTCGTCTTCGGTGATCCGGTCTGCTTCGTGTGCTTCGCGGAGCAGCGCCAGCCCGCCGCCTTCGACGGCCGTCGCCTTGAGGAAGAACATCGCGACCCTGAGCGCGGCGGTGTCGGCTCCGGCCGGTCCGCCCGACCAGACGTCCAGGTTCGCGGCCGTCTCGGACAGGTTCGTCAGCAGCTTCTCGTCAAGCGGTTCGACAGTGCCGAGCACCGCCTGGGCCACCCTGGCCGCCACCGGCCTGGCGAAGTCGGCCACCAGGTCGAACCGAGCGCGCGACTTTAGCCCCCTAATCGCGATGCGGAGGTCGGCGAGCACCTCCTCCGGCAGCGGCTCCACCAGGGCGATGACCTCCTTGACGACCGCGCGCAGCCGCCGGTGGTCCGCGCCGTCCATCAGCAGGAGGTTCGGGGTCTCGGCGGCGGCACCGCCCGGATTCGAGCTGAGCTCGCGGTCGCGCAGGGCTTTGACGCGGTCCGCCGGATCGTCCAGCACGAAGAAGTCGTCCACGTTCGTATGATGCCCATGCAGCGGCCGGAGAAGGTGCCAGTGTCCACAAAAGAAGTGCCCGAGGAAGTGTTGCGGACGCCACTGGTGCACCGCTTGCTCGAGCGCGCCGAAGTCGAGCGCCCGGCGTACACGCACCTCGACTGCTCGAACCGGCACGAGCTCGTCGAAGACACGCTGACCTGGGCGGAACTCCTCGTCCACGTCCGCGCGGTCGCGGCGAAGCTCCGTGGGCTGATCCAGCCTGGAGACCGCGTCGCGATCACGGCGCGACAGGACCTCTCGTACATCGTCGCGTTCTTCGGCGCGCTGTACGCCGGAGCCGTCGCGGTGCCGTTGTCCGCGCCGGACGTCCGCGCACACCGCGAGCGGCTCGTCGGGGTCCTCAACGATTGCGACGCCGACATCTGGCTCACCTCGGAAGCGCTGGTCGAGCGGCTCGGGGAGTTCGCCTCGACCGAGGCGGTTCCGGCGCCGCGCGAGATCGTCGCCGTCGACACCCTGCCGCTCGATCCGGCGGACCGATCCCTTCCCGCGCCGGTTTCGCCCGAAGACCCCGCCTACCTGCAGTACACGTCCGGTACGACGCGCTCACCCGCCGGCGTGATCATCACGCATCGGGCCCTCTCGGCCTCGTGCTGGCAGATCTGCGAGGCCTACGAGGTCGGCGAGCACACCACGTGTGTCGGCTGGATCCCGTTCTTCCACGACATGGGGCTGGCGCAACTGATCGCCGGGACGATGCACTGCGGCGGCCGGACGGTGTTCATCGCGCCGCTGGAGTTCATCCGGCGCCCGGAGCGCTGGCTGCTGCTGATGTCGGCGTATCCGAACACGCTCACGGCGGCCCCGAACTTCGCGTACGACCTGGTCACCGAGGCCGTGCCCGAGTCGAAGCGCGCCGAGTACGACCTGTCGACGGTGTCGATCGCGCTCAGCGGCAGCGAACCGGTCCGGGCGGCGACCGTCCGGGACTTCCTCGCAGCCTACGAGCCCCACGGCTTCCCGAGGGGCGCGTTCAGGCCGTCCTACGGCCTGGCCGAGGCGACGGTCTACGTCGCCAGCGGCGACTCCAGCGGGCCGGCGGTGACCGAGGTGGACGGCCGCGAGATCGTCGAGATCGGCTGGCCACGGGGCCAGCGGGTCCGCGTCGTCGCCCCGGCGGATCGCGTTTTGCCCGCTAAAGGCGACATGGGCGGGACGGGCGAGATCTGGGTCAAGGGGCCCAACGTGGGGGCCGGGTACTGGCGACGGCCGGAGCTGACCGCCGAGGTGTTCGACGCCGAACTCGACGGGGAGCGCGGCTGGCTCCGCACCGGTGACCTGGGCTGGATCCGGGACGGCAGGCTCTCGGTGACCGGACGCCTGAAGGACCTGATCATCATCGACGGCCGCAACCACAGCCCCCACGACATCGAAGAGACCGTCGCCGCCGCTCATCCCCTTCTCGGGCCAGAGCGGGTCGCCGCGTTCTCGGTCGACCTGGACGACGGCGAGGGCATCGTCGTGGTCGCCGAGCGCGCGCGGAAGGCCTCCGACTTCGACGAAAACGAGGTCGCGCGGGCGGCCACCCGCGCCGTCGCCGAACGGCACGACGTGCGGCTCAAGGCCTTCCTCCTGGTGAAACCCGGCGGGCTGCCGCGAACCTCCAGCGGCAAGGTCGCGCGTTCCGCGGCCAGAACGCGGTACTGGACGGCGGATGGGACAGAATCCCCTCATGGCAGCTGACGGGAGCGAGTACGTCGACGAGATCAAGGCCCTCGTCTGCAAGACCTTCGACGTCGATCCGGACACCATCGACGAGAACACGCCGTTCGCCGAAATGGGCGTCGACTCCCGGCGCCGGGTCCGGCTCCTGGCGACGGTCGAGGTGGAATTCGGCATCGACATCGACCTCGACGAGCTGGATCGCCTGGTCGACATCCGCGGAGCGGCGGCTGTGCTCGCCGAAGCCGTCGAAGCGGGCGGGCAACCGCGAAAACGCGGTCTACCAGGCTTCTTGCGCCGAAACCGTTTGAGTTAGCAAAGGTAGGAATGTTCCTGCGGCTTCGGTGACCGGTGGGTACATTCTTGTGTGCATATGCGATGGCACCTGATGCCGCCGGCGTGCGTCGTAGGTAGGACAACGAGGCGGATACAGCGGGACGAAGGGGGCACCGGTCATGCCGGACGGGGGCTACAAAGCCGATTCAGAGGCGATGCTCACGGCGTCGACGTCGTTGGAGCGCGCGGCTGAGCACACGACGTCCGAGGCGGGGAAGGTAGGACCGACCCAGGTGCAACCCGCGGACTTCGGCCGGGTGCACAAGGACTATCAGAAGGGCTACGCCACCGGGATCCTCGCCATTTCCGACGCGATGAAGGGCTACGCGGGCCAGCTCACCCAGCTCGCCGGTGGCGTCAGTACCGCGTCGACCCGCTACACCTCATCCGACCAGGCGAACGCCGCGGCTGCCAACAAGGCGGGGACGCAATGAGCAAGTACACGTGGGAGCAGAAGAAGGCGCTCCTCGACGACCCGTACATCACGCAGGGCACGAAGGACAAGCTGCTCTTCGGCGGCGACGCGGCGTACGAGAAGGCCATCGCCGAGCGTGACTCGAACGCGGCCGCGGACAAGAAGCAGAAGACCGCCGTGGAGAAGGCGGACAAGGATCTCGACGCCATGGCCAGGCCGGCCGCGGGCGGTTCCACGACCAAGTCCGATCAGGTGCTCGATCTGGGGAACCCGGCGCTCGACTTCTTTTCCGACTGGGCCGAGCAGGTCTGGAACAAGATGCCGGACCGGCCGTACGAGATCAATTACAAAACCGATGTCTGGGACCGGTTCCACGAGAACCGCGAGATCAATTTCCAGAAGATGTTCGACGAGGTCGAGGATCTCGGCGATGCGAAGAAAGCCGTCGAGCAGACCAGGACCGACGCGACAACGGCGCTGACCACGCTCTTCCACGATTGGAAGGGGGAGGGTGCGACGGCCGCGAAGGTCAAATACGAGCAGCGAATCCAGCCTGACGCGAAAGAGCTCATCGCGCAGATGGACGGCGCCATCAAACTGGTGCCTTCGACCATCGACAAGATCTACAGCGCGCTCAAGCTGAAGGTCGACGAAACGCTGAAGCTGCGCGTCGACAAGGTCGCCACGGCGCCGCTGTTCACGGCGAAACAGGTCGTCGAGATCGCGAACGGCAACGTCGGTTCCAAAGAAAAGCTCTTGGATGTCGCGTACTGGCTCGACTCCGCGTGTCCGGGCAACAATCTCGCCGAGCGGCTGCGTCACGACGACTGCAAGCTGAACGACGAGAACAAGGACTATGCGATCGGGGCCGCGAAGCAGTGGCTGAAGGGTTCGTTCGCCAAAGAGTTCGGTGAGCGGTTCGAGAACTTCAAAAAGCTCTGCAAGAACGCGACCGACACGATCAACACGCAATATCACGAGCTTTCGCGGTTCATGGAGGACTACACGAATCCGTTCCCCGCGCCCGGAGCCGCGAAGCCGCCCGCCGACGATGGCAAGGGCAACGGAAACGGCAATGGGAATGGGAACGGAAATGGCAGCGGCAGCGGGACGCCCCCCGGCGGCGGGGGTGGTACCCCGCCCGGCGGAGGTGGCGGCACGCCGCCGGCGGCGACGGTTCCCGAGGCGCCCAAGCCGGAGGACAAGCCCGCTGACGGCATGAACCCGGTCACCGGGAAGCCGCTCGAGCTGGATCCCGAAACCGGCAAGCCGTATCCGATCGACCCGGCGACGGGCGAAGCGATCAAGGACGGCCTCGACGGTCAGGACACCATGACCGTCCAGAAGGGTGACAACAAGATCGAGATGACCGAGCCGGACAAAGACGGCAAGATGGACATCAAGGTCGACGACGGCAAGGGTCACGAAAAGGACTACAAGCTCGACTTCGATGACCCGAAGGGCGAAGACGGCAAGCCCGGCGAAGAGGGCAAGGACGGCAAGAAAGACGGCGAGTTCGGCCCGCAGGGCGCGGTCAAGGAAGGCCAGCCTGGCGCCGACGGTGTCTACCGGCCCGGTCCGGACGGCAAGATCCACATCCAGGACGGCAACCTCAAGATCACCGCGGAGCAGCCGCAGGGCCCGAACGGCCCGACCGTGGTGACCGTCGACGATGGCAAGGGCGAGCCGACGACCTACACCCTCGACGAAAAGGGTGAGAAGAAGGAGCTCAAGCCCGGCGACGTCGTCCCGACCGACGACCTCAAGAACGGTCTCGACGACCGGAATCCCGGCAACCCCCAGCCGGGCCGGATGGACGACGTGCGCACGATGCCCGCACCGGCCGATGCCGGTGTGGCGGGCGGCGGAGGCTTCAGCGCTCCGGGCGGCGTCGAGGTCGGTGCCGGTGTCGGAGGTGGAGCCGGTGGTGGCGAAGGGACCGCCGCGGTGTCCGCGGGGGCCGAGGCCTCCGGTGGCGCCGTGTCGGGCGCCGGTGGAGAAGGCACCGTGCCGACGGCCAGCGGCGGCGGAGGAAGTTTCGAAGGCGCGCTCGGCGGTGTCGGTGAGGGCGGTTCGGCGGGGGCGCTGAACGAGGCCGGTTCACTGGAACCAGGCATGCAGTCCGGGGGCGGTGCGCAGCCTGCCGGGACCGACGGCGGACTCGGGATGGCGCCCGGCGGGATGGACCCCGCACCCGCGGGCGCCGGTGCCGGCGGGGCGTCCGGGGGTGCCGGAATGGGTGGCATGGGCGGCATGATGGGCGGAATGGGTGCCATGGGCGGCGCGGCCGGTGGTGGTGGGGGTGACACGCAACGCGGGTCGAGCCAGTACCGCGTCGAGGGTGGCATCTTCGAGACCAGTGGCGCGGGTGGCCGGATCAGCGGGTCGCTCGACGACGAGGGCGGCGACCGTTCGATCAGCTACGAGCGATGATCGGTAGCCGGGGAACGAGGGAGGACCGATGAGCGCTGTTGACCGGCTGGCGGCCGCCATGTCCAGGCAGGACGCCGCCATCACGGAGCAGTTGGAGCAGCGGGGGCTGCGAGAGCGGCACCTCGCCGACGCCAAGGCTCAGGCGATGGAGACCATGCAGAAGGACGCGGCCGTCCACGACAAGTACGCCGCCCACATGCAGGAACTGGGGAAGCGGAGCAAGGAGGCGGGTGGCTGGCTGACCGGCAAGACGACCGCCGACCGCAGCCACACGATGGGCTTCGACATCGAGGACGACGAGAAACCGGACGCCCGGTTCGCCGAGTTCGGTGCTCGGTCTGGCCTCGACGCTTCGCGGCCGGTCGCTCCGCCGCCGCCGCTTCCGGTCGCGCCGGGGGTGCCCGGAATGCCGGCGACGGTGGACGTCCCGCCCGCGGTGCCCACGCCCGCGCCGAGTGGCGCGGCGCCTGAGGAACCTGCCGCGCCGGCGCGTCGTCGAGGTCGTCACGCCCGCGACGACAAGGGTTTCGACGACGACGACTTCTCGAACAACTCGTGGATGGTCGACTGACCCGCTTCACGTCCTTTGGGCCCGGCTCACCAGAGCCGGGCCCTTCTCTTCGCCCACTTCGCCTGCCCGGCCGAGTCGCCTTTAGCGGGCTAATCGCGATCCGCCGGGCGGTGCACCCAGCGCGGCCGAGGTCGCCTTTAGCGGGCTAATCGCGATCTGGCGGCCCGGCCTCTCGCTCCGGCCCGTGTCGCCTTTAGCGGGCTAATCGCGACGCGTAGGGATGCTAAGTAAGCAGGGGGCAGGATCGCGATTAGCCCGCTAAACGCAGGTCGGGTCAGGCGGCGGGTTCGTCCTGGAGTTCGATCGGGGCGCGTTTGACGTCGGCGTCCAGCAGCGGCTGGTACTTCGTCGTCCCCGTCAGGTGCGTGAGGAAGAACGCCGTGAACAGCGCCCTCGTCAGCTGCTGGGTCCCGCGGTGCGGCTTCCCGTGCAGCAGCAGCTGGCTCCAGTGCCTGCCCTCCGTGACGCCGAGATGCGACGACTTCCCGAGCGTCCGCAGCTGCACCGGCCCGCCCCACGCGTCCGCGATGGCCTCGGCGTGCCCCACTGACGGCGCGACGAGATCCTCGCCCGCCGCGAGGTGCAGACCGGGCACGGTCACCGACCGGGCGGACACCGTCGCCGGCGGCAGCGTCTGTGCGGGCGTGATGGTCGCGACAGCCTGGATCCGTGGCCGATCGGAGCCTTCGTCCGCTGCCTGCGCGGCCGCGAGGACGGCCGAACCGCCGCCGGTCGAGTGCCCCGCGAGGCCGAGCTTCACCGGGTCGACGCTGATGCCGTCCGGTCCGAGGCGGACCGTCGTGATCAGGTCGAGCGTGGTGAGGAGGTCGCCGGCCAGCAGCCGGTGCGACGGCAGCGGTCCGCGCTGGGTGGCCGGGGCCGCCGCGACGATGCCCCAGCTCGCGAGATGCCTGAGCAGATGCCGGTAGCTCCCGGTTGGCTGCAGCCAACCGTGCCCGAACGCGATCGCGGGCAGACCGAGCCCCGAGCGGGGCGTGAACACGACACCGGGGAGCCCGACCAGGGCGAGGTTGCCGCGCAGAACCTCGTGCGGGCCTGGGTGGGACAGCTCCGCGAGCAGCTGCTTGGGCTTGCTGGCCATGCTCGTGACCTTACTGCCCGCACCCCCGTCCAGCCCGCGCGCCGCCCCGGCGTTCGCCTTTAGCGGGCTAAACGCGACGCGTTCAGCCCGCTCAAGGCGATGGGCGGGCGCCCGGGCGAAGGGGCTGAATTTCCCTCGTTAGGCTGGTGGCCGTGTGTGGAATCGTGGGATACGTCGGACATCGCCCGGCCCTGGACGTCGTCATCGGCGGCCTTCGGCGGATGGAGTACCGCGGCTATGACTCGGCAGGCGTCGCCGTCCTCGACGGCTCCGGTGCGCTGAACGTCGAGCGCAAGGCAGGCCGCCTGGCCAACCTGGAGACCCAGCTCGACACAGTCGGCAGGGACGCCTTCACCGGCACCGCCGGGATGGGCCACACCCGCTGGGCCACCCACGGCGCCCCGGTCGACCGCAACTCGCACCCGCACCGCGACGCCTCCCAGCAGGTCGCCGTCGTGCACAACGGCATCATCGAGAACTTCGCCGCCCTGCGCGCCGAGCTCGAGGCCGACGGCGTCGAGATGGCGAGCGACACCGACTCCGAGACCGCCGCGCACCTGATCTCCCGCGCCTACACCGAAGGCGACACGAAGGGCGACTTCCCGGCCAGCGTCGCCGCGGTCTGCCGTCGCCTCGAAGGTGCGTTCACCCTGGTCGTGACCATCGCCGACCAGCCGGACACCATCGTCGCCGCGCGCCGCTCCTCGCCGCTGGTCGTCGGCGTCGGCGAGGGCGAGCACTTCGTCGCCTCCGACGTCGCCGCGTTCATCGAGCACACCCGCGAGGCGGTCGAGCTCGGCCAGGACCAGCTCGTCGTGATCACCCGTGAGGGTTACGAGGTCACCGACTTCCACGGCGACGCCGCCCAGGCCAAGCCGTTCACCGTCGACTGGGACCTCTCGGCCGCGGAAAAGGGCGGCCACGAGTACTTCATGCTCAAGGAGATCGAGGAGCAGCCCGAGGCGCTGGCGAACACGCTGCGCGGTCACTTCGACGGCGGCCGGATCATCCTCGACGAGCAGCGCATCTCCGACCAGGACCTGCGTGACGTCGACAAGGTCTTCGTCGTCGCCTGCGGTTCCGCGTACCACTCCGGCCTGGTCGCCAAGTACGCCATCGAGCACTGGTGCCGTCTCCCCGTCGAGGTCGAGCTGGCCAGCGAGTTCCGCTACCGCGACCCCGTGCTGGACCGCGCGACCCTGGTCGTCGCCGTCTCCCAGTCGGGCGAGACCGCGGACACCCTCGAGGCCGTCCGCCACGCGCGCGAGCAGAAGGCCCGCGTCCTGGCCGTCTGCAACACCAACGGCGCCCAGATCCCGCGTGAATCCGACGCCGTCCTCTACACGCACGCCGGTCCGGAGATCGGTGTCGCCTCGACCAAGGCGTTCCTCGCCCAGATCGCGGCCAACTACCTGGTCGGCCTGGCGCTGGCGCAGGCCCGCGGCACCAAGTACCCGGACGAGGTCGCCCGCGAGTTCGCCGAGCTCGAATCCATGCCCGCCGCGGTGCAGAAGGTTCTGTCCACTGTGGACCAGGTCCGTGACCTCGGCCGCCGGATCGCCGACTCGAAGGCCGTGCTGTTCCTCGGCCGCCACGTCGGTTTCCCGGTCGCCCTCGAAGGCGCGCTGAAGCTCAAGGAACTGGCGTACATGCACGCCGAAGGTTTCGCCGCCGGTGAGCTCAAGCACGGTCCGATCGCGCTGATCGAAGAAGGCCTGCCCGTCGTCGTGGTGATGCCGTCGCCGAAGGGCCGCGCGGTGCTGCACTCGAAGCTGGTGTCGAACATCAGCGAGATCCAGGCGCGCGGCGCTCGCACGATCGTGATCGCGGAGGAGGGCGACGAGACCGTCCGCCCGTTCGCCGACGAGCTGATCGAGATCCCGGCCGTGCCGACCCTGCTGCAGCCGCTGGTTTCGACGGTGCCGCTGCAGGTGCTTGCCGCGGAGATCGCCCGCACGCGCGGGTACGACGTCGACAAGCCGCGTAACCTGGCGAAGTCGGTCACCGTCGAGTAAGGACCGGAGGCGTCGTGCAGGGAATCTGGACCACGGAACGGATTCGCGCGGCGGAGGATCGGTTGCTCGCCGTCACTCCCGACGGCGAGCTCATGCGACGCGCGGCCTTCGGCCTGTCGGTGCACGCCGCCGGGATGCTCGCCGAGCACACGGGCTCGGTGTCCGGGCGGCGGGTGACCTTGCTGGTCGGTTCGGGCAACAACGGTGGTGACGCCTTGTGGGCCGGCGCGTTCCTGTGCCGTCGCAACGTGGCCGTCTCGGCGATCTTGCTGAAGCCCGAACGCGCTCATGCTCAGGGTTTGGCCGCTTTGAAGCGATCCGGCGGCAAGGTGGTGTCCGTTGAGGACGGTCCACAGTGGATCAAGCAGGCGGACCTCGTCCTCGACGGGATCGTCGGTATCTCGGCGCGAGGACCCTTGCGGGCGGACGCCGCCGCGCTGCTGGAGCACGTGAGTTCGCCGGTGCTGGCCGTCGATCTGCCGAGTGGCGTGGATCCGGACACCGGTGCCGTCGACGGTCCCGCCGTCGTCGCCGACCGCACGGTCACCTTCGGCGCCCTCAAACCCGTGCACGCCCTCGCGCCCGCGTCGTGCGGTGAGGTCGCCCTGGTGGACATCGGGCTGCGGCCGGAACTCGGCGATCCCGACCTGGAGCGGCTCGACACGACCGACGTCGCCGCGGCGTGGCCGGTCCCCGGGCCGGGGGACGACAAGTACAGCCAAGGCGTGGTCGGGGTGGCCGCGGGATCCGCGACGTATCCGGGCGCGGCCGTGCTCGCGGCCGGTGCCGCCGTGCGGGCGACGTCGGGGCTGGTGCGCTACGCCGGGCACGCCGCGGACGTGGTACGCGGGCGGTGGCCCGAAGTGATCGCGACGGGCTCGGTGACGGACGCCGGCCGGGTACAGGCATGGGTTGTCGGGCCGGGGATCGGCACCGGTCACGAGGGGCGGGACGTGCTGCGGTTCGTGCTCGGCCAGGGGGTACCGGTGTGCGCGGACGCCGACGCGACGACGATCATCGCGCACTCGCCCGAGGTGCTCGACGCGCGCGATCCGGACACACCTCTGGTGCTGACGCCGCACGCGGGGGAGTTCGAGCGGCTGATGGGTTCCCCGCCGGGAGCGGACCGGGTGGCGGCGGCGCGGTCGGCCGCGCGGAAGTACGACGCCGTCGTGCTCCTGAAGGGGCACTGCACCGTCGTCGCGGCGCCGGACGGGCGCGCGCTGGTGAACACGCCGCGGGGGTCGTGGCTCGCGACGGCCGGTTCGGGCGACGTTCTGTCCGGTCTGGTCGGCTCGCTGCTCGCAGCCGGGCTCGATCCGTGGCTGGCGGCCGGGGCCGCCGCGCACGTCCATTCGCTCGCCGGCTTCCTCGCCGCCGACGGCGCCCCGACCTCGGCTTCCGGCATCCTCGACGCCGTCCCCGACGCCATCCGGTCCGTCCGCTCGCACACCCTCTGACCAGGGCCCCGTGTCGCCTTTAGCGGGCTAAACGCGCTCTAAGGCACCCCCCCCCCGAGCGCGGTTATACCGCGAAAAGCGCCACCACCGGTCAAGATGGGGAAGTGTGGGAAATGGGAGAGTTATCGAGTTATGTGTTAACTCCGGGCGAATAATCTGGTAAGAAGCAGGTGTGAGCGCCGACACCCACCCCGCCGGGACCCCGATGGTCCGGGTCGTGAACGGTGTCGCCCATGTCTAAGACCAGGCCATCGGACGCCGCCGTCGAGCATCGGCGCCAGGAGATCCTCGACCACGTCATCGCCACCGGCGAGGTCCGCATCGACGACCTCACCACGCGGTTCGGCGTCAGCCTGATGACGATGCACCGCGACCTCGACGACCTCGCCGAGCGCCGCCTCCTCCGCAAACTGCGCGGCAAGGTCGAGGCCTACCCGGCGACGACCATGGAGTCGGCCGCCCGCTTCCGCGACACCTTCAACCAGGCCGCGAAGGACGCGCTGGGCGAGGCCGCCGCGGCTCACGTCCAGTCCGGTCAGACCGTCTTCGTCGACGACTCGACGACGCTCTTCCCGCTCGTCCGCCGCCTCGGCGCGATCGAAGACCTGACCGTCATCACCAACTCGCTTGAAGCCGCCCGCATCCTCGGCCCGGTGAAGAGCGTCGAGGTCGTTCTCGCCGGCGGCCGCTATCACCACGAGTTCGACTCGTGCGCCGGACCGGACGTCCTCGCGTTCCTCGAACGCACCCACGCCGACATCGCGTTCGTCTCGGTCGCCGCGGTCGCGGTCGGCCGCCTGTTCCACCCCGTCCAGGACTACGCCGCGCTCAAGAAGGCCGCGCTGCGCACCGCCAGCCGCAACGTCCTGGTCGTCGACAACTCCAAGTTCGGCCGCACCGCCACTTTCGCGCACGGCGACATCGGCGACTACGACCTCCTGATCACCGACGACCTGACACCGACCGAGGAGATCGAGGCAGCCCTGAACGCGGGCACGGCCATCGAGCAGGTCGAGTGCGACCCAGAGGGGCCGGAATATGAAATCTGACCTGGTCGCCGGAATCGACTCGTCGACCCAGTCGACGAAGGTCGTCGTCTGCGACGCGGCCACCGGCGAAATCGTCCGAACTGGTCGCGCTTCACACCCGGACGGCACCGAAGTCGCCCCCTCGGCGTGGTGGGACGCGTTGCGCGAGGCCACGGACGGCCTGCTCGACGGCGTCGGCGCGATCGGTATCGGCGGTCAGCAGCACGGCATGGTGACCCTCGACGAAGCCGGTGAGGTCGTCCGCCCGGCCTTGCTGTGGAACGACACCCGGTCCGCGAAGGCGGCCGAAGAACTCGGACGCGAACTCGGCGCGGAGAACTGGGCGAAGTCCGTCGGCTCGGTTCCGGTCGCCAGCTTCACCGTCACGAAACTGCGCTGGATGGCGGAGAACGAGCCCGAGCTGGCCGATCGCGTCGCCCGCGTGCTGCTGCCACACGATTGGCTGACCTGGCGCCTGCTCGGCGACGGCGCCGAGCCGATCACCGACCGCGGCGACGCCTCCGGTACCGGCTATTTCTCGCCAGCCACCGGCGAATACCGCCAAGACCTCCTCGCACACGCCTTCGGTGGCCGGATCCCGGAGCTGCCCAAGCTCCTCGGCCCCGCCGAGGCCGCGGGGCACACGCCGGACGGGATCCTGGTCTCGGCCGGAACCGGCGACAACATGGCCGCCGCACTCGGCCTCGAACTCGTCCCCGGCGACGTCGTGGTCTCGCTGGGCACCAGCGGCACCGTCTTCGGCGTCTCCGAAACCGCGAGCGCCGACCCCACCGGCATCGTCGCCGGATTCGCCGACGCCACCGGCCGGTTCCTGCCGCTCGCCTGCACCCTCAACGCCGCCCGCGTGCTCACCGCCACGTCCGCGATGCTCGGCGTCGAGCTCGCGGAATTCGACAAGCTCGCGCTCGCCGCCGCCCCCGGCTCCGGCGGCCTCACCTTCCTGCCCTACCTCGACGGTGAGCGGACGCCGAACCTCCCGGACGCCAAGGGCACGCTCTTCGGCCTGACCCGCGCGAACATGACGCCGGAGAACCTCGCCCGCGCCGCCGTCGAAGGCATGTTGTGCGGCCTCGCCGCCGGTCTCGACGCTCTGCGTGAACAGGGGCTCGAGGTCCGCCGCGTACTCCTGATCGGTGGCGGCGCGCAGTCGGTCGCCGTCCGCGCGGTCGCGCCGATCGTGTTCGGCGTGCCCGTCGTCATCCCCGAAGTCGCCGAGTACGTCGCGGTCGGCGCCGCGCGGCAGGCGGCCTGGGCCCTCGCTTCCAGCAAGGAACCTCCCCGCTGGCAGGAAGACCACGGCAAGACCCGGCTCGAGCTGGCCGAACCGACCGAGGCGGACCGCGCCGAGGGATACCGGATCCAGCAACGGCATCTCGAGGCCCGCGAACTCGGGCACGGCATTCCCGCGAAACCGAAAGAGGACTGAACCGATGGCCACGATCACCTACGACAAGGCGACCCGGCGCTACGCCGGTTCCGAGCGGCCCGCCGTGGACGCACTCGAACTCGAGATCGCCGACGGCGAATTCCTCGTGCTGGTCGGGCCTTCCGGCTGCGGCAAGTCCACCAGCCTGCGGATGCTCGCCGGCCTCGAGGACATCGACGAAGGCGCCGTCTGGATCGGCGACCGCGACGTCACGCAGCTGCCGCCGCGTGCCCGCGACATCGCGATGGTGTTCCAGAACTACGCGCTGTACCCGCACATGACCGTCGGTCAGAACATGGGCTTCGCGCTGAAGATCGCCGGCCGTCCGGCTTCGGAGATCAAGCAGAAGGTGCTCGACGCGGCCAAGCTGCTCGACATCGAGCAGTACCTCGACCGCAAGCCGAAGGCGCTCTCCGGTGGTCAGCGCCAGCGTGTCGCGATGGGCCGCGCCATCGTGCGTGAGCCGCAGGTCTTCCTGATGGACGAGCCGCTGTCGAACCTCGACGCCAAGCTGCGTGTTTCGACGCGTACGCAGATCGCCGCGCTGCAGCGCCGCCTCGGCGTCACCACCGTGTACGTCACGCACGACCAGGTCGAGGCCATGACGATGGGCGACAGGGTCGCCGTCCTCTCGGACGGTCTCCTCCAGCAGTGCGACACCCCGCGCGCGCTGTACGACCGGCCCGCAAACGCTTTCGTCGCCGGTTTCATCGGCTCACCCGCGATGAACCTCGTCACCGCGAAGCTCACCGCGGACGGTGCCGAACTCGGCGGTGCGCGGGTGCCGCTGTCCCGCGAGATCCTCGCCAAGGCCGACGGCGACACGGTCACCCTCGGCTTCCGGCCCGAGTCCCTCGAGGTGACCACCAGCGAGGACGGCACCGTGCCGGTCAAGGTCGACCTCGTCGAAGAGCTCGGCTCGGACGCGTACGTCTACGGCAAGCTCGCCGAGACCGACGCCGAAGGCACGAAGTCGAACGTCGTCACCCGGGTCGACCCGCGCAAGCCGCCGGTCATGGGCGACACCCTGCACCTGCGGATCCGTCCCGACGAGCTGCACGTGTTCTCCGCCACTGACGGGGCGCGCCTGTCCTGAGCCCGGTTCGTGGGAAACTGGTGGTCGTTATGACCGCCAGTTTCCCGCGTGCCGAAGTCGTGATCGACCTCTCCGCCATCCGGCACAACGTCGCCCTGCTCGCTTCCCGCGCCCCTGGGGCCCAAACCATGGCGGTGGTCAAGGCCGACGGCTACGGGCACGGAGCGCTCGAGGTCGGGCGTGCCGCCATCGAGGGCGGGGCGACCTGGCTGGGCACCTGCTCGCTCGACGAAGCGATCGCGCTGCGCCGCGCGGGGATCGGCGTCCGGCTCTTCAGCTGGCTCGACACTCCCGAAGCCGACTTCGCGACCGCTGTCGCCGAAGACATCGACGTCGCTGTCAGCTCCCTCGACGAACTCGCTCGCGTGGCCGATGGCGCGCGCCGGGCGCGCGACTTTAGCGGGCTAAACGCGATCTCGCGGGTGCACCTCAAGATCGACACCGGCCTCTCCCGAAACGGCTGCCCACCTGCGGAATGGCCCGCGTTGGTCCAGGCAGCGGCGGCCGCGAAGCCGCTCGTCGAGGTCGTCGCGATCTGGTCGCATCTCGCCTGTGCCGACGAGCCGGGCCACCCCTCCATCGACGCGCAGGCCAAGCGGTTCGACGAGGCCTACGACCTCGCCCGCGCGGCCGGTCTGAACCCGATGCGTCACCTCGCGAACTCCGCCGCCGTGCTGACCAGGCCGGATCTCCACTTCGACCTCGTGCGCCCCGGGATCGCGATCTACGGGCTGAACCCGGTGCCCGTGGCCGAGGATCTGCGTCCGGCGATGACCTTCAAATCCTCGGTAGTGCTCACGAAACGGATCGCCGCCGGCGAGTCCGTGTCCTACGGCCACACCTGGACGGCCGAGCGCGACACCACCCTCGCCCTGGTCCCGGTCGGGTACGCCGACGGCGTGCCGCGGTCGCTGTCCGGCCGGATGGACGTCTGGCTCGGCGGACGCCGTCGCCCGGTGGTCGGACGCGTCTGCATGGACCAGCTGATCGTCGACTGCGGAGACGACGAGCCCGCCATCGGCAGCGAGGTGATCCTCTTCGGCCAAGGCACGTTTGGCGAGCCGACCGCCCGGGAATGGGCGGACAAGCTGGGGACGATCGACTACGAGATCGTGACTTCGATGTATCGCCCGCGCATCCACCGGACGTATCTGGAGGCAGGCTCGTGACACCTTCACGACGACTGCTGGCCATCGTCGGCGGGGTCGGGGCGGTGGCCACCGGCACCGCCGCCGCGATCGCCGTCGCCGCACAGCAGCGGCGGCAGAGTGAGGACCCGTTCGTGGACGAGCCGTTGGGGGATCTTGAACCGGACCGGACCTCGACCGTGGCGGCCGAAGACGGCACGCCGCTCGCGGTCGAGGAGATCGATCCGGCTGATGGGGGCGAACCGGAGCTGACCGTCGTCGGCGTGCACGGGTTCGCGTTGTCGAAGCGCTGCTGGCATTTCCAGCGGCGAGACCTCGCGTCGCTGAAGTTGCCGCGGGTCCGGCAGGTTTACTACGACCACCGCGGGCACGGGCTTTCCGGCGCCGCGAACGCCGAAACCAGCACTATCGAACAGTTGGCGCGCGACCTCGACATGGTCGTTCGCTCGGTGGTGCCGGAGGGACCCATCGTGCTCATGGGGCACTCGATGGGCGGCATGGTGATCATGGAGCTCGCCGCGGAGCACCCTGAGCTGTTCGACGACCGCGTGTGCGGCGTCGCGTTCATCGCGACGGCCGCGGGCGAGGTCGGCGCGCGCGGGCTGCCGAGGTCGCTGCTTTCGAAGTACAACCCGCTCACCCGGGGTGTCGGCGGGCTGGCGGGCTGGCAGCCGGGGCTGGTCGAGTTCGTGCGCGCGGCGGGCGGCCAGCTGACCAGGCAGGCTGTCCGCAGACTGGCTTTCGGCAGCCGGGACGTGTCGCCGCGCCTCGTCGACTTCATGCTGGAAATGCTCGAAGTGACGCCGGTGCGCGGCCTCGTGAACTTCGTCGACACGCTGGGCAGCCATAATCGGTATGCCGCGCTCGCCGGGTTGAAGCACGCGCACGTGCTGGTCGTGGGCGGGGATTCCGACCGGTTCACGCCGATCGCGCACGCCGAGCGGATCGCGGCGGAGCTGCCGGACGCGGAGCTGGTGCGCGTGCGCGGCGCGGGACACATGGTGCAGCTGGAACAACCCGAACTGGTGAACAGCCACCTGATCGACCTGATGCAACGGTGCACGGGCACCGATGGTGAAACTTCCGACCGGCGAACGTGGTGGTGGCAGCGCTGATGAACTTCGCATTCCCGACTCCCGAGGCGACCATGGACTTCGGGCGTGCGCTCGGGCGTTCCCTGCGCGCGGGCGATCTGGTCCTGCTCGCCGGGCCGCTCGGAGCGGGCAAGACGACGCTGACCCGCGGGATCGCGGACGGTCTCGGTGTCGGCGGGCGGGTGAGCTCGCCGACGTTCGTGCTGGCCCGGGTCCATCCGGCGGGCGAGGCCGGGGTCGCCTTGGTGCACGTTGACGCGTACCGGCTCGGCGGAGACCTCTCGCAGCTCGACGACCTTGACCTCGACACCGAACTGGAGCGGTCCGCGCTGGTCGTCGAGTGGGGCGAGGGTGCCGCGGAGCGGCTTTCGGACGACTACCTCGTCGTACGCCTGGAGCGTCGCGACGACGACGTCCGTGAGGTCACCTTGGAACCGCACGGCACCTGGGCGTCCCGCACCCCTGACTTGCGTTTAGCGGGCTAAACGCGATCTCACCCGGATGCCGCATCAGGGCCGACCCGGCGGAGCGTCCCCTTCATGCCCCAAGCGGGCTTGGGGTGCGCATGCCGCTGGTTCGGACAGCGGCATGCGCACCTGTCTGGTCAGGCCGCGCCTAGACGGCCGGGGCCGGGCCACTTCGGCCGCGCCGATGGTGAAGCCACCACAGCCCGCACAGGCCGATCACGCCGGTTTGCGCGGCCGGTGTCGCGACGATGGCCAGTGCGAGGAGTGCGGTGATCAGAGCGAACCAGTAGAGCAGCACGCGTTTGGTGTTTTCCCGGCTGCCGAAGAACGTGCTTCGCCAGAAGTCGGGCCACTGGGTCGCGGGACGCAGATGGACGCGACGGCAGGCGGGGTCGGTGACTATGCCGGCCGGTTCGCCTGCCAAATCGAGTAATTCGTCGAGACTGACTTCTGCCGGGTGACACCCGCCGTGGTGATCCTGGTTCGTATCCGGGGTCATCGCCTGCGGCTGGGGTGGCTCCTCTGGCATACCGCCGGAACACGGCGCTACGCTGGGCATGTTTGACGCCTCCATAGAACTTTTCCGGGTTGATGGAGCTGTTGAACTTCAAGCGGCTCCCCGGGCATGGGGAGCCGCTTCCTTATGTGCGGCGTTTCGGTCGTTGCCGAGCCGCAACACAAACCATTGTGGACGAACTTTCCGGACCTACGGGGCGGTAAGTGAAAGGTTGCTGAATCCTGCGGTGAGCGGTCGACGTAATTCACCCCGGGTCATCGGATTGTGCCGCTATAACTCGAAAGAGTAGTTGCGGGCGCGGGGCGTCAGCTCATTGCGCAGATAGCGAGAGCAGAGTCTACTTATAGTGGTTCGCGTTCACGCTATCGAGTGAGAAGCCGTGATCGGTGCGAAGAGAATTGTTCGGTAGCGGACATTCGACCGCGGCATTCGCACATGCAGATGGCCGTGATCGATCCATCGTGCCCGCTCAGCGCCGATCTTCGACCGTTTGCCGCTTCCCCTTCCGCGTCGAATGGTCATGGGCGACGACAACACGGAAGGTATCGATGATTTTTCAATCACCTTCGCCCGCCCCACCTGCGGCAAGGCGACTTTAGCCCGCTAATCGCGACGCGTAGGCATGCTAAGCAATGGAGCGCCGCGGCGGCCCAGATCGCGTTTAGCGGGCTAAACGCGATCTGGTGGGCCGACGACGGAGCGCGCGATTCCCAGGTCGACCAGGTCTTGGGGGCGTAGCCGCAGGCGGTCCGCGAGGGCGGGGACTTCGTCGGCGGGCAGCTTGAGGATCGCTGCGGCCGCCTCCGGCGCGGTGACCGAGAAGTACGCGTCGGGCGTCACCCAGGTCGACCCCGGCGCCGCGAACGCGAGCGCGCCACCGGATCCGCCTTCCCCGATCACCAGCGTCGTGATCGGCACGGCCGCGCTCGCGACGGCTTCGAACAACTCCGCGATCGCCGCCCCGGCGCCGTCCCGCTCGGCCGCCGCGTCGTTCGCCGCGCCAGGGGTGTCGACGAGAGTGAGCACCGGGATGCCGAGCCTCGACGCGAGCCGCACCAGACGTGCCGCTGTCCGGAAGCCCGCGGGCAGCGTCGGAGTTCCGCACTGCGCCGCGTACGCGATCGTCCGGCCGTCTCGCCTGCCGAAGCCGCACAGGACACCAGCGTCGACTCCGCCGCACCTATCGCCCGAGACATCCTCGCGCCAATCGAAGTACGCCTTGAGGTACTCAGCCGCCCTCGGTCGATCAACGGAGCGCGCCGCCTGAACCGCTTCCCATCCGGTGTCGGGCAACACCGACGACCCCAGCGCGCCGGGCGGCTCGGCGGCCTCCGGCGTCGGCGAAGTCAGCAAGCGCAACCAGCGTTCCAGCACGGCGGGCAGGTCGGCAGGCGGCACGATCTGATCGACCTGACCCCACGCGAGCTTCGCTTCGGCCGTGTAGGCCTCCGGGGGCGCGTCGGCGGGGCGCACCCGGGACCCGGCGAAACCGACCTGTGCCTCGGGCAACGCGAGGACGACGTCGGCGCTGGCCCCGAGCGTCGCCCAGCCACCGCCCGTGGTCGGATCGCGCAGCACCGAGATCTGCGGCACCGATCGGGCACCGGCCGCCGCCCGCGCGATGCGCTGCAATTGCGAAAGCGCCCGCATCCCTTGCTGCATGCGGCTGCCGCCGGTCGCGATCAGCGAAACCACCGGCAGCCCGGACTCGACCGCCCGCGCGAACGCCGCCTCCACGCGATCACCGGTCCGCTGACCGATCGACCCGCCGAGGAACCCGAACTCGAAGGCGATCACGACCGCTTCGACGTCACCGATCCTGGCGGTTCCGCAGAGGACCGATTCGTCTTCGCCCGACCGCTCCGCGGCGGCATCCCGCGCTGCCCGGTAGCCCGGCCAGCCGATCGGCCCGTCGTCCGGTTCGTCGGAACGCGGAACGTCCAGGTCCTCGAAACCGGTCGCGATCTCCTTGATGACGGCCCGCGCGGAAGGCCTGCTCACCCGAGGGCCCGCTTCATGACCTTGCCCATGTCATTGCGCGGCAACGCCTCCAGATAGCGGACCACCCGGGGCCGTTTGTGCGGTGACAACAGGCGTGAGACGTGGTCGGCGAGCTCCGACTCCGTCGGGCGATCGCCGTCGGGCACCACCCAGGCCACGATGCGCTCGCCGAGGTCGTCGTCGGGCTCGCCGGTGACCGCGACCTCCGCCACACCGGGATGCTCCATGAGCGCGTTCTCGATCTCGCCCGCGCCGATCTTGTAGCCGCCGCTCTTGATCAGATCCGTCGCCTTCCGGCCGACGATCTTCACGTATCCGGCCGCGTCACGGGTCGCCATGTCACCGGTCCGGAACCAGCCGTCGTCGAAGGCGGCTTCGGTCGCGTCGGGGCGGTTGAGGTACTCGGTGAACAGATTCGGCCCGCGGACCTGGATCTCCCCGACGGTTTCGATCTCCTCGACAGGCTTTCCGGCTTCGTCCACGAGCCGCAGGTCGACGCCGCTCAGCGGGACGCCGACGGTGCCGGGGACACGCTCGCCGTCGGCGCGGACGCTGGTGTTCATCAAGGTCTCGGTCATCCCATAACGCTCGATCACACGTTGGCCGGTCGCCGCGGTGATGCGCTGGTGGTCGTGGACCGGCAGGGCGGCCGACCCGGAGACGAGCAGCCGGGCGCCGCTCAGCGCCTCGGCGAGCGACGGGTTGTCACCGACCTCGGCGGCGATGCGGTGATACATGGTCGGGACGCCGAACATCATCGTCGCCCCGGTCGCGAGTTCGCGTGCGGCGCCTTCCGTGGAGAACCGGCCGAGATGCCGGACCGAGCCGCCGCGCCTGAGTGGTCCGAGGATGCCGAGGATCAGGCCGTGCACGTGGAACAGCGGGAGACCGTGCACCAGGACGTCGTCGGCTGTCCATCCCCAGGCGTCTTCGAGCGCGTCGAGGGTGGTCGTGATCGCTCGGCGGGGGAGGACGACGCCCTTGGGCGGGCCGGTCGTGCCGGAGGTGTAGACGATCAGCGCCGGGGTTTCGGCATCCGGTTCCGCGGGGAGATCGACGGCCGTGCCTTCGAGGGTGATGTCGCGTCGTGGCAGACCGTCGAGACCGGCGGGCAGGTCGGCGCCCGGTTCGGCGAGCACGAGGACGGGCTCGCTGTCGGCGAGGATGTGCGCGAGTTCGCGCTCGCCGATCTTCGGGTTGAGCGGGATGGCGGGGGCGCCGGCGAGCAGGGCGGCGATCACGGCGACGCTGGTGTGCGCGGTGGGTGTGGCCCAAACGGCGACGCGGCCGCTCGGCAGGTCACGGGCGAGCGTGCCGGCGACGGCGGCGAGGTCGGCGTAGGTCAGGGAGGTGCCGCCGAAGCGGAGGGCCTCCTTGCCGGAGCCGCTCGCGAGCGTGGGGAACAACCGATCGGGCACCGCGTGACCTCCTGCTCGACTCCACCGGCCGGGGCGCGTGGGCCCCTGGCTGGACCGTACCGCGCTATCCGCCCATACCCCTGCGACCCGCTTCACACCCGCAGGCAGGGGAGCAGGCGGGGGAGCGGCGCGGCAGGGGAGCGCGTTTAGCCCGCTAAACGCGACCCGGGGTCCTGGTCGTAGGCTTGGTAACCGTGCTGGTACTGGCCATCGACACCTCGACCCCGGCGGTCACCGCGGGCCTCGTCGCCCTGGACGGTGACGCGCTCGAATCCCGCGGCGACCGCGTCACGGTCGACCCGCGCGCGCACGGCGAGCTGATCACGCCCCACGCCCTCGAAGCGGTCAAGGCCGCGGGCGTCACGCTCCGCGATCTCGACGCCATCGTCTGCGGCGTCGGCCCCGGCCCCTTCACCGGCCTCCGCGCCGGCATGGCGACCGCCGCCTCGCTCGCCCACGCGCTCGGCATCCCGGCCCACCCGGTCTGCAGCCTCGACGCGATCGCCGCCGACGTCGCCCCCGGCGAAGCGCCTTTCCTCGTCCTCACCGACGCGAGGCGCCGCGAGGTCTACTGGGCCGCGTACGCCGCGGACGGCTCCCGCACCGACGGTCCGCACGTCCAGCGCCCTGCCGACCTCGAATCCACGGTCAAGGTCGCGGCGGGCGACGGCGCCCTTCTCTACGCGGACGCCCTCGGCGTCCAGCCGATCGAGCCGCGCTTCCCGTCACCTCTCGGACTGGTCAAGGCCGCCCGCAAGGACTTCGGAAGCGAGCCGGCACCGCTCACGCCCCTTTATCTCCGCCGCCCGGACGCCGTCGAGCCCGCCGCGCGCAAGAAGGTGACCACGCCGTGAGGCTGGAACCCTTACACCGCAAGGATATCCGCCGCTGTGTCGAGATCGAGAAGATCCTCTTTCCCGGGGATTCGCCGTGGAGCGCCTACGCCTTCCACGCGGAACTCGACGCGGGCGGTCACTACCTCGTCGCGCGTCCGGACGAAAGCGACGAGGTCATCGGCTACGCCGGTCTCGCCATCGTCGGCCGCCGCGGCGACTACGAGACGAGCATCCACACCATCGGCGTCGACCCGGCCTGGCAGCGCAACGGGATCGGCACCGCGCTGCTGAAGGCGCTCCTCGACCGCGCGGACGAACTCGTCGCGCCGGTGTTCCTCGAAGTCCGTACGGACAACGACGCGGCGATCGCGCTCTACGAGCGGCACGGTTTCGAACGCATCGGCCTCCGGAAGCGCTACTACCAGCCCTCCGGCGCCGACGCCTACACGATGGCCCGTCCGCGGGCCCAGGTCCGAGACGAGGTGGCTGGCTGATGCCACGCATCATCATGGGCATCGAAAGTTCGTGCGACGAGACCGGTGTCGGGCTCGTCCGCCTGCACGACGACAACACGGTCGAACTCCTCGCCGACGAGGTCGCCTCCAGCGTCGACCAGCACGCCCGCTTCGGCGGCGTCGTCCCCGAGGTCGCCAGCCGCGCGCACCTGGAAGCGATGGTGCCGACCGTCGAACGCGCCTTCGCGACGGCCGGACTGAAACTGTCCGATGTGGACGCGATCGCGGTCACCGCCGGACCCGGCCTCGCCGGCGCGCTCCTGGTCGGCGTCGCCGCGGCCAAGGCGTACGCCGCCGCGCTCGACGTCCCGCTCTACGGTGTCAACCATCTGGCCGGGCACATCGCGGTCGACACGCTCCAGCACGGGCCGTTGCCCGAACGCTGCCTCGCGCTGCTCGTTTCCGGCGGCCACACGCAATTGCTGCTGGTGGACGACATCACGGCCAAGATCACCGAACTCGGGTCCACTGTGGACGACGCGGCTGGCGAGGCCTACGACAAGGTCGCCCGCGTCCTCGGCCTGCCCTACCCGGGCGGCCCGCCCATCGACAAGGCCGCCAAGAACGGCGACGGGACGGCCATCGCGTTCCCTCGCGGGATGACCGGGCCGCGGGACGCCAAGTTCGATTTCTCTTTCTCCGGCTTGAAAACCGCCGTCGCGCGCTGGGTGGAAGGCGCCGAGCGTCGCGGGGAGGAGATCCCCGTCGACGACGTCGCGGCTTCGTTCCAGGAGGCCGTCGCCGACGTTCTCACCATGAAGGCGATCCGCGCGGCCAAGGAACACGGCGTGGACACCCTGGTGATCTCCGGTGGAGTGGCGGCGAATTCGCGGCTTTCCGAACTCGCCGCCGAACGCTGCGCAGAGGCCGGGATCCACCTGCGGGTCCCGCGGCCGCGGCTGTGCACGGACAACGGCGCGATGATCGCCGCGCTCGGCGCGCATGTGGTCGCCGCCGGACGGCCACGGGCCGCGCTCGACTTCTCCGCCAATCCGGCGCTTCCGGTCCAGATCGTCTCGATCTAACGCGATTCGGCGGCGGTGCGCGGCGCCGGCGCGAGGTCGAGCAGCTCTTCCAGCGCCGCCACCGTCAACGCGGCGGCATTGCCGTCACCGTAAGGGTTTCCGGCATGCGTCGGATGAAGATCGCCGCGCAGGATCTTGGCGGCGGTGTCGGCGATGAGCCCGGTGTCCGTCCCGACCAGCCAGGCGCAGCCTGCCTCGATGGCCTCGCGTCGCTCGGTGACGTCGCGGAGCACAAGGACAGGTGTGCCGAAGGTCGGCGCTTCCTCTTGGATACCACCGGAATCGGTCAGGACCAGCTCGGCGAGCCGGAGCGCGCGCACCAGATCGGGATACTCGAGCGGCTCGGTGATCGTCACCCGAGGCGTCCCGCCGAGCGCGGTCAGTACCTGCTCCCGCACCGCCGGATTGGGATGCACCGGAAACAGCACCTGGACGTCGCTGTGCTCCGCGACGATCAGTTCGATGGCCGCGAGTGTGCGGCTCAGCGGTTCGCCCCAGGACTCGCGCCGATGCGACGTGACGAGGACGAGGCGTTCGTTCGCCTCGGCGATTTCCATCTCCAGCAACGCGAGCGCGGTGTCCCTTGCCGGAAGATCGCGCTCGGCGATCGCGATCACGGCGTCGACGACGGTATTGCCGGTGATCGCGATCCGTTGCCGCGGAACACCTTCCGCACGCAGCGCGGCCGCGGCACCCGGCGTCGGCGCGAGATGCAGGGCGGCGATACGCGAGATCATCTGCCGGGTGCCCTCTTCGGGGAACGGCGCCGCGAGATCGTGCGTGCGCAACCCCGCTTCCAGGTGCACGACCGGGATGCCCAGCCAGAACGCGGCGAGCGCGCCCGCCAGCCCGGTGGTCGTGTCGCCTTGGACGACGACCGCCGCCGGGGTGACCTGGCGCAGCAACCGGTCGAGTGCGGGCAGCAGCCCGGAAACCAGCTCCGCCTGCGATCCCGTGGCCCGCGGCGGAGTGTCGAGCCAGGCGTCGACCGGCAGGCCGAAGGGGATCAGCGCCTGCTCGACCATGCCCTGATGCTGTCCACTGTGGACGACTAGGGGCCGTAGGCGCGGGTGCTCCGCCAGCGCCAGTGCCAGCGGCGCGAGCTTGACCGCCTCCGGCCGGGTCCCGGCCAGCAACATCACATCCACGCGTTCGCGCTCCTCATCCACGGTTTCGAGTGTCCCGGAGAAACCCGGTGACGGCCGCCGGCGTGCGAGGGGCCCACGCCGGCGGCCGTTCTGCCAGGGGAGCGTCAGCTCCCCACCTTGCCGAGCCGTTTCGTGCGGCGGTAGCCGGCGATGACCGCGATGGTTCCGAGAACCAGCAGGATCACGCCGACCGCCAGCCACCAGCCGACATCGGCCCCGGTGGCGGCGAGGGCACCCACCCCGCCACCGGCGACGCCGACTCCGGCGCCAGGCAACTTGTACATCTCGACCTCACCTCACCCAGGTCAGGCGGTGGTCGCGGAACGACGGCCGCGGACGACGCGGATACCGACCGGAACAGCGACGGCGCCGAGCAGGCCGAGACCGATCCACAGTCCGGCGCCCGAAGCGAGCGGCACGGGCAGGCCGGCCGGACCGCAGGTGGCCGACGAGACGATCACGTCGCCGGAGCCGAGCGGGTTGAGCGCCCCGCCGAGCAGCTTCACGTGGATCGCGTTGACGGTCAGGCTGCCGTCGTTGTTCTTGATCTGTTCGTTCAGGATGATCGTCGCGACGTTCACGTTGCCGAGACCGACCTTGACCTGGGTGTTCGGTGCCGGCGTGGAGTCGACAGCGCCCGCGCTGCCGAGGTTCGCGCCGACCAGGTTCGTCGCGCCCTGCACGCCCTTCTGGGTCGCGGTGCAGGTGGCTTCGACGACCTTGACGCCGACGTCGCCGAGCGCGCCCTTGAGCAGCGGCAAGCCGACGTCGGCGGTGCTGGCCTTGGCCGTCACCGCACCGGAGTCGTCACGTTTGGCTTCGGTGTTGATCGCACCCGCGGTGAGCACACCGGTGAGGTTGACCTTCGCGAGGCTGTTGGTGGTCGGCCCGGAGGTCTTCGCTTCGGCGAGCGGCCCGGCCTGCACCGCGTCGAGGCCGAGGAGTTTCACATCGACCTTGACGCCATACGCGGAGCCGTCACCGGGGGCCGCCGAGGCAGGCGCCGCACCGGCGAGAGCCACGCTCGCCACCACAGCGGCGAGCAATCCGCCTCGTCGCAAGAGGTGCGTGTTCTTCAACTGGTCCTCCGAATTGATTCGTGGGGGTTTTCTCTCATCTGCGGTCGGCGCATGGGCACGACCGTTGCGGACGAATCCTCAGCTGGCCTGACTCGGCTCGCGGATCGTCTATCGGAGAGTGTTTCGGAAATTGCACAGAAAACCGCGAGGATCACCGGATCAGGTGGTCTTGCGAGCATTTTCCGCAGGTCGCCGAAAGTATCACTCGTTCGGCCTAGTCAGTTTCTCCACGATCGTGCCGAAAGGGCTCATGATCACGGTGGAAATGCGAACCCCGGTCGAAAGTCCCGGTTCTCGCTGACTTACGCTCGTCGGCGAGGTCCCCGTCCGTTTCGTCGAATCCTGCCGTCCGCTGCGTCTTTCCTGAGAGGGTCACCGTGGCCGTTGCGAGCGCTCCCTTGCCCAGTTCCAGCCGGTTTCCGCTGCGTATGGCGGTGCTGGCGGTGATCGCCGTCGCGGTCGGCCTGGTGCTGGCCGAACGTCTGTACCGGGTCTTCGAAGTGCAGCTGGCCGGGCTGATACTGAGGGTCATCACCACATCGGGTGTCTTCGTCGCCGGTGAACGCGAGACTGTCTACTTTGGGTTGACCGGCGATACTCCACTCGGGTTGAGAATGACGCCGGAATGCTCTTCGGCATTCATGTTGCTGCCGCTTTTGCTGGTGACGGCCGTCATGTTGTATTTCCGTCCGAAAAATGCGAAGAGACTGTTCTCCTCGTTGGCCATTTCCGCGATGGTGGTCGTTCTTGTCAATCAGATGAGGGTTTTGGCGATCGTCGGCCTCGTGAACTGGCTCGGCGTGGACGAAGGTTATTACTGGGGTCATACCCTGCTCGGTTCGATGGTCAGTGTCATCGGCGGCGCGATCGCCCTCGTGCTGTTCGTCTGGCTGAGCACCCGGAAGTCACGGGCCGAGCGCGGGGCCGCCTGATGGGCGGCGGCTCGCTCAAGATCCTGCTCGCGATCACCCAGGCGTTCGCGCTCACCATGAGCGTCGCCTTCATCGTCTACGTCGTCGTGATCGTCGTGCCGTACCTGCGGCGCAAACCCGCGCCCGTCGGCGACGCCGCCGACTTCACCTGGCACTTCTTCGTGCCGTGCCGCGACGAGCAGACCGTCATCCGCGAGACGGTGCGGTACCTGCGTTCGACGTTCCGGCACGCGCACGTCTGGGTCGTCGACGACGACTCCGAGGACCGTACGGCCAGGGTGGTGCGCTCGATCTGGCGGCGTAACGGCGGTTTCGACCCGTACCTGCACCTCGTTCCCCGCCGCCGTCCGGAGGCGAGGACGGGCAAGGGTGACGCGCTCAACGCCGCCTACCAGGCACTCAACGACTGGATGGGCCCGGACGCGAGCCGGGACGACGTGGTCGTCGTGGTCGTCGACGCGGACGGCCGTCCGGCGGAGAACTGCCTCGAAGTGTGCGCGGCGGACCACCTGTTCGGCGACGAGACGATCGGCGCGGTGCAGCTCGACGTCTGGATGGGCAACGCCGACAGCCGTCCGCCGGGGAAGAACTGGTTCTCCCGTGCCTTCGGGCTGAAGCTGGCCCAGATGCAGGACCTCGAGTTCCGCACCGCCATCGCGGCGATCCAGACCTCGCGCGGGTTCACCGGCACGATCTCCATGGGCGGCAACGGTCAGTTCACGCGACTGTCCGCATTGGACTCGATCGCCGGTGAGGACGAGCAACCGTGGCGCGGTTCGCTGCTGGAGGACTTCGAACTCGGTGTGCACCTGCTGACCGCGGGCTGGCGGACCGGTTACACGCCTGACTCCCACGTGAAGCAGGAAGGGCTCTACAGTCTGCGGCGATTCCTGGTGCAGCGCACCCGCTGGGGCCAGGGCACGATGCAGTGTTCGCGGTATCTGCGGCGGATCTGGGATTCACCGCATGTGAGCACGCTGGGCGCGGCGGAGATGATGTACTACCTCGCGCAGCCGTGGATGCAGTTGCTCGGCTCGCTGCTGTACCCGATCCCGTTCATCCTGCTGCTGTTCAGCACCGCGGGGGATCCGGCGCAGGTGTGGACCTGGTTCGCCGACGACGGCGCGTGGATCCTGTTCGCGATCTACGGCTCGTTCGGGCTGCTGCCGTTCATCGTGTGGGGCCCGATCTATCAGTTCAAATGCCTGAAGAGTCGCAATCTCCTGCGCGGACTCGGGATGGGCTTCGCCTACGCGCTGTACATCTACACGTTCTACATCACGTCGTGGCGGGCGCTGTTCCGCCTGGTGCGCGGGCGGAACGGCTGGGCGAAGACGCGACGGAACACCGAGCACGCCCCCGGCGTCAAGGTCGCGCTGGACTCCTGACCGAGCCCCGCGCGGATCGCCTTTAGCGGGCTAAACGCGATCCGCGCGGGTCGCGGGAGCAGGGTCAGGCGGCGGGCAGGATCCGGACGTCGTCCGCCTTCACGTAGGCGATCCGATGCCCGAACTGGATCTGGACGTACCGGGTCTTGCCCTTGACGACCACGTGATCCGCCGGGTCGAACGTCGTCGCCCAGTAGTACTCGGAACCGAGGAGGTTGCCGACGGAGTACCGCTGCCCGGCCGAGAACGTGTACGGCAGCGGGACGACCTGCTGCACCGGCACGTTCGCCGGATACGCCTCAGCCTCGGGATACGCGCGACCGAACACCGGCACCGTCGCCAGACCCGGCTTCGGGGTCACGACCAGGCCGAACGCCGGGCTCGTCGTACGCGCGTCGCGGAACCAGCCCTTCTGGCCGAGGTACCAGATCGCCGTCCAGCCGTCACGCCGCTCGGCGACCACGTAACGCTGACCGGTCTCCGCGCGGCTTCCGATGTCGGAGACGGCCATCGTGCTGGCCGAACCGTCCGGGCGCAGGCCGATGTCCTTGAGCAGCGGGGCCGAGTCGTTCGGCTCACTGCGCAGCACGACCGATCCGGATCCCCTTGCCGGACAAGGCTTTCCCGCGGTCTCGCAGCCGGTGAACGCGGGCTGGTTGGTGGCAAAGTCCGGTGTGATGGTCACCAGCGGCGAACCGGGACGGCCGAAGCCGGACAGCGGCGCGCCCATCAGGTCGAAGTAGTGCGCCCAGTCCCAGTACGGGCCCGGATCCCAGTGCATCCCCTTGATGGTCGAGGGAATCGTGCCCGGGACGTTGTCGTGGCCGAGGATGTGCGCGCGGTCGAGCGGGATGTCGTACTTCCGCGCGAGGTAGCCGACGAGCTTCGCGGAGGTGCGGTACATCGCCTCCGTGTACCAAGTGCCCTTCGCGGCGAAACCCTCGTGCTCGATGCCGACGGACTTCGCGTTGACGTACCAGTTGCCCGCGTGCCACGCGACGTCCTTCGTCGGGACGTGCTGCGCGATCTGACCGTCGGCCGAGCGGATCGTGTAGTGCCAGCTCACGTACGTCGGGTCCTGGACCAGGTCCATCGCCGTGTCCCAGTAGCCCTCGGTGTCGTGGATGATGATGTATTCGACCTTCTGGCTCTTCGGCCGATCCGCCTTGTCGTGGTTGCCGTAGTCGTTGTTCGGCAGCTCCTGGTACGGCGCCGGCACCGAAAGGCACGAAAGCTTCTTCGGGCACTCCGTTTGCGAGGTGCCGGCCTGCTCGCGGACCGGGCTCACCGGCGTGGCGGCGAGGGTGACGGTCTGGCCGTCGTCGGTCTTGCGGCTGATGCCCTTGGAGATGGTGTCGAAGACTTCGTCGGCGAAGGACTGCGCTCCTTCCGCGTCCTTCGCGCCGCTGTAGCGCGCGACGGCGGCCTTCCAGTCGCCGGTCTCGCGCTGGTACTTCGCCAGCAGAGCGGCGCCACCGCGAATGTTCTGCGTGGTGTCGGTGCGCAGCGTCGCGACGTCCTGGCCGATCAGCGCTGACGCCTCGTCGATGGTCTGCAAGCCGGGCGGGGGAGGTTTCGGCGCCGGTGTCGCCGGGAGTTTCGCCCGGCGGGCATCGTCGCCGCGCGGATCCTCCTCGCCTTCGTCGTGATGCGTGCCGGTGCCCGCTTCGCGCAGGTCGGTCAGGTGCATCGGGCCGTAGCCGGCGGACGTGCTCGGCGTACCGGCGTTGAAGTCCCAGCGTGACTCCAGATAGGAGACGCCGAGCAGGACGCTCTCGGGCACGCCGAATTCCCGCGCGGCGGCCGCGAAGTCCCGCTGACGCTGCTGATCCGCCGGGGCGGCTTCGGCGGGGACGGCGGCGAGGAGTCCGGCGGCGAGGGCGAGGACCGCGAGTCCGGCGGTCCGTCTGGACCGGCGCCGGAGCGGTGCGAGGGCAACAGGATGGAAGGGACGCGGCATGGGCGTAAACCCCCAGTGACTAGGTCTGCTGTACAGGACCGACCCCAATGGTCGGAACCTAACCAGAAACGGGCCCCTTCCGTAAGGTCCCTCCGAGTCGCGTTTAGCGGGCTAAACGCGACTTGGCGGCATGCCGCCGGCGGTGGTGGGCAGTCGAGGGCGATGGAGAGCAGCGTGGCACCACCACGGGACAAAAGGGCCGGTCAGGCGCTCGGAGGCCGAGTTTTCGGAGAGTGAGCGGACCCTCCTTGCGAAGCTGGCACTCACATGGCTAGAGTGCTAATTGCACGGCCCGAACACGCCCCGGCACCCGCGACGGCGGGGGTGGTAGGAGCCGTAATACATCCTGCCAACGCTTTCGACGACCGTGGAGGTCAACCCGGTGAGCGTGAACATCAAGCCGCTCGAGGACAAGATCGTTGTCCAGACGAGTGAGGCCGAGGAGACGACCGCTTCCGGCCTCGTCATCCCCGACACCGCCAAGGAGAAGCCCCAGGAGGGCAAGGTTCTGGCCGTGGGCCCGGGCCGCATCGACGACAAGGGCAACCGCGTTCCGCTGGACGTGGCTGTCGGCGACGTCGTCATCTACTCCAAGTACGGCGGCACCGAAGTGAAGTACAACGGTGAGGACTACTTGATCCTTTCCGCCCGCGACGTGCTGGCCGTCATCAACTGACGTCCGCTCTCAGCGCATGACGCCCCGGGCCCCGCATTGCCGGGGAACGGGGCGTTCGTGTTTTCGAGCATAAAAACTGGAAGGTAAGCGGAACAGGCCATGCCCAAGCAGATCAGTTTCGACGAGGACGCTCGTCGCGCGCTCGAGCGCGGGGTGAACAAGCTCGCCGACGCGGTCAAGGTCACCCTCGGCCCGCGCGGTCGCCACGTCGTGCTCGACAAGAAGTTCGGTGGCCCCACCATCACCCTCGACGGCGTCACCGTCGCTCGTGAGATCGAGCTCGACGACCCGTTCGAGAACCTCGGCGCCCAGCTCGCCAAGAGCGTCGCCACCAAGACCAACGACGTCGCCGGTGACGGCACCACGACGGCGACCGTGCTCGCCCAGTCGCTGGTGAAGGTCGGCCTGCGCAACGTCGCCGCCGGTGCCAACCCGACGGCCATCGGCCGCGGCATCGAGGCCGCCGCGGAGAAGGTCATCGCGGTCCTCAAGGAGAAGGCGACCCCGGTCAAGGGTCGCGACAACATCGCCCAGGTCGGCACCGTCACCTCGCGTGACGCGGCCATCGGCGCCCTGCTCGGCGAGGCCGTCGAGCGGGTCGGCGAGGACGGCGTCATCACGATCGAGGAATCGTCCACGCTGGCGACCGAGCTCGTGATCACCGAGGGTGTGCAGTTCGACAAGGGTTTCCTGTCGGCGCACTTCGCGACCAACCCGGAGGAGCAGAAGGCGATCCTCGAGGACGCCTACATCCTGCTGGTCCGCGAGAAGATCTCGGCGCTGGCCGACCTGCTCCCGGTGCTGGAGAAGGTCGTCGAGGCCAAGAAGCCGCTGCTGATCATCGCCGAGGACGTCGACGGCGAGGCGCTGTCCACCCTCGTGGTGAACTCGCTGCGCAAGACGATCACCGCCGTCGCGGTCAAGGCGCCGTTCTTCGGTGACCGCCGCAAGGCGTTCCTGGACGACCTCGCGGTCGTCACCGGCGGCGAGGTCATCTCGGCCGAGATCGGGCACAAGCTGTCCGAGACCACGCTGGCCCAGCTGGGCAACGCTCGCCGGATCGTCGTCACCAAGGACGACACCACGCTCGTCGACGGTGGCGGCACCAAGGACGACATCGCGGCGCGCGTCGCGCAGATCCGCAAGGAGATCGAGAACACCGACTCCGACTGGGACCGCGAGAAGCTGCAGGAGCGGCTGGCGAAGCTCGGCGGCGGTGTCGCGGTGATCAAGGTCGGCGCGGCCACCGAGACCGAGCTCAACGAGCGCAAGCACCGCATCGAGGACGCCGTGGCTTCGACCAAGGCGGCCGTCGAAGAGGGCATCCTGCCCGGCGGTGGCTCCGCTCTGGTCCACGCCGTCAAGGAACTCGACGGTGGTCTCGGCCTCGAAGGTGACGAAGCGACCGGTGTGCGCATCGTCCGCGACGCGCTGTCCGCCCCGCTGTTCTGGATCGCGACCAACGCGGGCCACGAGGGCGCGGTCATCGTGAACAAGGTCCAGGAGCAGAGCTGGGGGCACGGTTTCAACGCCGCCACCGGTGAGCTCACCGACCTGCTGGCCGCCGGCATCGTCGACCCGGTCAAGGTGACCAGGTCCGCGGTGGCGAACGCCGCCTCCATCGCCCGGCTCGTGCTCACGACGGAGAGCTCCGTCGTCGAGAAGCCGGCCGAAGAGGAGCCCGCCGCGGGTGGTCACGGCCACGCGCACTAGCTCCACCGTTCGACCCGAAGCGGGGCGGTACTCCACCAGGAGTGCCGCCCCGCTTTCTTGTGCCCGGCCCCTCCGACCCGCGTTTAGCGGGCTAAACGCGATCTGGCGGCGGGGAGGCGTGGGGCCAGCGGGAGCGACTTTCGCCCCCTAATCGCGATCCCGGGGCGAGGAGGGCAGGCAGGCCTGGAGCTGGAAACGCGGAAGGGCGGCACCCCACCCGGATGCCGCCCTTCCGCGGTGCCGACTCGGCCGGATCAGCCGTTCGACATGCTCAAGGTGCGTTTGTCCGCCTTGATGATGTGCTCGCGTTCCGACTCCGACAGCCCGCCCCAGATCCCGTACGGCTCGTGCACGGCGAGCGCGTGGGTCCGGCACATGGCCAGTACCGGGCATGCCAGGCACACGGCTTTGGCCCTCGCCTCGCGGCGGGCTCTGGCCGGCCCGCGCTCGCCGTCAGGGTGAAAGAAGGACGCGCTGTCCATGCCTCGGCACGAGCCTTCGAGCTGCCAATCCCATACATCGGCGTTGGGCCCCGGGAGCCTGCGTGTGTCCGCCATCCTGACCGCCTCCGTCATCCGGTCGAAGCGTTTACCTGCTCTGCTGCGCTGCGGATACTCCATTCGGTGCAACGGCGGTAACGTTAGAAGCGCGCCAATACTTGTTCAAGCGATTCAAGACGATTCAGCCGTTAGGCATCCCCCGGATGTGTGAGCGGTACTTTCCGTTCCGGTTGCCCCCGCCCCGGCCTGCCTGGATATTGGGTCGAGTGGGATCTCGGATCAGCAGTGAAGAACCCACCCTGCCGGTGGCCTCGGTCGCTCGCCGGCTCGGGGTCGCACCGTCCACCCTGCGAACCTGGGACCGCAGATACGGCGTCGGACCGAGCCGCCACACCAACGGCCGCCATCGCCGCTACGGCAGCTCCGACATCGGCCGCCTCGAACTGATGCAGCGCGCGTTGCTCCGTGGCGCCTCGACGGCCGAAGCGGCGAAGTACGCACTCGAGCAAATGCCCCGGACAGCCCAGGAGAACCCGGGAACCCCCGTGGTCCAAGTGGAGGAACAGACCACCCCGCCGCCCGCGGAGGATCACGACGTCCCCTCCCGGCTCGCCAGACGCTTGAGCACGGCCGCGCTCGCGATGGACTTCGGGGCGGTCCAGCGGATGCTCGCCGACACGATCCGGGAACTCGGCGTCCTGCCGGCCTGGACCGGTGTCGTCTCACCGGTCCTGACCGCGCTCGGCGCACGCTGGCGCGGGGTCAGTGCCGGCGCCGAGGTCGAGTATCTGCTCGCCGAATGCGTGTACGCCGCCCTCGTCCGTGCGACGCCGGTGCTGCGCGAACCGCGCAACCAGCGGCCGGTCCTGCTGACCTGTGTCCCGGACGAGCGCGACAACCTGCCGATGTACGCGCTCGCCGCGGCACTCGCCGGCCGCCGGATCGGTGCCCAGCTCTTCGGTGCCTCCCTGCCTGCCGAGGTGCTGGCGGTGACCGTCCGCCGCAGCGTCCCGGCCGCGGTGGTGCTGTGGTCGGGACGGAACGCCACCGCGGACCCCCGCCTGTTCGCCAGGGTGTCCCGCGGTCGTCAGCGCAGCAGGATGTTCGCCTGCGGCCCCGGCTGGGATCCCGCGACGCTCCCCGACAAGATCGAACTGCTCGGCGAACTGACGACGGCCGCCGACCGGATCGAGCATGTTCTTGTCGGTGCGAGGCGCTAGAAAGGACGGATGGAAGAGTCCTTGCGGTCCGCCGCGTTCGGGGACGGCGTGCCGCCGCCGTCGCCCTTCGTGGTGCCCGCTTCGCCTCGCGGACGGCTGCTCGCCGCGATCGGGCTCGGCGCCCGCGGCCGGTACGCGGCGGCGGCCACCGTGCTGAGCGGGTTGCGGACGAGCAGGGATCCGGTGCTCGCGTCGCTGGCCGCGAGCACGCTGGCCTCGCATCGACGGCAGCTGGGCGGGCACGCGGCGGCGCTCGTCCTCGACGGGGAAGCGCTCGCGCTGGTGATCGAGGAGCCCCAAGGCACACCCGATCCCGACGGCCTGGACGCGGAGGGGGCGCGGGCGGACGCCCTCCTCGGTCTCGCGGCGGACAACCTCGGGCGCGGCAGGCTGACCGCCGCCCGGCGGCTGGCGGCCCGTGCGGGAGCGCACACCGGCAACTGGCGGACCCGGACCAGGGCCGGTTGGGTGGGCGCGGAAATCGAACTGGCGAGTAACATTTCCGAGGCGGCGATCGCACCTGCGGAAATGGCGTTGGAAACGGCGCGGACCCAGGGCGCCTGCCGACATGTCGTCAAATCACAACTCGTACTCGCCGTGGCGATGGCGAATGAGAGTTCCACTGAGCGGGAGCGTGCGAAGACGCTGGTCGAGGAGGCTCGCGAGACCGCCGAGAAATACGAATTCAATTCACTTTTGTGGGTCGCTTGCCTGGTCGCGGCGGATCTGGGGGCGGGACACGCCGATGAGTATCGATTCAGAAGTGCCGAACTGTTGCACGCAGTGTTACGGCACGCAGATGCTTGCGGGAGGTGGCTCGCACGGGAATCTCCGTGGGTCCCGGGCTGAGGGCGTCTAGCCTGTTGGAGGGCCCATTCCGGCAACCGGGCTAAGAACTTTCAAAAAAAGCCACCGGATCGTGTCAAGGTTCGGGCTAAAGCGTCCGATAGGGGAAGTGGAATGTCACCCGGCTGCAGGAAGGAAACCCCGTGACGACGGTCTTGATCTGCGACGACCGACGCAGTGTCCGCGAAGGGCTCACTCGAGTGATGTCCGCGGTACCAGGGGTCAGTCGCATCGACTGCGTAGCGCACGGTGACGAGCTGCTGGCCCGGTACTCCCGTCAGCCGGTCGACGTCGTGCTGGTCGGTACCCAGCGCGCTGTCCCGACTGGCGTCGAAGCCACCAGGCGGCTCGTCTCGGCGAACCCCCAAGCGAACGTGATCGTGTTCGGCGCCCCGGACGATGCGGGAAGCATCGCCGCCGCGATCGCCGGCGGAGCACGCGGCTACCTGCGCTGGGACGCCTCGCGTCCCGAGCTGGTCGCCGCACTGGCGCATACCCTCGCCAGCACTTCGGTGCCGGCGCCGCGTCAGCCGTCGGACCCTGGTGTCCAGCTCACCGAGCGCGAGCTTCAGGTGCTCCGTGGGATGAGCCAGGGCAAGAGCAACGGACAGATCGGCCGCGAGCTGTACCTGTCCGAAGACACCGTGAAAACCCACGCGCGCCGCTTGTTCCGCAAGCTCGGCGTGCGAGACCGCGCTCAAGCGGTCGCCCACGGATTCCGCCGTGGACTTGTTTCCTGACAACGCTTTCTTGATTTCGCTGGTTTGATCGCGCAACGGGTGACAACGGGCCGGGGGCAAGCCCCTGGCCCGTACCTGTGTTCCCTGTCACGCTTCGCACTTTTCTGCTCACGGCTCGGGCACTCTGGCCCGAGCGCGTCCACCTCCGGGTGGACCGTCGTATCTCACCGCGTTCCGGCTCGTTGAAAGTTCGACACGAGCGAGGGGGACGCAGGAAGACCCGGGTTTCAGCGCGTTCGCCGGTAGGGCGGCGCGCCGGTGGCGGCCGTCAACGAAGGCGGCGTGCCCGGGCGGTACGGTAGCTGTCGCCGGTAGTGGCACCTGAAGTCACACGCCGGACTCTTTGCACGCCTATACGTAACACTGGGACTGTTGTCTGCGATGGCCAATGTGGGGGACGGACTGGATGAGCCGGTCGCCGCTGCTGTTGAGGGTGATCCTCAAGCGGTCGAGCGGTTGCTGGCGGCCATCCGTCCTTTGGTAGTGCGGTACTGCCGCGCTCGAGTTGGCAGGCAGGAGCGTTCGTTCGCTTCCGCAGACGACGTTGCTCAGGAGGTGTGTCTCGCGGTGCTCACGGCATTGCCTTCGTACCGTGATCAGGGCCGCCCGTTCCTGGCCTTCGTCTACGGGATCGCCCAGCACAAGGTGGCCGACGCGCATCGCGCCGCGGCGCGCAACCGCGCCGAGCCGGTCGCCGAAGTCCCCGACGAGATCGAGGGTGGCGTCGGCCCCGAGCAGCGCGCCCTCCAAGGCGAGCTGAACGAGCGCATGTCGCAGCTGCTACGCGTCCTTCCCGACAAACAGCGTGAGATCGTGGTCCTACGTGTCGTAGTGGGCTTGTCCGCCGAAGAGACGGCCGAAGCCGTGGGGTCCACCCCCGGCGCCGTCCGGGTGGCCCAGCATCGCGCCCTCGCGCGCCTACGTAAGGTTCTGGCCGCTGAGGAGGTGATCTGAGTGACCGATCGCGACCATCGGTTCTCCCCTGAGACCGATCGTGAACTGACGGCTTTCGAAAGAGGGCTGACGTCCTCCGAGGCTGAGTTCGCCGCTGATCTATCGGCTGTGCAGGCCGACGACGCGCTGCTCGACGCCCTCGGTGGCTCGGACCCGCAAATGGCCGACGACCTCGGCGATCAGGAACTCAACGCGCTGTTGCTGGCTTGGCGGCGCGACATCGACAGTGAACCGCTCGCGGAACTGGTGGACGTCGACACCGCCGTCACCACCGTGAAGACCGCCGCGCTCGCCCGTAAACACGGGGGAAGACGCCGGCTGCTGGTCCCGGTGGCCGCCGCGGCGGCCGTCTTGGCCATCGCCTTCGCCGGTACCGGTCTCGCCGCGAAGGACGCGCAGCCTGGTGACACTCTCTGGGGCCTGACCAAGGTGCTTTACGCCGACCACGCCCGGTCGGTCGAGGCCGCCGCCGCGGCCAAACTCGATTTGGAGAAGGCCAACCTAGCGCTCGCCGGCGGGCGCCTCGACGACGCGCGCAAGGCGCTCGCCGAAGCACAGGCCGCGCTGAGCCAGGTGACCGACGAAGAAAATCGCGACCAGCTGATCGAGCAGCATCGCCAGCTGAGCGCGCAGTTGCAGAACCCCACCCAGCCGACGCTGCCCTCGGATCAGCAGTCGCCCACGCAGACGCCGGTGGCGACGACCCCGCAGCCCACGCCGCAGCCGACTCCTCCGCCGACGTCGCTGCCAGGAGGCGGCAATCCCGGCACGAGTCTGCCGGGCACCACGACCCCCACACCGACTCCGCCGACTTCGACGACCGAGCCGCCCCCGCCCACGACGTCGACGACGCAGCCCGCGTCGGGCAATGACCCGGGTGGCTCGCGCAACGAGCCGTCGCCGGGGGCCGGCGCACAGGCGCCGGGCGTGGTCGAGAACCCGTAGTCGTTCCGGACCACCGAACTTCCAGAACGCCGAAAGGGCCTGGTGAGATCCCTCTCACCAGGCCCTTTCGCTTTGCGGGCGCACGTCGCCTTTAGCGGGCTAAACGCGATCAGTAGGCGCTCTCGTTGGCGGTGACACCGTCCGCGAAACCGCGGCAGTAGTCCCAGCTCACGTAGTCACCAGGGTTCGGATCGAACGCGGGCTCGTGCGGCCGCATCCGTCCGTCGGCGAGCAGCTGCTCGAGACTGGCGCGGAGCAGATGCCAGTCGTGGTAGTGGGGTTCGTCGCATTCTCCGCAGTCGACCACGATCCCGCGTACTCCGCGCGGTTCGAGAAGCGCCTGGTAGACGGCGAGATCGGAGAGGTCGGCCAGCAGCTCGGTGCGTTCCTCGTCGCTGATCGGCTCGTCCAGCCGGTCGGCGTCGTCGATGAACGCGCGGGCCGGGTCCTCCGGGTCATCCGCGAACGGGTCTGGGGGCAACGCATCATGCGGCACGCCTGCACGCTACCGGGCGCCCACCCGGGCCGGGCGGCCGCCCGGCCCGGATATCATGAGGGGCAGGCCCTCGCGTCGCCACAGCGACTCGTTCATCACCGCTAGGAAGGCCCTTCGCCTGCTATGACCAGCGACAGCGTCACCGCCCCCGTCCCGAGCAAGTTCGCCATGCTCGGGCTGACCTTCGACGACGTGCTGCTGCTGCCGGCCGAGTCCGACGTGGTGCCCAGTGCGGTCAGCACCCGCACCCGGCTCTCCCGCAACGTCACCCTGAACATCCCGCTGGTCTCCGCCGCCATGGACACGGTCACCGAAGGCCGGATGGCGATCGCGATGGCGCGCCAGGGCGGGATGGGCGTGCTGCAGCGCAACCTGCCGATCGACGACCAGGCGTCCGCCGTAGAGGTCGTGAAGCGCTCTGAAGCCGGCATGGTGACCGACCCGGTCACCTGTTCGCCGGAGGACACCCTCGCCGAGGTCGACGCGCTGTGCGCGCGGTTCCGGATCTCCGGTGTGCCGGTGACGGACGCCGCCGGGACGCTCGTGGGCATCATCACCAACCGCGACATGCGGTTCGAGGTCGACCACACCCGTGCGGTGCACGAGGTGATGACGAAGCTGCCGCTGGTCACCGCGCAGGTCGGGGTCACCGCCGAGGCCGCGCTGGGGCTGCTGCGCCGTCACAAGATCGAGAAACTGCCGATCGTCGACGGTGCGGGCAAGCTGCGTGGGCTGATCACGGTCAAGGACTTCGTCAAGACCGAGCAGTACCCCAACGCCACCAAGGACACCAACGGCCGCCTGATCGTCGGTGCCGCCGTCGGGGTCGGACCGGATGGGCACAAGCGCGCGATGGCGCTGGCCGACGCCGGGGTCGACGTCCTGATGGTCGACACCGCGCACGGGCACTCCCGCGCCGTCGTCGAGACGGTCGCGCTGCTGAAGAAGGAGCTGGGCGAAACCGTCGACATCGTCGGCGGCAACGTCGCGACCAGGGCCGGCGCGCAGGCGCTGGTGGACGCGGGCGCGGACGGGATCAAGGTCGGCGTCGGCCCGGGCTCCATCTGCACCACCCGCATCGTCGCCGGGGTCGGCGTGCCGCAGATCTCCGCGATCTACGAAGCCGACCAGGCGGCCCGCCCGGCGGGCATTCCGGTGATCGGCGACGGCGGCATCCAGTACTCGGGTGACATCGCGAAGGCGCTCGCGGCCGGCGCCTCCACCGTGATGCTCGGCAGCCTGCTCGCGGGCACCGCCGAATCGCCCGGCGACCTGATCCTGGTCAACGGCAAGCAGTTCAAGACCTACCGCGGGATGGGCTCGCTGGGCGCCATGCAGTCGCGCGGCCAGGCGAAGTCGTACTCGAAGGACCGCTACGCGCAGGACGACGTGCTGAGCGAGGACAAGCTGGTCCCGGAAGGCATCGAAGGGCGTATCCCGTTCCGTGGGCCGCTCGCGAACGTCGTCCACCAGCTGGTGGGCGGGCTGCGGTCGGGGATGGGCTACGCGGGCGCGTCGACGATCCCGGAGCTGCAGGAGGCGCAGCTGGTGCGGATCACCGCGGCCGGGCTCAAGGAGAGCCACCCGCACGACGTCACGATGACGGTCGAGGCACCGAACTACACCACCCGGTAGTCCGCCCTTTCGGACACTTACGCAGCCGGTTTCCTTCTCGGGAGACTTGATCCGCTGATCAAGTCTCCTGGGAGGAACCGGATGTCTTCTTCGCTGACCCTTTCGCGGCGCACCGTGGTGGCCGTCTTCGCCGCCACGGTCCTCGGGCTCGGCGGCGGGGTGGCGGCTTCGGCCGCGCCTGTTGCGAGCGCTGTCGACAGCCAGGCGTCGCCTGGTGAGCCGTGGAAGCGCACCGAGTTGTACTTCGGCGCCTCGAAGCCCAACGGTGGCGAGGTGAGTGACGCGGAGTTCACGGAGTTTTCCGACAAGGTCATCACCCCTGCCTTCCCGGACGGGTTCACCGAGCTGACCGGCCGCGGTCAGTGGCGCGGGTCGGACGGGGTGATCACGCGGGAGAAGACGAGGGTGATCGTCGTCGTGTACCCGTTCAGCGATCGCGACGCGAACCGCGATATCGAGGAGATCCGGGCAGCCTACAAAAAGGCCTTCTCACAGGAATCCGTCCTCCGGGCCGACTCCGTGGAGACAGTCTCCTTCTGACCCTCCAGTCCCATCCGCCCCACCGGAGCGACTTTAGCGGGCTAAACGCGAAACGGGTGGGGCAGATGGGGCTGGTGTGACTTCGCGCCCGGTTCGGGAGCCCCGTGCGCAGGTCACCCACGCGGCCTAGCGACAATGGGGTGTAACGGTCGTCGGTGAGAAGGGACTTGACGTGCGGGATCTGGTCGAGATCGGCATGGGCCGCACCGCGCGGCGGGCGTATGACCTCGATGACGTGGAGATCGTGCCGTCGCGGCGCACCCGGTCGTCGTCGGTCGTGTCCACCGCCTGGCAGATCGACGCGTACCGCTTCGAGCTGCCGCTGGTCACCCACCCCACCGACGCGATCGTGTCGCCGGGTACCGCGGTGGCCGTCGGCGAGCTCGGCGGGCTGGGCGTCCTCAACGCCGAAGGGCTCTGGGCACGGCACCCGAACGTCGAGGACGCGATCTTCCGCCTCGTCCGGGCGGCCGAGGACACCGATGACCCGACCGCGATCGTGCGTGAGCTGCAGGAACTGCACTCCGCCCCGATCCGGCTGGACCTGCTGACCGAGGCGATCAAGACCGTCCGCGAATCCGGTGTCACCGTGGCCGCGCGCGTCAGCCCGCAGCACGCCGCCGAACTCACGCCGGATCTGCTGGCGGCAGGCGTCGAGATCCTGGTCGTGCAGGGCACGATCATCTCCGCCGAGCACGTCCAGCGCGACGCCGAGCCGCTGGACCTGAAGGACTTCATCGGGCGGCTCGATGTCCCGGTGATCGCGGGCGGCGTGAGCGACTACCGGACCGCGATGCACCTGATGCGTACCGGCGCGGCGGGCGTCATCGTCGGTCACGGGGCCACCCGCGGCGTGACGAGCACCGACAGCGTGCTCGGGATCGGGACGCCGATGGCGACCGCGATCGTCGACGCCGCGGCCGCGCGCCGCGACTACCTCGACGAGACCGGTGGCCGGTACGTGCACGTGCTCGCCGACGGCGGGATGAGCGTGTCCGGCGACATCGCCAAGGCCATCGCCTGCGGCGCCGACGCGGTCATGCTCGGTGCGCCGCTGGCCGCCGCCTCCGAGGCGCCGGGGCAGGGGCTCTATTGGACGGCGGCCGCCGCGCACCCGTCGCTGCCGCGTTCGCGCGTGGCGCTGGGGCCGGACTACGCCGTCGACCTCAAGACGCTCCTCTTCGGGCCGTCCTCGGACGCTGAAGGCGTCGTGAACCTCTTCGGCGCCCTTCGCCGTGCGATGGCGAAGACGGGCTACTCGGACCTGAAGGAGTTCCAGCGGGTCGGCCTGACCGTTCGCCGCTGACGCTCGCACCCGGCCCGGATCGCGTTTAGCCCGCTAAACGCGATCCGGGCCGCTTTGCGTCCATGTGTCCCAGCAGCCCCATGCGTCCCTCCTGTGTCGCGTTTAGCCCGCTAAAGGCGCTCCGGGGCCACGTTCGGGTGTCTGGTTCGTCCACTTCGCGGACAAAGATGATCTTGCTTCGATAGGGTGCCTCCGGTTGGGCCATTTGGCCCTGGTGACTGTTACTGGAGGGATCATCAATGCTGCATAAGCTTCGCGTTCTGCTGCTGGGGGCGGCCGCGGTTGCGAGTCTGGTGGTGGTGTCCGCGCCGGCGGCGCAGGCCGCCGGCTACACCGCGGTCGTTCAGAAGTCGGGCTACATGCGGACGGTCATCCTGTGGCGGAACGACAGCACCCAGTGTTTCCACGCCGAGGGTAAGAACCTGCTCAGTGGCGAAACCGTCTCCGTGGTCAAGAACGAGTCGGAGGTGCTCACCGCGACCTCCCCGGCCGACGGCTCGAACATCAGCACCGGCGAGTTCTGCAGCCGGGGGTCCTACTACTTCGGCGCACTCGACCTGCGTTCCCCCGATGTCTTCGTCAAGACCGACCCCTGGTGGACGTGATCGCGGCGGCGTGACGTGACCGGAGAGGGTTGGATGACCGCGTGGCCGTCCAGCCCTCTTCTCGTGGCGCGGCAGATCGCGTTTAGCCCGCTAAAGTCGCTCCGGCCGCGTTCCCGCAACCGGGTGGAAGGTGACTGGCCGGTAACTTACCTCTGGTCAGAAGGGGTGGCCGCGGTTACAGTCGTAGGTGTGACTGCCAGTAACACCACCACTGAAGACGACTTCGACTACGACGTGATCGTCGTCGGCTCCGGGTTCGGCGGCAGTGTCGCTGCCCTCCGCCTGACCGAAAAGGGCTACCGCGTAGCCGTCATCGAGGCGGGCCGGCGCTTCGCCGACGACGAGTTCGCGAAGACGTCCTGGGACCTGCGCCGCTACGTCTGGGCGCCTCAGGTCGGCTGCTTCGGCATCCAGCGCATCCACATGCTCAAGGACGTCATGGTGCTCGCCGGCGCGGGCGTCGGCGGCGGCTCGCTGGTGTACGCGAACACGCTGTACCGCCCGCTGAGGCCGTTCTACGTCGACCCGCAGTGGTCCCACATCACCGACTGGGAGTCCGAACTCGGCCCGCACTACGACCAGGCCAGCCGCATGCTGGGCGTCGTCACCAACCCGAGCGTCACGCCGTCGGACGTCGTGATGAAGGGCGTCGCCAAGGACATGGGCGTCGCCGACTCGTACCACCCGACGCCGGTCGGCGTGTACTTCGGCAAGCCGGGGGAGCGCGCCGAGGACCCGTACTTCGGCGGCGCGGGTCCGGCGCGCACCGGCTGCACCGAATGCGGCGCCTGTATGACCGGCTGCCGTGTCGGCGCCAAGAACACGCTGGTCAAGAACTACCTCTACCTCGCGGAGAAGGACGGCGCGAAGGTCATCCCCCTCACCACGGTGAGCGCGATTAGCCCGCTAAACGCGGGTGGGTACGAGGTGAGCATCAAGAAGACCGGGACCACCTCGCGCAAGTTCCGGCACAAGCTGACGGCCGCGCAGGTGGTGCTCGCCGCCGGGACGTGGGGCACGCAGAACCTGCTCCACAGCATGCGCGACACCGCCAGGCTGCCGAAGCTCTCGCCGCGCCTCGGCGAACTGACCCGCACCAACTCCGAGGCCATCATCGGCGCCGCCCGCACGTCGGTGGACGAGGAGCGGAACTTCAGCCGCGGCGTCGCGATCACGTCGTCGATCCACCCCGACGAGAACACCCATATCGAGCCCGTCCGCTACGGCAAGGGCAGCAACGCGATGAGCCTGCTCCAGACCATCGCCACCGAAGGCGATTCGGCGGTCCCGCGCTGGCGCCAGGCGGTCGACTTCATGCTCAAGCACCCGGTCCAGACCGTGAAGCTGCTCAACGGCTACCGCTGGAGCGAGCGCACGGTGATCCTGCTGGTGATGCAGAGCCTCGACAACTCCATCACCACCTACACCAAACGTGGTCTCTTCGGCCGCCGCAAGTACACCTCGAAACAGGGACACGGCGAGCCGAACCCCAGCTTCATCCCCGCCGGGCACGAGGCCAACCTCCGCACCGCCGAACGCATCGGCGGCATGGCGGGCGGCACCTGGGGCGAGATCTTCGACATCCCGCTCACCGCGCACTTCATCGGCGGCGCCCCGATCGGCACGGCACCGGACAACGGCGTGATCGACCCGTACCACCGGGTCTTCAACTACCCCGGTCTGTCCATTGTGGATGGATCGGCGATCACGGCCAACCTCGGCGTGAACCCCTCGCTGACCATCACCGCGCAGGCCGAGCGGGCGTTCTCGCTGTGGCCGAACAAGGGCGAACAGGACAGCAGGCCGCCGCAGGACTCGCCGTACGTGCGGCTCGAGCCGATCTCGCCGAAGAACCCGGCTGTTCCGGCGGACGCGCCGGCGGCACTTCGGCGCTAGATTGGGGTCGTGACAGCCACTGAACGCGCACACGCCCTGCTGAACCGCGTCCGCGCCCGGCACGAAGAATGGGCGCGGGTGGCGCGCGGGCTCGACGACGAGACCGTTCGGGCCCCCAGCGCGCTACCGGGCTGGACGAGGGCGCATCTGCTGTCCCACCTCGCCCGTAACGCCGACGGCCTGGTCAACCTGCTCACCTGGGCGAAGTCGGGCGTCGAAACCCCGATGTACGCCGGTGAGTCGGCCAGGGACGGCGACATCGAGCAGGGCGCGTACCGGTCCGCGGCCGAGATCGCCGAGGACGTCGCCGGCTCCGCCGCGCGGTTCGTCGAGGTCGCCTCCGGCCTGCCGGACGAAGCCTGGACGGTGCGGGTACGCGCCAGGCAGGGCCGGGAGATCCCGGCGGAGTTCGTGCTGTGGCTCCGGCTCTCCGAAACCGCCATCCACTTGGCCGACCTGGATCTCGGTTACGACTTCGCCCGTGTCGCCGAGCTGCTCGCCGACGAGTTCGAGATCGTCGTCAGCAACGCCATCGGCATGTACGGCGGGGAACTGCCGTCCGTCCTGCTGGTCGCCGCCGGAGCCGACGGGACCCGGCACGAGTGGCGGATGGGCACCGGAAAGCCGGTGACGCTCACCGGAACCCCTGGCGAGGTACTGGCGTGGGTCACCGGCCGCAGCGATGGATCCACTTTGGACGGTGTCGCGCCGCCGCTGCCGCATTGGCTGTGACGACACCATCCACAGAGGACCTGATCAGCTCCGGAACGAGTCGACGCCGAACTGCTTGGCGATGTCGTCCAGCATGGCCTGCGCGCCCTGGAGGCTCACCGAGGTGAACCACGTCGTGTCGTTGACGTCGATCACCTTTCCCTTGAGGGTTCCCCAAAGCGGGTTCGACTGGAACTTCGCCTTGGGGCTTTCGGCCTGCTTGCTCTCGTCGGCGTAGCTGGCGACGAAGATCGCTTCCGCGTCGAGCTTCCCGATGTCTTCCTGGCTCAGGTCGTTGGAGATCTTCGTCTTGTTGTCCGGCTGACCGGCCGGTCGCTGGAGGCCGGTGTCGGCCATCACGGTTCCGGGGAACGAAGCGCTGCTGTAGAGCCGCACGGTCGGTTCGCCTTCGACGAAGCGGACGACGGAGACGGCGGCGGGCTTGCCGAGCTTGGCCTTGATCGCGTCACCGACCTTGCGGGCACGCTCCTCGTAGGCCTTGATCTTCTGCTCCGCCAAGGCTTCCTTGCCCAGCGCCTTGCCGAGCATCCGGATGTTGTCCTTCCAGGTGGCGCCGGTGGTCTGGCTGAACACCGTCGGCGCGACCTTGCTGAACTCCGCGTAGAACTTCTCGTGGCGCACCTTCGCGGACACGATCAAATCCGGCTTGATGTCGTACAGCTGCTCGATGTCCGGGCTTTCGAGCGCGCCGATCTCCTTGGCGCCCTCGGCGTATTTGCGGTCGTCGCCCAGATAATCGGGAAGCTTGTCGTAGTTGCGGTACTTGGTGTACGCCACGACCTTCGTCTCGAGCGCCAGCGTCGCGTCGACGTAACTCGAATCGAGCGCCGCGACGGTGGTGGGCTGTTTCTCGATCTTGGCCGACCCCATCACGTGCTCGACGGTGCGCGGGAATCCATTTTGGCCGGTGCCGGTGGAAGAGGATTCCTGTTCGCCGCCACCGCAGGCGGAGAGTGCCAGGCAAGCGGTCACGGCGAGGGTGAGGACTGCGCGCCGGGGTGGGGTCATGGGTCACTCTTTCTGTGCGGTTAGGCTTTCCTAACCGGAGCATAGGATGGCGGATGTCCACAGTGGAAGTTCGTGTTGGGAAGGCGACAGCGGGAGCGCTGCTCCTCGCTCTTCTGGCTGTGATCTGCGTCGCCAGCATCGCGCTCGGTGCGCGATCGATTCCCCTCGGTGTGGTTTGGGACGCCCTCGTCCATCCCACGGCCGCGCCGGATCACCTGATCGTCCGCTCTTTGCGCGTTCCGCGCACGCTGCTCGGTGTGCTGGCGGGGCTCGCGCTCGGCGCGGCCGGAGCGCTCATGCAGGGCCATACCCGTAATCCGCTGGCCGACCCCGGCTTGCTCGGCGTCACCCAGGGCGCGGCGTTCGCGGTCGTGCTCGCCGTGGTCGTGTTCGGCATCGACGACCTGTATTCGTTCATTTGGTTCGGTTTCGCGGGCGCGCTCGTCGCGAGCGCCGTGGTGTTCCTGCTTGGCGCAGTCGGCGGACGCGGCGCCACCCCGGTGACGCTCGCGCTGGCCGGGGCCGCGGTGAGCGCGCTGCTCAACGGCGTCATCTCCGCCATCGTGCTCGGCGACGACCGCGGGATGGAGACCTACCGGTTCTGGCATGTCGGCTCGATCGCCGGCCGCGACCCCGCGATGATCGGCCAGATCGCGCCGTTCGTGGCGGCCGGACTGCTCCTCGCGGTCGTCAACACCCCCGGGATGAACACGCTGGCACTCGGCGACGACGTCGCTGTCGCGCTCGGGCGGCGGGTCGGGCGGACATGGCTGCTCGGGGTCGCCGCCATCACGCTGCTGACCGGTGCCGCCGTCGCGGCCTGTGGCCCGATCGCGTTCCTCGGTCTGCTGGTCCCGCATTTCGCGCGGGCGATCAGCGGACCCGACTACCGCTGGCTGGTGCCGTTCTCGGCGGTGCTCGGGGCGATCCTGCTGCTGGCCGCGGATCTGCTCGGCCGCGTCGTCGCCTCGGACAGCCTGGAAGTCGGCATCATGCTCGCGGTGCTCGGGGTGCCGGTGTTCGTCCACTTGGTCCGCAAGAAGGGCTTGGCACGGATATGACCGCTCCCAAGGTGATCACGTTCGGTCGCGCGGCCTGGCCGGTCCGGCCGAGGACGATCGCCGTCGTGATCTTCGCGGCGGTCGCGCTCGTGCTGGTCGCGGCGCTGAACATCGGCATCGGCACCTCCCACATCGGCCTCGTCGACGTGCTGAAGACACTGTTCGGCGGCGGCACCGCGCGGGAACGCGGGATCATCTTCGACCTGCGGATGCCACGCACACTGACCGGTCTCGGCGTCGGCGCCGCGCTCGGCCTCTCCGGTGCGCTGTTCCAGACCATCGCCAGGAACCCGCTGGCCAGCCCGGACATCCTCGGGATCACCTGGGGCGCGGGCGTCGGCGCGGTCGGCGTCATCGTGGCGGGCGGCACCGGTGGCCAGGTCAGCGGACTGGCGGGCACGCTGGGCGTGCCGCTCGCCGGATTGGCGGGCGGCGTGATCGCGGGCATCCTGCTGTACGCCCTTTCCTGGCGGCGCGGGATCGACGGTTATCGCCTTGTCCTGATCGGCATCGCGCTTTCGGCCGTGGGCTACAACCTCGTGTACTGGCTGCTGACCGTCGGCGACGTCGACAACGCGGCGCGGGCGACGACGTGGATCGTGGGCAGCCTCGCCGACGTCGGCTGGGAGTCGGTCGCCCCGGTCCTGCTCGCGCTGGCCGTGCTCGCGCCGGTCACGCTGATCGCCGGGCACACCATCGGCGGGCTCCAGTTCGGCGACGACACCGCGCGCGGCCTCGGTATCCGGGTCGACGCCGCCCGCGGGACGCTGCTGCTGCTCGCCGCCGCGCTGGCCGCCGTCGCCACCGCGGCGGCCGGTCCGATCACGTTCGTCGCGCTGGCCACTCCCCAGATCGCACTGCGGCTCGTTCGTTCGCCGCAGCCGCCGCTCGCCGGATCGATGATCCTCGGCGCCCTGCTGACCGTGGGCGCGGACTTCGTCGTCCGGGTGACGCCGGGCCTGTCCGGGCTCCCCGTCGGGGTGCTGACGGCGATCCTCGGCGCGCCCTATCTGATCTTCTTGTTCGTCCGCAGCCGTAAGGAGGAGCGCGCGTGAACGCGAGACTGCGTGCCCGGGAATTGGAACTCGGCTACGGCGAAACACCCGTCGTGACCGGGCTCGACCTCGACGTCCTCGACGGGACCGTCACCGCGATCATCGGGCCCAACGGCTGCGGCAAGTCGACGCTGCTGCGCGCGCTGGCGAGGTTGCTCAAACCACGTCAGGGCGCCGTCCTGCTCGACGGCGAGCGGATCGACAAGCTCCCGACCCGTGAGGTCGCCAAGATCATCGGCCTGTTGCCGCAGACGCCGTCCGCGCCGGAAGGGCTGACCGTCTCGGATCTGGTCCGGCGGGGGCGGCATCCGCATCAGAGCTGGTACCGGCAGTGGTCCTCCTCCGATGACGAGGCGATCGAGCGGGCCCTGCGGCTGACCGGGATGGAGGAGCACGCCGGCCGGGTCGTCGACCAGCTTTCCGGCGGTCAGCGGCAGCGGGCGTGGATCTCGATGACGCTGGCACAGGAGACCGGGCTGCTCCTGCTCGACGAACCCATCACCTACCTCGACCTCGCGCACCAGATCGACGTGCTGGACCTGGTGTACCGGCTGCACGAAGAACGCGGGACCACGGTGGTGATGGTGCTGCACGACCTGAATCTCGCCGCCAGGTACGCCGACAAACTGGTCGCGATGCGCGACGGCCGGATCGTCGCGCAGGGCCCGTCCGCCGACGTCCTCACCGAGCCGCTCCTCGACGAGATCTTCGGTTTGTCGGCGAAGGTCATGGAGGATCCGGTGTCCGGTACGCCGCTGGTCGTACCGGTGAGCGCCCACCTTCGGGGGTAGAACGGCAACCTGCCCGCCTCACGGGCGTCTAACGGGCATGAAGCTGGAGAGAAGGGCGTTCCTCAAGCTCGCCGGCGCGACCGTGGCCGGGGCGGCCGCCTCGGCGTGCTCGGCCGCGCCTCCCGGGTCGGCGCCCAGTTCGGCGCCGGGAACGTCCTTGCCGCCGAGCACCAGCGTCACGCCGCCCGCCGGGCCGCCGGACTGGGCGGCGTTGCGGAAGCAGGTTTCGCTGTTGCTGCCGGGGGATTCCGGCTACGACAGCGCCAAACGCGTGTTCAATCCGGCCTTCGACGGTCTCAAACCCGCCGCGATCGCGAAATGCGCCAAGCCGGAAGACGTGCAGGCCGCTGTTTCCGCCGCGGCGAGAAGGGTGCTGATCGCGGCCCGGAGCGGCGGGCACAGCTACGCCGGTTACTCCGTTCCCGACGGTGGCTTGATGATCGACCTCGGCGGAATGTCCTCAGTGGACGTTCAGGGTGAGCAGGTCGTGATCGGGCCGGGCGCGAAACTCAAAGATGTCTACGCCACCCTCGGCGCCGCGGGCCGTTGCCTGCCCGCGGGTTCCTGTCCCAGCGTCGGTATCGCCGGGCTGACGCTCGGCGGCGGGATCGGTGTCCTCGCCCGCAAATACGGACTCACCTGTGATCATCTGGTGTCCGCACAGATCGTCACGGCGGAGGGGAAGCTGCGGACCGCGTCGGCGGATTCCGAGCCCGACCTGTTCTGGGCGCTACGGGGTGGAGGGGGCGGCAACTTCGGCGTCGTCACCTCGTTCACCTTTCGCACAGATCCGGCGCCCTCGGTTGTTTCGGTGTTCTCCTTGCGTTTCCCGGCGGGAAGCGCGAACGACGTCCTCACTCAGTGGCAGCGCTGGCTTCCCGAAGCGCCGCCGGAGCTGTGGGCGAACGTCGTGCTGTCGGGTGGGTCTCCGGTAGGGTGCCGGGTTTCCGGTTGCTATGTAGGGGATTCCGCTTCCTTGACCACGGTGCTTTCACGGCTGACCGACAAGAGCGGCGCGACGCAGACCATGAAGCAACTGGACTATCTCGGCGCCATGAAGTACTTCTCCGGCAGCGAAAGCCGACAGTCCTTTGTGGCCTCTTCGCGGATACTGAGCGAACCCGCGGATCCCGCGAAGCTGACGGCCGTCCTCAAGGGCAGGAGCGGAATGGATTTGCTGGTCGACGGTCTCGGCGGCGCCGTGGCCGAGATCGCCCCGGGGGACACCGCCTTCTGGCACCGCAAGGCGATCGGCAGTGTGCAGGTCTACAGTCAGGCCGACCCGCGTAACCGTTCCGTGGCAACGGATACCGTCGCCGAAGTGGTGAACGGGATGGGGCTGGGCGGGGGCTACGTCAACTACATCGACCCCGCCCTGCCCGACTGGATGACGGCCTACTACGGCGACAACGCCACCCGCCTCAAGCAGGTGGCGAAGACCTACGACCCGGACAAGGTGTTCGGATTCGCGCAGGCCGTCACCCCGGATTAGAGGTCGATGCCGGTGAAGACGGTGACCCGTTCCTCGGTGAGGTCGTGCATCGCGGCGAGCACGCCTTCCCGGCCGACACCCGATCCTTTGACGCCGCCATACGGCATCTGGTCCGCGCGGTAGGACGGGACGTCGCCGATGATCACGCCGCCGACTTCCAGTTCGGTCGACGCGTAGAAGGCGAGATGCACGTCGCGGGTGAACACTCCGGCCTGCAATCCGTACGCGGATTCGTTGACCGAAGCGAAAGCCTCGTCGACACCGTCCACAATGGATACCGCGAGTACCGGACCGAAGACCTCCTCCGCCCAGGCCTTTGTGGACGGTGGAACGTCGGTGAGCACGGTCGGCTCCACCGTCGCGCCGTCCCGCTTGCCGCCGGTGAGGATCTTCGCGCCCGCCGCGACGGCTTCGTCGATCCAGGCCACGATCCGTTCCGCGGCGGCCTCGTCGACAACCGGGCCGACGTCGGTGTTCTTGTCGTACGGGTCGCCGGTCCGCTGGGATTTCACGGCTTCCACCAGCGCGGGCACGAATTCCTCGGCGACCTCGCTTTCGACGATCACCCGCTGCACCGCGATGCACGACTGCCCGGCCTGGTAGTTGCCGAAGGTCGCGATGCGCTCCGCCGCGCCTTCAGGGTCCGGCCAGTCACGCAGGACGACGGCCGCCGCGTTGCCGCCGAGTTCGAGCACGACGTGCTTGCGCGGCGCGGCGTCCGCCAGCGACCAGCCGACCGGACCCGACCCGGTGAACGACACGACCGGCAAACGAGGGTCCGCGACCAGTGCCGAAGTCTCCTCATTGCCGAGCGGCAGTACCGAAAACGCGCCTTCCGGCAGGTCGGTCTCGGCCAGGATCTCGCCGAGGATCAGCGCGGACAGCGGCGTGCGCGGCGCGGGTTTGACGATGATCGGCGCGCCGACCGCCAGCGACGGGGCGACCTTGTGCGCCACGAGGTTCAGGGGGAAGTTGAACGGGGCGATGCCCAGCACCGGGCCGCGCGGGACGCGCCGGGTGAGCGCCAGCCTGCCTTCGCCCGCCGGATCCGTGTCCAAGCGCTGCAGGTCACCGCTGAACCGGCGGGCCTCTTCGGCGGCGATCCGGAACACCGACACCGCACGCCGCACCTCGGCTTCGGCCCATTTGAGCGGTTTGCCGTTCTCAGCCGTGATGACCTCGGCGATCTCTTCGGCACGGCCGGCGATGACCCGCGAAACGTGGTCGAGCGCCGCGGCTCGGCTGTGCGCCGAGGAACGCCGGAACTCCTTCGCGACACTCGCCGCCGCGCTCACCGCTCGTTCGACCTGCTCCGGGCCGGGCACCGCGACGGTCGCGACTTCGCTGCCGTCGTAGGGATGGTGCACGGTGAGCGTCGAAGCGCCCTGCTCGGCGCGGCCGGCGATCCAGGCGGGACGCGGTTCCGGGGTGATCATGTCCATACGTGACAAGGTATTCCAGTCATGGCTTGACGAGCACCTTGAGCGCTTCGCGGTCGGCCATCGCGCGGTAGCCGTCCGGGACCTCTTCGAGCCCGACGGTCCGGTCGAACACCTTGCCCGGGTGGTACCTGCCCTCGACGACGTCGTCGAGGAGCTCGGGGATGTAGTGGCGGGCCGGGGCGACGCCCCCGGTGACGGTGATGTTGCGGCGGAAGAGCGGCGGGCCGATCGGGCCCTCGTCGTACTGCGGCACGCCGACGCGGCTGATCTTGCCGCCGGGGCGGACAGCGCCGACGCCCATCTCGAAGGCGGCCTTCGTGCCGACGCATTCGAGAACGGTGTGCGTGCCTTCGCCGTTGGTCAGCTCTCGGACCTTCTCGATACCTTCGTCGCCGCGCTCGGACACGACGTCTGTCGCGCCGAACTCGCGGCCGAGGTCCGTACGAGCCTGATGACGGCCCATCAGGAGGATGCGTTCGGCGCCGAGGCGCTTCGCGGCGAGGACCGCGCAGAGCCCGACGGCGCCGTCGCCGATGACGGTGACAGTGGTGCGCTCGTTCACCCCGGCCTTGGTCGCGGCGTGATGTCCGGTCGGGAAGACGTCGGAGAGGGTGAGAAGCGACGCGAGCAGGTCGTCGTCCTCGGTGTGCGGCAGTTTCACGAGCGTGCCGTCGGCCTGCGGGACACGGACGGCCTCGCCCTGGCCGCCGTCGACGCCCTTCGCGCCCCAGAAGCCTCCGTGCAGGCAGGAGGTGTGGAGGCCTTCGCGGCAGAACTGGCAGGTGTTGTCGGAGTAGACGAACGGCGCGACGACCAGGTCGCCGGTTTTGAGCGTGGTGACGTCGGAGCCGACGGCCTCGATGACGCCGAGGAACTCGTGACCGATCCGGACGCCGCGCTCGCGCGCGGGCATGCTGCCGTACGGCCACAGGTCGCTGCCGCAGACGCACGAGCGGACCACGCGGAGAAGGGCGTCGGTGGGCTCGCTCAGTTTCGGGTCGGGGACGGTCTCGACGCGTACGTCGCCGGCGCCGTAGATGACAGTCGCTCGCAAGACGGGTCCTTTCCTCGGCTGGGCCCAGTATGGGCGCGTCGCGTTTTGGCCCGGGAAAGCGGCGGGGGCCGGGGGGGGCGTTATGGGGGGAAAACCGGAGCCGCCGGGGAGGGGGGGCGGGGGGGGGGTCCGGCGGGG